>DUZW01000009.1 GCA_013349295.1 Deltaproteobacteria bacterium
AGTGGGGGGTGGCGCGATCAATGTCGTTATGTCCGAAAAAGACGATCAGATAGTTATTCGTTATTCCGACAATGGAAGCGGCATGCCCCCGGAGGTGAGAGCGAAAATCTTTGAGCCTTTTTACACTACCAAGGAGCGCGGCAAAGAGACTGGCCTCGGAATGGCGATCATCAATGACATTATTGTCGATCACAATGGAAAAATAATCTGTGAGTCTGAACAAGGCAAGGGAACCACGTTCACAATTACGCTGCCGATACTAAAAAATTAAAAATCATTCCGCATATTTGTGGTAGGAGTTGCCGATGAAAGCTATATACGTAACCGATGAAATTCTTGAAACAATCTGGCGTTTTGAAGAAAAGGGCCGCTGCACCGTGGAAGCTGTCAAGGCTGAGCATGAAAATGAAAATGGCTATGTCGTAGATGATGAGGTTTTGTCTGAACTTGAAAAGATGGGGCTGGTAAAAATCAACGGCCCTGATATTTGCATGACAGAAATGGGCCGGGATCAGGCAAGGCCGATCATCCGCAGACACCGATTGGCCGAACGCCTTCTCGTAGATGTGCTGGGCATGCCGTTTGACGAAATAGAGGAATCAGCCTGCGAATATGAACACACCCTGGCGCCAGGCCTCACCGAGGCTATCTGCACCCTGCTCGGCCACCCGAAAGAGTGCCCGCACGGGTCCGCCATTCCTGAAGGCGAGTGCTGTCATCGTTCTGAAAGTTCAGTGAAATCGTTTGTGAATCCGGTCACGACCATGGAGATTGGCGACGAAGTAAGGATTTCTTTCATTCGCAAGGAAGACCCGGTGCTGATCGGCAAGCTCGTCTCTTTTGGCATCGCCCCAGGGAAGAGGATCAAAATTCGTCAGAAATTTCCGGCATATGTCCTCCAGGTAGAGAACACCCAGATTGCCTTGGAACAGGATATTGCCGCAGATATTTATGGCGTGAAAGTATCGCGTCCTTGAATTGCTCAGTCAACTACCGTTCCTAAAAGCATGGACAATTATTCCCAAGCAATGGTGGCCGCACGAAGTTTAACCGGGTCATCCAGGGCTACCCCAAAACGCATTGGCTCAAACTGTTTCGACCGATTCTCGAACAAGCCCGGGTCAAGGAAAGAAAGTCCAACGCCGGTGTCAGTGGCTATGATGCGGTTTTGCTGTTCAAGATGCTGATTTTGCAGTCGCTGTACAACCTTTCCGACGAGTCCATGGAATATCAGGTTCTGGATCGATATGCTTGCGAGGGCAAGAAAATAACCCCGTATATTGCCGTGGGCCGGGAGCAGCACAACCAGTCGCCATTTGATCGGTTCAGCGAGCCGCCGACCTTGCCGGAGAATGCGGATTCCGTGACGCGAATGCGGCATAGACTGAAAACAAAGGACGGCAAAAGTATCTACGCGTTGCGCAAGGTCACCTCGGAGCCTGTCTTCGGGGTCATTAAGGCGGTGATGGGGTTCAGGAGTTTTCTGTTGCGCGGATATGAGGCAGCACAAGGGGAGTGGTTCCTCGTCTGCATGGCCTATAGCCTGAAAAAGCTGCACATCTTGGCCGGATAGGTTGAGAAAGACCAGTGGTTATCATGGAATCCATGGATAACCATCCGCAGGACACCTGCGGGTAAACAGCACGAGGGTTACAGCAACAATTTACCCAACCGGAATCAATTCGGGGAGACCTCATATAATTATATCACGGGAAACCCCGACAGACTCCTAGATAATTTGGTTCCCCCTCCTACTCTTTCACTTCCCGTAGAACATCAATCTCCCTCACCATGGTTAGCCCATTCATTCGGCAATAGGCTGCGGTACAGTCAATAAGGGCGATGGCCCGGCCCGGAAGAAACTGGGTATTGCCTGACTTGCCGCTAAGCCTGATCGCCGCAGACAAGGCACTGTCGTCAATTTCTATGTGGTGGTGCTGTTCAAAGCTTGACCGGACACCGCGCATAATTTCAAGCGTGCTTTCCGGTGAAGGCTCATCGAGCACAATGGTTTTAAACCTTCTGGTCAAGGCCGTATCCATGGCAAGATGATCGGCACCCGCAAAGGTAGTGGCGCCAATCAAGGGAAATTCGCCTCGAGACAGCACCGGTTTAAGGATGTCGCCGATGCCGAAACCGCCCTTTGCCATCCCGGCATCGAGCAGGCCATGTATCTCATCGATAAAAAGAATAATTTCATCCTTATGCTGAGAAACCGCTTCCATAAGCTCTTCGAGCCGGGCTTCCATTTCGCCACGATATTTCGTGCCGGCCACCAAGCTGCTTAAGGAAAGTTTGTAAAGCATTCTTTCCTGCAGAACCGGCGGGACATCGCCATTAAAGAGGGCGATGGCAAAGCCTTCGACAAGGGCGGTTTTTCCAACTCCGGGATGGCCGACCAGCAAAGGGTTGTTGCTTTCTTTCTGGGCCAGGGTCTGAATTATTCTACTTATGAGGGCTTTGCTGCCGATCACCGGTTTAATCTTTTTGATATATGCCGCCGAGGTCATCAATTCGGCGAAGCGCTCCAACCTTTTATGGTGCTCACTGTCCCGGTTCAATACGGATTTTTCAAGAAATCCGTAAATTTCCACCGGCCATTCATAGGAAGATGGGACGAAAAAATAAACCTGTTCGTTTCTGTCCCGCAGGGCGCGATACAATTCTTTTACCAACGACCTGATTTCGCCAAAAGTTGGCCCGATACTGTTTTTATCACCGATAAAATGATGGATGTCCTCAAAGATGTAGCAGGTTCGATGCTGAGAATTGTTGATAATGAACCGAAGTGCTTGCCGTGGATCTTTCAGGTTGGTGGCTTCTGGCCCGGTAAGGAGTGGAAATTGCTGAGATAGATTGGATGTCTCGAATCCAGTCGCGTTATTCCACAGAAGTGGGATCATTTCCCGTTGTAATATGTGAGATTGCAGTTTTTCCAAGTCATGGATTGGATTCTGATAACCGTAACTGACCAGAGGCTGCGAGATGCTTCCTGCAGTAGGGATAAGATCATCGCCTTGGGGCTGATGATTGGCAACAGTCGGCTGTTCAAGCGGATATCCGTGTAAAGAAAAACTTCTTTCCCCTGCAACAATTATCTCTTTGGCAACCTTGTACAGGTCGGTGACGTCAGTGGCCAGGAGATAACCATGTCGTCGTGATTTACTTTCAATTTTTTTAACAATAAGAGGCGAGAGAGGTTGGTCGCCAGCCTGCTCCCGCAGGTCAAGCAGTTCCTGTTCACTGAGAATAAAATTGACTTGCTCAGAGGTGTTGAGACCGGATATCTGGAAGATAATTTCTTGCATAGTCCTACCTGTGCTACCCGCCACTGACGGACACGGCGTTAAGCGATTTTTGTAGTTCGAACGCCTCTGGACTGAGATAGAGGGTGGCGCTATACCGACGGTTGCGATTATTGTCCACTTTATTGCCTTGTGCTACATCGACAGGCAATCCTTTCGCCACAGGCAGTCCGCTTGAGCACAATGATCCTTTGCCATCTGAAAGCAGGGGTTATTGCCTTCGCTTGTCTGGATCGAACGAATCAATTCCGTCTTCTTCATCTTGCTGGAATTAACTCCAATCTGCTTGGCCATTTTCTTGATTTCCATCATTTGCATGGGGGGTGCCTCCTCTTTTAATTTCAAAAGTAATGTCGTTCGGAGATAGTGTAGACCAAACCGTTCACCTCGCGAGTTGGTTAGCAACTTCGGTTCATCCGCAGAATCTGCGGGGTAGCTGATAGTAATAAAGAGACCTGAACAGCTATCCTGTTAATGAGAAAAAAGAGTACCCCGTCTTCAAATCCGGCATTATGGGTTTCGACCAAAAAATCCAGTGTCAGAAAAGGAGAACGGGGATGCTACTCAAGTTTATACTGAATCGGATTCAATTGCATCATGGTTTTGTGTATGGTGCTGTAAATCTGCTAAATCCCCATGGCTAAAGTGAGGTAGGTTGAAAAAAATGGACACCAAAATTCTGACCATTCATATTACAGAACGGAGGTGTCAACATGGAAAAGATTCCGTATGGCCGGTACACGAAGGAGTTTCGGGAAGAGGCCGCCCGGTTGGTGTTGGAGGACGGTCTTTCCGCAGGAGAAGCCGCCAAACGTCTTTCTTTGCCTAAAAGCACCTTGGAAGCCTGGGTGCGGGCGGCCAAGGCCGGAAAACTTGGCAATATCGGCAAGAATCGGCGGCCCTTGACAGAGGTTGAGGTGGAATTGGCCAAGCTCAAGCGAGAATTGGTCATGGTCAGGATGGAGCGCGATATCCTAAAAAAAAGCCGCTGCGTACTTTGCCAAGGAATCGCTGCCCGGTACGCGCTGATGGATGAAATGCGATTCACCTATCCACTGCCGCTGCTGAGCCGAATTTTCTCGGTTTCCTTGAGCGGTTATCATGCTTGGCGCATCCGGCCCCTGTCTCGAAGGAAACAGGACGATGCCCGGTTTGGCGGTAGAGATCACAGCCGCGCACCGCCGGACCAGGGAGAGTTATGGCGTGGAGCGTTTGCAAGAAGATTTGGCGGACCATGGGGTGCAAGTAGGAGTTTGCCGGATCAAGCGTTTGCGCCGGGAACTTGGGCTTCGCTGTCGCCAGAAAAGGAAATTTAAGGCCACGACCAACTCGAAACACTCCTTGCCGGTGGCCAGCAGTCTGCTGGCTCAGGATTTTGCGGCCCCAGCCCCGAATCTGTTCTGGTCGACCGACATCACCTACATCCCCACCGATGAGGGTTGGCTTTACCTGGCCGGACATAAGGATCTGCATACGAAAGAGATCGTCGGTTATGCCATGAGCAGTCGCATGACCAAAAATCTGGTGAGCCAGTCTCTGCTGCAAGCGGTTGCAGCCAAGCGGCCTATGGCTGGTCTTATTCATCACTCGGACCGCGGCAGTCAGTATTGTTCACGGGAATACAATAACTTACTGAAAAAATTCAAGATGCAGTCCTCCATGAGCCGCAAGGGCGACTGTTACGACAACGCCCCGATAGAGAGCTTCTGGGGCACACTGAAAACTGAACTGATCTACCATCGGCGCTACCAAACCCGGCAAGAAGCTATCCGGGATATTCGGGAGTACATTGAGATTTTCTATAATCGCCAAAGAAAGCAGAAAAAACTTAGTTATCTTTCCCCGGCCGCCTTTGAAAGCCGGTTTTACCAACTACAACGAGCTGCGTAATGATTTGGTGTCCACTATTGACGAGCGACCCCAGGGTTGCCCCCGAGGGATTTTAAGTCCTCCCCTCCAGATACCTGAAATTTCAAGCAGCATTTCCAACATAAAATATTGAAACTATTGACAAAAATATGAAAGTTTGCTAGGATAATATATTGATTTCAGATTTCTTCTGAAATCATCGCACATTCAAAATCCCTAAAATCATATTTTCGGGCCGGTAAAGTTTGGCTTGAAATCAAGGCCAGACGGTTTTTTTATAAAATCACCGTTTCCGGCACCCTTTCTTTATCCCCCTTATATCTAAATCCTTTCTTCCGTTGCCGCCAGAGCCGCAATTTTCTGGTGGTTTGTCATTATTTACTCAAAACACAACACTATGGAGACGAACATGAACAAAAAAGTAAAACAAACATTGGACTGTATTATTAACAGATTCAAAACAGGCGACATCCCGGAGGCTGTTGGTTTCAGTATGTTTCCCATGGCTGATGTCCCTGCTGGACATTGGTCAAAGCTGAACAGGACAATCATGTTCCTGTCTGGCACCCATGATGCGAGAGGATTCCGGCAGTGGCAAGAGATCGGTAGAAATGTAAAAAAAGGCAGCAAGGCCATTCATATTCTGGTCCCAAGCTTCCGAAAATTTGCGAACAAGGCGACAGGAGAAGACGAAAATGTCCTTATTGGTTTTTTGTCCCGGCCAGTGTTTCGAGTAGAGGACACTGAGGGGGAACCCTTGAGTTATGAGCAGATTGATTTGCCAAGCTTGCCCCTGCTTGAAAGAGCTAAGGAATGGGGGATTTCTGTCAAGGCTATTCCCGGAAATTACTCCTACTACGGGTATTATTCATCTTCCAGAAAAGAGATTTGCCTTGCATCCCCGGATGAGGTTAATTTCTTTCATGAATTGGCCCACTGTGCCCATGAGAGGCTGGTCGGCAAGTTGACTCCCGGTCAAAATCCGATTCAAGAAGTTGTGGCAGAGCTTTCAGCCCAGGCACTTTGTTGCCTTGTGGGTATGAGCACCAAGAAGACGATTGGCGACTCATATCTATATATTGCGCGCTATGCTGAAAAAATGGACATGAGCGTGTATACAGCTTGCCTACAGGTCTTGAATGAGACTGAAAAGGTCTTAAACTTGATAATGGATCGAGGGAAGGAGGACAATTTGTCCGGCGCAGAAGGAATGTTTATGGACGAAAAAAAAGAAGCCCCCCGGCATGGCCAGGAGGCTCAGGGTTAGGAAAGCAAGCCATGGGCGTCATGGACGCCTTCAGGTGATTTCCTGGCAGGTTTTCGTGCAGCTCTGATTTTAAGTTCACTCATTAAGATTTCCTTGTCGAAGAAGATGCTTTTAGCCAGTCTGAAAAATCCCGGAATTTGTTCCTTGTTGGAATAAACCCACTTCCCGGACCTTCCAAAAAGCAAAGCAACCTCTTCGACCGCCAGATAAGGACCCATAACGACCTCCGTCATGTATCCCTATCCACCTAACCTTAATTTTTTTGAGTAAATTTAAATCCGCGCCACCTTAAAAACCTACTTTCTTTGATAATTCAGCATAATTCTCCACTCAGTGGAAAATCAAGGAAATTAATAGACCGACACATTTACAGCTACAGAAAATTCGCTAAAATAAA
Organism: Deltaproteobacteria bacterium; assembly: GCA_013349295.1. Lineage (GTDB taxonomy): Bacteria > Desulfobacterota > Desulfobulbia > Desulfobulbales > Desulfurivibrionaceae > Thiovibrio. Next base: position 6,839 of record DUZW01000009.1, read on the forward strand.
CTACGCGAAGGAGGTGATACTGTTGGGGCAATATTCACGAAAATTAAAAAAAGGAGCCAGGTGGTTTTATTCTGGACAGTATCTGGGACAGAAATACCATTCAAAGGCGATATTCCTTACGAAAAGAGAATATGCGGGTGCCGAGCGAGACAAACTTAAAGAATTAGACGAATTAGCTAGAAGTCCCGTAGTCGCAATTTCACTTTTGGACCTTTTTACCCACAGGTTGGACTATCTCAACTTGACCAGAAATCAGGAGTATTACCGAGACAACAAAAGGCTTTGCAAGCAAATGCTACAAGCATGGGGAAATATAATAGCCAATGATGTTACAAAAAGAATGGTATCCGATCTTGTTTTGAATGAGGTTAAAAGATGCAAAAAAGAAAATCTTACTAATTCAAGGCCCAATAAGCTTTTCACCGCAGCCAGAGCATGCTTCAACTATGCAATTACAAGGTTAGGCATAGAGATGAAGAACCCATGCGATGGTTTGTCAAAACTTCCGGAAGACCGTTCTGTAAATTTTATCCCAACAGAAGAAATGATTACTGAGGTGAAAGAAATTTGTTCACCGGCACAACAATTATTAATTCAATTTGTGTATGACACCGCCTCAAGAATCAATGAAGCCATATCCCTAAGCTATAACGATGTGGCAGACAAACATGTTGTACTGTACACCCGTAAAAGCAAAAACTCAGCTCGCTCTCCACGTTTTGTTCCAAAACCGGAATATATAAAACCAGGAGGGGAAGGCAAAGTTTTTAAAGAGTGGGATGCTTATCCTCGTTTTTTAGAGGATAAGGTTAAATCACTAAAACATCCTGCTTGGAACTGGCATGGGCTAAGGAGAAGAAGAGCAAGCATTTGGGCTAATGAAGATATGCCTTTATTCCAAATCATGATGCTACTTGGACATAGCCAGATCAGCACAACCCAAAGATATTTATTCAGCCTGGGAATAATTAAGACTTAAGCCTTTAGCCATTCTTTAGCGAGATAAACAGAAAAACAAAAAAAGGGTTAACTCAAAAATGAGTTAACCCTTTAATTTTATTAATGGTGCCGAAGAGAAGACTCGAACTTCCACGGGCTTGCACCCACTAGGCCCTGAACCTAGCGCGTCTACCAATTCCGCCACTTCGGCACATCGTGAGAAGCGATATTAATTTTTCAGGAGGGTGTTTGTCAAGACAATTTAGGAGCCGTTGAAAAATAACATGTTTTTTCTTCCCCGGTTCATTTGGGCTCCTTATAAAACTCGCCGGATCAGCACGGTTCCTTCACGCCATTTTACAGCCACGGCTCAGCCAATCATGGTTCCAGACAAAATCTCTCCATTCGGCGGCTTGACCTTTTCCAGGTTGTCGCCTATTGTATGGGCACACAAATTCAGGACTCCCGCGACCACATGGATATATATACGAATCTCAACGACATCCCAGCCCCCTTTCCAAAGGCCGCAGTCACCATCGGCAACTTTGACGGCGTCCATCTGGGCCATCAAATACTTTTCTCCGAGGTGGTGAGCAAAGCTTACCGGAACAAGGGCGTCAGCGTGGCCGTCACCTTTGAGCCGCATCCGCTCAAGGTGGTCCGCCCCGACATCGGCCTCAAGCTCATCTCCACCGCCGAACAGAAAAAAGAACTTATCGCCCTGGCCAATATCGACGCACTGATCATTCTCCCCTTTACCCGGGAATTTGCCGACACTCCGGCTGAAACCTTTGTGGATGAGATCTTGCGCAAGACCATCGGGGTTCAGGATCTGGTGGTGGGGTACGACTACGCTTTCGGCAAAAGCCGCCAGGGCGATATCCCCTTTCTCAAGGAACAAGGCAGGACTAAGGGATTCACCGTCTCGGTGGTGGAGCCCTACTATGTCGAAGGGATGCTTGCCAGCAGCACCAGAATTCGGGAGCTGGTAGGCTTGGGCAAAATGGTCGATGTCAAGAAACTGCTGGGCCGTTACTACCAGATCCGGGGCGAAGTCAGAATGGGCCAGCAGCGCGGCGGACCGTTACTTGGCTTCCCCACCGCCAACCTCACCATTGCCGAGGAGGATCTCTGCCCGCGCTTGGGAGTATATGTCACCCAGGTGATATACGACGGAAAATGCTACGGAGGTGTGCTCAATATCGGCTATAACCCGACCTTTGAGGGGCAAAAACTCTCCGCCGAAACCCACATTTTTGACTTCAACCAAGACATCTACGGCAAGCCGATCAAGATCAATCTGCTCCGCTTCCTGCGGGGAGAGAAAAAATTTTCCGGCCCCGAGGAACTCGCCGCCCAGATCAGCCAGGACGTGGCCGATGCCAAGAAAGTTCTCGCTGATGCCCGGCAGGAAATCAAATTATCCTGCGAAGAAAAGTACAACCGCTGACACAAAAAAGGCCGGGAAGCAGACGCCCCCGGCCTTTTTTGTTTATCTCCCGGCAAACTCCTAAAAATCCTCGAACGCATCCTCGTCAAAGGGAATAACATCCTTGCCTTTTTTTTGCCCTGAGGCCGGTGCGGCAATGGCCTTGAGGTTCGTTACCCGGGCAACGGACTTCCCTGCCTTTACTGCGGGAGGTGCAGCCAGACCCGGCGCGGACTTCCTGCCGGCCGCCCGGCCCATTCTCGGCGCCGACCCGGATTTTCCCGTGCCGGAACCCGATCCCCCTCCGCCGCTGACCAGCGCACTCAGATCATCCACATACTTTTTCATGTACTCGGCCTGGGCACTCAACTCTTCCGAAGCGCTGGCCGCCTCTTCGGAGCTGGCTGCGGTCTGCTGGGTCACCCGATCAATCTCGCTTATCGCCGAATTGACCTGATCAAGCCCCTTGGTCTGCTCGCCGGAGGCAACGGCGATTTCATCCACCAGACTGCCGACCTTGGCCGCCACTTCGGCAACCTCGCAGAAATCCTCGTTGGTCTGAACGAGCAGATCCTCGCCCTCTTTCACCTTCTTCACCGTACCTTCGATCAGATCCGCAGTGTTGCGGGCCGCCTCAGCCGCCCGCATGGCCAGATTGCGAACCTCATCGGCCACCACTGCAAACCCTGCCCCGGCCTCGCCGGCCCGAGCCGCCTCGACCGCGGCGTTCAGAGCCAGCAGATTGGTTTGAAAGGCGATCTCATCAATGGTTTTGATAATCTTCGAGGTCTGCTCACTGGCCTTGGAGATTTCACCCATAGCCGCTGTTTGCGCGGCCATGGACTGATTGGCCTTGCCCATCACCGCATTCACCTCGCGCATGAGCGAATTGCACTCGGCAGCGTTGTCGGCATTGCGCCGGGCCATGGTCGAAACCTCTTCAAGGGAGGCGGAGGTCTCCTCCAAGGATGCGGCCTCTTCGGAAGCGCCGTCCGCCAAGCTGTGCGCCGCGCCGGAAAGCTGCCCCGAAGCCGAAGTCACCTGGGCCGCGCAGTCCTCCAACCCGGTGATGACTCGACCAACCGGGACAATGACAAAACGGGACAAACACCAATACACGGCAAAACAGAGGCACAGCCCCGCACAACCGATGGCGAGAAGGATAACAATCCCCAACCGCCAGGAAGCCGCCGCCAATTCATCCTGCGTGGTCCGCACCATCTCTTCGATATGACGGGAGACTTCGCCGGAATTTTTTTCAACCCCGGCAAAGCTCAGGCCCACCTCGACAAAACCGATAACTTTACCCTCGAAAAGGATCTCCTTGCGCAGGGTTTCTTTGGCTTGCTCCTGATCCTTGGCTTGGGCAAGCACATTCTTGTCCGGGCCGTAAAACACTACGGAAACAACGTCTTCGTCATTCTTGGCGTTGGTGGCCAGCCTGGTCATGGAATCAAAATCATACCCGAGGATCAGGGCTGAGCCCGTTTGCGCCAGCAGAGCTGCAATTGAATCCCCCTTCTGCCTCAACTTCCCGACCAGCAGCTCTTCCTGCTCCGCCTGCTCGGACTTCAGCCGACCGATAAACTCATCCGCCTGCTTGGACTGGGAGTGGCTGGCCGTGTAAATAGCCACCGCCGCCAGCACCAGCATCAAACTCTGGGCCAAAATTGAAACGATAAGGATAAACTTGGCGGCAATCCCTCTTTTTTTCGAAACCATCCACAATCCTCTTAATGTTAACTTATTGTCTATATTGAATTACCGAGGGATCTTGTCATCATTTTTTTTAATAATGGTCAGCAGACCGGCATAGTCGTCAAGTTTGGCAACAGCAAAACCGGTATAATTTTTTCTGAACAAAGTGCGACACGTTGGATTTTGCCGGCAAAATGAAAAATAATGCCGGCAAAACCCAAAGCAGGTTGAAAGCAAAAACGCAGATAGATCAGTTGGCAAAAGCCCCATATTTTAGAGCCTTCAGGCATTCCCGTACACTGGTAAAATCAGCAGCCGGCGCCCAACCGATAATCCCGGCTTTTTTTGCCGCATCGGAATCAGCCTTAACCGCGATAAGGGCATCGCCGAGCTTCTTGCCCTTATCGGCATCAACATGCTTTACCGCAGCCATGGGCCACTCGGGATACAACTCGGTGCTGTGAACAAATGGGAAGCTGTCTTTGATCTGGTTGATGATCCTGAAATCGCTCATCTTGATCTTGCCTTCCTTTTCCATGGCCTCCAGGGTATCGCTCCGGACCGTGCCTGCATCCATGGCCCCGTTCTGTACGGCCAGAACCACGTTGTCATGCTTGCCGCCTTCCCTGAATTCGGCAAAATCCTTCTTATAATCGATCCCGTTCTGGAGCATGAGCCGCATGGCCATCTGGCCGCCGCCAAAGGAGGAGGACTTCACCACCATGAACTTCTTGCCCTTGAGGTCGGCAAGGGTCTGGATAGGGCTGTCCTTGCGCACGAAGATCACACCGCCGAACTCCTTGACCGGCTTGCCGCCGGCGGAATTGACCTGCATGGCGATGGCCTTGACGCCATATTTTTTTTCCATCTCTACATAAAAAGCGGAATTCGCCAGCATGAAATCGATCTTGCCGTCTTTCACCACGGGCTCAATGGCGGCAAACTCCAGCGGGACAATGGTAACCGGCTCTCCCATCTTGCCGGTAAGATATTCCCCGGTCGCGCCCCATTCCTCCATGACCTTGGGCGCACCCCGCAGGGCCAGGATCCCGATCTTGAGTTCCGCCTGAGCCGCAGCGACAAACATGGCGCTGGCCAGCAGGGCCAGACACATCATCCCGATCTTTTTCATGCTGTTTCCCATAACACTTCTCCTTGCTGTATTGTTTCATGCTTTTCCCGGATAATCCGGAACCCCACACAGGCACTTCAAGGAACCTTCCGGCGCAAACCGAGGGCCATGCCCCGAAAATGCTATCGGATAGGCAGCAATACCCATACAGCAATTATTGTATAATTTTCAAGAGAAGACTGTCAAAGGCAATTATCCTTTTTTTGAATTTTATCGGCGAACTCAATGCGTCAGGCAAAAACCGTCCCTGACCAGGATAGTCCTGTTGCCATGGCGGCAGGCGTCCGGGTTATGGGTCACCATGATAATGGTCAATCCTTCCTCGTTGAGTTGGCGGAGCAGGGTCATAACCCCTTCGGCAGTTTCGCTGTCAAGGCTGCCGGTAGGCTCGTCGGCCAATAAAATTGGCGGGCGATTGACAATAGCCCTGGCAATGGCGACTCGCTCCTGCTCGCCGCCGGAAAGTTGATCCGGCAAGCGCTCGGCCTTGAGACCAAGCCCCACCTTATCGAGCACCGAACGGGCCATGTCGTCCTGCTCCTTGGCGGCGATCCCGGTGATGGCCATGGGCAGCTTGATGTTTTCCAGAACCGTCAGGTAGGGGATGAGCTGAAAGGACTGGAAGATAATACCGATATACTCGCTACGAAAATCGGCCCGCTGTTCGCTGCTTAAGCCATAGACATCCAAGGAATCGACCAGAACCTGCCCCCGACTCGGATGGTTGAGCCCGCCAAGCACTGCCAGCAAGGTGCTTTTTCCGGAGCCGGACTGCCCCATGATGCTGATGAACTCGCCGTCATCCACATGAAAATTCATGCTTCTAATGGCACACACCGTGTTCGCGCCGACTTGATATTCCTTGCCGACATCTCTAATCTCGATAAGATGATGCACTTGCTTTTCTCCGGTTTTCATTACTTCTCCTTATAAGGCTCGCAATGCTTCGCTGGGATCCAGACTGCTGCCCTTTCTGGCCGGATAGAGGCTGGCCAGCAGACTGAGGGAAATGGAAAGCAGAATGGCCAGGGCACCGAGAGAGATATTCACCCCGGCGAAGGTGCCGTTGGGGATGACCAAAGGCAGTACCGCCCAGGCGATGAGATTACCTGTGACAAAACCCAGAAAGCCGCCCAAAAACCCGACAACGATAGCCTCCAGCAGAATGATCTGCATGACATGGCCCCGCCTGAAACCGATAGCCCTAAAAATGCCGATCTCACGGGTCCGCTCGTTCACCGCACCCATCATGGTGACAAAAACCAGGAGCGAACCGATAAAGATCACCAGACCGGCAATGCCGTAACTGAAGGCCTTGAACAACTCGACGGACTGCATCTTGGCCATCACCGCCTGCTTGAGCGCCGTAACCTTGGCACCGGGAAATTTTTCAGCAATCTGCAAGACAAGCTCCGTGATCGGGCAATCCCGGCAGAAGGCGGCAATCTCCACCAAAGAGACAATGCCCTTTTTGCCCAGTACCTCCTGAACGGCATGGAGATCGCCGATAATCATGCCGTCTTCAGCCGCCCCGGTGGCATGGAGGATGGCAGCCACGGTGAAGGTCCGACGTCCAAGCTGCAGCGTATCACCGATGGCAAGATGCAGGGCCGCCGCCGTCTCTGCCCCGATGATCAGATCGCCTGAGGCAGCAGGGGCGGCTCCGTCCAGATGCCACCAGGTTTTAAGCGGAAGTTCAACCACGAAATCAACCCCCATAAGGAGCACTTGCCGCCCCATGACCTGGGTCGCGCCGAGAACCTTGGGAGCCACCGCACCAAGATTCCGGCTGTTTTCAATATCCCGAATCCCGGCGATCTCTTTTTCGTCAAACTCCTGGACCGCATAGTTAACGCCGCCCACCGTAATGCCGCCGTAGCTCAGGGCAAGATTTTCGCTCCTTGGGGCCATGACGATATTGGCGCCAAACCGGTCCAACCGGTCCTCAATATCCCTGGTCATGCTTTCGGTAATGGACAACAGAGTAACGATGGTGGCAATCCCGAGCACCAGACCGAGAACGAGAAAGATCATCTTTCCCTTGCGACGCTTGAGGTTGTTACATGAGATATGATAGAGCTTCATCTATTTCTTCCCCGCGCAGTCCGGTCGCCGCTACTGGCCTCCGGTTGCAGCGGCCTCCTTTTTCATGGTGTGAAGCCGCTGGCTGTGGCTCACTTCGTTAAGCAGCACCGCCGGTGCGCCCTGTTTCAGAAAAAAAGCGGAAATCCTTGCCGTATCAAGAATCTCCTTATTGAAGGTAACGACAACCCGTGAGCCATGGGCGTCCACCATCACCTCCCGCACCCCTTCCTGCTTTTTAAGTTCCGCCAACACCCGCTCCGACCCGTCCCGCTCTTCAGACAATTTGTAAATGGCATCCTCAAGCTGACGGGTTTGCAGAAAGGCGATGGACCTTGGAATAACCACCATGCCCAGACCAAGGAGAATGACCAGGGAGATAAAACCCGCCACCCGGCCAAATCCCAATCCCCGTTTTTTTACCCCCAGAACCCGTTCCCGTTTTTCTCGGTATTTTTCAAGATCGTAACTCATTCGCGCCGTTACCCCTTACTTTTTATATTTGCAATACCAACTGTTCCGATCGATATCTGCCATGGCGATCACCAACTTCTCCCCTTCAATGGTTCTGGTCAAAGGCGCCGGGTTACAGCCGCCTTTGACCTCGTTGATCCTGACTGAGGCAAAGCGCTGGCCACAGTTGAGGCAGACCATCTCATCACCGTCCTGCTCGTACCCCTTACCCGCACGATAACAAACGTCACAGGCATCCACGGCCGCCCGGATGACGCCATCATTGCTTTTCAAAACAAAAAAAGTCACCATGACACCATCGGCGGCCTGCGCCTTGAAATAGTGAGCCTTGCCGTCGTTGACGGAAGCGACCGGGATTACCAATCGGCCCTTTGCCGGAGTAAGGGTTTTCACCTTCTCCCCCCAGATGCCGGCCATGGCCGTGCCAACCAGCATCACACACATAGCCACCGCTGCAACCACTACAGATGTTTTTTTCATCACACCTCTCCTTTTTTCCTTTTCTCAACGATCATTGCCGCCAAATATTCTTCTGAAAAGCTCCCGCCAGGATGCCGCCGTTGCCGAACAGACCTGCTGGTCACAACTGGAGCAACCCTGCGCCACCGACTCTCCACCTGTTATCTCAACCCGCCCCCGCATTAATTTTGCCGGATACCCGAGGTCGCTCAACACCCGGACAATAACTTCTTCGCTCAAAGGAGGACGGTGATCAATGCGCAGCAGACCACGATTAAGGTCGGCCGCCAGAGCCACCATGCCTTCTTTTTTGAAAAGTTCGCCGCCAATGGCAGAGAGGCAGGAATCGCAAGATATCCCACGCACCAAAAACGTAGTGCTTTTTAGGCGTTCGGCAAAAGAGGAAGCGTTGCCCAATCCCAAAAAAAGCGGCGTCAGTATGGCAATCATCCCCAATGACCTGAAAAAATATCCCATCATGCTTCCGGTTCTTGCGCCCATTCATGCGTACCTCCCGCTGGCAACTCCATAAAGCAAGCGCCATGCCACCAGGACACGGAAGACGACAACCCCTTTCATGGCGGGAGTGAAGAGAATGGAAGCGTATGAGAAAGCATCAGAAACAACAGGAACATGAAGAATATTCGCCAATGAATTTAGAGAATATTCTTCATTGAGCGCAGAGAATCAGATCTTGAATTTTTCCAGACGATAGATCAGGACATGACGCGGAATCTTAAGCAGACGGGCGGCCTCGGAACGATTGCCGTTGGCCTTGGCCAGGGCCTTTTTGATCAACCCCTGTTCGACCGCCTCCAGGGAAAGCCCCTCGTCCGGGATTTCCGGAATCCCGTTTGCCGGTGCAGGCTGGGCGACCGAAGCAAGTTGGAGATCATCCGCCTCGATAAGCAGCCCTTGGCGCAAGATAACCGCACGCTCGACAATATTTTGCAGCTCACGGATATTGCCGGGCCAGGCATGGGCCTTGAGGCGTGCCAAACCCCCGGCGGAAAATCGCACCCCGGCGGGAGCGCCGAGTTTAAGGAGAAAATGGGCAACCAGACCCGGAATATCCTCTCGCCGTTCCCGCAGGGGCGGGAGATGCAGAAGAATAACCCCCAACCGGTAGTAGAGATCCTCCCGGAAGGTTCCCTGGCCAATGGCCGCGTAAAGATCCCGGTTGGAAGCGGCAATCAGCCGGACATCCACCGCTTCCGGTTGCTCCGCACCAACCGGAGCCACCACCCTCTCCTGAATGGCGCGGAGCAGCTTAGCCTGCAGATCCAGACGCAGCTCACCGATCTCATCCAGAAACAGGGTTCCTCCGGCTGCGGATTGGAAACGCCCTTTACGGTTGCTCACCGCCCCGGTAAAGGCGCCTTTGACATGGCCAAAGAGTTCGCTTTCCAGAAGATTTTCCGGAATGGCGGCGCAATTTACCGCCACCATGGGACCCTGCGCCCTGGGACTGTGCTGATGGATGAGTCTGGCCAACACCTCCTTGCCGGTGCCGGATTCACCGGCAATCAGGATGGTGGCCTCGCTGTTGGCCGCCCGCTTTGCCGTATCCAGCAACTCAGCCATGGCAGTATTGGCGGTTTCCATGCCCTCGGTGCCCGTAAGCCTGTTGACTTCGCCGCTCAACTGCTGTTTCTGCTCGTGCAGCTGCCGCAGCTCCAGTGCTTTCCGGCAGGAAAGCCGCAGGGCCTCCCGGTCAAAAGGTTTGGCCAAAAAGGTGAAGGCCCCTTCCTGCATGGCCTTGACCGCCAATTCGATGGAGCCGAAGGCGGTGATCACCAGCACCGGGGTAATAGGAGACTCCTTTTTCACCGCCGCCAGGATCTGCAAACCGTTTAGGTCGCCAAGCTGCACATCGGTAATCACCAGATCCGGATCGTGCTTGTGAAAAAGCGCCAACCCCTCCCGACCCGAAGCTGCGCTGAGTACGCTGAAGCCGGCGTTGCTCAGGTTATACTCGGTAACCCGTAGCAGGCTTGCGTCATCATCGATCAAAAGTATCCGGGGTTTCATGAAATCGCCTCTTCCCTCACCCTGTGTGACCAAGGGAGGAACCATTTTTTGCGGGAAGCAGAATCTCGAAACAGGCCCCGCCTCCCGAACGATCCGTGGCCCTGAGGCTGCCGCCGTAGCTTTCCACAATTTTCCGGCTGATCAATAACCCAAGGCCGGTACCCTCGGCCTTACGGGAATAAAACGGCTCAAAAATCCTTTCCTTTTCCGCCTCCACCACGCCCGGTCCATCGTCACAGACAGAAATTCGCCAGCCCCCCTCACCAGCACTTTCCACCATAAACCAGATATGGCCGCCGGGTTGGACCGCATCCAAGGCATTGAGGCCAAGATTCAAGAAAACTTGGGAAAACTTGACGCTCTCCACCAGCAGATGCTGGGCCTCGCCATTTTCCGGAAAAATAAAACTCACCTGTTTTTCCCGCAATTGCCTTTCCAGCAATGCACCAACATGTCGGACAACCGCAGCCAGCGGCTCGAGCAGTTCGCCCCTTTCCTGGGGCTGCCCCTTGGAATAACGGAGGATATCCTCCACCGTGTCGTGCAACCTGTCTGTTTCCTTGAGCAAGATATCCACAAACTCCCTTTTTGGATGATCCCCGGGAAATTCATCGCGGAGAATCTCCGCCGTACCCTTAATGGAAGCGAGAGGATTCTTTATTTCATGGGCCAGGGAAGCGGAGAGCCTGCCGAGGGCGGAAAATTTCTGGGCAGCGGCCAACCGAGTCTCCGCCTCGATGAGCTGTGCGGTTTCTTCCTGAAGCCGAACATAGGATGCCCGCAGTTTCTCGGACAACAACCGATCCCGTTCACGCAGACGAGTCTGCCTCCCGGAGATCACCCCGACAACCAGACCGGCCGCCAGATAGAGGACAATCTCGGTCAGCTCGCTTAAGTAAGCCTGCGGCCCATGACCAACATAGAGAAGAACATGGGGAATAAAAGCGATGGTGGAAAGCACGGCCAGAACCAGGCCGCCCTGCACTCCGAACCAGAGGCCGCCCAGCACGATGGGAAAATAACTGAGCCGCCGGTAGGTATTGTGGTAATAGATGAAATCCCCAGGGGTAAAGAGATGGAGCATACCAATGGCTACGACAACGAGGAGCAAGGCCGGAAAAAGAAATTTACGCATGCCACCACCGGAAAATCGTGACTGATTCGTAACAATTCCACCGCGCCGCATCTGCTTTGTCATAGGCCTGCTCGCAGACCTGTTGCGCACATCCACGGCACTGCTAAGGGGTTACAGTTGGGATGTCGCGATACGTTTTCGAATTCTCCCAAAGCTTCAGAAAAATCCGGCGCGCTATGACCGGTAATCCGCGTTGATCTTGACGTAATCGATGGAGAAGTCACAGGTGTGAATATCCTTGCTCGCCTCGCCGGCATGCAGGTCGACGGTGACCACGAACTCCGGCTTCTTCAGCACCGCAGTGGCACGGGCCTCCACCTCGGCGCCCTGCCCCAGGCCATGCTTCACCATAAACACGTCGTCAAAGGCAATGTCCACCTTCTGCTGGTCAAATTGGGCGCCGGAGCGGCCCAAAGCGGCTATGATCCTGCCCCAGTTGGCATCCTCGCCAAAAAAAGCGGTCTTGACCAGATTGGAATTGGCCACGGTCCTGGCCGCCTGATCGGCTTGGGCCTCGGAAGCAGCGCCCTGGACCCTTATTGTCACCAGCTTGGTCGCGCCCTCACCGTCCCGAACAATCATCAAGGCCAGCTCTTTGCACAGCTCTTCCAAGGCCCCCGCAAAGGCATGCAGCGCCTCGGGGCGATCCTCGACGATGGGCGGATGTTCCGCCAAGCCGTTGGCCATGAGCAGCACCGTGTCGTTGGTGCTGGTATCGCCGTCCACGGTAATGGAGTTAAAGGTTCTTGCCACCGCCTTTTTCAAGAGACTCTGGAGAAGATCGTGTTCGATTTTGGCATCGGTGAGGATGAAGGAAAGCATGGTGGCCATGTTGGGCATGATCATACCCGCCCCCTTGCACATTCCCAGGAGCTTGACGGGCTTGCCGTCGATGAGGACGGTGCGCTCCGTGATCTTTCGGAAGGTATCGGTGGTCATGATGGCCTGGGCCACGTCGCCTAGGCCGTCGGCGGAAAGAGTCTGAGCCGCCTTGGGAATCCCCCGCTGAAAACAGGCCAGCTCCAGTTGCTGACCGATGATCCCGGTGGAACAGACCTGCACCAGCTCCGGGGCGATATCCAAGGCATCGGCCGCCATGGCCGTGGTCAGTCGGGCCAGACGCATGCCTTCCTCTCCGGTACAGGCATTGGCGATGCCGGAATTGACCAGAATAACCTGGGCCTTGCCACTCTTGCACCGCTCCATATCAAGAAGTACCGGCGCCGCCTTGACCAGACTGGTGGTGAATACCCCGGCCACGGAAGCAGGCTTATCGCTCACTATCAGGGCAAGATCCAACCGCTCCTTACCGCGAATTCCGGAGTTTACCGCCGCCGCCTTAAATCCCCGAACTGTAAAGTTTTCTGCCGCCATCTCATTTCTTCCCGCCGCTCTTACCGCAGCACCGTTTGTATTTTTGCCCGCTGCCACAGGGGCAGTCGGTATTACGCCCAATCTTGTCCCCCTCGCGGGAAAAGGGCTTATGCTCTTCATCCTCGACAGGGCCACGGCTCAACTGCATGGGTTGCCGCTGCTCCCGCTGTTTGCGTTCCAACTCGGCCACTTCCTCTTCCCGCACCAGCTGAAGCCGAAACAGGGTGCTGACGGTCTGGGTCTTCACCCTGCCGATCATCTCCCCGAACATGTTGAACCCTTCCTTCTTATACTCATCCAACGGATTTTTCTGGCCATAACCGCGAAGGCCAATACCTTCCTTCAAGTGGTCCATGTTGAGCAGGTGCTCTTTCCAGTGGTGATCCACGATCTGCAGCAGAACCACCCGTTCCAGGTGGCGGAGATTCAAATCACCGACCTCCTGTTCCCGATTGGCATAGCGGTCGTTGAGCACAGCAAGGATCAGATCGACAAAGGAGGCAGGATCAAGTTCCTTTTTGTCCGCCTCGCTCCACTCCCCGGAAAAGCCGAACAGGGCATACATCCTTTCGGAAACCCCGGCCCAGTCCCACTCCTCCGAAGGGGTCCGCGTATCAGCGAACTCACCGGCCACCATCTCAGCCATCTCCGGAAACATATCGGTGATAACCTCATGGATATCATCCGAGCCCAGCACTTCGCGGCGCTGGCGGTAAATAACCTCGCGCTGCTTGTTCATCACGTCATCATACTCGAGCAGGTGCTTACGGATATCGAAATTATTTCCCTCCACCTTGCGCTGGGCGTTTTCGATGGCCCGGCTGATCATGGTGTGTTCGATGGGTTCGTCCTCTTCCATGCCCAGCTTGTCCATAATCCCGGAAATGCGGTCGGAACCAAAGATCCGCAGCAGATCATCCTCAAGCGACAGGTAAAAACGGGAAGAGCCGGGATCCCCCTGGCGACCGGAACGGCCGCGCAGCTGGTTGTCGATCCGGCGGCTTTCGTGGCGGCTGGTGCCCAGAATGTGCAAGCCGCCCAGCTCGGTTACCCCCTCGCCCAACTTGATGTCTGTGCCTCGACCCGCCATGTTGGTGGCGATGGTCACATGCCCCTTCTGTCCGGCATCGGCGACAATCTCGGCCTCCCGCTCATGCTGCTTGGCGTTGAGCACCTCGTGGGGCACTCCCACCTTCTTGAGCATGGCGGAGATCTTCTCGGAAACATCAATACTGATAGTACCCACCAGCACGGGCTGCCCTTTCTTATGCAGCTCTTGAATCTCCCGGATGATGGCGCGATCCTTGGCCTTGGCATTTTTGTAGATGACATCGGCATAATCCTTGCGGATCATGGTGTTGTGGGTGGGGATGATCACCACGTTGAGATTATAGATCTTCTTGAATTCCGCAGCTTCGGTATCCGCGGTACCGGTCATGCCGGAGAGCTTTTCATACATGCGGAAATAATTCTGGAAGGTGATGGAAGCCAGGGTCTGATTCTCCTGCTCCACCTTTACCCCCTCCTTGGCCTCCAGAGCCTGATGCAAGCCATCGCTGAAACGACGGCCAGGCATGGCCCTCCCGGTAAACTCGTCCACGATCACCACCTGACCGTCACGCACCAGATAATCCACATCCCTTTTAAAAAGGACATTGGCCCTCAAAGCCTGGTTCAGGTGATGCAGCCACTCGATATTTCGTGGATCATAGAGGTTCTCCACCCCGAGCAACTTCTCGCCCAAAGTCACCCCTTCATCGCTGAGGGATACCGATCTGGTCTTTTCATCCAGGGTGTAATGCTCCTCACTCTTAAACTTATGGATAAGCCGGTTCACCCGCTCGTAAAGCTCGGTGGACATCTCAGCGGGGCCGGAGATGATCAGAGGGGTTCTTGCCTCGTCGATCAAGATGGAGTCCACCTCATCGACAATGGCGTAGTGGAACTCGCGCTGGCAAAAATCCTTGAGGTCGAATTTCATGTTGTCGCGAAGATAATCAAAGCCGAACTCGTTGTTGGTCCCGTAGGTAATATCCGAGGCGTATGCCTCACGGCGGGCCGCATCATCCATCCCATGCAGGATGGAACCAACACTGAGCCCGAGAAAGCGGTACAGCTTGCCCATCCATTCGGCATCGCGCCGGGCCAGATAATCGTTGACCGTGACCACATGCACACCGCGACCGGTGAGGGCATTGAGATACACAGGCAAAGTGGCGGCCAGGGTCTTGCCCTCGCCGGTTTTCATCTCGGCAATCTTGCCCTGATGGAGGACAATGCCGCCAATAAGCTGCACGTCAAAATGACGCATGCCCAGGACCCGCCAAGCAGCCTCTCGGCAGACGGCAAAGGCCTCGGGCAAGAGGTCGTCAAGGGGCACCCCGGCAGCGAGACGCTCCCGGAACAGCACGGTCTTGGCCACAAGCGCGACGTCATCAAGCTTCTGGATCTCGGGCTCCAGCTGATTAATCGCCGCCACCAGCGGTTGAATGCTTTTGATAACCCGTTCGTTTTTGCTGCCAAAAACCTTTTTCAAAACAGAACCGAACATATTTCTACTCCAAGAGGTCAACATCGAAGGCCGGCCCAGAGGCACACCCCGACGCCATCAGCTTTTTTTTAAGGAACCGTTACGAAATAACCTCAGCTTTCTTGATCATTTCGTTACGATTCGTTATGCCGTTTTGGCTGTCCACATGACGAAATTCATTACTCCAGCAAGGGTTGCGGACAAGGCTTATCTTTCCCAGATCAGGGCCTCTTCGTTGCAATCCGGAAACTTTGGACACTGTATGCAATCACTCCACACCTTGTGGGGGAGTTCGTTTTTATCAATATGCCTGAACCCGAGCCGCTGGAAAAAAGCGGGCTGATAGGTCAGGGTAAAAACCCTGGTGATCCCGAAATGATCGGCCTCGGCCAGACAAGCCTCGACCAGCTGCCGGCCAATCCCGTGACGCTGGGCTTCTTCCACCACTGCCAGGGAACGAATCTCCGCCAGATTTTCCCAGCAGACATGCAGGGCACAGATCCCGACCATTTTCCCGGCCGGGGAATCATCCGTCCCATCCTTGACAAAGACCTTAAAATCCCGCAGCTGGTCGTACAAGGAACTCAAGGAACGGCCCAACAGCAGGCCCTTGTTGGCAAAATGCTGCAACAGGGCATACATCACTTTCACATCGTCCATCCTGGCATCACGAATCATGACGGTCTCACAAAAAAAGGAAAGCGGTCAAAGGTCCGCAAAAGCAAGCAACCGGCCACAACGCAACAACCGTTGCAATCGCGATTTTTTTTACGATTACAACAGTCATGACGGCTTCTCACATTTTTCGGCCCACCCGGCAGGCGGAACCTGTTCGTTCTACCATACCCGCCCATAAAGAAAAAGATTTAGGATTACCATGCCACTCGCTCCATCCGGACGATAACATTATCTTGTCAACATTACGGCTCCCCCTCAAAAAATCAGGGGGCCTGGAGGCGGGACGCAGGCAGCAGGGCGATATAGGCCTTGACCTTTTCCTCTTTTTCCAGCTTGGCGATGAGCTGATTGGCATCGCCAAGCTTATCAAACTTACCCACATAAATCCGGATAAACGGATCATCCTTGTCCTCGGGCGGCACGGAAAAAGCCTCATAGCCACGACCGCGCCACTGGGCTACATCCTGTTGCGCCCTTTCCTGGTCGCGAAGAGCGGAAACCTGGATGGCAAAAAAAGAAGGCTCGGCCTCGGCCCATTCCGTTTCGGAAGCGGGGGCGGATTCCGGCTGCGCTCCGGTTGCTGGCGCCGAATTTTCCTTTTGCCCGGAAGAGGCGACGGGTTCGACATCGACAGGAGTCGGCTGTCCCGGACGCAACGCTTCGGCAATTTTAGCCATCGGCGATTTTTCCTCTCCCGGGGTCGGCTGGAGAATAGTCTGCCCGGCCCATATGCCGATAATGAACATCCAAAAAAAGATACAGCCGGTGACCAGGGTCAGACTGAACATCCCCAACAACCCCAGCTCAAAACGGATAACAAATCTACCTTTCTGGTTCGGTGCGTTCATAAGCGGATTATCCGTTGCCGGGAAACACCGGGCAACGCCTCCTCATGCTGATCTTTAGGTAAACGGTCAGCAGCACCGCATCTGCTTTGTCATCGGCCTGCCCGCATACTTGATGTATAGCGAACAGGCCTCTTCCGCGCATCTACGGCACTGCTGACCGTTTACAGGCCGAGGTTAGCGGCAAGTGCGTAGCCCCGGCGGAACGATTACATCTTTATTTAACAGGACATGCCCCAGGCCCTACATGGATTCCGGAGCGCTCACCCCAATCAGGGCAAGACCGTTTCGCAAGACCACCCGCAAACCCATGGCCAGCCAGAGACGGGCTCGGCTCAATTCCTCATCCTCGGAAACAATCCGGTGCTTATTATAGTAACTGTGAAACTGCCCGGCAACATCCTGGAGAAAGAAAACAAGCCGATGCGGAGCCAGATCAAGGGCAGCGCCCTCCACCAGAGCAGGAAAGGCTGCCATGGCCTTGAGCAAATGGGTCTCGTCCTCCAGGGTAAGCCTGGACAGCGGCGCATCCGCCAAGCTCCCCAAGGCAACACCCTTGGCCTCGGCCTGCCTGCGGATGCTGTGCAATCGGGCATGGGCATATTGCACATAGTAGACCGGATTTTCCTGGCTGGTCTTGGTGGCCAGATCCAGATCAAACTCCAGCTGACTGTCCGCCTTGCGCATGAGAAAAAAGAAGCGGGCCACATCCGCGCCCACCTCATCGAGCAATTCGTCCACCGTCACGAAATTGGCCTTGCGGGTGGACATCTTCACCTGCTGCCCATCGCGCAACAGGGTGACGAACTGGTGCAAGACCACGGTCACCTTGGCCGGATCATACCCCAGGGCCTTGACCCCGGCCAGCACATCCGGCACCGTGGCGATATGGTCGGAGCCGAAAATATCCACCATCCAGTCAAAGCCCCGACGAAATTTCTCCCGATGATAGGCCATGTCCGGCAGACGGTAGGTCGGCTCCCCGGTGGACTTGATGATCACCCGGTCCTGAGGCAGGTCAAACTCAGTGCCCTTGAACCAGACCGCACCGTCCTGATCGTAGGCCAGCCCCTTCTCCCGCAGGGAGGCGACCACATCGTCCACCAGGCCGTTTTCATAGAGGGAATGTTCGTTGTAGTAGTTGTCAAAAACAATGCCAAGGCGATGCAGGGTACCATTGATGTCGTCAAAGATCACCCGCTCGGCCTTGTTCTTGAATACCATGACATCCGGCTCATCCTTAAGAGCATCGCCATGCTCCTTGATGAGCTCCCCGGCAATATCCCGAATATACTGCCCCTGATACCCGTCTTCCGGAAAGGTAAAGGGCAAGCCCAGAGTCTCAAGATACCTGGCCCGGGTGGATTCACCCAGCACCCGCATCTGCCGACCGGCATCGTTATAATAATATTCCCTGGTCACCTGATGACCGGTAGCCGAAAGCAGACTGGCGATGGCATCGCCCAAGACCGCCTGCCGCCCGTGTCCGACACTTAAAGGCCCGGTTGGGTTGGCGCTGACAAACTCGACCAGGACCTTCTTGCCCTGCCCGACCGCGCTCCGACCAAAGGCGGCATCTTGCGCGCAGACCTCGGGCAACACGGATTGCCAAACGGATTTATTGATGTAACAATTGACAAAGCCCGGCCCGGCGATCTCCACTCGGTCCAGCAGATCGGTATGGGGGGCAAGCATCTCCACCAACTGCGCGGCAATGGTCCTGGGGTTCTTCTTATCTTTTCCTGCCACCACCATGGCCAGATTGGTGGCCAGATCACCCTGGCCCGCGTGCTTGGGTTCATCAAGGGAATACCCCCCCGCCGCGGCAGCGGTCCAGAACCCCGCCTCAATCCCCTGGTTAAAGCAATCATCTATTAATTTCTTCAGGCGTGTCTTGATCATTGTCTTTCTAGTCCGAAAAAATGTTTTTTAACAAACAAGGTGTCTTGCGTCATGATTGATCACGGAGCAGAACAATCACAGCCGGCGTTTTCCCCATATCCGTAGCAACTACAGGGGCGCATCTCCACGAAAAAGGGCGGCGAAATCTCCCCGGTTATGCGAGCCGGCCGACAAAAAAAAGATACGGCAGCCGGTGACCGCTTAGTCGCTGTCAACATGAACCTGCCGGTTGCAAGAGCCGAAAAGGCAGAGAATCTCATAGTTGATGGTATCGGACCAGCGGGCGATCTCCTCGGCCCTGATCTCCCCGGCACCTTGATGCCCGAGCAGCACAGCTTCATCTCCGACCTTGACCTCGGGAATATCCGTCACATCAGCCATGCAGGCATTCATGCAGATCATACCACGAACCGGCGCCCGCTGTCCTGCCAGTAATACCTCGGCCTTGCCCGCCATTCTCCGCAGATAGCCGTTATCGTAACCCACCGGCAGCACCGCAAGCCTGGTAGGCCGATCGGTCACATATCTGTGCCCATAGCTGATCCCCTGCCCTGCCGGAAACTCCTTGACCTGCAACACCGTGGTCGCAAAACGCATGACCGGCCGCAGGTCCAAGGCATAAGCCTTGTGCAGCCAGTCCGCCGGATAACAGCCATAAAGAGAAATACCCGGGCGCACCAGATCACAGCGCATTTCGGGATAACGCAACAGGGTTGCCGAATTGGCAATATGCTTGATCGGCGCCTCGCCGGTGGCTTGCACACGACTCAAAAGTTCCTGAAACAAAGCAAACTGTTCTTCCGTGATGGCGTCGCCTTCCGTATCCGCCTTGGGAAAATGGCTTGCGATCCCGGAGAGATAGAGACTGGGAAACCGGCGCAAGGCAGCGAGGAACGGCTCAAGCTCGTGGGGAAGAATACCAAAACGCCCCATGCCGACATCGACCTTTATCTGCACCCCTTTCCGGCAACCACCCTTTGTCGCCTGCGCGGCAAGAGCCTCCATTGCCTCCAGGGTATAGACCACGGGGGTGAGGTCATGGGCCACCGCATCCGCCGCCCCCTGCCGGTCGACCCCGAGCATGACCACAATCTGTCCGGTTATCCCGGCCTGACGCAACCGCACCCCCTCTTCGACCTCGGCCACGCCGAAGGATGTGGCCCCGGCCTCGGTAAGTGCCTGGGCCGACGGGATAAGTCCATGCCCATAGGCATCGGCCTTGACCACTGCCAGAATGTCCACCGCCGGGCCGACCAGTTTTCGCACCTGCCGGAAATTATGGCGCAGGGCGGCACGATCAACCTCCACTCTATTCCAGGAAGGTGTTCCCATACCAAAGCAACCCGTTGTTACAGCGAAGAGGCTTTGTTGAAATCGCAACAATCCGCGATTTCAACAGCTATTCCTTTGTCATTCTTTGATGTTGCGTGCCAGAGCCATGACCCTTACTTTTTTGCAGGCCCATCAGTTCTGCGCGCGTTCCACTCCTGCCAGATGAGCCTGCTCGACAACAGAAGCGCCCATCCGACAGCGAGATATATAACACTGACCACCAAGGGAGACACGGAGGAATTACGCAACAGGCGGCCGCCAAGCATCATACAGACAACCATCCCCCACATCCCCCAAGAGTATACCCCGCCAATACACATCCCGTCCGGGCGCGCCACGATCCGGGCGATATTCTTCCGGGCCGAGCGTCCAATAAGCCAAAAAGCCTTCAATGTGCCAAGCCCCAAGGCCAGCCCCAGAAACATCCAAGACAAAGCCTTGCACAGGAGGTAGCCCCGCACCATCAGGTACAGGCCGATAAAACTCCACATCAGGGCGGCAATCAGGAGATTGGTCCGGATAGTCGCCCCCGGCTTCAAGCGTGCCAACCAGCTCATGCATTCCCCTCCCGAAGCTGCCTTGCCATAGCGAAGTCCATCCCACATGCAAATAAATAGGCCTACCCCCAATGGTGGGAATAGGCCTAAACGCTTCACGGAATGTTCTGCAAGCCGTCAGTACAAAATAGCCTTACCATTGCACTGGCAAGGAACGGCATAAGAAGCCGGGACGGAATGTCTGAAAAAGCAAAGATTATTCCGCAACGGCTCCTAAATTTTACATTACACCTCGGTGACGGTGAGGGCACCCTCGGGGCAAACCTCAACACAGGTCTCACAGCCCAGGCATTCGTCGGCATTCACAGCTTCGGCCTTGCCGTCAACCATCTCATACACCTGCGCGGGGCAAGCGTTTACGCACTCTGCATCACCGGCGCATTTATCCTTATCGATATCAATCTGCCACATAATACTTCCTCCATATAAGGTTTAAAAAAATTGATAAGCCGTCGTTCAAAAATTAACGATACCATTGAAATTCCAAGAACGGCATAAGGCGCCGTAACGAAATAGTCACGGTAATAATTATTTCGTAACGACGCCTAAACAAGATCGAACTGCCACAGATCGGGGCAGAATATCGAGCCCATTGCTTCCGGAAAAAGATATAAAATTTCCCTTTCCCTCTAATGCACCAACATTTTTTTGTCAATAAAAAAGAATCCCCGGCGCAATGAGGGGCGCACAAGGGGAAAAGACGATTCAGGTTGACCAGTTTGCTCTGATCTTTTAGGATACCAGCCGTTGTTTTTTTTGCAGGCATGCACCTGTGTTCTTCTTAATCTGTCCGGAAAAGGCCCATGTTATGAGCAGCAAACCAAAAATCAAAAAAAAGACCACGGTAAGCCCCGAACTCAGGGCCCAGAAAAATGAAGAGGCCATGGTTGCCGGCATTCTGGAAGGAAGTCCGGACGGAATCGGCGTAGCGATTATCCGGCTGGAATGCGGCTGCCGGAAAATGGCGGCCGTTGACTGCAAAGGGGAGGCGGCCAGCAAGGTGGTCATCTACCGGGACGATGCCGAGAGCATCTGCGACGCATGCAAAGAGGATAACGGCGCCTTCGCCAGGGTGGTGACCCAATTCATCCACTGGCAGGAACCGATCCCTGATGGCGCTACCAGAATGAAGATCGAAGCCAAGGTTCTCGGCAGCTACACCAGCCATTGACCCGAAAGTCCTTGCCGCTTACCGGCTGAAGGTCGCCAGGCTCCCTCCCTTCCGCGATAGCAGCAGCGGACTATTTTCCGCACACCCCAAGATATTTCCCTTTGGTTTTCACGACCTGTTTTGTGGAGTGCCCCTGCCCCTGGGTTGTCATGGTCATTGTGCTGTCCATGACAACGCCGGTGTAGGTGGCTACCCCGTCCCCTGTCATCTTCATCTCTCCTTCCGTGCAAACGGTGCGCCATTTGACCGTATTCCCCCGGCGCTCGATTTTGGTTGTTTTGCACTTATTATCGGTTTTCTGATCGGAAGCCGGGAGCAAATCGTCCTTGCTGATACATTTCACCACCGTAGAGTGCATGGTATTCCCCCGGGTCGAAACCGATAACCCCGGCGGAAGCTTCACTCCCGGCGGCAAAGCGGGCATCTGCGGCACTCCCTCCATCTGCATCTCCGAAGTGAACTCCCACTTTCCTTCGCGGATATCATCCGCACCGGCTGCAGCCCCCGCCAGAATCAATACCGCCGATACGCCCAACGCTACTGCCCGCATTCTCTGCTTCATCCACCCCCCTCCCATGTTATGACAAAAATTGCCCCACAGCCAAATCCAGTTCCAGCATGATGGCGATCAAAGCACTTGTCGACGCACGCCGGCAAAGGCCTCACCCCTTTGCCGCACGATACTCCCGCGCCTTGGCCACCAAAGCCGGCGCCCATGTAGTTGTGCCCAGCGCATGGATATGGGTGTAGAGCGCCAGCACATTTTTGAACACCAACCCATCCCTTTTCTCGCAAAATCCAACTCCACGCTCCATCCGCAGAGCCAGCTGAACGGCCTCTCCGCCCCACTCTTCCACCCGGCTGTAGCGAAATTCGTGCCCCTTGATCTCTGTCCCCGCAGGATAATAAGGATTTTCCCCCTCAGCCACCAGCACGGTATAACCATGGGCTTGGGGTTTTTGCATCAGCCCGAACCGCACCGGAAAAAGACCAACCAGGGGGAAGGCCTCGTCACCAAGCACCATGCTTTCGCCAAGATAGATCAGGCCGCCACACTCCGCATAGATGGGCAGCCCTGCTTCGGCGGCTCTTTTAAGGGAGGCCCGGAAGGAAACATTACCGGAAAGCGCACGGGCACTGGTTTCAGGAAAGCCCCCGCCGATATAAAGGCCATCAAGTTCCGGCAGCTCCGTGGCGGCCAGGGCATTGATCTCAACCAGCTGGGCACCGCAGCGGATCAGCGCTTCCAGGTTTTCCGCATAATAGAACTGAAAAGCCGCATCCTTGAGGATGCCGATCCGCACCGGCTCTTCTACCTCCCTCGCTTCCGGGCGCTGAGTTTCCGGTTCGCCGGCGCAGAGGGCCATCATCTTTTCTATCCCGGCAAGATCAAGATAGCGCGTCGCCTTCCCGGCCAGTCCCTGCACTGCCGCATCGGCTCCCGCATGCTCCGGGCAGGGGGTTATCCCCAGATGCCGCTGCGGAAAAGCGTCTTCCTTGGAGCGGGGGATGGCGCCAAGCACCGGGATCCCCGTATAATGTTCCACGGCCTCCCGGACAAGGGCCTCGTGCCGGGATGTCCCCACCCGGTTTAAAATCACCCCGCCGATCTTCACCTCCGGATCAAACCGCTGGCAGCCCAAAACCATGGCCGCCATGGTCCGGGTGGTCTTGGTACAATCAACCACCAGCAACACCGGCAACCCCAGGGTTTTGGCCAGCTCGGCCGTGCTGAAGGTTCCTTCTGCATCTACCCCGTCATAGAGACCACGATTACCTTCAATGATAACCAGCTCCCGCCGGCGCACATGGGTCCGAAAAGAATGGGCAAGCGCTTCAGGTGGCATGAGATAGGGATCAAGATTGTAACAGGGAAACCCGGCGGCCAGGGACAACCAGCCTGCGTCAATATAGTCCGGCCCCTTTTTAAAGGGCACCACCCGACGCCCCTGCCCGGCAAAGGCCGCAGCCAATCCCACCGCAACGACGCTTTTCCCTGAACCTCCTCCCAACCCGGCAATCACCAGTCCTTTTACGGAACATTCTTCCTCTGCGGCCAAGCCCTTCCCTCCCATAGTTATCTTCTCCCGTGAATCACCATTCACGGTCATCCCGCGCACAGAAAACCACCTACCATACCCGGTGTCAAGCGGTTGCGAGAGCAGCACTGCGGCGAAAGCCGACATCGGCAAAGATTTTGACGAAGTTTTCGCCATATGGTACTTTGCCCCACTTGCACACCGGCGCCGCCATGCTTATATATATTCCACTTTGAGACTTTGGCCGGTGCTTTTCGCACCAGGACTTTTTCTAAAACACTATCTGCTTGTTCTCGAGATTAAGAAACGGATTTAGGAGCGGTTACCGAATAATCATTTTTTACCCATTCCGTTACAGCTCCTTATGCCGTTTTTGCTATTTAAATGGCCTGCTTATTTTGTTACAACGGCTTACGATTTTCAACCATTTTGAAGAATGAGGACGCCCCCTATGTCTGCCCAACAAGAAGATCTGCCTAAGATCATTGAAGAACTTGAACAAAAATGCATTGAACTTCCGGACAATATCGTGGCCCACCACCATCTGGCCTTGGTTTACCGCAAGGCCGGAAGGACAAACGACGCCATGCGATCGCTCGAAAGATGCCTGAAAATAGACCCCCATGCCGTTGAGGCCCTCATCAATATCGGGGCCATGCACTTTGAACAGGGCGAACTTGACAAGGCCCTGGCCGCAAACCAGGCGGCAGTGCAGGTCAATCCGGCATTGGCCCAGCCCCACAACAATATCGGCCTTATCTGGCAACAAAAGGGGGAAAGCGACAAAGCCATTGCCGCTTACACCTTGGCCACGCAGAATGACCCGAAAATGCACATGGCCTGGATCAACTTGGCCTCGGCCCAGGTTATGGCCGGCAATTTCGAACTTGCGGTCAATGCTGCCAAGGAAGCGGTAAAGCTTGAGCCGGACTTCCCCATGGCCCACAACAACCTCGCGGTGGCCCTTTATTACAATAAGGATTTTCAGGCGGCCAAAAAATCGCTGGCTAAGGCAAAGGAGCTCGGCTATGCGGTCGACCAGCGCCTTGTCGAGGCCATTGAGAACGAGCTGTAATCATGGCCAAAGACGCACAGATAAAGGTCAGCCCCTGGTGCCCATTCTGCGGCCAGGATGTGGGTCGCCCTCGGGAACCGGTACAGCGAAAGCTGGACGAATTCACCATGGGCGAATGCCAGTGCGGCGCGACATATACCTGCGATCCCACCGGCTTTAATGTAGGAGCGGCCATGGTCGAGGCCATAGTCCATGCCTGCGACGACAACTGGGATCTGGCTTGGGAACTGCTTCCGGATGAGGATTACCTGACGGGCCGGATTGACAATTACGACGAGCAGACCCATCAGGTTTACGAAACCAAGAATGTCGACGGCCGCAAGGTGGCCGGCGTCCTCTATTTTGTCCGACTTAACCGGGAACTGGCCGCGCTGGCCAAACGTCTGCATACGGACAAGAATGCCAAGGACAGCACCCTGCTTGAGGAAGATCCGGCAAATGACCTCCCGGCAATGGAATCGGCCCGCGATCCCAAACGCAAAAAGAAACGGGCGGACAAAACCACCGTCACCCAAATGGCGAAGACTCAAGACATCGATGGCTTGGTTGACCTTGCCTTCGACGATCTCAAGACCCTGCGCTTCATCCAACGTCTGCTCTATGATCCTGACGAGAGTAACCGCTGGCAATACGCCCATGTCCTGGGCCAGGTCTGCCGGCGCCTCTCCACCCGAAAACCCGGAGCGGTGAGCGATCTGCTGCACCGGCTGTTCGAGGCATGTTCCGATTCCGCAGCAGCTCACTGGGGCCTGCTGGAGTCCATCGGTTCAATCATTGCGGCACGGGCCGACATTTATGGTGGTTTTGCCAGGCACCTTCTCATGCACCGTGGAGTACCAACCACCAGGGTTCAGGTATTGTGGGCCCTGGGAACCATCGCGGAAAAACGTCCCGACATTGTCCGTGCCACCCCGTTTTACAGCCTGTTTCCCTTTGTCACCCACTCCGAACCAATCACCAGGGGCCACGCAGTCCGGCTTCTAGGACGGATTGCCGCAACCGAGGTGGAAAGCGAGATTGAAAAACTGACTGGCGACGAAGCCGAATTAACCATTTACGAGCAGGGGCAACCCGTGCGCACCACCGTGGCAGAACTTGCCAGAGAAGCACTTGCCCATCTGCACAGATCAAAAGAGCCAAAAAATGACTGAACAGCAAAAACAGGAACCAAAGGAAGAAAAAAGCCAAGCCCAACTTGACTACGAGGCAGGTCAGGAATTCCTCAAAAACCTCGAACCGGCTCAAGCCGCAAATGCCTTTCACAACGCGCTCATTGCTTTTGAGCTCGAAGGCAACGAAAACGGTATTGCCAATGCGGCGGATAAACTGGGCGATATTTGCGCGAAACGTGGCGATGTGGCGATGGCCCTGAGCCATTATGACCGGGCCTATGCCATTTGCCAGAAGCAGTCAGACCGCTTCAGCCTTTTCTCCATCGAAAAGAAAAAAGCCAAACTGATGTACGATGCCAAGGACTATGACCAGGCCATCCGACTGTATGGCGAAGTCCTTGATGAATACAGCGCCCTGCGAAATCCCCAGGGATCGGTGGATACGCTGGAGATTCTGGCGGAGATCTATCTGGCAAAGGGGGAAAAAGACAAGGCAGCGGATTCATACAGAACGGTGGCCGCGATACACAAGAGCTTCAAACACAGCCGGCATGCGGAAAAATACCTGGAAAAAGCGGCGGAGATCGAAAAAGGATAAATAAAGGGTCGTGGGCAGATTGTCCCACCTGAAATATCCTATTTCTCCTTTGCAGCAATTGTTTCTTCAGTAACATCGCACGACAGCGACTGATCAAGAATCACCGCTGCGATGGGCCAGCGCCTTACACCTTTTTCCTCGCCCGCCAACTGGACGGAAAGGTCGTGGAGTATTCGCTGCAGAGCGACAAGATTGATCGTCGGGTAGGATTCTCCCGGCTCAAATCCGGAAAGGCCGCAGACATGCCCCTTGCCGTCAATCACTGTGGGAACCCCGTAAGTCCGGCAATTTACCGGGCGCGCTTCATAACAAAGACAAAGTCCTTGGTCATCAAGAAGCGGACACCTGATCCGAGCTACGGCCGGATCAAGATGCGCAGCCATGATATGCTCCCATGCCTGCATGGCTTGGTGCGCCGCCGCTGCTATCTGTTCCCGCATTGGGGCAGCAAGCTTGCGAAAATGAGCTTGAAGATTGACCGCCTCAACAAGTGATACATCAAAAACTGCGTGGCAGCAGTCCGCGCATCCTTTTTCGCAGGTGATCGCATCGGGGTGCACCTCGCGCACAGCCTTAAATGCCTGATCAATGGCGGCAAAAAGCTTATCCAACTCGTCATGCATGTCCGATCTCATTTGCCAAAAAACTGACAGGAGCACTTAATCCCGTCAGGAAACACCTGCCTTTCCCTGCTGGGCGCATCACAAAAAAAAATGCAGAGGAAGCCCTCTGCATTTTTCATATTCACGCTGAAAAACCAATACTAACGATGTTCTTCGTCCTTAGCCCGACCTTTTGCAGCATACATGGTAGTGCTGCCGCTGGACCAAAAATCCATTTTGCCTTCTTTTACCAGATCATTGGCCGCATTCTTCACTTCACGGGGCTTGGCGTCGGGATCACAGGCATAAAAATCCTTAACATAGAGCTGGGGCTTGGGAGCATTCAGCGCTTTCTCAAGGATGGCTGCCTTCAACTCGTCTTTGCTTAATGCCATGGTACTTACTCCTTTCGATAAGGGTTTTAGCAAGCACATCAACAATCAACAGAACAAGGTCAGCAGCTCATTTAAACTGCTGACCCTGCTTCTAATGAAGACCGTTCACATTACTTGATATGGCTGGTGAACTTGAACTGTGTAGAAGTTCTCCAGGTATCATACGCCAAGCGGTAGTCGTCAACGGATTTGATGGTGAACGGGATACCGGTCTTTTCGAAGAATTTCTCCCAGCCGATCCTTGCAGCCCACTCGCCAACACGCTCGTACTTACGAGCATCCTTGGCATAGGTCTCAAGGATATTCTTCACTGCGGCAACGGTTTCCGGCCAGCGCGGCGGGGTGTTGGGCAGGAAGGGGATAACCAATTTAGAGAACATCGGCATGGACCGGGAGTTGGAAACCTTGCCGCCAACCAAAATAGCGATACCATCACCTTCCGGATCAGCCAAAGGCATGGCCGGACACATGGTGTAGCAGTTACCGCAGTACATGCAGCGATCAGCGTTTACCTTTACAGATTTAACATCTTCACCCGCGCTGTTCTTCGCTGTAGCAGGCTTAACCGCGCCCAGAGGACATGCGGAGATGGCCAGGGGAAGCTCACAGAGACCGGTAATCGCATCGTGGTCGATCATCGGCGGTTTACGATGTACGCCGAGGATGGCGATATCGGAAGCATGTACCGCACCGCACATGTTCAAGCAACATGCCAGAGCTACACGAACCTGCGCAGGCAGCTTGTGAGTGATGAAGTAATCAAACAACTCGTCCATAACGGCCTTGACCACGCCGGAAGCGTCGGTAGCCGGGGTGTGGCAGTGAATCCAGCCTTGGGTATGCACGCAGTTACTTACAGATGCACCGGTGCCGCCAACGGGGAACTTATTGCCGCGGCTCTTCAGTTCATCAAGCAGAGGCTGAACCTTGGCTTTTGAATCGACCATGAACTCAACGTTGTTCCGAGTGGTCCAACGAACATAGCCATCACAATGCGCATCGGCTATGTCGCAGATCTCACGGATCAATTCGATACTGATGAGACGTGCAGCACCAACACGAACGGTGTAACACTCGTCTCCGCTTTCGCCTTTGTGCATCAAAACGCCGGGCTGAATGATCTCGTGATAGAGCCATTTGCCATAGTTCTTTTTAACAACCGGCGGAAAAAACTGCTCGTAATGTGGCGGACCGATGTCTGTGATTCTGTCGGCCATCGGATTCGCTGGATCGTAACCCATGATAATTCCTCCTTATATCGTAAAATCAGATAAGTTCAATTGTATCAGCAACAACCAGGCACATTACTGGGCGTTACGCTTACGGAATTCCTTAACATCACGCTCAAAACCGCCTTCAACCTCGTCTTCCTGCCAGAACACATAGGGGTTGGAACGAGGCTCCTTGATATGTTGCGGAACGGGCGTAACTTCCATTACCTTCAGGAAGGTGGGCAGACCGACACGCATGATGGTCTCACCAACACGCTCACGGTTTTTGCCGACTTCCATCCACCAATCCCAGATCTTCTCGATCACTTCGATGACTTCTTCGAACTCAGTCTCAGGATTAACATCGATAAAAGGAATGGTCATGGTAGCGAACTGGGCGCCGTCAAGAATCGGGGCCTTGGCGCCGACACAGATGGTTGCTCCCTGCTTGAGACCGGGACGCAGCGCACGAGGCATTACGTTGATGCAATGCATGCAACGGGTGCACTCGGAGTTGTCGATCTTAAGGGTATCGCCTTCCATCCACATGCATTCGGTGGGACAGAGATCAAGAACCTCTTTCTTGATGTCGAACTTGCCCCAATCCTTGCCGGAGTGAGCGCCGGCATTGGGAATGAACTCACCGCTGATGTAACCCTTAACCGCAGCCTGATCGATGCGGATGTCGTCGCGCCAGGTGCCGATAACAGCAAAGTCGGAACGGGCGATGGCGGCAACGCAATCGTTGGGGCAACCGGAAAACTTAAATTTGAACTTATAAGGGAAAGCCGGACGATGGATCTCGTCCTGGTAATGCATGGTCAGGTGGTGACAGAGAGCCTGGGTGTCATAGCAACCCCACTCGCAACGAGCCCGGCCAAGGCAGCACTCGGGAGTACGAAGGTTGGAGCCGGAACCGCCGAGATCCTGATTCAGATCGTGGGTCAGTTCGTAGAACAGGGGCTCCAGGTTCGGGGTGGTGGTGCCGAGAAGAACCAAGTCGCCGGTGGACCCGTGCATGTTGGTCATACCGGAACCGTATTTCTCCCAGAGGTTGCAGATGTCGCGAAGCTTCGCGCTGCTGTAAAACTTACTGGAAGGCTGGTTCAAACGTACGGTGTGAAAATGAGCCACACCGGGAAACTGATCCGGCACATCCGAGTACCGGCCGACAATACCGCCACCGTAACCGAAAACACCGACGATACCGCCGTGTTTCCAATGAGTAATTCTGTCCTTAAAAGACAGCTCAAGCTGACCCAAAATGTCAAAACACTCGGGTTTTTTCTCTGCCTGACGCTTCAGGTCAGTGACGAAACTCGGCCACGGGCCTTTTTCGAGCTCGTCCAACAAAGGCGTATCATGCTTCGGCATTGTCGATTCCTCCCTTACTAAGGTAAATTAAATAGGTTTCTAATAAATAAACCGTTCGCCCAGCATCGTTATTTCCAACTCGCAGCACTGAGGGGGCTTTCGAGGCAAGGCGATTGTAACTACATGTAAAATGTGAACAGTGATTCAGTCAGAGGACCATAGCCAGTGCCGCACTCTTTGTCAATAAAAAATGATATGTTTCCAGCCGGTGTTTTCATCTCCGCGCCCATTTCTTGTTTTCCTTAACCCACTGGCCTTACCGGTCTAATTTAGCGAGACATTACAAGGACCGCAACATCCTTTTTTGTGCCTGTTTTCTCCCGGTCGGACATTCCCACGAAGGTGTTTATCTCCTCTTTTTTTTCCTGTACATTGTAGGCACTATTCAGGAGCCGTTCTTGTCATTCAAACGACGCCAAATGTATTTTTTTCAACGGCTAACTCGCGAGGAAGCTCCCATGCCAAGACCCAAAAAAATACGTCACTGCGAAGGGCAGAGATGCGGCAAAGCCTTCAAGCCCGCCCGCATCCCTTTGGCGGAATTGAGCCACATCCCTCTTCTTCAGGATGAGCTGGAAGCCTTGCGGCTCTGCGATCTACAGGGCTTGACCCAGGAGCAGGCAGGAAACAAAATGGGAATTTCACGGGGAACGGTACAGAGAATTCTGACCTCGGCCCGGCACAAGGTTGCCCAGGCGCTGGTGGAAGGGGCTGCCCTCATCATCGAAGACAGCCCCGCACTCCAAAATGAGATGAAGAGGTAAGCTCAGTGCCCTGCCCCATGACAGTTGCCGTGTCCCTGGCAGGCCTGGGTGGGATCCATCAGGATCAGCTTGTTTTCGACCATGCCCGCGACAACCTCGGCAACCGTTTCAAAGGCATGACGGGCGGCAAAATACACATCAATACCGACTTGGGCGAATCCCTGTAACGGCCTCGCCCCCATGCCCGCCACGAGAACGACCTGAACACCATGCTCTTTCAGCATACCCACCGGCTCCATGCAGCCACCGGCGCCATGCTCGACACTGACAACCGTATTCACGCCGACAACCTTGCCGTTTTCCAAGTCGACCAGGGTAAAGAGGTCGCAATGCCCGAAGTGCTCGGAACGTTCACCCTCAAGTCCGCCAGGGTTGTTTGATGGAACCGCAATTCTTTTCTTGTCCATAAGCTGACTCCTTCCGTCTTCAGACGTGTTTCTTTTTTTCTTCCCTTTTCTATTCCGCGCTGGGCGCCGGCCCGAAAATCCTGTCGCTGAACTTCACATACCAGGCTGCGGACTGGACCTGAACGATATAAGATACCGCGATCACCAGGGCAGCATCCGCCCCCTTGCTTCCGAAGGCATTGATGGCGATAGCCAGAGCGATGGAAAGGTTTCGCATCACCGTCCCGTACACCAAGGCGATGGCATCGCCGCGATTAAAAAATACCCTGCCGACCATGGTACTCAGACCGAAATTAAACACATACATAATGAGCAGCGGCATAAAAATACCGCCCAGAATTCCAGGATTCTCCGAGATTCCCTTAGCCTTCAGGGCAATGGCCACAAAAACAATACCCAGCACCCCCACCGTAGACAAGGAGGGGAAACGGGATGCCCAGGTTTGCTTGAATTCCTGCATCCCATATTTTCTCAAAAACATCTGCCGGGTAAGATAGCCCAGAAACATGGGCAAAAAAACAATGACAAGTATCTGTTTGACCACCAGCATCAGGTCAATATCGACCCTGGCGCCCATGAGCCCCTGCACATAGAAAGGTGTGGCCAGCGACCCCAGGGTCAAACCGATGACGGTCATATTGACGGCGGCGGCCAGATTCCCCTTGGCAAATCCTGTCCAGGAAATGGTCATGCCGCTGGTTGGCAACAGGGAGGCAAGGAGCAGGCCCAGTGCCATATAAGGTTGGTCCCGGAAAAAAATAAGCCCCAGGCCATAGGCGATAAAAGGTACAACGGCAAAATTGACGACCTGGGCAAAAAGCTGCAACCTGACATTTTTGATCCCGTCCTGCAAGGACCTGATGTTCAAAGTCACCATCATGGGGTAGACCATAAGAAAGGTGAATGGCAAAATCAGGGCCTTAAGCGCGTACAAAGATGCGGAAACAGCGCTGAGCCCGAACAAATATCCCGCCGCCATCATGGCCGGGATGAGCACAACCAACCGCTTGTTGAGTTTGATCAAAAAATTCCACATGGGGATATTCCTCGCCTCATCAAATTAAAAAAAGCCAGTCATTCAGGTTGGTGCGTCGCATCAAGCATCCCGCGAAGCACCAGGAAGGATCAGCCGGAGAACCGTTTGAAATCATCTGGACACTTGCCGAGTTCAGCTCGATCCGAATCTTTCCGGTTCAAGCTGCTACCCTTTCATTCTTCCTATTTTTTTTAAAACTTCAGAGAAATGCACCGGCCTCATTATGTGCATATGCTCACAATAAGCCGGAGAAAACCGCGTGTCAAGCCGGGAATTAAGCAAAAAAGAAAACATTTAAACACCCACCCGAAAGGTTTGACAGACAGCGCCAATCGCGATAGGCTATCGCACATTCGCGCGACCTAATCAACTATACTCACTCTTTATATAAGGACAGTTGCCATGGGGAAAAAAATCGTAATCATCGGCGGTGTTGCCGCCGGACCAAAATCCGCCTGCCGGGTTAAACGCCTCATGCCCGATGCCGAGGTGACCATCATCGATCAGGACAGCCTTATCTCCTACGGAGGCTGCGGCATCCCCTACTATGTTTCCGGCGATGTCTCCGATGAAAAGGAGTTGCGAAACACCAGCTTCCACATGACCAGGGATGAGTCTTTTTTTCTCAAGGCCAAGGGGGTCACCGCCAGAACCAACACCCTGGTCCTGGCCATCGACCGCAGGGAGAAGCTCGTGCTCGTTGAAGATATCACCTCCGGCGTACAAGAAAGCATACCCTACGACAATCTGGTCATTGCCACCGGCGCCCGACCCAATGTCCTGCCCATTCCCGGCGCGGAACTGGACGGAGTCTTTACCATCAGCGATCTGCACAAGGCTATTGCCATCAAGGAGCGGATCGCCAGGGGCGAAGTGAGCCGCGCGGTGGTCATCGGCGGCGGCGCCATCGGCATTGAAATGGCCGAGGCCTTCACCGACCTGTGGGGAATCGACACCACCATCCTCGAGTTCATGCCCCAGGTTCTGCCCCGGCTGGTTGACTGGGATTTTGCCCGAATGCTGGAAACCCACCTCCGGGAAAGCGGGGTGACGGTGTTCACCGGCGAGGGTGCCTCGGCCATTGAAGGGAAAGACGGCAAGGTCTGCCGGGTTGTTACCCCCAAACGGACCCTGGAGGCAGATCTGGTCGTGATGGCCGTGGGCGTCCGGGCGAGAAGCGAACTGGCCCAAGCCGCCGGACTTCTCGTTTCAGCCATGGGCAATATCGTGGTCAACGAACGGATGCAGACCTCGGACCCAAACATCTACGCGGCAGGAGACTGTATCGAGGTGAAAAATATCATCACCGGCAAAGGCTCCATAGCCCCCATGGGCTCGCTGGCCAATCGCGAAGGAAGAATCGTGGGGGACAATCTGGCAGGCATCCCCACCAAATACAAGGGCTGGATCGGCAGCTTCATCATGAAGGCCTTTGAACGCAGCATCGCCGCCACAGGCCTTTCCCTCGACGCGGCCTTGGCCGAGGGCTTTGCCGCCGCGGCCGTGACTACCGCCCAGTCCGACCGGGCTCATTTTTTTCCCAGCCAGGCCGTTATTCCGCTTCGTCTCATCTTTGACACCAAGACCCGCAAGGTTCTCGGCTGCCAGGGCTTCGGCCCCATGAGCGACGCAGTGCTGGCCCGAATCGATGCTGCCGCAGGCATCATCGGCCAAGGCGGCACCATCGACGACATCAGCCAGCTGGAAATGGCCTACGCTCCGCCTTTTGCCACGGCCCTCGACGCCCTGAACGCCACGGCCAACGTGGCCGACAATCTGGCCGCCGGACGGCTGCGCTACGTGAGCACCAGGGACTTTCTCAACTGGATGGACAATTTTTCCAGCCAACCGGACTGGGTGGCCCTCGACCTCCGCCACCCCAACGAGGCTGGGGTCTTTGTCAAAAAATACGGCAAGGACAGATGGCACTCCATCCCCTACATCGAAATCCGGGAGCGCTATCAGGAGTTGCCCAAGAACAAGACCATGCTCATCATCTGCGATGCGGGCACCCGCTCTTCCGAAATCCAGATCATCCTGGATCATGTGGGGCTTGCCGACAATCTGGTTCTGGGCGGCGGCTTCAATCTCATCCGCAGAATGGGCGTGGACTGGTGGCCCAACTGATTTCTCCAGCTTCCCCACGATGGAGGATGACCGTCGGCCCAATCCCCATGGCGGTCACCCTCCTGTTCTGTCTGCTTATCGCAGGGACGGCTTCCGCGACCAACGCCCAGGCAAAAACAAAAGTCCCCGCCCCTCAACCCGGCGCAGTCCGGGCCGTAGCCGATTCCGCCTATGGCGACACCCTGGCCGCGCTGATCACAAACGCCAGACAACGCATTGATCTCTCCATGTTTCTCTTCAAAACAACCCCGGCCAGTGACAACCGACCGACAGGGCTCGTAAGGGATCTGGTGGCGGCCAGACAACGGGGGGTAACGGTCCGGGTTATCCTGGAATATTCCAAGCATGACCAAACGCTCAACCGGGCGAACCATGAGACGGCCCAAGCCCTGAAAAAAGGCGGAGTCGCGGTTTTTTTCGACTCCGCCGGCCGCACCAATCATACCAAGCTGGCTGTCGTCGATCGACGTTACTGCCTGGTGGGAAGTCACAATCTCACGCAGTCGGCCCTCATGCACAACCACGAGTTTTCCCTGCTGCTTGACAACCCGGCCCTTGCCGAGGAGATTCTGGCCTACATGGAGACAATCCTGCAGTAACATCCCTGCGTCAAGCTGCTGCTTTTCATTTCTTTCTCCTGACAATACGGACCTTTTTCGTCGCCCCGCCAGCCGTTCCGCTTCCTGGCGCAACGCGGCGCACCAGCACTTTCTTTTTCACCGGCACACCGACTGGCTCCTGCTCCGCAGCGCCGGTTCCGGCCAGAGGCCGGATGAAGGTACAGCCGGCCTTGGGGCATCGCAGGGAAGCCCTGCCATCAAGACTCTTTTTTTCCACCAGAAACGGCGAATCACAGACCTGACAGGGAATAGCATGGGGTTTGGACCAGGCCATGAATTCACAATCCTGTTCGGGACAGACATAGAAAATCTTCCCCGTGGGCGTATGCTTGGTCACCACGGTACCAGTCCGGCACACCGGACAGAGCATCCCCGGCCCACCGTCTTTTTCGTAAGATGCTGAATGTCGGCATTCGGGATGCCCCGAACAGTACCAGTACTTACCGAAACGATCCTCCTTCAACAACAACGGCCTGCCGCAGTCGGGACACGCCTTGACAACCGACCCAGCCGTCGCTGACTCTTGCTCCACAACGGGAGAAACCCCAGCCCCTTCCGTCGGAGGCATCGGCTCGTCGATGGAAATCGCCGCCTCGGCAAACATCTTTTCCGCGGCAGCGGCAAGCTCGGGCGAAACGACCTCTTCCCCGGCCACAGGTTCATCCAGGGCAATGGACTCTTGCTCCTCCACCTGACCGGGTCCTACCGCTTCACCCTGAACCTCGCCCGTTTCGGCCACGTCGCTTACGGAACCATCCTCACCTCCCGCCGCAACCTGCGTCCCCGCCTCGACCGGCGGCGCAGGACCGGCAGCAGCCCCCATGCCCGCTTCCGGCACCGGCTGCACTGGCGCACCAGACTCCACAAGCGGCTCCGGAACGGGAAGCAGCGTCTCCTTTTCTGCCCGGGTCGAGGCAACCTCTGCCGCTGAATCCGGGGCCTTCACCGCCTCCCCTTCCTCCGGCAACCGAATAACACTGCGTGAACTGATGCCTCGTTTCTGAATGGCAACAGGCACCGCCATTTTCACCAAAACCTCGCCCCGCATCATCATGGTCTGGTCAAGCTGCTGCAGGGCAAAAGCCAGAGATTTTCTGCCGCTCACCGCCTCTTCGATGGTCTGGGCCAGATAGGCGGAAAGATGAACCCCCTTCATGGTCGGAAAAGCACGATTCATAACACCTACCAGCTTGATGGTGTTCTCGGCGCACCGGAAAGACCCGTCCGGCATTATCCGGAGATAATTGCTGTCGATCATCTGCTGGAGCATGGCCACGGTCATTCCGTCGATCTCCAAAAAGAAATCGGCAAGATCGGCGGACAGCCCCTCAAAGCTGTAGTATTCAGGGGGGATACCAGTATTTTTTTCCGGAATAATCTGCACACAGCGGAGCGGTTGCCCCGGTTGCGCATCAGCCAAGGGAGAAGGCGGCGCCAAAAGTTCATGCTCCTGCAAGCCAGGATAGATGGCGAGAAAGCCTTTATCCGTCACAACCTTGGTGCTCCCCAGAAAAAGGCAGTATTCTCCCGCCTCCACCGTCACAGCGCGAAGCTCTCCTTGGGCCTCTTTCATCTGACTTGCCAAGGCTCTGGCCCAGACCAACCGATATATCTTGTCCTCCGCCGTTCCCAATTTCCCAGAAAGCTCTTCCGGGCCAAGCTCCGGCAGAGTGGGAAGGATCACCCCCCTGGTATTTGCCGGAATGATTTCCGACCCCAGACAATTCTTGCCCAGCCTTTTTTCCACCTGTTCCCTGATCTTTGCAAACAAGGTTATCAAGCCATCCTGCTCCATCTCCGGAGGCAAAAATGCGGTAACAAGCCCCAGATGTCGACCATCCACCTCCACACCATAATACAAATTGCGGATCGCAGTCATTGCCGCCAAGGGCGAAAGCCCACCCTGCGCGACCCCATCCCGCAACAATTCCATAAAACAATAGGGCTCCGGCGGGGCAACAGCAAGCCGCGAACCCACCACTTCGCGAACCTGAAACGACTCATTGTTAAAGAGATTGATGGCGGCATGCACCTCTTTCTCGCTTCGGAGAAAACCGTCATCAGTGACCCCGTAAGCCTCATGCAGGCTGAGGATAGAATCCCCTGCCTCGCTGCTGATTTTGACCTTCACTTTCCATTTGGCGACCGGGGTGTACATCCGAATCTCGGTTTCCCGCTCCGCCAGCAAAAAGAGAGCGGTGAGACTCGGATAATTGAGCGGCAGGCCACTGGGACCGGTGCGACTGCCGAGGAGACGTTGCAAATGCCTCCCCAGATAGGATTCAAAAAGCATCCTGACGTAGGTGGCCGAGCCCCTCTCCCCGCTGACCGGCTCCACCCGTCGAAAGGATTCCCTGAGCGCCTCTCCGGCAAGGCCGGTCAATGCGAGCCTCTTGGGTTGCGCACTGCCGGGGGCGACCGTGGCCCAATAGCCGCTGATCAGCCAGGACCAGAACTCCCCCCGCCAATCACCATCTAGGCCGAGATATATTTCCCTGCCCTGGCAAGCCAAAAGTCTGTCCAGAAAGAGCTTCTCCTTGGTTTCCGGAGCAAAATCAAAATGCGCCTTTTCCCGACGCATATGGTCCTTGGGAGAAACACAGGACGCCTTCGCAGGAGGTGCCTGCACGAGAAGGATATCAATCTCTCCGCCAAACTGATCTTCCAAGGTTTTAGCCTTGGCCGCCGCCTCGACGATGACTACGGGATTTGCCATGCACCTCTCCCCACAAATTTTCCAACCACAAAAGAGTCCTGTTTAAGAAAAAAACGTAAAGGTATTGCCTTTCCTTCACGAAAAACAGCATATAATCTGCAACGACTTTATACAATCAATTATGATGATCTTGCCGGAAGTCGTGACCCCGCCAACAAACGGTGGCCACCATTTCGAAAATCCGCAAAAACAAACGGTTGACTCTTTCACCTGAAAGACCGGCTGCTGCGTTTTTGAGCTTTTACGATTTCAACACTTATCCGCAAACTTTTTTTTGGCTTGCACCTTTTTCAGCCGGAGCCCCCATGCCCGCCCTGCTCACTCTCCAAGGCATTGATGAAACCCTCGATAACCTTGAGTTAAAGGAAGGAACCCTCAAAGCGGAACTGGCCAAAGTTATACGGTCCTATTTCGTTGACGAATCTTCCATACAGTCCATCGCCAGCATCCCCACCGATGAGATCGTCATCAAAATCTGGGGGCCCTGCCAGGATGAAGAACTCAAAGCCAAGAAGAAAAACTTCAGCTCCCTCAAGTCCGCGCTCAATAAATCCCTCAAGGATCTCGACAAGGCAGGAAAAAATCAGGCCGGCATCATTGTTGGCCGAGACAACGTCTTTATTGTTTCGGAAGAGCGCAAGGATGACCTCCTCAAACAGATGGGGCTTTCGCCAAACTCGCCGCATCTTCTTCACGACATGCTCGCGGCCTTCAAAAAATTCTTTTCCGAAAACATCAAAGAGCAGAACGTTCAAGAGGTCAAGGATCTGCTGGCGGAGTTTGAAGAAGCGCAAAAAAAATTAAAAAAGTTAGTCGGCCTTGAACCGGAAGCAGAGATAGACGAAAAAGCCCCCGAAACTGCGGTGCCAAGCCCGGAGAAAGAAAGCGGAGAAAAAGACTCAACCGAAACCGTTGAACTCCTTGAGGGAGATGAATTTGAAGTTATTGAGGAAAGCGAAGAGATAGAGGTTCTCGACGAGGAGGAAATTGAAGAGATCGTAGGCGAAGAACGTGATGACATCCAACTCCTCGAAGAGGAGGTCGAAATCATCGATGCCGACGAGATCGAGGAGGTTCGCGAGGAAGAGGCTCCTCTTGACCAAGGCCTTGGAGAAGAAGAAGGCGGTCCGCCGGAGGAAGGTTGCACGGAAGAGGTTGAGGTTCTTGACGAGGACGAACTCGAAGAAATCGTGGGAGAGGAGCATGATGACACCCAATTCCTCCAAGAGGAAGTCGAAGTCATCGATGCCGACGAAATCGAGGAGGTTTGCGAGGAAGAGGCTCCTCTTGACCAAGGCCTTGGAGAAGAAGAAGGCGGTCCGCCGGAGGAAGGGAGCACAGAAGAGGTTGAGGTTCTTGACGAGGATGAACTCGAAGAGATCGTGGAAGAAGAGCATGATGACACCCAATTCCTCGAAGAGGAGGTCGAAGTCATCGATGCCGACGAGATCGAGGAGGTTTGCGAGGAAGAGGCGCCTCTTGACCAAGGCCTTGGAGAAGAAGAAGGCGGTCCGCCGGAGGAAGGGAGCACTGAAGAGGTTGAGGTTCTTGGCGAGGACGAGATCGAAGAGGTTCTCGAAGAAGAGGCTCCTCTTGACCAAGGCCTAGGAGGGGAAGAATGCGGTCCGCCGGAGGAAGGAAGCACGGAAGAGGTTGAGGTTCTTGACGAGGATGAGGTCGAAGAGATCGTAGGCGAAGAGTGTGCTGACACGCAACTCCTTGAAGAGGAGGTCGAACTCATCGATGCCGACGAGATCGAGGAGGTTCTTGACGAAGAGGCTCCTTTTGACCAAGGCCTTGGAGAAGAAGAAGGCGGTCTGCCGGAGGAAGGAATCACGGAAGAGGTTGAGGTTCTTGACGAGGACGAACTCGAAGAGATCGTGGAAAAAGAGCGTGATGACACCCCATTCCTCGAAGAGGAGGTGGAAATCATCGAAGAAGGGGATCTGGAAGAAATTGAAGGCGTTGCGGAACCGTTGGCGGAAAAGCTTCATCAGCCGAGCCCCCTGGAGGTTCTCTCAAAATACATCGAAGCGGAAGAAGCGATCAACCAGGGAGAGTTGCTCAGGGAAACCCAGGAGGAGTTTATCAATCAAATCCTGGAGCGTTTCATGCCGAAATTCATCAAGATTCCCGCCGGCGTCTATCTGGTCGGCAGCGCCACCCCCAAAGGGTTGGAACAACCCCTGCGGAAGGTCATGCTCCATGATTTCTACCTTGGCCAATCTCCCGTGACCAACGACCTGTTTGACATGTTTGTCCGGGAAACCGGATACTTGACCGATGCGGAGGAAGCGGGCTACGGCATAGTTTTCGAAGGCCGCTGCACCAACAAAATAGACCCGGAGACCGGCAGGGAAATCTTCAGCCTGAACAGGGGAACACTTGCCCGCCATGTGAGCGGGGCAAACTGGCGCCATCCGGCCGGTCCGGGCAGCTCCCTGGAGGGCAAACATAATCATCCCGTGGTACAGGTCAGCCACCGCGACGCCATGGCCTTTGCCGCTTGGGCAGGCAAACGATTGCCCACGGAGGAGGAATGGGAAGCTGCGGCCCGCGGTGCAAGCGGCCAGCTCTTTCCCTGGGGCAATATGTGGCTGGCGGAGCTGGGTAATTTTGAGGCTACCTGCCTCGGCGGGACAAGTTCCGTCGAGCATTTCGGGCGCAAGGCCATGAGTCCATTCGGCATCCATGATCTGCTGGGTAACGTTGCCGAATGGACCTCATCCCCCCATGCCGGACAGACAGAGCCGCAGCCAGGTCGCTCAGTGGAGAAAATCTATATCATCAAGGGCGGATCCTGGATAACCGGAGGAACCGTGACCGCGGCATGGCGCCAGATCGAACAGGGAAAATACTGGACAAACACCATCGGCTTCCGCTGCGCGGTATAAAAAAAGGAGCAAGGTCAAGGTTAAAGGTACAAGGAAGAGGTAAGCTTTTTCCTTTCGCCTTTAGCCGTTAGCCTTTAACCTTTCGCCTTGGGCCTTGCCCCTAATACTGTATCAATCAGCTCCTCGCTCACCGCATCGGTGACAACAACCTTGCCGATCTCCGTGGGCAGCACAAAAAATGGACGTCCGCCCACGGTTTTTTTATCTGTTTTCAGAAACGACTTGATCTGTTGCGGGGAAAATTCCGCTGGGATTTTCACGGACAGGCCGTAATCGGCGATGAGCTGGCACACGGCGTCCGCCTGCTCCTGGGCAAAAATCCCCTTGCCCACCGCCAGCCCGCAGGCTGCCACCATCCCCAAACCAACAGCCAAACCATGGGCCATGGCATAGTTGGAAGCGGCCTCCACCGCATGCCCCAGTGTATGACCGAAGTTCAAAATACGACGCAGATCAGCCTCGCGCTCGTCCGCGGCCACCACAGCGGCCTTGATCTCGCAACAGCGGGCAATCACCTCTTCAAGTACCGTAATATCCCTGGCCAGGATGGCCTCTCGTTGTTCGACAAGATACCGAAAAAACTCCGCGTCATATATCACCCCATATTTGATCACCTCGGCCAGTCCGTTCAAAAGCTCGGCCGAGGGAAGCGACATGAGAACATTGCTGTCGATGTACACGCAACGAGGCTGATAAAAGGCGCCGATCAAATTCTTGCCTTCGGGGATATCAACTCCGGTTTTCCCCCCCACCGAGCTGTCCACCTGAGCAAGGAGAGTAGTGGGAATCTGGACAAAAGGGATACCCCGCATGTAAATGGCGGCAAGAAAGCC
Organism: Deltaproteobacteria bacterium; assembly: GCA_013349295.1. GTDB lineage: Bacteria > Desulfobacterota > Desulfobulbia > Desulfobulbales > Desulfurivibrionaceae > Thiovibrio. Next base: position 48,410 of record DUZW01000009.1, read on the forward strand.
GGTGATATCTCCGGTTACTCCGCCCCCAAGGGCGATGAGCGCATCCTTCCGGTCCAGCCCCATCTGAGCAAGCCTGCTGGCCAGCTCAGCAACCGTGGCCAGATGCTTACTTGCCTCGCCTTGAGGAAAGGTGATGAGTTCAGCGGAAACACCTGCCGCGGTCAAAGAGGCCATGAGTCTGCCGCTCACCAGTTCCGCGACATGGGAATCAGCCACCACCACATACCGCTTGGCTATGGCGCGCTGCTTGAGATCCGCACCGATTGCCTCCAAGAGGCCATTTTCGATCAAAATATCATAACCCCTGTCGCCGAGGCCAACCCGTACTGTCCGCATATCCTTATCCTTCCGCCTTTCGGAGTCTCGACTCCACCTTGATTCCCAGACTTTTAACTTCTTCGTAAATCGACCTACCCTATAAAAAATCGCATAACATTGCAACCTTCTTGACAAGTCCGGCAGGATCACTAGACTGAATACAAGAATGCTCCAACAGACAACACCGATTTACAGGAGGGGAGAAACCATGGCAGCCAAGAAAGACAAATCCGTATTGACCGAAGCAGGGAAAAAAGTAGGCAAAGCCTTGGCCAGATCGGGCCATACGGCAGAAAAAACCGGCAACAAGATGAAAAAAGCAGCGGAGAAAATCGTAAAAGAGGCCGAAAAAACAGTGGAATCCGCCATCGGCAAGGTTAAAGCTGAGTTGAGCGGCTTGCCTGCTCAAACGAAACTTATGCCCTTTGGGTATAAAAAAGAAGTGAGCGAACTCACCCATAAAAAAACAACCTGCGCGACGCCTGAAAAAGGCCCCTTATTTAAACCAAGCAAAAGCATGACCGTGGAAGGCCAGATCGGCTTCCTGGCCGGAGACATCTTTATGTATCTGAGCGAAAACGGCCCGACCCCGGTAGCAAAAATCACCAGCGTCATGGAAAACCGAGGCAGCCTTGCGCTCCTTGGCGCGGCGCTGGGATGGCTGGCCCGGGAGGCTAAGATATCCTTTTCCAAGGACGGTTCCAAGGTCTCAGTCATCTGAACCCAGCTTGTCATCAGGTTATTACTCCGAAGGTTAACTATCAAACCGTCATTCCCGCGAAGGCGGGAATCCATGCTTGAGAATGAAAAAACAAGCCGCCGTTTATATTCTGGCAAGCAAATACAACGGCACCTTGCATATCGGCGTAACCAGCAATCTAACCCAAAGGATTTGGCAGCACAGGGAGGACCTGCTTGAGGGTTTTAGCCGAAAATACACTGTCCATTTTCTCGTGTATTACGAATTGCATGAGGAGATGCCCACAGCGATTTTATGTGAAAAACAGCCCAAGAAATGGAACAGACAATGGAAGATAAACTTGATCGAAAAGAGTAATCCGGAATGGAAAGACTTATGGCCAGAATTGAGCTGAGCATGGATTCCCGCCTGCGCGGGAATGACATGATTGCCAGGCTGGACGGAATTTTTTTCAACTCTTGATTCTCGCCCCCGATCTGGTCGGTGGCATGACGTGATTGCCGGACCAAGCAAAATATCCACAAAAATGGGGGGAGATGCCGAAAGGCATCTCCCCCCATTTTTTTCATATACAAAAACTCAGGTACAGCGATATTACATCTTGGCGCCGGAAGCAGCACCCTGCATCTTAACCTCTACCTTCTCGGTCAGACCCTGGTAGTACTCCTTCAGGATAACGAGAACCTCGTCGCGGCCGAAATGCGGTACAATCTCGGCGCCCTCGGAAAGGGCCTTACGCAGCTTGGTACCGGAGAGGATAACGCGATCCTCCTTGGAGTGCGGGCAGGTACGCAGGGAAGCCATACCGTCGCACTTGTGGCAGTAGAAGGTCCAGTCGATCTTCAGCGGCTTACAGATCAGAGCCTTGCCTTCGGCCAGATTCTGAGGAATCTTGTCGAAGATGGTCTGAGCTTCGAACAAACCGTAGAAGTCGCCAACACCGGCATGGTCACGACCGATGATCATCTTGGTGATGCCGTAGTTCTGACGGAAGGTTGCATGGAGCAGAGCCTCACGGGGACCGGCGTAACGCATATCCAAGGGGTAACCGGCCTGGATGACGTTGTCTTTTACAAAATAGTGCTCAACCAGACAATCGATAGCCTTTACGCGAACCTCAGCGGGGATATCGCCTTTCTTCAGGTTGCCGATCAGAGAGTGGATCAGAACGCCGTCACAAACCTCGATGGCGATCTTGGCCAGGAACTCATGGGAACGATGCATGGGGTTACGCAGCTGCAGGGCAGCAACGTCGGACCAGCCGCGCTCTTCGAACATGGCGCGAACTTCAGCAGGGGTCAGGTAAACGCCCTTGTACTTGGCAGGATACTCGCCCTCGGAGAGAACCTTTACCGGACCAGCCAGGTTCACTTCCTTCTGAGCCATAACCATCTTGACGCCCGGATGATCTTCCATGGCGATCTTCCAGAACTTGTCGTCGGCAGACTCCTCGCCTTCGCCCTTGAAGACCTTCTCACACTCCCACTTCTTGTCAGCCTCGCTCATCTCGAACTTCTCGGTGATCTTCATGGTGGCGTAGATCTCGCCGTCAGCCTCAAGAGCAACCTCGTCGCCGACCTTGATCGCATCGGCATCGGCCTTGGAAACGTCCAGAGTGATGGGCAGGGGCCAGAAGGTGCCGTCAGCCATGGTAAAATTCTCAACAACGCCCTTCCAGTCAGCCTTGTTCATGAAGCCGTTCAGCGGAGAAAAACCGCCGATGCCCATCATGATCAAGTCGCCTTTTGCCCGAGCGCTGATCTTGATCTTCTTGAGGCCTTTGGCCTTTTCCTGCTCAGCGGTACGCTCGTTGCCGTGCAGCAAGCAGCATACCAGACCTTTTCCACCATGGGGAGCGACTAACTTAGACATGATCAAGTCTCCTTTGTATAATGATAAAGATAATATTGAAAGAATGCACAATTGCACAATGAACACGGATTCAGTTTGACCGTCAGGTATACGGGAGGCCCAAATAATTGTCAAGGAAAAATTCTTCGACCAAAAACAAAGGCGCCCTTCCGCCATGTTCCCGGCTTGGGGCGATTTTTCATTTTACGGGAAATATGACCAGGGGAAAAAAAGAGGAGAGAACAAACTGATTATTCACTGCAAATGGACGCACCTATAGCGTCCACTGCCGATCATTTTTTTTAGCACCGGCAGCACAGGGACAACACACAAAAACACGCAGGACTCGAACTACGAGTTACGCCTGCTCGTCGAACAGCAGACCGGACAACTCTTGGAGTTTTGCCCGAAGCATCATAGCATCTTCCGAGGGAAACTGTTTTATCAGCTTGCCGCTCTGCCGATCCGTAATCTGCACCACGACCTCATTGGGCTTTTCCTGAACCTTAAAATTCAGTCTGGTATTGCCCAGGGAATCGAGGCGCCGCTGCATCTCCTCCACCGCCTTGGCAACCTCCTTGGCGTCGGCAGGCTTTGGTTGCGATTTGGCATGCAGCTCTTTTTCTCCCAAACCAGACCGGGACGACTCACTGCCCTTGGCCACCGGAGAGACTTGGGGTTTCACCTTGTCCTCCCGTTCCACGGCCGCAGGTGTTACCGTCACGCCAACTCCCTTGATTTCGGTGTTTACGCTGGCATCCATGACATCATACCTCCACTATTTTATTCCGCCTTCCCCTATGTTCTACTGCTGAGATATCTGGGCCGGGGAACCAGGCCCTTTTTCATATTATACCCCAGCAATGCCTCTTTCCCCTTACGCATTGCCAGGAGCTGTTCCTGCACTTGCAACTGCTGCCTTGCGATAAGCTCTTGCAGCACAATCTCCTCGGCCAACAGCTGCTGAATAATTTTCCGGGCAACGGCTATGCACCCTGTAGTCTCTTGCCCGCAAGCGGCTAGTTTCTCAAGAATCCTGGCAATCCCTCTGAAGGCCCGCTCCCTGTTCTGCCGCCAGGAAAAAAGGTCCTTACAGTTTCCAGCAAGAAGCGCCGCCTGCTGCGCCTGCTGCATGGCGGCAAACTCGGTCGCCGCCCGGCGAAAATCCTCGGACAGAGTGCTGGCGGATAAATCGCCCATTACTTCGCTCGAAACCGAGTTCTTCATCTCGCTCCCCCTTCTGCCGCTTGCCTACTAGATGGAAACAGAGAGTCCACCCATGGCTACCTGAGGCTGATGCACCTCATAATCTGTCCGTTTGTTCCCCCTTGGAGCAATGACCGGACTCGCCGGCGGAGCCGCCGTCACAGCACCATCCTCGCTGCTGACCCCTGATTTTTTAACGGATTCCAACTCCACGCCCGACTCCCGCATGGCGGTCTCCTCCCAAATCGTCTTGAGTCGCTCCAAGTAGGTCCGCGCCAGACGCAAAACCTTCACATCCTCGGACACCGAAACCCTGGGGAGTTCCACCAGAATGGCCCCATACAGACCCCGCAAAAATTGGGCGGACTCGGAATTATCCTCGGACTTGATTGAGGCCTGCAGTTCGGTGATGATCGCAATGGCTTTGCCCAGATTCTCCCCGCGTTTCTTGGAGGTATGTTCGCGGATTCCTTCCTCGGCCAGTTCGAGATGAAGCAAAACCCTTTCGTACAACATATGAATCAGCTTCACGGGCTGAATTTCCGCCTGCTTTTCCGTTGTCCGATAGGCATCCAGCACTTTTTGCCCTACCATGTGCACATCCTCCTCATCAGGTTGAAATTGTTGCAAACCGCCAATCTTCTCACTATTTGTTCGAACTGCCGGACAACATGTTGCTCAGGCTGTCGAACTGGCCCGTCAAATAATTACCCATAGACTTCATCTGACTCATGTATCGATCCAGCTCAACAAACTGCTTGGTCAAGATTTCATATCTCTTATCAAGCCGCTGAGTCTGCGCCTCGATACTCAGATTCAAATCATCAATTCTGGTCTGAGCCCCTGTTTTTTCCGCGGCGATCTGTCCGGAGCCGCCGGTTGCCTCCCGGAGATAATCGTTGACCGTATCGGCAAAGCCACTGATCCCCTTCTCCTGATCACCTGTAAAAAAAGCGGAAATACTGTCAGGCGTGGCTGCAATAGCCGCTGACAACACATCCTGATTAATAGAGATGGTGCCGTCGCGGTTGAACTCAAGGCCAAGATCGAAAAACGTGGTCACTTTCTTTGCACTATCCGCGTCAACACTCTTGGTCATCAGATTCTGCAGGGCATAGGGCAAATCGCGCAGGGTAGTTCTCGCCAGGATACCAAAGCTGCCCTTTTCCGAATCATATTTCGTGTTGTTGGAAATCTCCTGAACCACATCGTTATAGGCGGTTACAAAACTGGTGATCTTCTCAGCCAGGCCGCTGTTATCCGAGGCCACCGCAATAGAAACATCCCCAATTTTCTGGAAATTCAAGGTCACCCCAGGCATGACATCATCTACAGTGTTAGAGCCCCGGTAATAGGTAACATTGTCAACAACCAATTTTGCATCAAGCGCTTCGGCATTGGCCTCTTGCCGTTGCATGGCCATGAGATCCGGAATCTCAGCGATGGAAATACTATTGGTGCTCCCAGGTGCATCAGCCTGCAACATCAACTGATAGCGTTCGCTTCCGCTGCCGGTATCGATCACCTTCGCGGTCACCCCGGCATTGTTCTGATCGCTATTGATGAGGTCCGCAAGATCACTTAATTTCGTATCAGCCGGCACCGTAACTGATACTTCTGCCCCCCCCAGAGAATAGCGAAAAAGCCCTTCCACGGTATTGACCAGGCTGTCTTTTTCGGACATCCCACTGGCGAGCCAAGCACTTTTTGAAGCAAGGCGCTCAACGGAAACAGAACCACTCTGCTCAGCTGTCCCAGAGATGACCGTGGCCGTCGCCACCGATTCATCAGAGCTGGTCACGGTCCGGTTGAAATAGGTGGAAGAAAGAGAAAGATCCAGAGCCGCGCTCTTCATGGTCAACAACAAGTTGTTGACCACGGTAAACTCGTTGAGCTGAACCCCAAGCGCGGTTACCTCGTTTTCCTTGCGAGTAATAAGCTCCTTATCCACAGCCTTGAGCTGATCAAGAATGCTCTGCAGCTCAAGACCGGAACCGACGCCCAGCGTTGAAATTGTGCCTGTTGCCATGGGAGAATCCTTTTAATGCCTTATTGCCTGCAGGCGAATTGAACTTCCTCACCCATTATTCATATCGGCATCCCCAATTGCGTTCTTGAATATTTTCACAAAAAAAGAGGCGACAGCTGTTTCCAGCCACCGCCCCTGTTGAGGTTTATGCCTTGCTCCGAGATCGGTCCGGGATGTCCGGCCCCTGTTGTGTTTCCCTTGAGCCTTTCACCTCGGACCTTTCAGCTCACCTTACCCCTGCAGCAAGCTCAAAACGTTCTTCGAGCTGGCATTGGCCTGGGCCATGGCAAAGGAGCTTGCCTGGTTCAGGATCTGCATCTTGGAGAAGTTTGCAGCCTCCTCGGCAAAGTCAACGTCACGGATGCTGGACTCAGCAGAAGCGATGTTAACCTTGGTGGCACTCAGGTTGGAAATGGTGGAGGTCAACTGATTCTGTACGGAACCAAGATCAGACCGCACCTTATCCAAGCCCTTCAAGGCCGCATCGGCCACCGAGATGGCGACTTGAGCGCCTTCCTGGGTCAGAACGCTGATACTTGACAGGGTATTCCGCGAGGACTCACCGAGGGAAGTGGCAGAAAAAGTACCACTGTCCGCATTGGAACCCAGGATGCTGCCGGCCTTGAGGACGGAACCACCCTGCAAGGTCATATCCGCGCCCAGGACCACATCGGCACCGGTAACCACGTCGTTGCTCAGTACGGTGCCGGCGGCATAAGAAGTGCCGTCATCACCGGTAACGCTGGTGGTGAGATAGGTGCCCTTGGTAAGGGTACTGCCTGCGGCAATGGTCGACCCCTTGACCACGTTCATTTCGGTGCCAGTGGCTACGGTTTCGTCGTTTTCCAGGGTGATGGAACCGCCAAAACTGGAACCGTTGGTGAGTACCGAGTTGTCGGCAATTACCGAGCCGGAGGCCACAGTGAAGTCCCCACCGGTAACATTGATGTCGGTGGCCAGGGTTACGCTGCCGCCCACGGTGGAGCCGGCATTGATGGCCAGGCTGGCGCCACCGACCAAGGTGGAGCCGGACTTAATGGTACCATCGCTGCCCATGGTCATATCGCTCAGGGTAGTCACCTCAGCGCCGACACTGGAACCGGCCTTAAGAATACTGCCGGTGAGGAATTTGGAACCGGTCTGCAAGGTCATCGCCTGGGTGAGCAACATATCGTTGGTGGAGGTGATCTCGGCACCAACATCGCTGCCAGCCTTGAGCACCGACGTCGCTGTAATCTTGGAGCCTTCCAGCAAGGTCATGTCCTGGGTCAGGGTTGTAACTCCCTTGGTAGTAATCTCCGCAGACACATATGAATTTGCTTTCAGGATGCTGTCTGCCGTCAATTTGGAGCCAGCATTCATGGTCATGTTATCGGTCGTAACCACCAAGGCATTTGTGGTAATGTTCGCCCCCAGATACGACTTTGCAGTAAGCGACGATAAAGTTGCCAGTTTCGACCCTGCAAGCAGGGTCATATCGTTACCAGCCGCCATTGCTCCCGAGAAATTCGCCCCGAGCTGCGAGCCAGCGGCCAAGGTGCTTGCCGCCGCCAGCTTAGACCCGGTCTTCAAAGTCATGTCGTTTGTTATGGCCAGAATATTGCCTGAGATAGCCGCGTCCACATAGGAGCCGGCAGTTAAAGTACTACCGCTGGAAATACGCGAACTTCCCTTGAGAGTCATGTCATTTGACAGAGTTATTGCACCAGTTGCACCTGAGCGAGTTGTGAAATTTCCGCCAACGGAAGAGCCGATGGCGAAAGTATTGGTGCCTGAATCAGCTGCAGTCCCGAAACTAGATCCAGCGACCGCTGTGATCGAGCCATTGGTCAAGGTAACACCACCGGAGACTATCAGATCTGCGGTCAAAATTCCGCTCTGACCGTCGAACGCATTGGTGCCGAGATTGGTCCCTGCCTTCAGCACCGTACCACTGGCCAGGATACTACCCTGAGTAAGGACGCTGTCTGCCGTTGTAGTAACAATCCCCGAAATGCTTACGGCTTGCCCTCCAAGCACGGTACCGGCGCCGATAGTCGCACCTGAGTCCAAAACACTGCCCGCCTTCAGCAAGCTCTCCTGGACGGTTGAAGCGGTAAGACCACTGACGGTAACCGTTCCACCCATTACCGTATTTTTGGCAATGATACTGCCGGAATTGATCACAGATCCAGCCTTAAGAGTGCTGTCCGTGGTGGTGCTCACTGTGGTGGCGTCGGTAGAAGCCACCGCCCCCCCGAGAACGGTCCCAGCGGCAATGGACGAACCGGCAGTAAGGGTTGAACCGGCCTTGAGGAGACTGTCGCCGACGGTGGCGGTGGTCGTCCCATTTTGTACAAATGTCGCCCCTAAAACTGTGCCCGCAGCGAGGACAGACGAGGCGTTCACCGAAGAACCGACCGTAACCAGGCTCTCGGCGGTAGTGTTGGCAGTAGTGGCATTCAAGGTGACCGTGCCGCCCAGCACCGTATTGGCGGCGATGGTTGAAAGCGTGGCCAGAGTAGAGGTATCCTTGATCAGACTGCTGCCCACGGTGCTAACGGTGGTAGTCTTGACGGTAGTCGAGGCACCAAGTACGGTATTGGCCGCCAGAACAGTATCTGCCTTCAGGATACTGCCGGTGGCGACAGTACTGGCGCTGGTGGTTATGGCGGTGGTGCCGATGGTCACATCGCCGGTGAGATCGGAGCCGGCCGCCAGTTTACTGTTGGTTACAATCTTGGAGCCGGCGGTCAGGGTTGAATCCTGGGTGGTGATGATCGAGGCATTGGTGAAATTGGCTCCGGTCAACGCATCATTGGTAGTCCAGCCGGCGGCCAGGGTAGAATCCTGGGCCAGCGTCGATCCCGTCTTAAGAATAGATACAGCCGTTGTCGGCGCAGTGTCACCTTTCACCTCCAGATTACTGGTAAGCGAGATGGCCGCACCGCCGCCGATGTCGCGAACCAACACGTCCGAGGAACCCTCCTGATTGAGCATAATCTTGCCCAGGGTGGAAAGGTCGCCCCCACCAAGAACATTCTGAGTAGCAGCATCACCGGTCACCTTGATTGCCCTGCCATCGGTGGATGTAAGGGTAAGATAGCCCCTGGTGTCAGTGCTTGCCACCACCCCGTGCTGGGTGGTTTTCTTGTTGATCGTACTGACCAGCGCTGCATTGCTGTCATTCTGCTTAACATTGAACGACCCGATTGACACACCATTGATCGCAAAATCGGCACTGGTGGTGCCTGCGCTGATCGCCCCGGCAGAAGTAGACGAAACAATCGCCTTCGCGGTAATCCCGAGATCGCTACTCAACTGATTGATCTTATCGGCCAGCCCTCCGAGGCTGTTTTCACGGGTGTTATCATAGGCAATGTCGGTCGCCGATATCACAAAATCCTTATTCTGAAGACCACTATAAAGACTGATCTCGACGGTCCCTTCACTGGACACGTTCATGAAGGAAGAAGTAAGATGTCCAATCTTGGCGGACTCCGCCGAATCGATGGAGATATTGACCGTTTCCCCTGCATAGGCGCCAATCTGAAATGCCTTATTGGTAAAAGCGCCCGAAAGCAGTTTCTGACCGTTGAAGGCGGTGGTTTTGGCAATCGAATCCAGTTCTTCGAGCAGCTTGTTGATGTCGGACTGGATCGCCTTCCGCGTATCAGTGGTCTGACCATCTTGGGCAGCCTGGATCGACTTCGTCTTAATGGTGTTGACGATATTGATCGATTCCTCCAAGGCGCCGTCAGCAGTCTGAACCATCGAAATACCATCGCCTGCATTCCGTATACCTTGACCGAGGCCGAGGGACTGGGAACGTAGAGCATCTGCAATCGACATACCGGCTGCGTCATCGGCAGCCTTGTTGATCCGCAGACCGGATGAGAGTTTTTCGAGAGAGGCTGACAGACCACTATCATTCTTGATCATGTTCTTATGAGCCGTCATTGCCGCAATGTTGGTGTTAATTCTTAATGCCATGGTATTTTCCTCCATCCATGTTTTGGTGTTTAGGGAAATCCTTTTCCCTGCTGAAATTACTCGTTTCGAACTGCATTAACCCTTTTGCTATCCATCCCGAAGTGTAACCTTAGATATTTCTTTTACAACCCAGCGGTCACCTCCTTTGGGGAGCCAGCCCCCTTCAAGAGTTAGACACATTTGCCCCACAGAGCAGAGTTATCCTATTTCAATCTACCTATCGGCCAGACTTAACAGTACTTGAATGTTTTTTGATTTTGTTTTGGTATTACTTACAGGTCTCCTCCCGACAAAAAAAGGTCCTCTCCGGAACTAAGTTCCGAAGAGGACCCGTGGGCAGAAGAAGATCCGAGAAAGATTCCCTAGTTAACCAAGACGTTCCCTCAGTTGACGATAAGCTTCATGGGCGGCTTCCAGCTGATCCATGGCCAAGTAACAATCTCCTATTTTCTTTAACACATGAAGTTGTTCCGGCCGGACGATGAAATATTGCCTGTAGGCGGCCAGGGCATCGGCAGGTTGTTGGCCGCCAAGGAGCAGATCGCCAAACTCTTCCCAGTGCCCGGCAAGGGAGTGGTCTAGGGCCACCGCACGTCCCAGGGCCGCCACCGCCCGGTCAAAATCTTGACAATTAAAGGCAGCCTCGAAAATCGCGACCCAGGTTGTTGCTTCGTCCGGGCAGAGCTCGACAGCCCGCTCGAAATATGCCAGGGCCTCGGAATAATCGGCCTGCCCGAAACGCAACTGCCCTTGGGCCAAAAAAACAGCCGCCTTTTTGGCCGGCGCAACAATGGCGGCCAGCTCGGTATTCGCGATCAATGCCCCGCCAAAAAATCCCAACAAATCGGCCAAATCATCCGCCGACTCCTGCCGGGACAAGACCCGATCCAGCTCGACATTGACTGCTTGAACCAGATCCGGATACTCCTGTGTATAGGCAAGCGCCTTCAGTAACATTCGTAGGGCGACCAGTCGGTCATTTTGCCGCCATTCCCGATAAAACCAAAGATAACGCCCGGCAAGCCCAAAGCGACAGGCCTTGATCTGCTCAGCCCAGGCAGGATCAAGCTTCTCGGCCCTGGCAAAATAGTCTTCCATTTTTATCAACTGGTAGCGATGGGCCGCGATGGCACCCAGATAAAAAGACAATTCCGCCGATTGATCCGGCTCAGGGCAATTGGCCGCGATGGCCTTTTCCAACAGGACGTGATCGCCGTTTTCAAAATACAGCCGAAGCAGTTCCAGCACGGTCTCCCTGTCATCTCCCTTTGATTTGGCGAGTTTCTTGAGTAAAAAATCCTCCCGCTGGAGATGGCGATGCAAATTTTTCACCTTCTGGGCGAAGGGTGCCAGAACCTGCCAACGGAAGCGGCTGATCACGACAAAGCGATTGAGTGACCTGTTCAGGCATTCAAGGTATCGATCCGGCTGGTCAGCCAGATCTTTGACCTCATGGTTCAAACGCTCACTCAAGCACAAGCCTTCTCTGGTAGCCTCTTCCAGCAAGGTCCAGACCTTGGCCTTATCCAACCGCTCATTTAATGCATCCAACGCAAGAAATTGCCGCTGCAAAGACACGGGAAGGGTTTCGAATTTTCGGCAGATGGAGCCCTGCGCCAGCAACTTGGTGATTTGCGTGGTGAGCTTTGCGACCATATCATCCAAGCTGGACATGTCCTTTTCGACAATGGCAATATCTTTGTTCATGCGCGCAAGTGCGTCGATCATCTGTCGCCGACCGGGCATCCGGCCACTGCCTTCCGCTTTCTGAATGAGCACAGCGACATCAATCTCCCTGTCGCAATAACGGCTCAGCACCTCCTGCAATGGCAATTCTTCCGCGCCCTCCAGCCGGACGCCGCCCTCGGTGGCATTGATAAATTGCCGGTCCTTTTCCGCAGTCATGGCCTGCTCCAAGTGGTGCTTGAACCCGAGAAAGCTCCGCGAAGTCGGCACCTTGCCACCGCCATAACCATCGGCGAAGAGGATTTCCTGTCTGGCAAAAAGTCCCTTCTGACTATCATTGGTCGTCAGCGAGGCGTGCAGAGCATGGCTCCCTTGCTCACTGAAAGCCAGATCCTGTCCGACAAAAACAATGGGTGAACACCCCAAAAGACTGGCGGCGAGGAAGTTCATGTGGGCAACGGTGCCGGCACCGGTGGTAAGGATCTTGCCGCCCAGGAGATGATTGAGCCACATTTCCATATGGCCGGCCATGAAGGTCCAGTACACCTGACGCGCCGGGAAATTTTTTGTCACTGATGAGGTCACCCATGCGCTGCATACCAAGGAAGTATTGGTCGCTTCTGGGGCGACCGCAACAATTTTTTCAAAGGTGATATCATCCATATCGATACAGGAAGTGAAGTCCGGAGTTACTCCGTGGGCAAGCAGGGCGGGCAACACAGTATCCGCGGCAATGATTACCGCCTTGCCTTTGGCCTGGGACAGCAGGTGGATATTTTTGTTCAGCGAAGGGCCGCCGGCCACGATGATGGCCGGGACTCCGGCAAAGGTATCCTTGAGATGTTCGAGTAGCTGCTGGTGATGAATAGCGCTCAGGTGGCGGAGCCGATTGTTGATAAATTTTGCGCCATGAACAGTAGTGGTATTGCCACCGGTATTATAGGCATTCCCATACTTAAATATCTCATCGTAAATAGCCATGTAAGTCTCCGGAGCAATCCGAAAACAAGGAGTATGCCGGAGAATATAAAAGCTTTCCAGTTGCAGAGCACGGGACATTGGGGCCAGAAACGCAAGGGCATCAATATCCGGGCCAATAGCGATGCTTACCCGGCGATTGGTGATGAGGAATGTTAAGTCGAGGGCATGGAGCGCTTGGATAAAAATACCGGTTTCCGGCTCCAACACCGCGAGATGGTGAATATGCTTGCGGCTGTGCAGCATGGCCAATGGGCTGTAGCCCAAGCCCATGCCGATAAACATCACCACCCCGGCGGCGTTCTCCGGGACCAGGTTGTAATAGTCGGCCAACTCGGCAAGAGGCGATCTGGTGTCGTGGAGGAAAATTTCCTCCCCATCTTCCTTCCTGACTATTAGATTCTGATTGCCGTCTTCAGCCGGTTGGAACTCACCCAAGGGTTCGTCGGCATAGTCCATCACCGTTTGCCATACTTGAGGATGATGCTCTTTCAACAGAGCCAAATTATCCTCAATGTAGTCTTTCGGCTTGGTGAAATCTACAGCAACAGACAATGCTGCCTGGGAGGGTTGCGAGATCTGGAAGCCGCTGAGGGAGAGACTGCCTGTAACTTTTTCGCTGAAATCGACAAACGAAAAACCGAAACTAGCAACCGCATTTAAAGTCTTATCCAAATCATTAGCAGGATTTTCTGCAGCAGGGTAACTCCGATGCCACTGCTCCGGTTCGACCTTTAAGATAAGGCGGAACTTTTCACCCCAGCTCCCTTCCGGAATTGCAATGGGGGCACCGATATAATGCCAGCGGGTAACTGGCGGCTCCGAGGTCACCCAAAAAAAACAACGCCCCCCTTTGAGATGCAGGCCATCGCCCCGCAAAAAAAACTCCACTTCTGCGCCCCGAAGATCTAAGTGCGCTTTTTTATCCCAACAGGGATAAACCAGAAGAGCCAGGATGGAATGAGGAGATTCCGGGGTATCGATACTCCAGCAGGAGTCATCGGCCCATATCCAGGGCCGGCCATCCGGCCCCCCTTGGGGTTCAAAATTAGCGGCATGAAAAATATGATCCGGATAGGAGCCAATATACTCATAGCTCCTCCAGGCAGAAAGCGTTGGGATAGCAGCACTTCTCATAGGGCCTCCAGGTGATACAGCATCAAGCTGAGATAGTTTGGCAATAGCGAGAGGTTAAAACTTTTTCAACCACGCCCCGTCCTTTGGTCGCCCTCAGGCTGTCGAAACCGAATTATTCAACAGTCTGCTTGATGATCAAAGTTTTTGTATCCATTATTTCCAGCAGACCTCACCCCTCCCCCTTGCTCTCATTGGAGGTAACAAAGGTAAAGGTCTTCACCAGTTGCTCATCGGAAAAACCAAGGTTCATTTTGTCATTGATCCGCTTCAGATGACCGCGCACCGCCTCCTGCAATACATCATCCGGGATATTCGTCATATTGAAGCGGAGATCTTGCCGGTCTCCCATCTTCAACAGATATTGCTCGAAATCATCGGCAAACCCCTTTTCCTTGGCTACTTCAAACATGGGGGTCCCCGGCTGGGGCAGGAGATAGCCGGTACTGGGATAGATATCAAGCTCGTAGCACACGTCAAAGGTCTGCTTGAGTGTTTCCAGAGTTTCCTCAGGATATCCAAGAACAATGCTGGTGAATGAGGCTATCCCAGCCTTGTCCAACGCCCGTTTCTGCCGTGCAAAGTCCTCGACCTTAAGCTTCTTGTTCATGGTTTTGAGGATCTCGGGACTCCCGGATTCCAAGGAGTAACCAAAACTGACACAACCAATTTTTTTTAAATCGTGAAGGAGGTCCATATCATCCTCGGTAAAGAGGTTGGAACGGATGTCTGCGTTCCAGTAAAACTCCATGCCGCTCTCCTTGGCTACCTCAACAAAATCCTCCACCTGCTTTTTATTAAAGAAGGTCAGCTCGTCAAAAAAGTTGACGTAGTTAATCCCGTATCTTTTCCGCAACTCTCTGACTTCAGAAAAAATTGATGCGGCGGAACGATAACGGTAATGCGTATATTGAAAAACGTGGTAACAGAAAGTACAGCGAAACGGACATCCTCTGGCCGTGTTGACCACAAAAGGCCTGATCTCATCCTTGGCGATGGGATATGGTTCAGGGACATCCTGCATCGCTTTACTCAAATACCGATCCATATCAAAAAGGTCCCAGTTCGGAAACGGGATAGTATCCACATCTTCGATGATTGCATCATAGCCGGTATCGATAAACCTATCGCCATCCTGAAAGACCAACCCCTTCACTCCCGCAAGAGAATCTCCGCGCTCCAAAGCCTGAAGGATATGCACCATGGTGGCCTCCCCTTCTCCCTTTACCGCAACATCCACTTCCGTATGCGTAAGCAGAAATTCGGAAATCGCCGAGGCGACAGAATTCCCTGCGACAATGCAGGCCTCCGGGTTTGTCTTTCTAGCAATAGCAGCAATTTGTTTGACATATTTATAGCCGGAAACCAAAGTTCCGGTGGCGATGACATCGTAGTGTTTTTTGCGAAGCAAGGCCTCTATCTCCGCATCGGAATGCCGGTGAGCTTCGATATCGATAACGTCGAAATCATATCCGGCTCTCTGTACAGCGGTCGCCACATAGGCAATGCCGGTCGGGAAATAGGCCTTGTCCAAATTAGGGCGTACACAAGGGACAATAAATACGATGTTCATTCTCAAGCTCCTTTGCAGAAATTATTCTCAATCAAAACCTCACCGGAATTCCCTTGCTATACAGGTAATCCTTGGCTGCCAACGGGGTTTGCTCGGTAAAATGAAATATACTGGCGGCTGCGACTGCTGCTGCGTTCCCAATAGTCAAAGCCTTGTACAGATCCTCATAGATCCCTGCCCCTCCCGAGGCAATCACCGGAATATCCACTGCTTCACTCACCTGCTGAATCAGCACCAGATCATAACCCTCCATGGCGCCATCCCTTTCAATACTGGTAAGCAAAATCTCGCCTGCACCCAACCGGGCTGCCTCCTTGACGAAGACAACCGGATCAACACCGGTAGCCCTGTGCCCTGAATGGGTAAAAATTTCATACCGCCCAGAGGCCTGCTTCCTGACATCAATGGAAACAACAACACATTGAGAGCCAAATCGCTGCGCCACCTCCCTGATTAGCTCCGGGTTGCGCACCGCCTCGCTATTAATGGCGACCTTATCCGCACCTACATCGAGCAACCGCCGGACATCATCAAGTGACCTGACCCCGCCACCCACAGTAAGTGGCATAAAGCATTCATCCGCCAGATCGTCAATCAGCTCAAAATCCGGATCCCGCTCCTCGCGCGTGGCAGTAATGTCGAGAAAAATCAACTCGTCGACCTCGCGCATGTTATACACGCGAATTGCCTGCATGGCGCTACCAACTCCCCGCCAGCTGTCGAATCCAACCCCCTTGACCAGTTCAAAATCCCTGTAGAGCAGGGTCGGCATGATCCGTACCTTGAGCATATTGTCTCCTACAAGGCCAGAAAATTACGCAACAATTGAAAACCGGCGCGTTGACTTTTTTCCGGGTGAAACTGGACCCCGAAAATATTCTTTTCTCCAACAATCGAAGTAAACCCGCCGCAATAGGGGGTAGTGGCCAAGCGATTCTCCGCCCGTTCACAGACAAAATGGTAGCTGTGAACAAAATACAAATCCTTTCCGGGTCGAATCCCTTGCAGGAGAGGCGAATCAACCTCGGGGCACACCTCATTCCAGCCCACATGAGGAATTCGCACGGACGGGCTGTCCTGCTGCAACCGAACAACCTCCCCCCTGATCCATCCCAGGCCACGATGCTCCCCAAACTCGTAACTCTTATCCGCCAGAAGCTGCATACCAAGACAAATCCCTAAAAACGGGATCCCTCGATCCAGTACGCGTTCCGCAACCATCTCGTCCAACCGCCGCTGACGGATATTCTGGATAGCATCCCCAAAAGCTCCGACCCCTGGCAAAATAATGCAATCAGCATTTTTAATCTCCGCTTCGGCACAGGTAATCACCGGATTAGCCCCGCATTCTTCCACCGCGCGAAATACCGAATCAACATTCCCCATACCGTATTCAAGAATAGCGACCTTTTTCATGAATTATCATCATTGATGCGGGTGAGATTGCCATGCTTGTCCTTGACCAAACGACCATTGGCATCACGGACAAAAAGCTTCTTATTGGTGAATCGGTCACAAATCCGAATAAACTCCTCGACAGTCATATCCAGAGGCGCCAGTATTTCTTCCAGAGATTTCCCCAAATATTCCCATGGGAACTTACCATCATGCTTTTTCACAAGCTTGATTCCCTGGACTCGGGTCAATCGATCACGGCGAATGTGCAGGCAGGAAATATCCGTAGCCCGTCCAAAGGCAAATTTGAGAAATTTAAAATAGTCGTGGATTCCGGTCTGATGATTGTCCAGATTTTCATAGTTCACGACTGATCCTTCAACGGTCTTATGATAGGTCGTAAATCCATGCGCTTGGGCCAACAGGGCGTTGGCATAGCCATCCCATGGAATAAAATACCCAAGAAAAATGCCGGTCACGCCAACCCGTTGCAAATCCACATCCGAGGGATAGGTGTATTGGATGAGGTGTTTTGGTTCGATCCCATCCTCCAGCAGCAAATCGCTTACCCGCAGCCCCAACAGGCCGCCGAATTCCTCCAGCCAGCGCCTGGTCAACACCTGATCACTCACCGCAGCCGCAGGCCCGCCATACTCGTTTTGCGAATTTTCTCCCCAAATGATCAGAGGAACATTAAATTTCACCGCAAAATGAATGGGAATTGTAAAAATGGCCACATGCTCCGGCCAGGAAATATCTCCAATCTGTGTCAAGGCGAGTCGATTGATCTTTCTCCTGATCGCAGGGTTAACCGACATCTCCACATAATCAACGCCAAGATTCTTTATATTTTCGATATTTTGGCGACCGATCTCGGAAAGCATATCGGTTGAAGCAGTTACACAAAGAGGATTCATGCCAAGCTCAAGTATCTTGATTACCTGGGCATGACTATCCTTTCCTCCACTCACCGGAATGATGCAGTCATAATTGCTCCCGTCCTTTGAGCGATAACGATCCAGGATGGACATAAGCTCTCTTTCACGGGCATCCCAGTCAATTACCTGACGATTCTCAAAATTCCTGCAGGCGCTGCACACGCCGTCCTGATCAAGATGAAGATCGGGCTTGGTCTCAGGCATTACGCAACGCGTACAATAGTGAATATGTTTTTCCATAATAGTCTCCATTCAGAATCCCACAAAAACGGCTATCGTTTCTCCATCAGAAACCAGGTGAGGTCATCCAAGGGAAAGTTCAAATCCCCATGATAGACAAAACCGTAGTCAAGAAGTCTCAGGTCGGAAAAACGCGTCAACATCTCTCCGGCAAAATCACGTTTGAACAGCCGGCCGCTGTGACCCCGGTAGCTTACCTCCACCGGTGTGGGGTTGTAGTATTCGATCAGACAAACGTAGCGCCGACTCGCCGCATGGAGCCGGTCGTACACCTGGGGCAGCATCTCGGGATTGACATGAATGAGCACCCCGGAGATAAAGGCAAGGTCGTACTGCCGCTCCGGAGTAAAGTCCAAGATCGACTGGTGAAGCACCTGAGTCTTGCCCCACTGCTCAAGCACCGCTGCCGCCTGTTCGTTGATCTCGATGGCGGCCAGATCCATGGAGGGAAACATCTGGTGCAGCACCCGAAGGTTGTTGCCGATATTGGCGCCAAACTCAATGGCAGACTCCACCCCGCTGGTGCGCGCCATGATACGGGCAAACAACGCCAGCCGTGCTCCCAGCTCCTTGGGGGTCGGATTACGGCCGATATACTGGTCACCGAACTCCCCGGCCCAAAAGGCCTCCTGTTCCGTTTGAAAAGCGGTCATGGTATTCTCCTCTGCCTTATTTGTTTTCAAGCAATCTCACCAGTCATACGAAGGGCCTGATGCATGGCCTCGGCAGTGCGCCAGTCTTCCAAGGTATCGATGTCCTGCACCAGCCGACGCGGCAGCACCACGGGTCTCGCATCACATGCGTAGATCTTCTTATCCCGCCGGAAGCGGGCAACATCGAGCCAATAAAACTGCCCGGCATCATGGTATGCCTCGGGCAGATCGTTGGAACGGGTCAACTCGTGCTCCGGCCACAGCATGGCCAGCCTGCCATCCTGGCCGATGGTCAGGGCGCGGAACGGCGAAGCAGGGTAACTGGCCACCGGAAATACCGAAGCCGCATCGGTCTGCTGCATCAGCTCATACCCCTGCCGCAAAAA
Source organism: Deltaproteobacteria bacterium (assembly GCA_013349295.1). Taxonomy (GTDB): domain Bacteria; phylum Desulfobacterota; class Desulfobulbia; order Desulfobulbales; family Desulfurivibrionaceae; genus Thiovibrio. The sequence continues at coordinate 67,469 of DUZW01000009.1, forward strand.
ACCGGCTCGGACAAAGGGCGCTGTTGCGTATAGACAGCAGACTCGCTCCGGCTTCGTTCCCTCTCCGGCCAACCACTCCAGAGCGTGAAGCACCACCTCGGCGGTGGGAGTAAAATCATCGGCAAGCTCGGCTGGCCGGACAAATGGGACCTCTGCCCCATATTGCCTGGCAACTGCGGCGATCTCCTCCGAATCGGTGGAAACGATGATCCTGGCAAAAAGCCCTGAAGCCTCAGCCGCCTGGATGGACCAGGCAAGCATCGGCTGACCGGCAAATGGCCTGATGTTCTTGCCCGGAATCCGCTTGCTACCACCTCGGGCCGGGATAATCGCAATATTCATGGCAAGCCTCCGATCATCTCCCAACCGAGCGGCGTTCCCTTGGGGATGTCCCGACAGGCCCGCCGGCCCAACACCTGGCCAAGATACTTTGGCGCCAGCCCATGTCCTGGTCGGATGGAGCGGATCTTCTCCGGGGTGAGAACCTCACCGGCCCGAACGTCTTCCACCACGAACAACGACCTCCGGAAGGCCCTGCTCTTCTCTTCAGAAGCGGACGGCTCATAGCAAACTCGTCCCAGAGCCTGCTCGGTCTCGCGCACCGCCGCCACCATGGCCGCAAACTCTTTCGGTGCAAGAGAGAAGGTGCTGTCCGGGCCACCCGCCGTCCGGTCCAAGGTAATATGCTTCTCTATAATCGCCGCTCCCAACGCCACCGCAGCCACCGGGGCAACAAGCCCAATGGTGTGGTCGGACAGTCCGGCCACTACTCCAAAGGCCTCGGCCAGATGTGGGATGGTACGCAGATTCATGTCCGCCGCCTGCGCCGGATAGGCGCTGGTGCACTTGAGCAGGGCGATGCCGCCTGCCCCGGCCCGCCGCAGGGTAGCCACCGCCTCATCTATCTCGGCAAGAGTGGCCATGCCGGTGGACATGATCACCGGCTTACCGGTACCCCCGATCCGTTCCAGCAATGCATGATCCACCAATTCAAAAGAAGCAACCTTGTGGGCCGATACCTCCATGGACTCCAGAAAATCCACCGCCGTGGCATCAAAGGGGGTGGAAAAAAGGGTGATCCCCACTCGGTCGGCAATCTCCTTGAGCTTCGGCTGCCATTCCCAGGGGGTATACGCCTCTCCGTAAAGGTCGTACAGGGTGCGCCCCTCCCAGATGGTCCCCTTGATCCGAAAGTATTCGTTGTCACAGTCAATGGTCAGGGTATCCGGGGTATAGGTCTGGAGCTTCACCGCATCGGCGCCGGCCTCCTTGGCCGCCTCAATAATCCGCGCCGCCTGGTCGAAATCCTGACCGTGGTTGGCACTCATCTCGGCGATGATATAGATCGGATGACCGGTGCCGATGGCCCGACCATTGATAGTGATCTCAGTCATGTTGATTCCTTTCCAGCCGTAATGACACCGCCGGGATACCGCACCGTTCCGTTTCAGCCTCTGCGACGAAACCGGCCTTGGTAAAAGACCTCAGCGAGGCATAGTTCTCCTTTTTGACCAAAGCGATGATCCGCCCCACTCCTTGCTCCTCCCGAAACAGTCGGGCACAGGCCGTTCTTATCAGGACGCTTCCCAACCCCTGTCCGCGGAGGCCAGGAGCCAGATTCACCGAGATCTCCGCCATACCCTCGCCCAGATCAAATCGCACCAGGCCCAGTTTGGCGGTGTTCGAAAGCGCAGCCAACCAGAGGCGACAATCCGGAGCAGTGAGTTTCGCGGCCAGCCACTGTTCATGGCCCTCCGGACTGATGGCCTCGGGACGGAAGGAGTTCTTCCGGGTCTTCGGATCATTGGCCCACTGGAGCAGCACATCTTTGTCCTGCCAGCCGGCGGGATGCAATGTCATCCCCTTCGCCAGCAGAGCAGTGACCACCCGCCCGGCACCACGTCCATCCACCAGCCTGCACCCCGTGACGGCCTGGGCCTGACGTTGCCCGCCATCGTGCAAAAATTCCCGCAACCGGCTGGCCAGCGCATCCGGACCAAGGGCGTCATGCCAACCCAGCGTCATGGCCACCCTCTGGCGAGCAAGCTGACTGGCATTCTCCTTCTGATTGTCCGCCGTGACCAGAGTCACAAACGGCACCCCCACAGAGGCCAACTCGTAAGTAGTGGTGCCTGCCGCAGTCACAACAACATCCGCCCAGCGCATCAAGGCGGCCATATCAATCACGTCCCGCGCCAACTCACACCGAAATGGCAGGCTGGCCGTCAACCCGGCAAGTATCCCTGCATGCGGATTGGCCGCCCCCACCACCACCTTAACCTCCAACCCGTCAATATCACTGGTAGCCAGGGCAGAGAGCACCCGGGCACTCACATTGTGCTGGTCCGCGCCGCCCATGGTGACCAACACCCGCTTAGCCACCACCGGAAATAAACGCTCTTCGCCGGAGCGCCGAAACTCCCGGCGCAGCAGGGCGTAACGCGGCCCCAGCAACCTGGTCGCCTCGGGAGGGCAATTGTAGGGAATATTAGGGGCGTAGAGATTCTGATTGAGCAGCGCATCGCAGTGGTAGTCGGCCAATTGCCCCAAGTCATCAATCACCAGCAGTTGCCAACCGGCCTCCCGCAGCCCCTGCTGGTAAACACCGTCAAAATGGTAGCCATCCAGCACCATCCAGCCCGAGGAGACATGCGGAGACAATTGTTCCCCAGCCAATCGGCGCATGGCCGCAAGGTCTGCCGGGTCAGGATAACCACCTGCCAAATCGAGCAGAACAGCTCCTTCCGATTCTATCCTCCGACGCAACGGTTCCGGCTCGATCCTGCCTGCAAAAAGTACCTCACCACCACGATCACGCCACTCCTCGGCCAACGCCAGGCAACGCATGACATGGCCGGTGCCCATGGCGCCGTCCGCATCGGCCCGAATCACCAACCTGCCGATCATGCACCCAGCTCCTGTCGCAGGACATGCACCACCCTGACCACATCCGTCTCTTCCATGCCCTGATGCAAAGGCAGAGTCAAAATACAATCGTATGCAGCCTCGGCAGTTGGACAGAGGCCCGGAGCAGTGTGGAAGGCGTCCTGATAGTAAGGGTGCAGATGCACCGGCAGGTAATGGACATTGGCTCCGATTCCCTGTTGCCGCAACCCGGCGAAGATCCGGCCCCGCACTCCGCTGTCGGCAAGACGCACAACGTAGAGATGATAAGCGTGTTCATCCCCCGACCGCACTGCCAAAGGTCTCACCGCCGTAACATTAGCCAAATCCGTGTCGTAGGCGGCGGCCAACTTGCGCCGTTTTTCCAGCCAACCCGGTAGCTTGGCCAGCTGACTCGTTCCCAGGGCGGCCTGCAGGTCGGTGAGCCGGTAGTTGTAGCCCAGTTCCACCATCTGGTAGGCCCAGGTACCGACCGTCTCGCGCTGGCGATGATCGGTATCGATGCCGTGGTTGCGGAAGCGCCGCATCCGGGCGGCCAATTCACGATTATCGGTGACCACCATGCCCCCTTCGCCGGTGGTGATGTGCTTGACCGGATGAAAGCTGAACACCGTGAGGTCGGCCAGGGTCCCCACCCGCCTGCCTCTGTACGACCCGCCCAGACTGTGGCAACCATCCGCCACCAGGGCGAGGCCATGGACCCGAGCAAGATCGCGGAGTGCATCATAGTCACAGGGTTGACCGGCATAATCCACCGCGATGATCGCCCGGGTTCTGGGGGTGATTTTGAGTGCCACGTCGGCTGGGTCGATAAGCAGGGTATCCGGATCCACGTCGGCGAAGACCGGAGTCCCTCCCTGATAGACCACACAATTGGCCGTGGCCGCAAAGGTCATGGCCGGCACGATCACCTCATCCCCAGGACCGATGCCCAAGGCGTGCATCGCAGCATGCAAAGCCGCGGTACCGCTTGACACCGCCACCCCATACTGCGCACCGCTAAATTCGCAAACCGCCGCCTCGAACCCGCCCACCTTGGGGCCAGTGGTCAGCCAGTCGGAACGGAGCGCCTCCATCACCGCCGCGATATCGTCCTCATCGATCTGCTGCCTGCCGTAAGGCAGAAAAGCTGTCGAGGTCTCAGATGTGGGAGGCATAATCGCAGTATCCAGCCGTTGTTTCATCGAAATCCCCAAAATCCGGTTCTCACGCCACCGCCCGCGCCGGAACCCCATGATCTACATCCGTTGCCCGATTGTCTTTTTGCTCCGCCTCACCGAATACGATTTGGCGCAGCTCATCCACAGTAAGCCACTCTTCGTTGGCATCGCTGGTGTAGACAAAGCCTTCTGGCATTTTTACCGCCTCAACGTAATTCTTCCGTTTCCACCATGAATGACTCGGCATGACCACATACATCCCTTTATATTTATAGGTATTGCGGCCTTCATCCTCACCGGTGAGCGCTTCGTGCAACTTTTCACCATCCCTGATCCCGATATGCTTGACCGCGCATTCCGGAGCAATGGCCTCAGCCAAATCCATAATCCGCATACTGGGAATATTCGGCACAAAGATTTCACCCCCCTCCATGTACCGGAATCCCTGAAGAACCAGCTCCACAGCATGATCAAGGGTGATCCAGAAACGGGTCATCCGTTCATCGGTAATGGTGATCGTACCACTTTCCTTTTGCTGTAGAAAAAGTGGGATAACACTCCCCCGGCTGCCAATAACATTGCCGTACCGCACACAGGCAAAACAGGTTCCCTCGGCACCAGCATAGGCGTTGCCTTGGACAAAGAGCTTGTCGGAACAGAGTTTCGTGGCGCCGTACAGATTGACCGGATTGACCGCCTTATCCGTAGAAAGAGCGATCACCTTTTTGACTCCGGCATCAATGGCCGCATTAATGACATTCTGGGCCCCGTGGACATTGGTCTTCACCGCCTCGAAGGGATTGTACTCGCAGGCCGGCACCTGTTTGAGGGCGGCGGCATGGACCACCATGTCCACCCCGCGCATGGCCCGCAGCAACCGCTCCCCGTCACGGACATCGCCGATGAGAAAACGCAGCCGTTCATCGTCCTTGAACTCTATGCGCATCTCGTGCTGCTTAAGCTCGTCGCGGCTGTAAATGCGGATGGCCTTAGGATTGAGTCGATCCAGCAGGTAATGGCAGAAGTGCTTGCCGAATGAACCGGTGCCTCCGGTGATCAAAATCGTCTTGTCCGACCAGTCGATGTCAGGACAAGACGAATCCGAACCTTTAAGGGTCTCCCTGACGGACTCAATGCTTCGTTTCTGCTTATACACCTGCTCCTTGATCTGCAAAAACGTTTCAAGATCTTGCTGCGAGTAGCGCCGTTGTCCACCATCTGTTTTTTCCGGATTTATAAAGTCCGCAAATTCCTTCTGCCAATATCTGATGGTGGACACAGGAACCCCCAACTCCAAACCGACCTCCTTGATTCTGTATTTCATCGCATGCCTCATTTGTTTAGGGGAAACAAATTCAATGGCCACCCGGCGTTGTTTCCCTTGTGTTGATCATATCGACCGAGATACAAAAAAGCTAAACTAAAATCTTTCGCTAGCTTCATGTTTTACCTTAAGCAAAAAGGATGCCAAGAAAACAAGGAAAATATTTCCCATGGCCAATCAACGAAACACAGGCTTTCTTGCGACAAACCGCGTGGTTATCGCCACACAAATCCTGACCCCGGAGCGGAAAAACGTCAAAATCATGACAGACTATCCCATCTCGATGCCAGAGAATGAACATGAAACTTTCAGACAACAACCTTGTTTCTTGCTGGACAAGTGGTTAACTTTATGAAAGAATAAAAAGAGAAATGTAACTCTGGGGATAAACCTTTCTGCGGATCTTCCATCATCCGTGCTGGGAGGAGGACATTATGGCGCCGGAAATTATCTCTGCGATACAGACCATTCCACCATCGGCCATTGCCCCCGGGTTTTCCAGAACCAACACCTCGGAGAGCCAGAGAGCTTCACAGAATTTACGGCAAGCACAGAAAGAACGAATGGATGCAAGCCAAAGAACCCGGGATGCCCAGGCGGAAGAGCAACAGGCCCAGAAAAACCTGCAGGCCGCCCAGGCCGAAGAACGACAGGCCGCCGAGAAAGTGCGCTCGGCCCAGAATGAGCACCAGAAAGCCACCCGCCCAACGCCCTCACAGACAAGCGGCAAGATAATCAACGTATTGGTTTGACAGTGCTGGTTCTGACCTGAACGGATTACACCGCAAACGCCTCCCCTTTCACCGCCCATCGAGCGAACAAACTCCTCTGCCTTTTATTGTTGCTGAATGAACTCCGAGTCGGACCAGACTAGACCAAGCGCAAAACAACAGACTTCCAATGGGAAGAGAATCATCATCGCAAAAGCAGAAAAACCGGCAGCTCGCCTGGTTCCGCTTCGCGAGACGGGACAGAAAATTCGCTTCGGACTGATGCAGGGTGAGGTAAAAATCGCTAAAGATTTTGATGCCCCCTGCCCGAAGACGCACTGACTGGATTTGAGGGTGCAAAATGAGGTTACTGCTCGATACCCATGTGCTGCTCTGGGTGATGACAGACGATACCGCCCTTTCGCAAAAAGCAAGAGATACAATCAGCAAAACAACCGTGGTCTATGCCAGTGCGGTATCCATCTGGGGAAATCAGCATCAAAGCAGCCTTAGGTGTGAAAAGCACGGGGCGCTTAGCCTTCCGCCCCATCAGAATTCTCGGTTTCAGCAAACCCGGCCAGCCTCTTCCTCCCCAACAGCCAGACCGCGACGATACTCACCTCATAGAGCACTATTAGCGGAAAAGCCATGAGGCACTGGTTGATCACGTCCGGGGTGGGGGTAAGAATGGCGGCAATGACAAAGGAAAGCAGGACGGCATACTTGCGGTGCCTGTTCAGGAAGGCCGCATTCACCACTCCCATTTTAGCCAACAGCACCATGAAAATAGGCAGTTCGAAGATAACCCCAAAGGCAATGAGCAAACGCAGGCAGAGGGAAAAATATTCCTTTACCGTGGGCATGGGGCTCAGGAAATCGTTGGAATAGCCGAGCAGGAATTTGAAGGCCGGAGGGAAAACCACGAAATAACCGAAGGCCGCCCCGCCGAAGAAGAAAAGCGAAGAGAGCAGGGTGAAAGGCAGAATCACCCGTTTTTCATGCTGATAGAGACCAGGAGCGACAAAACGCCAAAGCTGGTAAAAGATCACCGGACTGGCAAGGAGAAGACCCGAAACCAAGGAAAGCTTCAGATAAAAAAAAACCCTTCCTGATACGAGGTAAAGATCAGACTGGAGCCTTCAGGCATGGCCTCGCACAGGGGTTTGAAAAGCAACTGGCCAAGCTCTTTGCTGTAGGAATAGGCCAAGGCAAATCCCACCACCGTGGCAAGCACTGAATTGATCAGACACTTGCGCAACTCAGTCAGATGTTCCGTAAGAGCTTGTTTTTGAAAATCATCCATACCCGACACCAAAACCGTTTAGCTTAATAGAGGTTCTTGCGACCTCCGAAAAAATCCTTTGACAGACACAAGAAAAACCTGCCAAAAACTATGATTGAAGCGCAAACTAAGGAGTTATCTCGCGCTCATTAAGGTCCAAGCAATACTACCCCTTCTCTTCAGCCCGGTCAAGAAAGAGCACCGGCAAAAACAGGCGCTTGCATCGTCCGAAAAAAGTCGTTAATATTTTAACCCATGATCGGCAAAAAATCCCCACAGTTCGCTTCAGGCGCAGCCCTGCTGGCTAATCCCATCCTCCCGCTGGCTCGCATTATCCAGATGCTTTATATTACCGGCCCCTTTGAACGAATCGCCCCGATTCTCGAGGAACTCACCGAGCCGGTGGAGATAGCGACCAGCACCTACCAGAACCCCAAAGAACAACTGCTACCCTACCTTGACGACCTCAGGATTTTCGAGCAGCTTAAACATTCAGGTCAAGAAGAAACACTGGTTTTAGAGGAAACTCTGGAGCCCTTGGACCAGTTCGAATCCCTCGAGCTGGAGGTAAGCCAGCGCATCCTTATCCGTGAACTGGAAAAGATCAACAGCCTGTTATGCGGACCTTGCGACTGCACGCTCTGCTGCCTGGGTCCGAGCACAGACATGAATCAGGTTTTCTTTGAGATTCCCTTACAAGACAACGAAACCGACCTTTTCAATATCCCAAGGATCGACACCAAGGAAAGCAGACAAAGCGATCCCCATGCCGAGCCGCCGCTCATGGTCGAAGGTGCGCCATTTTTCCAAAGGCAAGCCGCCCTATACCACTGGGACAAAAACTGGAGTCTTATCCTGCCGAAAGCCGGCGCCTGTCCCAACCTTGAGCAGTCCACCGGCGGATGCGCCATATACCAAGACAGGCCGGATACCTGTAGACGACCGCAGATTTTCCCTTACGCACTTGAACGCAGACCGGAACACGATGCCGATGGAAGATCGGCATATATCGCCCAGAGGAAACTGCTGGCTGTCTGGGATTGCCCCTACGTGCAGGAGCTTCGTGAGGAAATCGACGCCTACGCCCAACTCTGCGGGCTCACGCCGATCTTCAAATTGAACAAGGACTGAGAAGCCCAACCACACCCACGCTTCACTGTGCGTCCTTTTCTGTCGCGCTCAGTGCATCCTTGATTTGCATGTTCAATTTCCACAGGGGGGTTATCTTTCGAATCCTTTTCGGCGGCAGCACGTCCCACAAAACCCTCCGATCAGCATGACCACCTGGATTGCTCAGGGAAATACCATCAGGAGTTATAAAGCCATTGAGCCGGACATCCCAGGCGGCAGGATCAATTTCCTGATCAAGCAGCTGCTCATTCTCTCCCACTCCGTAAGCCTCCGCTTCAGGAGAAAGCCCATGCAGCTCTGCGAGGATGGCGACCGCGAGGTCGAAAAAACCCTTGCCCTCGCCGACAAAATATCCAGACGGCCCGACCGCCAGGCAATCGGTAATCAAAAGACCGACAGGCTTCCGGCAAAGCTCTTCCACCGCAACCCGACGACCGTATTGAACCAAGCCCTTGTAGCCCACGGCATAACTCAAGTGCTTGTAGGGTATCTCATACGGCACCAGAAGATAGAACCCCTCCTTCAAACCAGGAGCCGGCACCAATAGCTCCTTACCGTCCGTCAGGACGTTTATTCTGATCTGCTGCAATCTCGCGGTGGGTCCTACAAATATCCGTTCAGCATCCCGATATCTCTCAAGACGCCGCACCACTTCCGCGGACTTTCCGGAAACTTTCCCCTCCGGCGCATCAAGGAACTTCGCCCTCACCTCTTCCTTAGTAATCATGAACCACACTTCTGTTTTTAACAAAAAAAGCCGACAGGCTGATTCCTGTCGGCTTTGATTCTGTTCTGGCTGTCGATTCTACAAATGAGCTTTTTTCTTTTGCCCGGTCAAGGTCAACATGGCGTACTGGTCCTGCCCTTTTACCACGTTCTTCTGGTTAACCTGCGAAACCTGCACACCACCAGTGACATCCTCATGCTGGCGTAAGGCCATTTCCTGTTTGGCAAAACCATGTTCAACCAAGGTGGCGATATCATCCCACATGGAGGCACTGCCCAGCAATGCCACGATAATAGCTTGACCGTTACGCTGGAATTTGCCGACATAGGTTTTTCCTGCTGCCGCCGTATAACCCGTTTTCCCCCCAACCGCACCGTCCAGAGTCCACAACGCCTTGTTGTGGCTCCGCAGCAACTTGCCGTCACTGGTGTGCACCTGGACAGTGGACATGCGCTCGGCAAACTCAGGATTATGCATGGCCCGGTTAAAAACCGTGGCCAGATCACGGGCCGTTGTCTGCTGGCCTTCCCTGGTTAAGCCATTGGCGCTCTTACAAATGGTATTTTGCGCACCAAGGGCCTCGGCCTTTTTGGTCATCAATCGAGCAAAGGCTGGTTCGGAACCGGCAACCTTTTCCGCCAAAGCCACACTGGCATCATTTGCCGAAGCAAGCAGGACAGCATTAATCAAATCAGAGGCTTGATAAGACTGCCCTTTTTTCAAATAGACCTTTGAAGCCGGCATGTTTGCCGCATAAGCGCTGGTGGGGACCATCTCCTTATTATTAAGACTTTCAACGGCAATGAGTCCGGTGATGATTTTAATGGTGCTGGCGGGCTGACCCGGGCGGTCTGCACTGCGGTCGTACAAGACCTTGCCGGTTTTAGCGTCCATAATATACGCACTGCGGCAGGTCAACTTACCCTGCAACTCCGAGGAAACCTCGGTTGGAACAGTGTACGATTCCGCCACTTTTCGCTTCAACTCTTGCACGGAAACACGTGCGGCTACTTTTGCGTGCCTTTTCTGCTTTTTCGCTATCTTTCCCTTTCGCTGATCAGGCGCAACCTTATGAGTTGAACGCAAAGAGACAACCTTTGCTTTTTCCGCTTGATTTTTCACAGTTTTCGCATGAAGTTGCGCTCCTGCCGGAGAAGCCAGTAAACAAACAAACAACGCAACAGAGAGAAGCCGTCGGGAAAAAAAAGAAGCCATAGTGAACCCATTTTTCGCTTAAAAATTTTTTTCTAAAAAAAGCTTATAATTTCAATTTAATAGATCTTTATTCAGCTATAATTTATCCGCAACTAAAAAATCAAGTTTTTTTTGAGGTTTCAAACCCATCTCGTTGATTTATTGTTTTTTACATTCACCAAATATTACCAGGACCATCTGCGATGGCAGCCGCGCCATACAAATGAGCGCACCCCAACAAACAAGAAAACAGCCAAAAGAAGCCCACAAAGGTTCTTCCCACCTTTCTTATCGATCAAAATCGCTTTTCAATTAAAAAATGCGACCGCATATCTCCGTGAGTACCACACCATGACATCAACATCGCTTCAATACTTGACCTTTGTGCTCAAATTCAAAGAAATACGCTGCAAGGTCATTTGCCTCGGCGATATCCCTGTCCATCTCACCTTTTCTCCAGCCAGACATGAAATCGCCAAACTGTGGCTCAAGAAAAACCTCGGTTCCGACTGCAGAATAGACAACTGCTTCGGCCATAGTTTTGCTGATCTGCTTCTGGAATTCTTCGAAGGTCGCCGACAAAAATTTCCGCCGCAAATCGAATCACCATTTGTACAAAAAGGTACCGGGTTCCAAAGGCGCGTATGGGAGCGTATCGCCGAAATTCCTTATGGAGAAACAACAACCTACGGGAAATTAGCAGCGGACCTAGGAAAACAAGGTGCGGCCCGGGCGGTGGGGCAGGCCTGCAACGCCAATCCCCTGGCCTTGATTGTCCCCTGCCATCGAGTGATAAGTTCTTCGGGATTGGGAGAATTTGCCGGAGGGAGCGAGGTGAAAAGCTACTTACTCCATCTGGAGCAGATGTCCATGACCCGAGGAAGCAAAGCAGACATGAGCCGTGAGGCTAAAGCATCTTCATAACTTCAGCGGGGATATCGAGCAGCGGCACGACCTTGTCCACTCCACCGGCAGCGATGGCCTCTTTGGGCATCCCGAAAACAACGCAGGTTTTTTCGTCTTGGGCGATTGTTTGCGCACCGGCCTCTTTCATCTTCAGCATGCCCTGAGCACCATCCTTGCCCATCCCGGTGAGGATAACACCAACCGCGTTGGCTCCACCATAAGCGGCCACCGAATTAAACAAAACATCCACCGCAGGCCGCTGGTAGCAGACTAACGGCCCGTTTTTGACATTAACATAATAACGAGCGCCGCTCCGCCGCAGAACCATATGGTAATTACCCGGCGCAAGCAAGGCAGTACCCGGCACCACGGAATCACCGTCTTGCGCCTCTTTTACCCGAATCTGACAGAGACTGTTCAGCCTCTCGGCAAAACTGGCGGTAAAATTGGCGGGCATATGCTGAACAATCATGATCCCTGGGGTATTTGCCGGAAACTGGGTGAGAACATCCTTCAAAGCTTCGGTGCCCCCGGTGGAGGCGCCGATGGCGATCAACTTATTTGTCGTCTTTGTCAGGGAAAGCTTGGGCGCATTGGCAGGACGAACCGTGGCAAGATGCATGGCCCGTTGCGCCATGTTCACATGGGAGGCGGCCCGAATTTTTTCGGCAAGCTGGGCGCTCATGTCGCCGACGGAGTAAGCCTCGCCCGGCTTACAGATAACATCGACCGCCCCGCTGTCCATGGCCTCCATGGCCAGGGCTCCGCCCGCCTTGGTCAAGGAACTCACAATGATGACCGGGAGCGGGAAATAACGCATCAGCTTCTTAAGAAAGGTAATGCCATCCATCCGCGGCATTTCGACATCAAGCGTAATCACATCGGGTTTGAGGGCAACGATCTTGTCCCTTGCCACATAGGGATCCGGCGCCGTGGCCACGACCTCGATGTCCTTTTCATATGACAATTCCTCGCTGAACACCTTGCGAACAACCGCGGAATCATCCACCACTAGTACGCGTATTTTTCTCATGATCTCTTCTTGTCTTTCTGATGTCTCAAAAGAACAACGCTCTTTTTTACGGACTCGTCGATTCTACGCATGTGTTCCTACAACCCACAAAATCCCAAATTCCGTGCCAAACATGCAAAGACCAGTCTCGCCAAACAGGGTTTCCGGAGAAAATTCGGCAAGTAAGCGGGCTTGAGGAATGGCCAGAGAGGCCTTGCCCCCCGGATCCAGCTTGCCCAACAAACTGCCGATGGCCATATTTGCCGTTTCCGCCGCCGTATCCTTGAGCTGTCCGTCCCGCACCTCATCCTCATCAACCCCGAGAAAATTCACGGTGATATTCTTAGCAAGCTCCCATGGAAAATAAAAAAGAAAATTGCCATTAGAACCGCCGGAATAACTGATTGTGGCCTCGATGAACCTGCCGCAGCCAAGTTCTCCCTTTCCCGGCGCCTCTTCAAGCGGCTCCAAAAAAGTGAAAAACATGGTCTCAAAGACCTCTGAAAAAGTTTCGAATATAACCCGCCGCAAGTTCTCGTCCATTCAGTCATCCTCCCCAAGCACTTTTCCTGATTCACAACCATCTGCAATCTGCACCAACGCTCCGGGCATCCTCTTCTATTGATGGTTGCCAATGGATCGCGGAATCTGAGCCGTCACGATGCGGCGCTGCCTCCATTACTGTTAACGGCGACGATCAAGAAAGCACTCATTCGTAACGGCGCCTAAAAATCACTCTCTTCACCAGTCTCTTCGCCCGGATTCTCTTCCAGTCTGTGTTCATAAGCCTTTTCCAGCACATCGTAGAGAATAGCCTTGATGGTCTCAGGCTGAAACGGCTTTTTCACATAGCCCGCAACCCCGTGCTTTTGCGCCTCTTCCTTACGGGCATCGCTGGCCTCGGTGGTGATGAAGATCAGGGGAATTTTTCGAAGATCCTCGTCTTCACTGATTTTTTTCAAGAGCTCCATTCCACCCATTTCCGGCATGTTGATGTCTGACAGAATGACATCAATCCAGGTTTCCGCCAAAATAGCCAGAGCCTCTTTGCCATTGGCCGCCTCATGAAACTCCCCGACAGGCACCCCGGACATGCTCACGGTTTTCTTGATCACGGCCCGCATGGTTTCAGAGTCATCTGCCACCAAAATATTGAAAGCCATCGCCCTCTCTCCCGCTTCCGTTAATTATTCCATCTTGGGCATTCGCCGCTTTCCGCGCGCCCTGTTCCCCGGTTGCACCACTCAAGCCATCTGGCTGTTGAATAATCCGGAGATGAATTTAATCCTTGCCAAGCCGTTGTTCAAAAAACAATGCCCCATTGGAATATGGGAATCGACATAAGGAGCCGTAACGCAATAGCTAAAAAAGTACAGGTTATCTCTTAACGGCTCCTAAGCCTTTACCAAAAAAATTAAGCAATTGTGATCCCAGAAACGGCATAAGGAGCCGTAACGCAATAGCTGAAAAAGTACAGGTTATCTCTTAACGGCTCCTAAGCCTTTACCAAAAAAAATAAGCAATTGTGATCCCAGAAACGGCATAAGGAGCCGTAACGCAATAGCTGAAAAAGTACAGGTTATCTCTTAACGGCTCCTAAATATTAAAAAGCTCCTGCGCCCGATCGATCTCCGTGAGAAGATTGGCCATACACAGCTCAAGGTGCATGGAGGTAATGCCAAACCTCTTCAAGCCCCCCCCCTGCATTTTCACCGATAACCCATCAGCTCCGACGCCGATCCCCATGCTGATAACCAAGGCATTGGCCAAGGCCACGATCGCGGTAAGGGAATCCTTTTCCAGGGCATCAGGATCATGATGCTGCAAAACAGCCAGCTCAATCTCCTTGGGAAAGTCCCACTGGCTCATGATCATGCCCCCCAGCTCGGCATGGGTTGCTCCCAACAGCTCCTTCTCCGCCTCGACAAAGGAACAGCTGTCCTGAACCACCTTCATCATGATATTTTTAAAATCATCGGCGACAAAACTACTCAAAAACCGTTTACCGATATCATGCAAAAGCCCTGCGGTATAAGCGCTTCCTGGGTCCACATCCTTGACGTACTTGACCAATTCCTTGGCCATTATGCCAACGGCAATGGAATGCTTCCACAGTTCCCCCTGGTCCAGCTTGTAGCCTTCTCCGGCGGCGCCTTTATAAAAACGGGCGCTGCTGCTGGTAACAATGATGTCCTTGAGTATGTCGTTGCCAACAATAACCAGGGCCTCATCAAGGGAAGCAACCTTGCGGGGCAGACCGAAGTACGCGGCATTGCAAATCTTTAATACATTGGCCGTAATCACCTGATCGTATTGAATAACCTCGGCCAAAGCGGCGGCACTCACCTCCGGGTCGTTCAACATCTCCGAAACCCGCTGAGCCACCTTGGGAAAAGGCGGGACATGCTTCACCAGGGAAAGAATCTCATCCAGACGGCTCATAATTCAAACTCCCCTCTTCCTGAAACCTTCAAGTGGGTAATCCCCGTCCCGATTTCCAAACTCACCGTGCGGTTTCCTGTACCACCGACATCTTCCTTGGCCAGCATGATCTGATTCTTCCAAAACATTTTCCGAAGAACAGCCTGATTTCGCTTGCCGATATTAAAGATCCCGGCGTTATCCATAATTTGCGACCCGCCAACCACCTTGACGATCAAACGAGTTTTAATGGCTCCGAATTTATACGTTTCCTTGAACAACCGGGGAATACCGGTATCCGCAAACATGAAGGGCTTGGCCTCCGCCTTCTCCTTATCAAGAGAAGAATCCGGCAGCATATAATGCAGCATGCCCCCGACCTTTGCCACCGGATCCCAGATCACGACCCCGATACAGGAGCCGAGAGAATAGGTGATCAGGACATCGTCCGGCTTATTGCTGACCTTCATGTCTGAAATGCCAACGATTATCTTCATGCGCTCCCTGTCCTGTAACCGTCATCGCCTTAGGCCCTTCACCCCGGGCAACGGACTTCATCGTTTCAGATATGCGGTCGCATCAATCTGGGTAAAATTATGTTTCAAACCGCTGATACTTTCGGAATGGCCGATAAAAAGATACCCGCCCGGGGTAAGAGCCTGATAAAATTTACTCACCAGCTCCTGTTGCGTTTCCCGGTTGAAATAGATCATGACGTTTCGGCAGAAAATGACATCAATGGCCTCACGCCAAGGAAAATCGCCCATAAGATTGAAACGGTCAAAATGCACCATCCGTCGAAGATCTTCCTTCACCTTCACATAGCCATCGGAGCTGCCCACCCCTTTCTGAAAATATTTTTTCAAAAAGGGCTTGGGGACCTTTGCAATCCTTTCGTCGGCATACACTCCCCTTTTCGCTTGCGCCAAAACCCTGGTGGAGATATCCGTAGCCATGATACGGTAGCGCACCCCTGGATGCTGACCGAGAAAATCATCCACCACCATGGCCATGGTGTATGGCTCCTCCCCGGATGAACTGGCGGAGGACCAAAGCAGAAGCTCCTTATTTTTCCCCCGTCCCTCCTTGACAAAGGCGGGCAAAACCGTGGAGCGCAAGATGTCAAAATGAGAGCTTTCCCTGAAAAATGAAGTGAAATTGGTGGACACGCTGTCGATGAGATGAACAAGCTCCTCCCCGGTAGTGTCGTGGATGACATAGTCATAGTACTCTTTAAACGACTCTATCCCGGTGGCCCGCAACCTCTTGCCCAAACGGGCGTTCAGCAGCTCTTTTTTCCCAGCCTTCAGAAAGATTCCGGTTTTTTCATACACCAGATCGCTGAATTTCTGAAACAACCCATCGCTGAGCTGCTGATAGCGAATTCCCCCTGATCCGTCACTGTTCAATACCACAAAGCCGCTCCCTTGTTATCCCGGCAGATAAGTCACTCGAATCTGCCTATTGATATCGCTCTTTTCCGACCTGCGATTCAGGGAATGCTCGCAGCAAATCAATCCCCACAGCCAAGCCCCACTGGTTCTGCCCCGCCCCCCTCAAGGGCAACGCACACACCTCTTCAAAAAGCTTTTTTACCGTAACTTGTATTACTGGGAGGCAAAGTGCTGCAAAAGCCCCTCGCCGACAACCCTGTCCACATCGAGAAGAATTTTGACCTCGCCCTTGACTTTCGCCATACCCAGGATATTCTCGGTTTCAGACGAAGAACTGAGGGATGGCGGAGGCTCTATTTCACCGGCAGCGATGTTCAGAACTTCCGAAACAGAATCCACCACCATGCCGACCTGCACCGGAGCTGTTTGACCTTGAACCTCGACAACGATCACACAGGTTCTTTCGTCATATTCCTTATGACTCATGTTGAATTTAAGCCGCAGATCCAACACTGGAATCACCTTGCCCCGCAAGTTGATCACCCCCTTGATATAGACCGGGGTATGCGGTACAGCGGTAATCTCCATGACCCCGATTATCTCCCTGACACTGAGAATTCCGACGCCGTAATCCTCTTTTCCCAAGGAAAAAGTGAGGTATTTCCCTGCCAGTTCCGCCCCTTGGCCTAAATTCTGCACTACGCTTGCTGCTTCCATCAACATCCTCCTTTTTCATGAAAGACCCACAGGGGCGACTCCTCAGCCCATGGGGATGAAAACATTCCCCAAATTTCCGCTGGTTGCAAAAAACTCAGTAACTATCCGGTCTGATACCGGAATTGAACAAAAACACGGGATGATAACTGTTCCGCATTACCAGAGTCGCGCGTGTCGATTGTCGGCAAAAATCACCGCCAACGCGGCCTGCAAAGTGCACTATTGCACATGAACATGCCGATGACAAAGCAAATGTGGTGCTGCCGAACAATTACAAAATCAATCCGCCTTGTTGGCAATAACGCCACCAAGATCAAGAATAAGACCAACCCTGCCATCTCCGAGAATAGTCCCTCCGGCAACGCCGGGGACATCAAGACCGCCGAGATTTTTGATCACGACCTCCTCTTTGCCCAGGAGTTCGTCAACCATCAAAGCACGACGCCTGCCCTCATTCTCAACCACAACGACAATGGCGTCACAAGGATCCGTATAGGTGGATTCCACGCCAAAAACTTCATACAACCTGATGATGGGCACCAGATCTCCACGCACCAACAGGTTTTCTCCCCG
>DUZW01000010.1 GCA_013349295.1 Deltaproteobacteria bacterium
AGCATACTGGCCAATATCCAGGGAGGGCGCCCTGTCGATCTTATTGACCACCACCACGACCTTCTTGTCCGCGGCCACCTCATACAGGGTATGATCTTCGGCCTGCAAACCTTCCGCCCCGTCAAGAACCAGCAAAACCAGATCCGCCTCTCCCAGTTTTTTCCGGGCGCGGCGGATTCCGATTTCCTCCACCGCCTCAACGGTTTCCCGGATGCCGGCCGTATCGACAATGCGTACCGGCACGCCCTTGATGTCCAGACACTCTTCAATGGTGTCTCGGGTGGTTCCGGGAATTTCCGTGACTATGGCCCGGTCTTCCCGAAGAAGACAATTGAGCAGACTGGATTTTCCGACATTGGGCCTGCCGAGAATGACCACGGAGATCCCTTCCCTGATGACCTTCCCCCCATCCGCCCTGGCCAGCAATAACGCAAGAGGTTCCAGCACCTCCCGCGCCAGTCTGGCCTGCAGCCCTTGGGTGTCGAGGATCTCCACCTCCTCATCAGGAAAGTCGATGGCCACCTCCATGATAGCACGAACAGCGACCAGTGCGTCACGAATTTTCCAGATCTCTTCATGCAACCCCCCGCGCAGCTGATTCACCGCAAGGTTGGCGCCTTCTTTGGTTTTGGCGACCAACAGCTCGGCAACCGCCTCGGCCTGGGTCAAATCGATCCGGCCATTGAGAAAGGCCCGCTTGGTGAATTCCCCAGGTTCCGCCAGACGGGTGCCAGGGAAGGTAACTATCTGGGAAAGGATTTCCTGCAGCAGCAGATAACTGCCGTGGCCGTGGATTTCCACCACATCTTCCCGGGTATAGGTCTGCGGCGCCCGCATGTACACGGCCAAAACCTCGTCAATGACCGCCCGGGTTTTCGGCTGGACAACGGCCCCATAATAGAGCTTGTGGCTTATGAAATTGTGCGTGGGGTTTTTCGGTTGAAAAAGCTGCTGGAGGATTGCCAGGGACCGGGGGCCGCTCACCCGGATAATACCGATACCGCCGGCGCCGGGCGGCGTTGCTATGGCGGCAATGGTCGCCTCGTTGAAATCCGAGTAATCACGCATACCAGTCATTCCTTGCCTTATGAAATCCGGCGGCTCCACCGGACAGCGCCAAGCCGGACTGACCCGGCAGACTGGTCATGCAGATGAATAACGCACCACGATCACAACGATTACCGCACTCTCATCATCCGCGGAATACGGCAAAGCACCTGTCGGTTACAAGGCTGCCCTGTCTTTTACCTTTCGGAGAATTACTCTTGGCTCTTTTCTCCGCCTTTCTTTTTCCTTGGCGAACGCCGTCGACCTTTCCCCGGCAGATAGATGAGCACTTTTTTAAACAAGCCCTCTCCGACACTGCGGCTTCTGATCTCGGTATCGTCCTGCAGGGCCATGTGCACCATGCGTCTTTCCGCAGGATTGATGGCGGGAATGGTTCTGGTCTTACCGGTTTCCTTGACTTCCTGGGCAAGACGCACGGCCCGTGCTTGGAGCTCTCCCATCCTGTTCTCCCGAAATCCGGCAGCATCGAGGGAAAAAAGAACCTTTTGCGGAAATTTTCTGGTGATGATCTTGCGCATCACATACTGGAGACCATCAAGGGTCTGGCCCTCCGGCCCGACAAGAATCTCGACAAACTCCCCGGTGATCTTGGCATGGACCTTGTTGTTCTGATCCTGCTCAATGCTGATTTCCGACGGGCAGCCCATGAGCTCCAGAATCTTGGCGATATCCGCCCGGATCGACTCCATTTCCTCGGGGGTGACAGGATCCCCCACCACCTCTTCCTGTTCATCGGCGTCCCCAGAACGTTCAGGTCTGGCCTTTGGCGCACTCGCTTTCTTTTCCGACGGTTTCTTGTCCGAGGCCGGTCGTTCAGGCCTGGCTTTTGGCGTGCTTACTTTTTTATCCGAAGCCGCAGCCGGAAGCTTCTGCTCATGCCCGCCCTCTTTCTTGAGAGACACCTGCACTGCCGCCTTTTTCCGACCCAACCCGAAAATACCGGTGGAACCGGTGGAGATTATGCGGATATCAAGCTCTTCCCGCGCTACATTAAGAGCCATACAGGCATTGCCGATAGCCTCTTCAACATCCGTTCCCTTATATTCCATCTTGGCAGACATCGTGTAATTCCTCCGTCTCAGGCGATATTTCTCTGACAGCCCGGCTATTCTCTTTGCAAGTGTGTCCAGGGGCCGTCCGTACCGCGCTACTTAAAATTCATTCTGTTTTACGCAGTCTCATGCCGATTAACAAGGTATTGTTGACCAATGGACAGCAGGTTGTTCACAAACCAGTACAAGACCAGACCTGAAGCAAAATTCAAGAACATGAAGGTAAAGATTACCGGCATGAACATCATGACCTTCTGCTGGGTGGGATCCCCGGTGGACGGGGTCATTTTCTGCTGGAGAAACATGGTTGCCCCCATCAGCAGAGTCAGCACCGGAATGCCCCCGACAAACGGGAGATTAAAACCAATCGACAAACGATCCGGCGCGGACAGATCAGTGATCCACAGAAAAAAAGGCGCGTGCCGCAGCTCGATGGTCTGGAGCAGAACCTTATACAGCGCGAAAAAAACCGGGATCTGTATGACCATGGGCAAACAACCGCCCACCGGATTTACCTTATAGGTCTGATAGAGCTTGATCATCTCCTGCTGCTGCAGTTGCTTGTCGTCCTTGAATTTCTCACGCAGCTTGGCCATCTTCGGCTGTAGCTTCTGCATGGTCTTCATGGATTTCATCCCTTTCTGGGAAACAGGCCAGAAAAGAAGCTTAATCAAGACCGTTACCAGAATAATGGCCAATCCATAGTTACCCACATATCCATGAAGAAAATTGAGCAGATAGAGGGTCGGCTTGGCCATCACATCAAACCAGCCGAAGTTTATGCTGCGCTCCAGCTCGTGCCCGGCCGATTTGAGCGCCCCCATGGTCTTCGGTCCGAAATACACCGAGTAGCTGTACTGCTGACGCTGGCCAGGCTGAATGACATCGCTGGCGCCGGCCAGCACCGTGTTTACCCTGTTATCATCCTGTAAGGTAAAATTGGCGGTATGCTGTTCACCTGTGCGCGGGACAATGCCGCAGAAAAAATAATTATCCTCGTAAGCCGCCCAGCCGATCTTGCCGGTGAAGCTTTTGCTCCCCTTTTTCAGGTCGTCTGAGTTGATTTCCTCCAGCACCCCATCGCGCAATACGGCAGGTCCGACAAATACCATCTGCGTCTCATTGCTGAACGGCCGGTTATCAAGGGTCAGATAGGGCGCGCCCTGCAGGGGGGTTGCCGTGGGATTGACCACATCAATGGTCAGCTCCACCAGATACTGTTGCTCAAGGAACCGCATGGTCCGAACAATCTCAAGACCAGAGGACAACTTCCCTCGCATGGTAAGGGTTACGTCGCCGCCTTGCTCCTGCGTAATCGGGGCAGACTCATACACCACCGGAGGGATATTTCCCGGCTCAACCCCCCAGGAAAAATTCAGAGGGAGATTGTCGCCACTTTTGGGCCGAAGAAGCTCTTTGTTCCCGGAATCCTTTGCAAAGTCCTCCCGGTAATTTTTCAATCGAAAACTTTTCACCATGCCGCCCGTCTCCGTCACCACAGCCGAGTATAGACTGGTGGTCACAGGGATATCGCGCCCTTGCCTGACAACAGCATCGGCAGGCACGACAGTCGACAGACTTGCCGCGGCAACGGGAGCCGGGCCGTTAGCGACGCTTTTCTCCTCGGCTTTGCCGTTTTCTGGGGAAGGAGCAACGATACTTTCCGTGACCGGAGAGGGAGAGGGCACAAAAAAATACTGATAACCAAGCAAAATAGCCAACGAAAGAAAAATGGCCAAAAAAATTCTCTGTGTATCCATGAAATCAATCCTTGTCAGGCTCTTTTCTATTATTTGGATGCAGGCCTGAAGCATCCGGATAACGCCATCAG
Source organism: Deltaproteobacteria bacterium (assembly GCA_013349295.1). GTDB lineage: Bacteria > Desulfobacterota > Desulfobulbia > Desulfobulbales > Desulfurivibrionaceae > Thiovibrio. The sequence goes on from DUZW01000010.1 coordinate 3,952, forward strand.
CCCTTTCCTAAAAAGATTTGTTCACCGGATCAAACCCGCCGGGATGAAAAGGATGACAACGGAGAAGGCGACGCAAGGCGAGATACAGACCACGAACAATCCCGTGGTGGGCAAGAGCCTCTATGGCATACTGTGAACAGGTGGGAGAAAAACGGCAGGACGGCGCAAAAAGTGGAGAGATACACAGCTGGTAACACCGTATCAGGGCAATGAAAAAATTTTTCACATCAATCCCTTATCTGGGGAGGAGGCACCTGCCGCATTCTGAAAATATGATGACAGGAGGATATCACGAGACTTTCAACACCCCTTCTCCCGGATCTGTTTTCCTCCCACCACCCTTACGCCGGGCAAGAAGCGCTCGAACAAACGCTTCAACCTCCCGAGGAGAATCTGGAACAAACCCGGACCGCACTGCAAAAACAACGTCAGAGTGAGGCTCAAAAAAATCTTGATTATGACGGAAAAATTCCCGAATTATCCTTTTGATCCTGTTGCGCTGAACCGCCAGTCTTACTCCGTGCACGCTTATTCCCAGCCTGTTGCTTGAAGTGCGGTTTGGCAAATAAATCAGACTGAAATTCTGACCACGCACCCTTTTTCCCTGGTCGTACACCAACTTGTACTGCCAGGGCTTGAGCAGCAGCTTGGCCTTGGGAAGGGCCTGAGCTTTCATACATTAAGAACGGTGCTTCTCATCCGGGAAAGGACTAAACGGTCAGCCGTTTACGGCCCTTGGCCCGACGACGATTGATGACGGCCCGCCCGTTCTTTGTCTGCATTCTGGCCCTGAAGCCATGGGTCCGGTGCCTTTTGAGGTTGCTGGGCTGAAAAGTTCTCTTGCTCATGATCTTCTTCCTTTTTCTCTTCTGTTACGGCCTCTAATTGGCCGGCCTCTCATTTTTTTTGCTGTCTTGCAGCAGCTGGAGCCTTGCGTCACAAACCCTCACGGAAACAACCCGCCTGATCGCAAACAAATCCGTCCAGCAACAAAGCTCGCTATATTACCCAGAGCAGTACGACATGTCAAACATTTTCCCAAGATGGTTACTGCTCCGAAGATTCCTTGTCAAGACCGAACAACTGCCGGACAAAATCCAGCTTGAGTTGCGGATTGTCATGGGGAGCAGTATTTTTCAGGAAAACCATGGGATCATGCAGCAATTTATTGACAATGGCATTGGCCAGCATCTCCACAGAACGCCGTTCGTTTTCCGAAAGAGATTTCAACATGCCCAGGGTTTTCGCAACTTCTGCCTCACGGATAGCGTTGGCTTTTTGCCTTATGGCCGTGATGGTTGGGGCAAGCTCCATCCCTTCAAGCCATTGCCCAAACTTGACCACTTCCGCGGCGACAATGCCTTCCGCCCGCATCGCTTCCTTTTCCCGCTCCGCCTTGTTCACGTCAACCACGTTTTTCAGATCGTCGATATCATAGAGATAGACATTATCCAAGTCATTGAGTTCCGGATCAAGATCGCGCGGCACCGCGATATCAATAAGAAAGAGCGGCCTGTTTTTCCGCTGCCGCATCAGCGGCTTCACCTCATCCTTACGAAGGATCAGGTCGGTAGCCCCGGTGGAGCTGATCAGGATATCAACCTCCGCCAGCTGGGTAGTCAACTCGGCCAAGCCTACCGCGGTACCATTAAACTCCCGGGCCAGCTTGGCCGCCCGCTCCACGGTCCGGTTGGCCACGATTACCCGGCCGATCCCCTGTTTGACCAGATGCTCGGCCGCCAGTTCGGCCATCTCCCCGGCCCCCACCAAAAGAACAGCCTTGTCCTGGAGGTTTCCAAAGATTTTTTTTGCCAGCTGTACCGCCGCGTAACTGATGGAAACCGCGCTGCCGCCGATATTTGTTTCGGTTCGAACTCTTTTGGCCACGGAAAATGATTTGTGCAACAGCCGGTTCAGAATGGCGCCGGTAGTTTTCTGCTCCACCGCTTCGCGGTATGCCTGCTTTAATTGTCCCAGGATCTGGGGCTCCCCCACTACCATGGAATCAAGACTGGCCGCCACATTGTACAGATGCGCGACCGCATCCTTGCCCTGATACAGATAGCTGTACTGCTGGGCTTCGCTATCGGCAAGCCCGCTCTTGGCAAACAGAAAACCGCGCACCGCCACCGCTGCGGCGGCCGGGTCGCTTGCCACAAAAATCACCTCCACCCGGTTACAGGTAGAAAGAAAGCAGCATTCACGGCAACCTTCGATACCCATCAACGTCAGCAGCGGCCCGGCGCAATCCCCGGAAAAAGCCAGCTTCTCCCGCACCGCCACCGGAGCTGTCTTATGATTCACGCCGATGATGACGATGCTCTCAGCCAACATAGGAATGCACTCCCCCAAGCAAATATGTTACACCCCAGAGGGTGAAAAGCACCGCGCCAAACCCGACAATGGCCATGATCGCCGCCCGCCTGCGCCGCCAGCCCATGGTGAGCCTCTGATGCAGGATAGCCGCATAGATGAGCCAGGTAATGAGCGACCAGGTTTCCTTGGGATCCCACTGCCAGTATGCCCCCCAGGCCTGCTTTGCCCACGCGGAACCGGTGATGATCCCCAGGGTCAGCAAAAGAAAACCCAGGGCCAGACAATGCTGATTCAGATTATCAAGGGCCTCCAGAGAGGGCAACCGGCTGTAAAATATCCCGAATTTTTTCTTCTTGATCTCCCTCTCCAGGAGAAGGTACATGACCCCGCCACAGAAGGCCATGGCCATGAAACCATTGGCCATAATGGCGATGCTGGCATGTACCGGAAGCCAGTTGCTCCTGAGGGCCGGAGGCAAAGGCGCCATTTCCTGGGAGGAAAAGGCGGCGATCAGCATCAGGAGAGAAATAAGCGGCGAAACAAATACACCGAAATTTTTCACCCGATACCGCCACCAGAAAGACAAAAAAGCCCAGGTCATCGACCAGGCAAAAAAAGAAACCGCCTCATGGTTGCTGGTAAGTGGGGTATGCCCTGCGGCGAGATACCGGGCGACAAAATAAACGGTATGCAGAATGCCACCGGCAAAAAGAATTGCCCGGGCAACGGCCCGCACCTGTTTCTTCTGGGAGAGAAAATGGGCCACATACACTGCTGTGGCCAGGAGATACAGATACAGGGTGAGTTGAAAAAACAAAGTCATCGCGTCGCTCCTGAAGATTGTTGAAATCACAAAAAAACACGATTTCAACAGTTATTCCCTGGTAACTCTTCATTATTACGTTGCAGAGCCGTGGCCTTTTATACCCACGAGTCCGTCACGATTGCTGATATTCCTGCCTGGCGGCCTCCAGACAGTCAAGGGGAACATCAGGACCCAACACTTCCTGAATATGCCGGGCAAGTTTTTGCCAAAGGCCATCTTTGATCCAGACCGCCATCTCGGGGTCCGCCAGCCGGGCAAAAATCACCTTATTTTCCGAATGCGGCCTGCCGTCGGCCAAGACAGAGTCCCTCAACGCCCCAAGGATTTTCACCAATATTCCATATTCAGGACCAAACTGGATCTCCAGCATCTGACGCAGAGTGCTGGCCAACGCCGGGCTTTTTCCGGCGGTGGAAACGGAAATAGACAGATCTCCCCGGCGCGCCGTGGCCGGGAGAATGAAATTACACCATTTCGGCACATCCGCCACATTGAGCAGAATATTCCGCGCTTCCGACTCGGCATGGACGCGCTCCTGCACGACAGGGTCATCGGTGGCGGCAATAACCAGAAATGCCCCGGCCAAATCCCCTTCCTGGTACAGGCGGGGCAGCCACTCAATTGTACCAGCCCGTTGCAAAGCGAAAAGCGTCTCGCTCAACTCGGGGCTGATCACCTTGACAACAGCGCCATGGGACAGCAGCCCTTGCACCTTCCGCTCACCAACCCGCCCGCCGCCGATGACCAGGCATTGACGCCCGGCAATCTTGAGACAAACCGGAAAATATTGAGGATTATCCGCGAGCAAGGAGTTCCACCCTTACCTGTCCGGCGAGCGCCGCGGCAAAACGATGCGCATCATCACCGGTCCCGACATTGGCCCCATAATGCATGGGCACCGCGATCTTCGGTCCGATAACGATGGCCGCCCGGGCCGCTTCCTCGGAGGTCATCACATAGGTGCCGCTCACAGGCAGCAGAGCGATATCCGCCCGAATATTTTTCATTTCCGGAATATAATCGGTATCACCGGCATGGTAAAGCCGCACTCCCTCAACGGTGAGAATAAACCCCAGCCAGCTGTTGCCCTGGGGATGAAACTCTTTATCGAGATTGTACGCAGGAACCGCTTCGATCATAACGCCTTCCACCTCCCGACGTTCTCCCGGGGCAAGGATCATAATCTTGCCTTTAAGTTTTGCCGCAGCCTGTGTTTCGGTAACAATGTAGGTGGAGGGCTGCTGGATCTTGAGGACATCCGCGGGAGAGCAATGGTCGTAATGCGCATGGGTGATACAGATGATATCGGCAGGGGGCAAGCCCGCGCCCAGCTGGAAGGGGTCGAAATAAATAATCTTGCCCCCGGCCCGCAACAGAAAGGCGTCATGGCCGAGCCACTGAAGATTCTTGAAAACTTTCTCTACCATAAACCCCGTTCCTAATTTTTCCCCAGACAGTCCTATAATCAATTTGACACGTTCCGCAATCTATTATAGTACATAACCGTACAATTTTCCTGCAGAACTTAGGAGCCGTCACGAAATAACCACCTACCTATCCAACCATTTCGTGACAGATCATTCCGCCGTTAACACCACTGCCGTTTTATCATGCAACTGACGGCATTATTTCGCCGCAGCAGCGACTGCGGCAACGGTTTTGCCGGTAACCCCCTGACCCACGAGATACCTCATGCCGACAGGAACCTTTACCGTTCCCACCTCCGAAACCAGACAGTTTTTCGACATCACCCACCAGGTGCAAAAGGCCGTGACCGCAAGCGGCATACATGACGGCATCTGCCATGTATACAACCCGCATACCACCGCCGGGTTGACCATCAACGAAGGAGCAGACCCCGCGGTGCAGGCTGATATCCTTGCCGCCCTGGAAAAAATCGTGCCGCCGAATCTTCCATACCAACACCGGGAAGGCAATTCTCCGGCCCATGTCATGGCCTCGCTTGTAGGCAGCTCGGTGACGGTATTCATTGAGAGTGGCCGACTCCGGCTTGGCACCTGGCAGAAAATCTTTTTCTGTGAGTTTGACGGACCCCGTTCCCGCAAGGTTTTTTGGCGGATTGCCTAGCCATTCATGCCTCGGGGCACTGAAAAAGATCAAGACCTTACTATGCGCAACAACTCCCTCTCCCGCAGGCGCACATACTGGAGAAGCATTTCTTCTTCTCCCTTGCTAAGGTCAAAAAAAATGCCATAGCAATATTTTTTATTGTTTCCCCGGGTTACCCGCATTACTTTTGCCTTACCGATGTTCATGTAGATGCCGGCACTCACCCCGGTTCCAGTGCCGGGAAAAAACACCGCCAGATCAAGAAGAATATCCCCTGGCTCAAGAGGAGAATACCTGTCCGTGCATACGAACATTCCGTTGGCGCTGACATCAACAACCTGAAACCCTTGGCATATTTCGTTGTTATGCGTGAACATAACCGTGCTGCCGCCGGGCACGCCCACCCGATAGTCCGACCGGCGCTGCAGGCGGAACAGGGTTGAGGGAAATTCGGTAAAGATACTGCTTTCGGTGGTGTGCGTCACCTGAACCCGCACCTCGTTCCAGACCATGGTTTCGTCCTTGAACAGTACATGGATAACCTCCCGGGTTCCGGGCCAGTCAAGAGGCTTGTCAATCTCAAGCATCCGGTCATCGTATTTGACGATAACCGTCTTGGGGGACTGATAGCCTGTATGCACCAGAGAAACGAGCTCCCTTTTTTCCCGCAACCGGTCAAGGGCCATCAGGATCAGCTCATGGGAGTCGGTGGATTGCGTCCCGTTTTCCAGGGTTACCCACTGCTCTGACCTTTTTCCAGCACTGCGTTTACGTTTAAAAATAGTCATTTTGAAAACCCAACTTACCGGAAACAGCCATGAAGACCAAAAAGACCCGCTCCGCCCCCCTGACGGCAGACAACATCTGCTTTGGCCTGAACCGTGAAACAGATGAGCGTTCCCTGGCGGCATTCCTGCAACGATTCGCCGAACCAGCCTTCATGCAAACCCTCATTCCCCGTCTGGAAAAAGAAGAAATCACCTCGCTTCTTGATTTTCTTTCCCGCCTGATGCATAAGCATTGCAGCGAGAAAGAATACCATCGCCTTTTTCTCAAGGATTGACGGTGTCGTTGAAATTCCGACCTTCTGCGTCATGATCGCAGCGAAATTGTATAGAGCACCAAAACGGGACACTGGACTCTTTATGGGTCAACCGATCAACTTATCATTTTATACTCATAAAACAGCATACCATCAAGGAGAGCGCACAGGTGAGCCATAATATTATTAAAGATCTCCGGGCCTTTCTCGAAATACTGCGCAGAGAAGATTCCCTGCTTGAAGTCTCCGCCCCTGTTGACCCGTATCTGGAGATCCCCGAGATCCATCGACGGGTGATTGCCCAAGGCGGCCCGGCCCTGCTGTTCACCAATGTCAAAGGCAGCTCTTTTCCGGTAGTCACCAACCTCTTCGGCACTGCCCGCAGACTTGAACTGGCCTTTGGCCGACGCCCCCAGCAGTTCGTGAACGATCTGGTCAGAACCGCCGAGACCCTTATGCCTCCAAGCCTGGGCAAGATCTGGGAGATACGCTCCCTGCTTGGCCAGGCCACCAAGGTCGGCCTGAAAAATATTTCGGCGAACAAGGCCCCCATCCTGGAGGTCTGCCAGACTCCGGCCCGGCTGGGCGAGCTGCCCCTGCTCACCTCCTGGGCCACGGACGGCGGCGCCTTTGTCACTCTGCCCCTGGTCTACACCGAACACCCGGACGGCCATGGCCACAATCTGGGCATGTACCGCATCCAACGCTACGATGACAGCACCACCGGCATCCACTGGCAGATCCACAAGGGCGGCGGCTACCATTACCATGCCGCGGAACGCCGCAACGAATCCCTGCCCATGACCCTTTTCATCGGGGGGCCGCCGGCCCTGATGCTCGCCGCCATCGCCCCCTTGCCGGAAAACATCCCGGAGCTGATGCTGGCCTCCCTCTTGCTCGGTGAAAAGCTGCCCATGACCTGCGATCCCGCAGGCGGCCATCCTCTGGTGGCCCACGCCGAATTCGCGGCCAAGGGCTTTGTCCCCCCCCATATGCGACGCCCCGAAGGCCCCTTTGGCGACCATTACGGCTACAATTCGCTCACCCACGACTACCCGGTTTTCAAAGTGGAACGGCTCTACCATCGCCGCGACGCCATCTATCCGGCCACGGTGGTGGGCCGCCCCCGGCAGGAAGATTTTTACATCGGCGACTTCCTTCAGGATCTCCTGTCCCCGCTCTTTCCGCTGGTGATGAACGGGGTGCGCCAGCTCAAGACCTTTGGCGAGACCGGCTTCCACTGCCTGGCTGCGGCCAAGGTCACCAACCGCTATCCTCGCGAGGCCTTTGCCTCCGGCCTTCGCATTCTGGGCGAAGGCCAGCTCTCGCTCACCAAATTTCTGATCCTGACCGATGGCGATCTTGAGGTAACGGACTTCAAAAAGCTGTGGGTCCATGTACTGGAGCGGATCGACTGGCAAACCGATCTTTTCGTCTTTGCCAATGTCTCCCAGGACACCTTGGATTACACCGGCCCCTCGGTAAACAATGGCTCCAAGGCCATGATGATGGGACTCGGCAAGGAACCACGCCGCATCCTGCCGGAGACCTTTCATGGCGAACTGCCCCAGGGCTGCGACCACGCCAGGGTTTTTCTTCCCGGCACTCTGGTGGTTCAGGGGGAGGGCTTTGCCCATCGGCAGGATCTTCCCGCCCGCCTGGCCCACTGCCCGGCACTGGCTGACTGGCAGGTGGTTGTGCTGGCTGATGATGCCCAAGCTGCCACGGAAAATCTCCAGGAATTTCTCTGGACCGTTTTCACCCGTTTCGAACCGGCGGCGGATATCCATGCGGCCGCAACCGAACTCCGCCGCTTCCATCCCGGACTGACCGCACCCATCATCTTTGACTGCCGCCTGAAACCTTGGTACCCTGAGGTTCTTGAGGTGGACGAAAAAACCAGGCGTCTGGTGGACGACAAGATCAACGACATCCTGCCGTCCCGCCACCGCTAAAGGGAGAAATTTTACACCATCTTTCTCTTAAAGATTGACGATCCTTCTGCCGAATAGCTATTGTGTAAGCAGGGCGATCAATTCAGGAACCGTCACAAAATAATCAGTCCTTTTTACTGTTTCGTTACGGTTCGTTATGCCATAAGGGCGAATCATGGGGGTGTTCATGAAGATCACAGCGATTACTCCTGGCCAGCAGGATGCATCAACCATCGGCAAGAGTTCCGCCTCGACCACGGGAACCTCTTTTCAGGATATTCTTGCCCACGAACTGGCAGCAGCCAAAACTCCGGCCACCACAGCCACGACCGCCACGGTCGCCACAGCACAGATCCCAGCGCCTCTCCGACTGGATGGGCTTACCCTGACCGAAGACACCATCAACACCCTGGAAAAATTCAGCGCCGCCTTGGGCAACCCTTCTTTTTCCGCCCAAGATCTTGAACCCTTTGCCTCAGCCCTTGAAGATGAAACTGCCGCCCTGGTAAATTTAAAAAATCAGCTCCCGGAAAACAATCCGCTTTCAGCCTTGCTTGAGCGGGTAGCCACCGCCTCCTATGTCGAAGCCGCCAAACTAAGACGCGGCGACTACCATGCCTGATTCGCCGTTGCTCCGCACTGAACACACTACCCGTATGAGCCTGCCTCCTCACCAACTCGCGCCCGCGCGCGTCTGATCCCTTAGTACATTTCCATGCCCGAAGAACGGCTGCAAAAAATTTTGGCCAAGGCCGGTATCGCCTCCCGGCGCAATGCAGAAGAACTGATTCGCCAAGGAAAAGTGACGGTGGACGGCAAGGTCGTCACCGAAATGGGCTGCCGGGTTGACCCGGACACGCAGAGTATAACCTTTGAAGGGCGCCCCGTGCGCCTTGAAGAAGAAAAGATCTACCTCCTGCTGAATAAGCCCCGGGGCTATGTCACGACCATGCACGATCCGCAGGGCAGGCCCATTGTCTCCTCACTGCTCACCGGTATCACCGGCAGGGTCTTTCCCGTGGGGCGCCTTGATTTTGACACTGAAGGCGCACTCATTCTGACCAATGACGGAGATTTTGCCGAACGCATTCTCCACCCGCGTTTTGAAATAGAACGCACATATCTGACCACGGTGCGCGGCCTGCCGTCCCGGGAAAAAATCCGCCTGCTTGAAGAAGGACTTGAGCTTGAAGGAAAAAAAACATGGCCGGCCAAGGTAAGCATCATTGCCAAGGAAGCAGCGACAACCACCTTGGAAATTACCATCCACGAAGGCAGAAAACGGCAGGTCCGCAACATGTTCCAAGCCATCGACCATCGGGTTCTCACGCTCAAGCGCATCGCCTACGGTGGGCTGCGGCTTGGCGCCTTGCCGACCGGCAAATACCGACATCTCACCCCTGCGGATCTAGCACTTATTTTCTCTTAAAAAAATCTTCTTTACAATTGGGGACTTAGCTGTTTAAGATGTTTTAATCCCTTGTATTTAATATTGTTTTTTTCAAAGGCAGCACATCGGAGAAGGACGATGAACAAATCGGAGTTGATCGAAGCACTTGCTGAAGAGATGCATGTTCCCTTGCGGGACGCGAGTTCAGCCGTGACCACCATCCTTGACGCCATGGCCGATGCCTTGGCAAATGGCGAGAGCATAGAGATCCGTGGCTTTGGCAGTTTTGTGGTCAAGGAGTACGATTCATATTTTGGTCGCAATCCGAAAACCGGAGAGAAAATCAAGGTCAAGCCCAAAAAACTGCCCTTTTTCAAGGTCGGCAAGGAACTGAAAGAACAGGTAAACGAGTCGGCCGATTAAGAGCCGCAACGGATTTCCTTTCTGTTTTTTTGCCCTTTTTTCTACGGCACCCAAACCGTTAACAGTGCCGCCGTTGCTTCTTGCGCTTATTCTTTCAGAACGACTCAATCAGACCCTTCGCCTGTAGTGCCGTCTACAATCTCGCCGACGAGATCATAGGGGTGGGCTTCAGTGATCAGAACATCCACAATATCGCCCGGATTACAAACGCCGGCAGTGATATAGACACAACCATCTATCTCCGGGGCCTGAAACCTGGTCCGCCCTTCCAGCAAGAGATCGGTTTCCCGACTCCAGCCCTCGACCAGCACCTTTTCCACCCTGCCGACCATTGCCTGATTTCTGGCAAGGGAGATCCCGCGCTGCAACTCCATGAGCCGCTGACGACGTTCGCTTTTCTCCTCTTCGTCACAGTGCCCAGAGAAATTGTAGGCGGCACAACCCTCTTCGTTTGAATAAGCAAAGATTCCAACATGGTCCAGTTGCTGCGTTTGCATGAACTCAGCAAGCAACCGCACATCTTCTTCGGTTTCACCGGGAAAACCCACCATAAATGTGGTCCGAATGGCTGCCTGAGGAAGAATCGAACGAATCCTCGCAAGGAGCGCATCGATCTTCTGGCGGCCATAGGGCCGGTTCATGCCCTTCAGTACCCGATCCGACACATGCTGAAGGGGAATATCAAGATAAGGTACAATCCGGGGATTGGCAGCCATGAACTCGAGAAGCTCGGCACTTACCCGGGTGGGATACAGATAGAGCAAACGGAACCAGGGGATGTCAGTCGCGCTCAGCAGGGCGCGCAACAGTTCCACCAAATGGGGGGCTCCAGCGCCAAGATCATGGCCATAGGCAGTAAGATCCTGAGCTACAAGGGTCACCTCCCGCACCCCATTTTCCGCAAGCATCCCAACCTCGTTCACCAGATCTTCAAGGCTTCGGCTGCGAAGATCACCTCGCAACGATGGAATCATACAATAGGCACACCGGTTGGAGCATCCCTCGGTCACCTTCATATAGGCCCGGTGCGCCGGGGAAGAAAGACGCCGCGGCAAGGTACTGTCCAAAAGAAAAGTGGGGGGGGCGAGGTGTATTGGGGTCTCTTTTGCCTGGGCAAGCTCCTGCAATCTGCTGACGATGTCCTGGGTCCCTTCGGTGCCGATGAAAAGATCGACCTCGGGAAGCTCATTGGCAAGTTCGCCGCCATAGCGTTGCACCATGCACCCGACCACTACCACTTTTTTTTCAGGCCAGCGCTCTTTCAGCTCAGCCAAGGCCAGGATCTCCTGGATCCCTTCTTCCACAGCGGACTGGATAAAACCGCAGGTATTCACCAACAGCAGATCAGCCTCTTCCGCTTCGTCACAGGGCACGTAACCGGCCTCGACAAGCAGGCCGAGCATGAGCTCCGTATCCACCAAGTTTTTAGGACAGCCAAGACTGACAGTAAAAAAGGTACGCATCATCGCCTCAATAATTTTTTATTCAGCAGCCAGTGCACCGACACATCGCACAAGGTCTGCCACCAATCCATGTGAACGCTTGCGAAATTCCTTGCTTTGAAAAGCAGGTTGCCAGGAATCCTGCCATAACAGGTCCGAAACCATCATCACCGCAGCAAGCTCAACCTGCCGAAAAGCCGCAACTTGAATGAGCGCGGAATATTCCATGTCAACAGCGAGGATTCCCTCTCCGCCATAACGGACAACTTTTTCCCTGGTCTCGCGATACAGGGCATCGGTGGTCCAAAGCGGCCCCTCCCTGAGCTCTTTGCCGGTATCGACGAAAAAATCCTTCAGCGCCTTGCGCAATCGCGGAGAAGATTCGATTACACCCGTCAGGGGGTAATGGTCGGAGGTTCCCTCCTCGCTGATGGCCCAGGTCGGCAAGACCAGTTCGCCCAGGCCGAGATTTGGTTGGAGCGAACCGCACCAGCCGCAGACAATGATCCTGCCGGCTCCGAGAGCAATAAGCTTTTCAAGACAGATCACCGCCATGGGCGCGCCAACCGCAGGTCCGGCCCAGAATATGGCAGGAGAAGTTTGGGCGAGATAGAGATTGCTGTGAAAAAGAAAATGCCGGCTCCAACCCTCCTGTCCAAAGATCCGCGCAGCGTGGCAGGCCTCGGAAGGATTCACCAGCAAAACCCCGCAAGCAGGGAGCTGCGGTTCGTTCTTGCCACGGCTGGGATGGACAACTACTTCGCTCATGACCGGAGTACCCCAGAAAACGGAAAAAGGCCGCAAGGGGGAAAACCCCTGCGGCCTTACAAACCTAAAATAACGTGATCAGCTTACTTCAGCAACGGATTTGCGAACAGCAGGATCAGGGAGATAACCAGACCGTAAATGGTCAGAGACTCGATCAGAGCCAGACCGATGATCATGGTAACGGTGATCTTGCCGGAAGCCTCGGGATTGCGGGCGATACCGGAGCAAGCGCCGCCGATACCAGCACCCATGCCGATACCGCAACCGAGTGCGGCAACGCCAACGGACAGAGCTGCAGCAAGGCAAACCAGGGCGAGGTTTACGCCGGAAGCTGCGGTGGTAGCAGCCTCTGCACCAGCCTCAGAAGCCATTGCCACGGTGGCCAGAGCCAAAACCATCAATACTGACAAAATTCCTGCTTTCTTCATCGTACTTCCTCCAAAAAAAATTTTATAATTGGCCTTCTTCATTAGTTCACAAGGAACCGGATACACTAATTAATGGGCATGTTCCATGGCTGCGGAGAAATAAAGGATCGACAGCAACAGAAAAACCAGCGCCTGGACAATGGAAACAAACACGCCCAGGCAAAGAATCGGCAGCGGGGCGAAATACGCTCCGGCCAGCATGAACAGGATGCCCAACAGGGTCTCCTTGGCCATGATGTTGCCGAAAAGACGAATGGAAAGAGAAAGAATACGAGCAAAATGACTGATAAGCTCAATGGGAAGCATGAGGGGAATCAACCAGGGAATGGGTCCGAGGAAATGCTTAATATATCCGATGCCATGAAACTTCACCCCCAAAATATGGGTGGTAAAGAAGACAATCAGGGTGCAGGCCAAGGTAATGTTGAGGTTGGAGGTCGGAGACATGAAACCCGGCATGAGGCCGATCATGTTGGCCACCAAAATATAGAGCGCAAAGGTGGCGAGCATGGGGAACATCATCCTTGCCCCTTCCTTGCCCATGTTATCCGCCATGAAACCCTCAAGGCCGCCGATGATGACCTCCCAAAAATTCTGACCCTTACCCGGCACCAAGGACATCGTGCCCAGTGTCAGCTTGGGGACAACAATCAGAAAAAGCATGACCAACCAAGTGTAGGTCATGTGCGGAGAAACCAGCTTGGCCAGAAGCGTGTCCCCAACGGGACCATGGGGAACAGGCAACCCCAGACCTTGCAAAATCAGCGAGATAAACAGTATTGGATGTTCCATGGACCGTGCGAGCCTCCTTGACCTTTTATAACTTTAACGAATAAATACTTTTGGCTGCGACCATGACGGCAAGCCCAATTCCCAAGAGAACGGTGGACAGGCCAACCAGCAGAGCGAGGGTGTGAACCTTCTGAAACCTGATCAGAAGAAAGAGAACACCCACGACCACGGACAGACGCAGATAATATCGCATAAAGAACAACGGCTTGACCGCCTCAAGCGGCCCGCCCAACAACCTGACCAGATCCCTTTTCAAAAAAAGGAAACTCAGGTTCGCGATCGCTCCGCCGATAAAAACGGAGAAGGCATGATAACCTGAAAATCCAAGCCAACCCACTCCGGTAAGCACCAGCAGCAACAGCCAGTTATAAACCAAGACCTTTCCGAGCGACACCTCACCCGGCGATACCGGAGAACCACTGGCCGTCATCAGAGATCCTTTCTGCTGGCCACGTCGTACAGATTTTTGAAGGCCGCCCCCACCCCGAACCCAAGAAAAATCAGAGTCAGCCAGGGCGAGGTTTTACCGGCAAACACCTTATGATCCAGATAATAGCCGACCCCGACTCCTATAAAAATGGAGAAGGCCACGGACATGCCGATGGTGCTGAATTGGGCCAGCAACCGCAGTGCATCCTTACGGTTACCGGACATCTTCAGTCCCTGTTCCGCTGTCCGGACAAAGAAACCATCGGTTTACGACCGATAGGATTACTATCATTGCATCCCCCCAAAGTCAACGGCTTTTTTCTCATCCGAGCAACTTTTTGAATGAGCATTCAGTTTTCTCCAACGCCATGGCCAACTCGGCTTCACTCTGGGCGGCGGAGATGAAAGCGGCCTCGAACTGAGAAGGCGCCAACCAGACCCCCTGCGCCAGCATCTGCCTGAAATGCTGGCCATACCTGGCCGTATCCGCCTGCATGGCGGACTCGAAATCAACCACCGGCCCGGCCGTGAAAAAGGATGTCATCATGGAGCCCACCCGATTCAGGGTGGTCTGGCCGGGCAGGTATTTTTCCGCCAGCCCGGTCAAACTCTGGGCAAAGCGGGCCGATTTCTCTTCCAGTGCGGCATAAAAACCGGGCTGGGCCAACTGCCGCATGGTGGCGGCGCCTGCCGCCATGGCCAAAGGATTGCCGGACAGGGTTCCGGCCTGATACACCGGCCCAACCGGGGAGATCGTATCCATGAGTTCTTTTTTGCCGCCATAGGCCCCAACCGGCAGGCCGCCACCGATGATCTTGCCGAGACAGGTGAGATCCGGCATGACACCATAGTATTCCTGGGCTCCGCCCAAGGCCAGACGCAGACCGGTGATCACCTCGTCGAAAATGAGGACTATGCCCAGTTCGGCGGTCAGAGTGCGCAGTTTTTGCAAAAATCCTGGCTGCGGAGCAACAACCCCCATGTTTCCGGCAACCGGCTCGATGATCACGCAGGCAATGTCCAATTTTTCATCACGCAGGGTTTGTTCCAAAATCTCCAGATTATTATAAGGAATGGACACTGTGTTCTTGACAATATCCTCGGGCACCCCCGGACTGCCGGGAATGCCAAGGGTAATTACCCCGGAACCGGCCTTGACCAGGAAACTGTCGGCATGCCCATGGTAACAACCGTCAAACTTCACCACCACATTACGGCCGGTGTAACCCCTAGCAAGCCGGATGGCGCTCATGGTCGCCTCGGTTCCGGAACTGACGAAACGCACCTTTTCCACCGATGGCAGGGCCTGGATCACCAGCTCGGCCAGTTCAATCTCCAAGGGGCAGGGCGCGCCGAAACTGGTGCCGTCCCGCAGGGTTTTTTCAATGGCCTCGACCACTGCCGGATGATTATGACCAAGGATCATCGGCCCCCAGGAGCATACAAAATCAAGGAATTCATTACCGTCCACATCATGGATTTTGGAACCGGCGGCTTTTTTAACAAAAAGGGGTTCACACCCCACGGACTTACAGGCCCGCACCGGGCTGTTAACTCCACCGGGGATGAGCTGTTGCGCCTTTGCAAACAGGGTATGCGATTGGTCGGTCTTCATGCTCCTTGGCCTCCGTGCCGTCTCAATGGTTGATGGTCGTCCACTAACTAATAAAGAAGGGACAATGACAATGATATCACGCCTTCTCCATGCGCTTCCTGTCTCCAGCGAGCCGAAAATATAGCAGGCTGCCGCCACGCTGTCAAAATTCTTTCAAGGACGGCCAAAAACACCTTCTCCAAAAAACCCTTATCTTTTCGTAACGATCCAGCTTAATGCCGGAATCGGACAAAAACCACGAAATGTAACTGTTCAGCAGTACCACAGATGCGCGAAAGAAGTCTGCGAAGCGTGCTATTGCACATGAGCAGGCCGACGACAAAGCAGATGTGACACTGCTGAACAGTTACTTCTTTTCAAGATTCTTTCCCTTGACACGACAAAGCCGTTCATAGCAATATGAGCCCAGAAGCATGCGGATGTAAGGATATTTTACCAGCAGGACCATAACAGGAGACGCCGTGGAAATACATGACCCGAATCTTCATCTGAAACTTATGGAAATGTGTGACTGTTATCTGGGCACAGACTATGCCGCTACCATCCAAAAAGTTGCGGATACCCCTTCCGCCGACACTCAGGAAGACTCCCTCCGTTATCTGGCCCTCGCCCTTCTCTTCACTCTGACCGAAGAGGCCAAACAACTTTCCCTCAAACGAAAAAAAGATAAAATTACCGTCACCATCAAGCACGATGACGAAAAAATCGCCCTGCGTCCGCCGGCAAGGGCTGTCTTCGACAGGATCATCTCCATTATGCGCACCATCCTTCATCTCAACGATGACAAGGGAGCCCTGCCGCTAATCCTTGGCCTTAGGAATGACCAGATCGAGGTTCAGGTCAAAATCGAACGCACTGCGGACAAGGAAACCCTCAAGGTGAAATTTCCCTAGTTGGGTGAGTACTTCAGTTCGTCCTGACAACAAGAGGCTCCAAACGGAAACGCTTCCTGATTTTTTCGCTGCCGTCTCCCGACCCCGCCCTGCCCTTTCAAGGAGCAACAGCGGAGCTGTTTTGCCTTGACAATCTTGGAAATGCCAATAAATAATCAAGCATCTCCTGCATATTCGTACGTCTTTGGGAGCAGTCTTTTGCTATAGGCTTTTTTCCTCCCATCAGCACATGACCATAAGGAGCCGGTAATGACCAAGAAAAAAAGCGGGACCGAAGAATCAGCGCCCTGGGAGCTTACGTCCTTGCCTGTCGCTCCAACCGGCGTCAACCCTGCGGACGCCGCCGATCTCCAAAAGATCATTCGCAAGAACTATCGAGAACCCATTTTGGACGATGATGCGGTCTGCGCCGAAATCGATGGCCGCACCCACCGCGTATGCGATATCGGCGGTCGCGGCATGGGCCTCATCGTTCCGACCCTTGACAGCTTTCCGGCAGGCTCGCCCCACAGTATCACCCTGCATATCGACGACAACACCATCACCCTCCGGGGAAAAGTCACCCACATCTCTCCCAGCGAGACCTCTGGCGAATGCCACTGCGGGATTGAATTCATCGACCTGAGCAAAAAAGACGAGCACACCTTGCAGTATTTTCTAACAGCGCACCACGCCAGACTTTTTGGCGGAACATGCCGCCCTGCCGACCCTGGCCGGAATTGAACCGCAACCTCATCATGGAATTAGGGGACAATGTCGGCTAAGAATAAACACGACATCATGGATGAACTACTGAAAGGCTCATCCGAGGAAGCTGCTCAGGAGGATTCCGCTCTTGCCAAGCTGATTCATCGCACCGGCGAAACACTAAGCGACACGCATCCTGTCGCAAGTTCCTCCGATCCGGAACAGAAAAAAACCTCTGTCAGTGACAGCAAGAAAAAATCCACGCACTATCTTTCCGAGGAAATTTTCGATGATCTGGATGACGCACGGGATAAAATTAACGAAATTGTGCACCAACGCTTGAAATCACGGATTTCAAAATCACGCATTGTTAATCAGGCGCTCAGGATGATCCTCAAGGACTTTGAAGAAAAAGGGGAGAAAAGCCATCTGATCAAAGAAATCTTAAAAGAATCCCAGAAAAAATAATCAGAAGTTGGCCAGAGCAGGCCCGGAGACTTCACAATGATAATCACTTGCCCTCATTGCAAAAAACAGCACAATATCGATGAAAAAAGAATCCCGCCCAATGTCAAGATGGCTCGTTGCCAAGGCTGCGGGCAACAGTTTCCCCTCGATATTCCCCGGGCGGAATCGCCGGCACCTCCCCCGCCGCAATCCGCCACGGTCGAGGCCGCTCCCGCCCCTGTTCCCACTCCCGCGACTCCGTCCAGCCAGGAAACCAGAAGAATCGGCGTCTCTTTGAGCAAGGGGGGGGTCGGCAAGACCACAACCGCGGTGAATCTCGCGGCAGGACTCGCCCTGGCGGGGAAAAAGGTTCTCTTGGTTGATACCGACACCCAGGGACAATCGAGCTTCATGCTGGGCGTAAAACCCAAGGGCGGCCTTACCGAACTGGTGACCGGAGAACTCCCCCCCCAAGAAGCAATTATTCAGGCCCGCAAAAACCTGTGGATCCTGGCTGGAGGCAAATCCCTGGCCGGCCTCAAGCGCCTTATCGACCGCAAGGATTACGGCGGCGAGCTGACCATTGCCCAGGCCCTGACCCCGCTTGAAAAAAACTATGATTATGTGGTGGTGGACACCTCGCCGGGCTGGGATCCGCTCACCGTCAATGTTCTTTTTTATGTCAACGAGCTGATGACCCCCGTCTCCTTGGAGGTCATGTCCATCCAAGGATTTGGCGAGTTCCTGAAAAGCATCGCCTCCATCCAGAAATTCCGCAAGGAGATCGAACTCCGATACATCCTGCCCACCTTCCGCGACATGCGGGTGAAGCGCGGGAGCGAGTTTCTGGGGGAGATTGAAAAAATATACGGGGAGAAGGTCTGCGCTCCAATCCGTTACAACGTCCGTTTATCCGAGGCACCTGCCTATGGTCAGACTATTTTTGAGTTTGCCCCCGGATCCAACGGCGCCCAGGACTACCGTGAACTTGTCCGCAAAGTCACGGGCGAACCGGATCTTTTCACCTGACCCGCTCCATGCCGCGGACTAACACCACGAAATCGAACTGTTCAACAAAGCCGGAGAGGTGCTGGTGCTGAACAGCTACGAGAGACGCTGCCCATGACCTTTGAAAGCAAGCTGATTCCCATCCTACGCGAGGGAGTTGAGATCGTAAAAATGATTTCTTTTAAGAAATTAAAAGAAGCGCTGATACTGAAACACCCAGACCGTGAGGGTCCCTTCATCGCCAAACTTGCCGGAGCGCTGATCAATGCAATCTTCGGCACTCCAGCCCTTGAGGAACCTTTCGTTGTTTTCGCCCGGAGCCATGCGAAGCTCATTGCCCAGGAACAGGCCCAGCTCGGGGCCATGCTTGAGGAGTTGCGGATTCCTCTCACCGATGCCCTGCGCATCCAAGCCCTCTGCGACCACCAGGAAGGACTGGACAGCACCGCCACCCTCCGGCAGGCGCAAGAGCAAGGAATTCTTCTGGCTGATCGTGACCTGCCGCTTCCCCACCGCTTCATCGAGCTGGTCCGCAGACTGGGCAGCGGATTTGGCTTGCTGCTGCCGCCGCTCCCCGCAACCGACAACGGGGCCGCAACACATTAAATTCTGCCGTCAACTCTCAAGTTCGTATTTCTTGATTTTGCGCCAGAGAGAAACCCGGTCAATGCCCAGAACCTGGGCGGCCAGACTCTTGTTGTCCCCGTGCTCCTTCAATACCCACTCGATATAGGCCCGTTCCTGATCGGCAAGACTGGGAATTCCGCCGCTTTTCCGACGGAAGGTTTGAAAACAGGCACCGCGCAGGTCTTCCGGCAGATGCCCGACCTCTATGGTGTCACCGCTGGCCAGAGCCACCCCGCGCTCGATAATGTTTTCCAACTCACGGACATTGCCCGGAAAATCATAGCGCAGCAGAATATCAACCACCTCCGGCTCGATATTCCGCACCTCCTTATGCATCAACACCCCGTATTTTCTGATAAAATGCTGAACCAGCAGGGGCAGGTCATCCTTGCGCTCCGCCAGGGGCGGGATATGGAGCGCCACCACGTTGATCCGGAAAAAGAGATCCTGGCGAAAATTCCCCAGCTTTACCTCCTCCGCCAGATTCCGGTTGGTTGCCGCAAGAAAGCGAACATTGACCTTGACCGGCGAAACCCCACCTAAATGCATCACCTCTTTTTCCTGGATTACCCGGAGGAGTTTTACCTGCATGGCAGGCGACATCTCGGTGATCTCATCAAGAAAAAGGGTGCCGCCATCGGCCATTTCCACCAGCCCCTTTTTCATCTCCACCGCCCCGGTATAGGCCCCCTTTTCATGACCGAATAGTTCATTGGCCAACAAGTCCTCTTGAAAGGCCCCACAATTCACAGACAAGAGAGGTCCGTTGCGGCGATTGCTGCTGGCATGGACAAATCGGGCCAGCAACTCCTTGCCCGTGCCCGACTCTCCGCAGATCACAACATTGCTGTCCGAGGTGGCGACCTGTCCGGCCGTGGCAAGCAGTTTTTTCATCCCCGGGTTATCGGTGATGATCCTGGCTTCCCCCTGAAATGCTTTAAGATGCTCCCGCAACCTGCTGTTTTCCCGCTTAAGCCTGGTTTTCTCCAGGGCTTCCCGCACAACCTTCCGGACCTCATCCAGCTTGTAGGGCTTGGCAATATAGTGATAGGCCCCGCCCTTCATCGCCTCAATGGCGGAATCCACCGTGGCGTATCCGGTGATCATGATCACCTCGGTGTCGGGATAAAGCTCGCGAGTACGCTTCAGGATCTGCATACCGCCTACCTTTTCCATCTTCAGATCGGTCAGGACAAGATCGAAGGTATTCGACTCCAACAGATGAAGAGCCCTGGGGCCACTCTGGGAGGCAGTGACCTCGTAGCCCTCTTTTTTTAAAACATGCCTGAGGTTGTGCAGGGCTATTTCTTCGTCGTCAACGACCAATATCCTTGCGGGCTGCTCGTCATTCATACCCATGTTCCTTTTGCTCTCCCGGGAGCCAGATAATGAAGGTGGTGCCGAGGCCTGGCCTGCTTTCCACAGTGATGGACCCGCCATGCCACTCGATTATGTCATGAACAATAAACAATCCGAGTCCGGAGCCCTTGCCCACATCCTTGGTGGTGAAAAACGGATCAAAGATTTTCTTAACATGTTCCGCATCAATCCCCGGCCCGTCATCCTCGATGATGATTTCAACCTCATCAAGCTCGGTGCCGCACCCCGTGCCACGAGCGGAAATCCAGATATGCCCGTGGCCCTGCACTGCATCGATTGCATTCTTGATCAGGTTGAGCAGCACCTGTTGCATCCGCTGCTTATCGACAATAATGGGAAGATCGTGGGGGATGTCCACGGCAATTGCCACTTCGCTGGGCGCATGCCCGCGAAGGAGCAGAATTGTTTCATTCACCAGCTTCCGGAGAAGCAGCTTCTCCTTGCTGAATTCCTTGATTCTGGAAAATTCCAACAGGGTTCGGACGATATCCCTTGCCTTGTCCGACTGGGTTTCAATCTGGCCGATGAGATTTTTCTTGAACTCCACATTATCCTCTTCAATCTCCTCGCCGAGAATCTGGGCCGAGGTGGAGATGTTGGACAGAGGATTGTTCAACTCATGGGCCACGCCTGAAAGCAGGGTCCCCAGCGCAGCCAATTTTTCCGATTGCACCAACTGATGCTGACGCATCTGCAATTCCTTGGTCATTCGGTTAAATGCCGTGAGCAGCGAACGGATCTCCTGCTCGCCTTCCCCAACGGCAACCTCGACAAAATCGCCATGGGAAATCCTCTTGGTGTATCCCTCCAGCACCTTGAGAGAGTTCACCACCTTCCTCCCCAGCAGGGCGGCAATAGTCAGGGCGGAAACAAACATGCAGAGCATGGAAGCAAGGAGAATGCTCTGGGTCGTTTTCAGGAGGGTCTTGATTTTCTTCTTTACGGCATCCCGGGTTTTTTCACCAAACTCGGTGAGTTCCTTCCCTGCGTGCCGGACCTGCTCTTCCAGCCGCTCCTGAACGTGGAAATCGCTTGCGCCGCCGCCCGCGACCCCAAGGTCATATGCGTGCAACTGCCCCATGAACCCTTCGTAGGCCTCAATCACCTTCGCCAACTGCCGGATCTCGACGGAAGAGAGCACCATATGGAGAGCCGGCTCATTATTCTCAAAGAGATCCCTGGTTTTTTCCCAGTAAAACTGATTTTCCAGAAAATCCTTTTCCTGGCGGTAGAGAAAGTAATTCTTCTCGAACCTGCGCAGCTCAAGAGCCGTATTAAAAAAATCCTCAATGACCTCGCCGAAGGCAACCTGGTCTTCCACCCGCTTGACAATGCCATAGGTCAGCACGGCGGAGCCCATCATGAGGATGAGCAACAGATAAAAGCCGTAGGTAATCTTCTTGCGTATGCCGAGATGGAACATGCTCTCTCTTCCTTAATCCTGCAAAGGTACCGATTTCCTTTTCGAAAGCACCATACTCCCAGTCAAAAACAAAGTCCAGAGGTTGCATTTGGCAACACCATTTTTCTCGTTGCAACACCATATCATCTTATTGTTTTTATTATGTATTATTTTATTTGGAAAATTTGCGTTGCAAACTGAAACATTAAGCCCTGCCGACCAAGCTAGAAGTAACATCTTGAAATAACAAGAGAAAAATCCAAGCCACACACCTGGCATACTTGTTGCTTAATGAAACAAACAAGAACGACAAGCCTTCACCCTGTTTCATAGCAACATACACATACGAAGGAGAACCACCATGAACACAATCCTGAACCGCTTTGACCGCCTGATGATGGCAGTAACCTTTGCCGAGGCCAACGAACCCGAACTGGCACACAAATGTATCGGCAGCCGGAAACAAGAGCCGGCCAAGCAGCTGCAGCAAAATGCCAAGATCACCGCCGGCCGAATCCTGCCGAACCAAACCGCACGCTGATCATTGGAACGCCCCATGAGCGCCCTGACGACCCTATTCAAAAAACTTGAAGAATCCATGACAGCTGCAACCTTTGCCGAGGCCGGCGAGTTCGAGACGGCCCGCCAGTTCCTCAAGTCAAATAAGAATGCGCACAAACGGGTACTCTTAGGAACCGACAAACCCGAGATCGAACCCAGAACAATCAGCTACGCCCTGCACCTCTGTCAGCGCTTGGGCGGCGGCCTGGAAATTTTCCATATGCTGCGCATGGCGGAAAATGAAACCAATCCCGGGTTGAGCCAGGAAGAAAAACCCCTCGCCGCCCTGAATGCCGCCCTTGAACCAAAAGGCGTTGTCTACCAGCCGGTCAGCGGCCCCGGCTGTCTGGCCGACGAAGTACTCCGGCATGCAGGTGGCCGCCGGGATATCCTCTGCGTTGTCTTCGACACCCTGGAACCGGAAGGCACGACTTGCCGCAAGGCAAAAGAAAACATGATCGCAAGACTTCAGGCGCTGCACTGCCCCGTCGTGATGTACGCCGGGGCGGCCAGAACCTGAGACATTTAACAAACTCAGATCAATAAGGGAGAAAAAATGAGCATCACCACCTTTGACAAAAACATGTCGGCCGTCGCCTTTGCCGAGGCAGGCGAACACGACACCGCCCGCCGGATCCTCGGCGAAAACGCCAAAAAGCAGTACGGGAAAGCCCCGGCTCCGGCGGCAAAAAGCAAGCCCTACCTGAAGACCATCATCTTCGGTACCATTTCGCTTTCCGCCTACTACATGCTTTTCACCAACGAAAAGCTGGTTACCGACACCTTCACCATGGGCGGTTGGCACTGGATATACCCTGTTGGCGCGGCATTCTTCTTCTCTTTCACCCATG
Organism: Deltaproteobacteria bacterium; assembly: GCA_013349295.1. Classification (GTDB taxonomy): domain Bacteria; phylum Desulfobacterota; class Desulfobulbia; order Desulfobulbales; family Desulfurivibrionaceae; genus Thiovibrio. Next base: position 27,283 of record DUZW01000010.1, read on the forward strand.
GGGCCTTTGCCAGCAATCTGCTGAGCACCCTCGGCATTGAAGCAAAAAAATAAATCAGCCGCGCCGGCTTGACAAAAGGAGATATACCTACAATGAAGAAGTTACTGATTATACTCATGTTCGCCCTTGTTCCCCTGTCCCTGCTCGCCCAATCGGCCCTGGCCGCTGGCGGCCCCCCGACGGATATTCTCAAAGGGGTTATTACCGAAGTGAATGAAGCGGACCGCACCATTGTCTTCCAGAAACATGAAAACAAGGAATTCATGACCCTCACTCTTGGCGCTGATATGAAGCCCGAGGAGATGCGGATGAACAAAAAGGTCCTGATCAGCCTGGATAAAAATGCCGGGGAAAATGTGATGAAGGATGTCTCCATCATGTTCATGGACATGACCGCCAGCAAACTCCTGGCCCTGCTCGTCATCGGTCTGATTGGCGGCTTGCTCTCCGGCTTCATCGGCTCCGGCGGCGCCTTTGTCATGACCCCGGCCATGATGTCCCTGGGCGTCCCCGGCGCCGTAGCCGTAGCCAGCAACATGTGTCACAAGTTCCCCAAGGCCATGATCGGTGCCTACAAGCGGTGGAAATACGGACAGGCTGACATCAAGCTCGGTCTGGTCATGGCCACCACCGCCGTCCTCGGCGTACAGATCGGGATCATGATCCAGAAATCAATCCTGAACTCTTTTGGCAATGCCGGTTCAAACCTCTATGTTTCCACGATTTTCATGATTGTTCTCGTTTTTGTCGGCGGCTATGTCTTCTATGATGCATGGAAACTCGCCAAGGGCGACGGCAAAGAGACCGTAAGCAAACTGGCCGTACGCATGCAGAAGATTCAGCTTGCACCCATGATGCACTTCAAAACCGCCAAAGTGACCATCTCCGCCTGGATCACCATCCCGGTCGGCCTGTTCACCGGCATGCTCGCAGCCACTATCGCGGTGGGCGGCTTCATCGGCGTTCCCGGCATGATCTATGTAATCGGCGCCTCCGCCGTGGTGGCCAGCGCCACCGAGTTGATCATCGCCTTTGTCATGGGCGCTTGGGGTTCCGTACAGTGGGGTCTCTCCGGCCTTATCGATATCCGCCTCTCCCTGCTGCTTCTGGCCACCTCCCTCATCGGCGTACAGCTTGGCGCCTTGGGTACCACCTATGTCAAGGACTACATCATCAAAGTGGTCATGGCCACCACCATGCTCATCGTTGCCGTAAGCCGCGGCGCCAAGATTCCCGGCTACCTGGCCGATCTTGACCTGATGACCCCGATGAGCGATCCCATTCACGCCCTGCTTGAAAGCGTCAGCTTCTGGGCACTGGTAACCGCCCTCGGCTCCGCCGGTCTCATCATCACCGTAGCCATGGTGAAGGGGATGTCCGCCGACCGCGATGCCAAAAAAGCCCTTGCCGGAGTCAACCATGGCTAAATACCGAAAGATCCTCGTTGCCTACGACGGTTCCCCTTCGGCCAAAAGCGCACTCTCCCTGGCAAGCCAGCTTGCCAGGGAGGACAAGAGCTGGATCAAGGTTCTGGCCGTTGTGCCGCCCTACCAGGGGGACTTGGAACTTATCGGGGTTTCGGATATCAAAGAAACCATTACCGGACCCGGCCAGAATCTGCTGGCCGAAGCCCGAGAGCTGGCGGACCGCGAAGGGGTAAACATCCTGACCAATCTGGAACAGGGTGAACCCTATGAGCAGATTGTCCATGTCGCCGAGGAAGAAAACTGCGATCTCATCGTCATGGGCCGCAGGGGCAAAGGCTCGGTGGAGCGGGAACTCATGGGCAGCGTGACCGCCCGAGTCATCGGACATACCCGCAAGGATGTCCTAGTCATCCCGGAAAACGGCCAGCTCTCCTGGGAGAATGTCCTGCTGGCCACGGACGGTTCAACCTGTTGCGACAATGCCCTGGCCAGAGCCCTGGAGATAGCCCAGGAACGAAAGGCAAAACTCTCAGCGGTTTCCGTGGTCTACACCAATGATGAGTTTTACGCCCTCGGTCAGGAAGTCGTGAAGGAACTTTACCGGGATGCGGACAAGGTTCTCGACAAGGTAAAAAAATGGGCCGGGGATCTCGGGGTGAAAGCGGAACTGTTTGTGCGGGATGGCGAGCCCCATCAGGCCATCACCGCCATGGCGTCGGAAATCTCCGCCAGCCTTATCGTCATGGGTTCCCATGGCAGGAAAGGCTTGACCCGCCTGCTCATGGGCAGCGTCACCGAAAGGGTTATCGGCTATGCAGACTGCCCGGTCCTGATCTGCCACCTGTCGTAACGGTCCAGCAGCACCGCATCTGCGTTGTCATCGGTCGGCTCGTGTGCAACAGCACACTTCGCCGACCTCTTCCTAGCAGCCACGGTGCTGCTGAACCGTTACGTTTCTTTATTTTTTCCAATTTTCGGCTCTGTGCTGGATGGTTACCGCACGGGCGCTCATTCGAACGCCCGTTTTTTTTCAGCCATGGTCCCTCGCCTCGCTCTATTGACCATGGCATTCCCGCACCTATTCGGGTATCTTCACTGCCATGCTCCTCATCCATCCCCCTGCCGCCAAAGCCTGCGAACCTCCAGCCGGGATTGCCCGTCTGGCCGGAGCCATCCGTGGCCACGGCCTGCCCTGCACCCTGCTGGACGCCAACCTTGAAGGCCAGATGTTTTTGCTCGCCGACCCACCCCCCGGTGCGGACACTTGGAGCATTCGCGCCGGCAAGAATCTCAACGATAATCTTGCGGCCTTACGCACTCAGGAGCTGTACCGAAACCCTTCCCGCTACCGGCGGGCAGTGGCGGATGTAAACCGGATGCTTGAACAGACCGGCCGGAGCCACCATCTGTCCCTCAGCCTTGCCAACTATCAGGAACAGGGCCTTTCTCCCTTGAGCAGCGCAGACCTCCTCCAGATAGCCGAAAACCCCGAGGCCAACATCTTTTTCCCCTATTTCTCGGCCCGGCTCCCCTGTCTTATCGAAGAGACCCGACCTGCCCTCATCGGCATCTCCCTGAACTACCTGAGCCAGGCTGCCACCACCTTTGCCATGATCGGCTTTCTCAAAAAACGCTATCCGGGACTGCCGATTGCAATAGGCGGCGGCCTGGCCACCTCCTGGCTGCGCAACCCCGCCTGGCGCGACCCATTTGCCGGACTTATCGACCATTGCCTTGCCGGACCCGGCGAAGAAGCGCTGATCCGCCTCCTTTCCGGCGATTTTTCACCGCACCACCAAACGCCTTCATATTCCGGCCTGCCACTGACCGACTATCTGGCCCCCGGCCTTATCCTGCCCTACGCCGCCTCCTCGGGCTGCTACTGGAACAACTGCCTGTTCTGCCCGGAAAAGGCCGAAGGCAACCCGTACCGCCAGATTCCCCCGGCCACGGTACTGGCGGATATCGCCAGCCTGAAAGCCGCCACCAGCCCAGCCCTCCTCCATTTTCTCGACAATGCGGTGAGCCCGGCCCTGATGCAGGCCCTGGCTGCCGACCCGCCGGGCCTCGATTGGTACGGCTTTGCCCGGATCAGCCCCCAGCTGGCCGAGGCCGATTTCTGCCGGGCCCTGCGCCGATCCGGCTGCCGGATGTTGAAACTCGGCCTTGAGTCCGGCGATCAGTCCGTTTTAGACGCTATGAACAAGGGACAGGATCTGGCCCTGATCGAAAATGTTCTCCACACTTTGGCCGAGGCCGGAATCGCCACATACATCTATCTGCTGTTCGGCACCCCCTCGGAATCACTTGCCGAAGCGCGCCGGACCTTTGACTTCGTGGTCCGGCATCATTCAGCCATCACCTTTCTCAATCTGGCCGTGTTCAACATGCCGATCGGCAGCCCGGAAGCGCCCACGGTTTTGCGCAGCGAGTTTTACGGGGGAGACCTTTCCCTGTACACCGATTTCGAGCATCCGAAAGGCTGGTCACGCAAGGAAATCCGGAGGTTTCTCGGCCAGGAGTTCAAACGTCATCCGGCCATTGCCCGGATCCTCCACCGCGACCCGCCGCTTTTCACCTCAAACCATGCCGCCTTTTTCTGCCAGACCTGAAGTACTCCACCGGTCCGCCGGCCCCTTATTTTTTTTACTTTGACAAAATCTCCGGCGATTACCGATAATGATCACAAGACACCGGCCTTGCCGGACCGGAAAAACCCAGCCGCTGGTCCTGTTCACACACATCAGAGAGGGGAGGTTGTTATTATGTATAAAAAAATAATGGTTGGCTATGATGGGACAAAATTCAGTGATTGCGCGCTAAAGGAGGCGATTGCCCTGGCAAAGGAATCCGGCGCCAAACTCCTTGTGGTGACCGCGCCGGAAATAAATGTCGAACTCCAGGCCATGGCGCCGGAGGCGAATGAGATGATGGAAAAAAAGGCCCGTGGAGATCTGGATCTCGCCGCGAAAAAGGTAGAAGATGCCGGACTTTCCTGTGAAACCAAAATCATCCTCGCGACCTCAGCCCAGGAGGCGCTGGTGGAAACAGCCCAAAAGACCAAGACCGACCTGATCGTGCTCGGCACCCATGGCCGCAGCGGACTCATACGGCTGCTCATGGGCAGCACGACAGCGCGGGTCATCGGCCATGCACCCTGCAATGTACTGGTGGTGCGCTGCAAGTAGATCGTTGCCCCTTTTCGTCTACAAACTGCCCCTTTCGGAGGGGAGGCTCTGGCCGTGCTAACTGTTCAGCAGTGCTGCAGATGCGGTGCTGTTGAACGATTTTCCACTGCAAATCGGACAGCCCTGCATGGCAAAAGGCTTTTCCAACCGGCAGGCGGCAAGCAACGCTTCATCCCGGAAAATCTCGTAAGTCGGACCATCGGCCCTTACCTCCCCCTCGTGCAGGACGATGGTCCGCTCGCACAGCTCCAAAACCATATCCAGATCATGACTGGTAAAGATCCTGGTATGATGAAAGTCTTTCAACAGCCCCATGAGCTGTCGCCGGGCAAAAGGATCAAGCCCGCTGGTCGGCTCATCCATGACCAGGATGTCCGGCGACATGGCCAAGACCGTGGCAATGGCCACCCGTTTCTTTTCTCCGCCGGAGAGGTGGTAGGGCGGCTTGTCGCGCAGATGTTCGGCCCCTACCCTGGCCAAGGCGCCCCGCACCCGCTCTTCCACCTCAGCCCCGGACAAACCAAGATTCAGCGGGCCAAAGGCCACATCGTCAAAAACAGTGGGCATGAACAGCTGGTCGTCCGGATCCTGAAAAACCATCCCCACCGTACGCCGGATCTCGGGCAGGGTGGCGGTGGTCAGGGGAAAATCGCCGATGCGGATCGCGCCCTGGCTGGTTGCAAGATAGCCGTTCAAATGAAGTAGCAGGGTGGATTTCCCCGCGCCGTTGGCGCCGATGATCGCCACCGATTCTCCATGGGTAATCCGGAAGGAGACACCCCGCAACGCCTCGGTTCCATCGGAATAGACATGACGCAGATCCTTGACCTCGACAATATGATGGCTCATCAAAACTCCCCGGTGACGATCGTCCCCAGCAACTGGGAAACATTGAACAAACGGAACACCAAAAACAACCCGGACCATCCCGCAACGAAAAGAACCTCTTTGCCCCCGAACCGGGTTGTCCGGCGCGGGTGGAACTCCCCGGTAAAGCCCCTGGCCAGCATGGCAAGATGGATCCGCTCCGCCCGCAACCAGGTGCGGAGCAGAAGGTGACTGAGCAACGAGCCGTAGGAGCGCCACCCCAGCCCTTTCTTGCCAAAAGCGCGGAGGTCCCGAGCTCGGGCCGTGCGGCTGCCTTCTTCGATAAGCACGAAAAGATAACGGTAGAGAAAAAGAAGCTGTACGGTAAAAATCCGTGGCATGCCCAACTGGTCAAGGGCCTGACAGATCGCGGGAAATCCGGTTATGCCGACCAGGATAAGGGCGGCGCCGACCGTAAGGGTCGCCCGGACCAGAATGGAGGCGCAAGAAAGCCAACCACCGCTGATCCCGATAGGGCCGAGACGAACCAAAACCGTCTGATCAAAAAGGGGATTGAACATGCCCACCATCAGGGCAAAGGGCAGGACCAACACAACCTTTTTGGCGATATGGCGAACCGGAAGGTTGCCAAGCGCCATGATCACCGCCGGGTAGAGAAAAAAAGGAAACAGGGCGGCCAGTTCGTACTTGCCCAAAGAAACCACGGTCAGGATAAAGCCCAGGGTCACCAGCACCTTGGCCCTGGCATCGAGCCGATGCATGCCCGTCTCTCCGGTGGCCAGCAAGTCAAGCCGCCTGAAGTCATTTACTGCTCCGACAATGGAGGCCATTTGCCTCTCCTGAAAATAGAGAGGGGAAGAGGCCTTCCGCCTCCTCCCCATTGTTCACGCGACGCTCAAATTTCTTTGCTGCTTCAGGCCACCCTGCCTTGTTTCCGTAAAAAAATCCCACTCAAAAAGGCAATGACCAAGGTCAGCAGGCCACCGACCACCCCGGCCACACTGGTGCCCAGGGAACTTTCCTGCTCTGTCTCGTTTTCCGGTTGTTGCGCCGTTTTTTTGAACGTATAATCCGGCAGAAAGGCGATTGATTCCTGAAGTGCGGCGAGACCGGCATGCACTCCTTCCTGCGGCTGAGCAAGCTCTTCTCCGCCTGTAACACCGGCAATGGCCCACTCCAGACCGTCCGGATTTTCTGAGGCATACCAGGAAACAACACCACCGGTCAACAGGGCCATGACTAAAAAGGCGGCCAAAACGTTGCGCAGCGGGGTTGCGCCAAGGGACCTGGCCTCGTGAACGCTCTTGATGATTTCCGGGCGGGCCTGATAGACAAAGGAGACCACAGCCCCGGTCACCAGACCCTCGACCACGCCGATGGCCAGATGGATCGGCTGCATAAGAGTGACAAAGGTGGCAAAAGGCAGAGAAGAAATCCCTGAAGCCACCGTCTCCAAAACCACGGAGAAGGCGCCCAATTGGAGGCCGATGATGGCGGCCGCCATGGCGGCCACGGTTATACGAGTCTTGTTCGGCACATTGCCGACCAACGGCTTGTAGATGAAGGGATAGGCGATAAACGCCGGGAAAAACCCGAGGTTGAAAATATTGCAGCCCAGGGCCAGCAGCCCTCCATCGGCAAAAAACAACGCCTGCACCACAAGCACCGAGGCAATGGTGATAAAGGCGGCAGCAGGCCCGAGCAAAACCGCCAGAAGAAGAGCGCCTCCCAGATGGCCGCTGGAGCCGGTGGCCGGGATGGCGAAGTTGATCATCTGCGCGGCAAAGATAAAGGCGCCCAGTACACCCATGAGCGGCGCCTTACCCGTATCCATTTCTTTGCGCAACTTTCTGGAACAGTATATGATGGCTCCGGCGGAAGCGGCCAACATGGTCCCGCCGACTGCTGGCGATAACAATGCATCTGCCATGTGCATGGTGTTTTCTCCTTGTGCTTAAAAAAGTTATGCGATTATCCGCTAAAATTTCCAGGTCACGCCGGCAAGCACGGTGTAGTCCGTCTCGGGATCATTGAGCCCGTATTTGATCCCGCAATCGAGATCAAGCTTCTCAGAGAGGGCGTAGATCAAGCCTGCCAAAACGAAGGCGGGATCGGTGCCGGCGAGTTTATCCGGGTTGCTTTCAATGCCGAGATTGGCAACCGCGGCAAGATTTTCGGTCACGGCAAGCGTGGAGGCGATGGACGCATGCCAGATGTTCTTTTCTTCATCCAGGGTGTTTTCGTTCCTGTTATAGCCAAGGTTGAGATGGAAGGCCCACGGGTCCATCTCCTTTGAGGTAATAAAAAAGAGGCTGTAGGTGACCTTGCCCGCGCCCAACCCTTCTTGATCGTCGCCGGTGGGCAGGGTAAGTCCTGGTTTGATGGCAAGGCTTAAAGCGTTATCCTCATAAAACCTCCACTTCACTGCGAGGGAGGTGTCGGAAAACCCGTTTTCGGTCATGGAGGCTGTGGCATCGCTGCTTCTGGCATGGAGATAGGGGAGGTCTGCAACAAGATCCACCGCTTCGCTGAGCCCATAGGTAAAACAGGCGTCTCCCTGCCTTGTTTTGGTGGTAACGCCATCTTCCTTGTCATGCCCATATTCGCCGGTCAGTTCGAGCTGGGCCTTGCCGCTGCCCATGGTGCCGGTATCGTCCGTGATCAACGGGTGGGCGGCAAAAGCGGCGCTCACAGAGGAAAGGAGGCCGAAGATTACACAGGGGACACACAGGTGTTGAATACGCGATCCGGAGAATAATTTCATTTCATGCGTTCCTTCGATGTTCTATTAGTAGTAACGTATTACCTGTCCCGTACCGGATATCTTTAAAAAGTAACACCCATCACGGCAAAAAGTGCGCCCCTAATGAGTAGCACAACTTTTAATCTGGTAACACGGGATAAATACAATATTCAGATATAGGTGTCAATATTTTTACAAGGAGAAATCACATGGGGAAAACCATCCGTTTCGGAATATCTCTTGATGAAAAACTATTGGAGAGCTATGACCAGCTCATTGAGGCCAAGGGCTACATGAACCGCTCCGAGGCGATCCGCGACCTGATCCGCTCAGCCTTGGTTGAGGAGAAATGGGATGCAGCCGGGGATGCGGAAATGGTCGGCACCGTCACCCTGGTATACAACCACCATGTCCGGGATCTTTCCGACAAGCTGACCGAACACCAGCACGCCCACCACGACAGGGTTATCTCGGCGCTCCATGTGCATCTCGATGCTCATAACTGCCTTGAGGTCCTGGTGGTACGGGGCCCGGTCGGTGAAGTAAAGCGAATCGCCAACGAACTCATCGGGGTGAAAGGGGTCAAGCACGGCCAGCTGGTCATGACCACCTCAGGGGAGGAACTCCACTGAAATGCAGAGGTATCAGGGCACACCGGGCGGAAAGCTCCGGGGGCGGCTTGACAGACATTTCTCTTTCATTATATCCTGAGATAAAGAAGCCGTCGCAAAAATTACCCGGACAGGAAGCCTTCATGCCCCAAACCGTACTCTTTGTTGATGACAATCCGGTGATCCTCAAAACCATCGAGCTGGCCTTTGCCGGGGAGGAATACTCCGTCCTTCTGGCCGGCAGCGGCGAAGAAGCCCTGCGGTTGGTGAAAAAGGATAGCCCCCAGGTCATTGTCAGCGACCTGCGCATGACCGGCATGAATGGCCTTGAGTTTCTCCACCGGGCCCGCCAGAAAAACCATCTTTTTGTCGGGATGATCTTCACCGCTTATCTGGACATCGACAGCATCATGAAAGCGGTGAGCGAAGAGGCGGTCTGGCGCTACATCACCAAGCCCTGGCAGGACAGCCGGGAACTGGTCATGGCCGTGCGCAACGCCTTTCAGTACCACGAGGCCATGGCCGCACGCCATCAGGCCCAGGAACAGCTCCAACGGGCGGAACGCCTCACGGCCCTTGGCCAGCTTGTCGCCGGGATCGCCCACCAGTTCAACAATATCGATGCTGGCATCCTGGGCTATGTGCAGATGGCTTTGCTCCACAAGGAGCTGCCCACCGAGGTCCGCGAACAGCTGGAACAGGTCAAGGTGTTCACCAAGCGCGGCACGGAGATCGTCAGGGAGCTCACCACCTTCAGTGATCAAAGCGCAAAATGGGGTTTTAGCAACGGCAGCCTGACGGATACGGTGATCGAGGCCCTTTCCTTCTGCCGCAAGGAGATGGATATTGCGGGAATCAAGATCGAAACCGAGTTTGCGGAGAACTGCAACGCGTCGATCAATTTCGGCCTGATCAAACAGCTGGCAATGAACCTGATCCGCAACGCAGCCCATGCCACCCTGGGGAAAGAACCTCGCACAGTCCGCATCGAAACCGGGAGGCAGGATGAAAATGTTTTTGTCCGGGTCACGGATAACGGCTGCGGTATCCCACCGAAATATCTCACCAAAATCTTTGACCCGTTTTTCACCACCAAGGGCGCCCAGGCCGAGCAGGGTTCCGCGCAGTCCGCCGTTTCCGGAGTTGGCCTGGGGTTGAGTCTGAGTCAGACCGTGGCCCAGGCCCATCGCGGCGAGATAACCGTGCAGTCAGCCCCGGAAAAAGGCTCGTGCTTCACCTTCAGCCTGCCCATGGCCTAGCGTAAGCAATCACAGGCTTAACCCACTTCCTACCCAAAAAAAGATCGACCTTTCCCGATGCAGTTCCAGGAAATCGCTCCCTGCCGCAATTCGGCAGAAAGCGGCATTGACGATTTTCATGTCGAAACCCTCACTGAAGGGAATATTGCCTTTCAGGATACGTTTCGGGGAGGAAAATCAGCTGGTCAGCAAAATCTGCGGCTGGGGCTGTAAAAAAAAGGACATTGCCCCTCCGTGTCGGCAGTGATGATTTCCTTAAGGAATCATCACTGCCGGTGAAGGAACAATGCCCCGCAAGACTTGACTGAACACGATTGAGCGGTTTGTTCAACCGAGGAGGTTGACATTGACTGCGCCGGTAGTGCTGTCAGAACCGACATTCAGGGCAAATCGTGACTCGAATACATCGATGTCGAGGGTATCGAGTTCGCCTTGGACGCTCAACAACGGTCCCATGCTGATATCGATGGCGGAAAAACCGATATTGAGCCAGTCCGCGTCTTGAATTCCGAGGAGGCTCGCCAGTGGCAATTTGGCTCCCGCAGCGAATTCACCCTTCAAAAAGTCCAGCTGATAACCCAGGCTCAACCCGAATTCGGTATCGTTGGAGAACATCGCGGTCGGCACGATATCGAGCGTATAGGCAACCGAGCCATTACCATCCTTATCATGGGAACTGGCGTTTTCAATCTGCAGCGCGCCTGTTCCATTGGCGGTGAATGCATATTTGGCGCCGTCTTCCAAGGTGACCAGATAGGACATGTCGTCGATGGAGAGCGTGAATTCCTGAGAAAAATTCGCTTGCTGACTGACATCGAGATCTGCGGCCTCAAAGGAGAAGCCGAGATTAATCCAATCGGTGACGAGCTTTGCTTGATCTTCCGGCACTGCGGCCATTTTAAGCACTTGCTCGACACCGAATTCGATGTTGTACGGACTGGGGAGTGCGTCAATAAGCACGTTGGCCGGGGTGGAAGCCCCTCCGGTTACCGCGGCCGCCACGGCTTTGGCGACCTCCTTGACGATGAACACATAGGCGGCATCGACGTCCATTGTCAGTTTGATCACGGGCTCGCTCTCGCCATAGGAGGCATAAAAACCGAGTGATCCGGTATTGGCGCTGGTCGTATCGGTCATTACGCTGTCAGGAACCAGGTTGAGATGGAGCAGGGAGGTGGTGGTTTCATCCGTCATATCGAGCACGAAGATCGGCACGCCCTCGCATTGTCCCCCCACCACATCCCAGATGTTCGCCATGAGGCCGGTTGCGATATCCTGTACCGTCTCGGCAAGCGTTTTGCCTCCCAGGCTGTCCAAACCGTATTGCTGCATGAATTCCTCGCCGAAATCGAATTTCGCATTGAGGATATTGAAAAAGGCGCTGCTGATTTCAGAAAAATCGACGTTGAGAAAAGCACCTTCCTTGTAGGTAGCGCCTGGGGTATAGGCAGCTGCCGTGCCCTCGGTCTCAAGGGTGGGGATTGCGAATTCAAGCGTTACTATATTCTTGCTGAGCTCCTCAATGAACGGGACTTCATAAGGCTCCAGATCCGTCGAATCGAGATCGACCAGCACCAGCTTGCCGACATCGATGTTGCCGCCACTGATCACGCCCAGGGTATCGGCAAAGCTTTCGGTGGAGATCGGGAACTGGAGATTGAGACCATCCGAATTCGGCGACAGGTCGTATATCGTCGAGCCATTGACCGCCAGCTTGCCATCGATAAACACATCGAAATCGGCGCCGACATCATAGAGAAGCGCGGCATAAAACTTGGCATTCGGGCTGATCGTGTCGAAGGCGACGGCAGTTCCCGTGGTCATGTTGGTCATCATCGGGGTGATGGCCAGCATGTCCGTGGTCTGGTTGTACTGGGTCGTGGAGGTCAGTTGATAATTGAGGGCGGTATCGACGGAGCCCGCATCCAACTCGAAATCCACTTGCAGACCGACCTGGGCAAATATTTCCGAATCTACTTTCAGGGTCGAATCGAAGGCAATCTTGCTGTTGATGTCATTGATAATGGCATCAACCCCGTCTTTCACTCCATTATAGACGGCGAGCGCTCCATCGTGAACAAGTTGTTTCGCCTCGTTGTATATGGATTCTGCCTTCGCCAGCTCTCCTTTGGCAAAATCAAAAGCCTTTTGCGCAAGAGCATCGACAGCCCCTGCCGCAGCGTTGTATTTAGCCAGGGCATCGTTATACAGGTTGGTGGCGGTCGTCTCAAAGTCGTATTTTGCTTTATTCCAAATCTGGACCGCCCCTGGCACGTAAACCCCGAACACATATCCGCCGTTATAAGCGAATTTGGCAGCTTCCCAAGCCACGGATGCTGCGCCATGAATACCTGCATTAACAACATTAAAAAGGCCTTTTTCCCACCACGCTAGATTATTATACCAAGTATCGATCCTCTTCCATTCGTTTGACGCCCAGCTGTACGCACTGGTGGCAAGGGTATTGAAGGCATAGCTGGCCTTATCATATAAATATTTTGCCCCATTGTAGACGCTTTTTGCGTCCTGAAAGAGTTTGAGGACAGCCGCATCTACGACGCGGGCACCAAAATAAAACGTATCCTCGGCTTCCTTAAAGAGCTCTTTTGCATCATCAAAGGCTTGCTGAACTGCGCCATCGATGACAAATGCCGTACTCTCGAAAGTCGCCTTTGCCCCATCCAGGACAGTGGTAGCCGCCGCAGTAGCAGCATTCAGGATTTGAGCGGAATCCAGCTCTACATCGACAACATTGAATTGGCCGCTGCGCCAATAATCCGGGGAGACAGCCTCTTGCCACTCCCCGGCCTGCGCGTCCCAGGTGATTGGCGCACCACCGAGGAAGGGAATGTATTCGTGCCAACCGATGTAGCCGGGTGAATTTCCCCACATGCTCTGGTTGGCGGAACCGAAGGAGAGCGAATCAGTCGCAATGGCGACATCATATAAAAGATCCACCGCCTGCACGGTTGAACCAATCTCCGAGTCATCGGCCGCAAATCCTGTCACGGTTACGGTGAGATCGGTATTGACATCACTGCCTGCAGGCAGAAGCAGGATGAATGTTTCCGTGCCGCCGTAGGCGGAACCGCAATAATCGCTCACCCCGGCGGTGACAATATTATGAGCCTGATCAAAGACGATGGCGCCGGACGGCAGACCGGCAAAGGATAGCGCTACCCTTTCGGTGTTGGCCGGTTGGCTGGTGACAAACAAACGGATTTCGTTGACGTGCGCACCGGCAGCCGTGGTGACGACAAGCGAGGGGGCATCGGTAATCCCCTCGATGTCAACCATTACAGATTGAGCCACGCTTGCCCCATACTCATCGATTACCTGATAATTTAAGGCAAGGACCTCATGCTCTCCGTTATTCAACTCACTGAAATAACTAGGATCAACGGTCAATATGTTGCCATCGACCGACCACCCCCCCTTACCATCTGTTTCCGTGACATTCCCCGCATGCAGGATAAAGCCATTATCCAGGTCGGATGCCCCTGCAAGCAAATCGATGGCATAGGGCGCCGCATCTTCATCGGTATTACTCGTTAAAACCGCAAAAACGGTGGGCGCATCGTTGGTTCCGGTAACGGTTACCTCGACGCTGTTTGTCGATTTCGCGCCGTGTTCATCCTGCATTTCGTAGCTCAGGGTCACGGTCGCGGTGGCGTCTTGGGCCAGGTGGTCGAAATCCTGACCCGGGTCGAACTGCAGCTTGTTGTCCACCACGCTGGCCGTGCCCTGGCCGGTCGGCGCAGAGGCCGAGTTCAGGGTGAACACGTGGCCGTCATCCAAGTCGGTGTCGTTGGCCAGGACGTCGATGCTCAGGGTCTCGTTTTCGGCGCCGGAGGCCACATCGGCTACGGCTACCGGGCCGTCGTTGGCGCCGGTAACGGTTACCTCGACGATGCTTGTCGATTTCGCGCCGTGCTCATCCTGCATCTCATAGCTCAGGGTCACGGTCGCGGTGGCGTCCTGGGCCAGGTGGTCGAAATCCTGACCCGGGTTGAACTGCAGCTTGTTGTCCACCACGCTGGCCGTGCCCTGGCCGGTCGGCGCAGAGGCCGAGTTCAGGGTGAACACGTGACCGTCATCCAAGTCGGTGTCGTTGGCCAGGACGTCGATGCTCAGGGTCTCGTTTTCGACGCCGGAGGCCACATCGGCTGCGGCCACCGGGCCGTCGTTGGCGCCGGTGACGGTTACCTCGACGCTGCTTGTCGATTTCGCGCCGTGCTCATCCTGCATTTCGTAGCTCAGGGTCACGGTCGCGGTGGCGTCTTGGGCCAGGTGGTCGAAATCCTGACCCGGGTTAAACCGCAGCTTGTTGTCCACCACGCTGGCCGTGCCCTGGCCGGTCGACGCAGAGGCAGAGTTCAGGGTGAACACGTGCCCGTCATCCAAGTCGGTGTCGTTGGTCAGGACGTCGATGCTCAAGGTCTCGTTTTCGGCGCCGAAAGCCACATCAGCTATTGCTGCCGGACCATCGTTGGTGCCGGTAACGGTAAAGGTAATAGATGTCGGCGTACGGGTTATCCCGTCGGAAACAGCATAGGAAACCATAACTTCCGTAGAGGCATCCTGAGCCAGGTGATTGTAAGCAGCGTTATCAGGATCCAACGTAAAACTGTGGGTCGCCCGGTCATAGGTTACCCCGGCCGGCAAATCACTCGACACATCAACCACCTCCAGTGTCGTCCCGTAATCAACATCCGAGGCAGTCGCCAGTGCGTTCACGGTGACACTGCCGCCGCCTTCGATCGCATTGGCTCTCTGGACAGACACCTCCGGCGCATCGTTCATGCCCGCTATTTCAACAGTCACGGTCGCCCAACTGAGGGTCCCGTTGCCAAGACGAATCGCATAGGTAAATGTGTCATAGCCCAGATGGGAATCAAAATCGCTGTCACTGGAATCGTCTGTCTCCGCCGTAAGCGACTGGAACTTTGCCCGGAATGCGGCGGTGTTCATGTTGTAGGCAATTTTTCCGTCTGCGGTAATCGAGATTTCCGCCCCGTATTTACTGCAGTTCACGACCCCTACAACGTCTTGAGTCAACAAGTCCGCTGGCGCGTAGTTTTTGTCAGTGGCGGCGACACTGACGGCATCGTCCAAAGAATAGAGGGTCTTGGCCTTTTCGCCCAAGTCATTGCCCATCACATCCAGGATGATGACGTTGCTGGAGTCTTCAGTAATGCCGGTAGAGATGGAGGCGAATGAATCATCCCTGGCTTGGGGGGTGTTGTTGAACGATATCGAGCCTCCTTGGCCGTTCTTTGATGTGGTAGCCATTTTTACTCCTCAATGTGTTTGGGTGAAAATTCCAGGTAATCGCTTAAGGCTGTGCGTAAATATACTCACAACGAAATTAGCCCGTCATCGGCGGCACCACAACAATCCACCTCGTTAATTTCTGTTAAAATAATGCATACTATTGATATTACGTTGAAATACGACCATGGGACTAATGGTGCTTTTTGTGGGGGAGGAGCGCCACACTCACCGCCGTGACCCGGCTGCCATCAGCGCGGAAATTGAGGAGATAAGCGGTTCAGCGCAGATGCGCCCGTGCGGCCACGAGGCGCTGGTGCAAAGGGGTGGGGTCTGGACAGCTTTCGAGCACGAAATCCACGGTCTGGAGCACGGTCTTCAAGCGGGGAGAGGCGGGAAGGGTGTCAATGGTCAAATAACGGTCCAGGGTCTGGGTACGCTCCCATCCGTCCTGATTGACGTAAACAGACCACAAACCGCTGCGGCGGGCCAGCTCCGCCTTGCCGGTCCGGGTGGCTTCACACCAGAGATCAAGAGCCAACTTCATGGTTTCAACGATCAGCCGGCGCTGCTCCTGCTTGGGGGCGCCTTGGCGCAATTCCTGATCCAAACACTCCAGCGAACGGTCCACGGCATGCAACTCATTGATGAACCCCGGACACTGCTCCAGAATCAACGGCGTCAAACCGTTGAGGGTTTCTTCCAACTGTTGCAGCTGCCGACGGTTACGGCTAAGGCCATCTATCCAGCGGAGCGACGGGGCAGCGCCCGGCGTATCACCGATTACCAGAATCAGCAACCGTTCCTCCTCCAGTTCCAAAGCCGCGGGCATGACCGTGCCCGACCAGGATGGACCTGCGGCGGAAAGCAGCTCCAAGCGAGCACCGATCGGAGGCAGCGAATCCCCCCCCGCGCCGATCATGGTCAACCATCTCTCAACGGTCGCGCCCGCCTCGGCGGGGAAGAGCTTGGGGACGGATTGCCCAAGCAGGTCCGCAGCCGAATAGCCGAAGCATGTTTCAAAAGCTTGGTTGCAGAAGGCGATCTCCCGGTTCTCATTGATGGCCACGATTCGGTCGGGCAGAGAGTGGAGCATCCCCGCCAACCGCCGTTGCCCCAAGCGCAACTCAAGCTCGGTCCGGCAGCGCGACTCCAGTTCACCTTGAAGTCGGCTGTTTTCCCGGCTCAGCTTATAGGCCTTGCGTACTCCGAGCTGAGCGCGGACCCTGGCCAACAACTCCTCCCGGGCAAAGGGCTTGCCCAGATAATCGTTGGCGCCGCTGCTCAGCCCTTCGCTGAGGTCCGCCACACGATTGCAAGCGGTGAGCATGATCACCGGAAGCTCGGCGGCGTTATACCTGTGGCGCAGGGTACGGCAAACCTCGTAGCCGGTCATCCCCGGCATCATCACATCGAGTAAAACCAGATCGAAGACCTCTTCCCCCTCAAGCAGCGCCAGGGCCTCACGGCCACCGGCGGCAGTGGTTACCGCCATCCCTTCCACCCTCAGGTGACTGAGAACCACTTGCAGATTGACCGGATCGTCGTCCACGGCCAGGACACAGGGCGCGTCCCGGTCGAGCGAGGGAACCGGTTCTTGCCCCGTGGCAATGGGCGCCAGGAGAACCGGGGATGGGGGCTGGAAATAATTCATTGTCTTAGCGGCCGGGGGTGCGGCGGAAAAGGCGGCAACCGGCACGGTGAAACGGAAGGTGGCGCCGGAGCCTGGGGAGGATTCTGCCCACAGCCTGCCGCCGTGCAACTCCACCAAATGCCGACTGATGCCGAGCCCGAGCCCAACCCCGCCGTGACTGCGATCGCCGGAACCGTCAACCTGTACGAAGGCCGCAAAGATACTCTCCAGCTGAGCGACGGGGATACCGATCCCGGTATCGCGCACCGCGACTTCTATTTCCGATTGCCCGGCCACCGCCGAAATTGCTATCTCCCCTTGATCGGTAAATTTGATCGCGTTACCGACCAGATTGAAGAGTACCTGTTGCAGGCGATCCTCGTCGCCATCGACCAGGGGAAGATCCGAGGGAATGGCATTGAGCAAGGCCAACTGCCGGCTGTGGACCAGCGGTTGGGAAACCGTCAAAACCGAAGCGACGAGCGCCCGCAGATCGACGGCTTGTCGACGCAAGGTGATATCCCGGTTCTTCAAACGGGAGAGATCGAGGAGATCGTTGACCAGATTGTTCAGGCGGCGACCGCTGCTGGCAATCATCTCCAGATGGGTCAGGGCTGCTTGGTTCAAGGTGCCGAGCGCTCCGGCGCAAAGCGATTCAGCCAAACCGATAATGCCGTTTAGGGGGGTACGCAATTCATGGGAGGTAGTGGCCAAAAACTCGTCTTTGAGTCGGTCCAGTCGGGAGAGGGCCAGGATATGCTCCTCCCGTTCGGCGGAAAGCCGCTCCTCGTTGGCACAGGATTGGGAAAAACGCTGGGCCAGGGCAAAAGACTGCGAACCGACCAGGAAGAGAAAACCAAAGGGCGCTATATAAGGAGTGGCAATAACGGAATGATTATGGAGAATATCGTTGACGACCGCCAGAAAGAACACCAGGAGGCCCAGGAGGATGCTGGCCGCGCCGGATCGTTGCTGCCGGATCGCTTTTATAAGGACAAAAACGATGTAGCCGAGAATAATCATGATAACCGGGTGAAAAGGAACAACCAGCAGACTCGATATCTTAGCGGAGGTTGCCAGGGTTACCATGGCGCAGGCCAGACAGATCCCTTGCAACAAGCGCATAAGCCACCGGGCGCACTCGTCCGGATAGAGGGAATGGATAAACAGCAGCAGCATCAGAAAAGAAACGTGAACCGTGAGCAGTTCGCCCTTGAAAACAAGCTCCCAAGGAAAGTTCGGCAGGAGATAGGTGAGAAAACGGTTTTCGGTAATAACCGTTCTAAACGCAACCAAAAGACTGAAAACCCCGAAATAGACCACCGAGGGATCCTTACGGCGGAGCAAAAAGAGACAGAGGTGATAGGCGCCCATAATCAACAGGCTGCCGAACAGGAAAAGGTCGAGACCCCACTTCAGTTCCTGCGTCCTGACAAGCGCCTGTTCAGCGCCAAGCGTTACAGGACTCCAGATTCCGCCTTTGGCGTGACTGAAATTGGCAACCTGCATGACGATATCCAGGATATCGCTCTCTGCAGGCACGCGTGAGATTTGCAGGAGATATTGGGGGTGAGTGGTGGCACGGCTCGTGCCGACAACCCCGTTGGCCGCGATTTTCCGGCCGTTAACCCAGAGTTGATAGGCGGATGATTCATCCAGGATACGAATCGCCAGCACAGGCTGGGCCGGTCGGAGCTTGACCCGAAGCCGGAAGGTGGCATAGCCGTCGCCGGGCTGCTTTTGGCCGTTAAACTCCCGGCCATTCCACAGGCCGGGGATAATGTAAAAGTCGGGCCTGAGACCGGCGTTGACGGCGGAGATCTCGTCCGGAGAGAGAAGTTGTTGCCGGTAGAACTCCCACTCGCCGTTCAGATCAATGTTGCCGTCGGTTTGAAAATCCCAGCGGATAAGATCGAGTACGCCGCGCCGGGCGAGGGGCGTTGCTTTGTGGCCGGCGGATTCCGCCCACCCGGTCCAGAGGAGAGTAAAAAACGAAACCAAGATGAGCAAGCCCATCCACGAAAAAGCTCCGGCGGCTATTTTTCGACGCATTTTCAGAATCAACAAAACCAGCCTACCGAGTGAATTTTTAAGGAGTTACGTGGAAATCAAGACAGTGAGCCACTGTATAATCCGCAAGGCAAAAAGATCAATAAAGATTCGACCACAAGGCCTGTTTTCCCGCTGTTGCGCCCCCTTTTCCCAACCGATGTTTGTCTCCGGTCTTACAACAAAACAATAACCCCTGCGCTGTCCATGCCGGGCTTGCGGAAAACGCGGGATAAAAACCAGGGCAGTGGCGATAAAAATGAGGGCCGTGCCCACCTTGACAAGCCCTCCACGCCAGTAGGTAAGCAGGTAACTCGTCCTGGCGGCAAAAAAAATGCCTGACCCCACAGGCAAAAATAAAGACGCCAAACAAAAAAAACATCCAGAAGAAAGGAAAAACAGCGATAATTAGACACCATCGTGCTCCTGTGCTAACATGGTATACAAATTCGCTTCCTTGCTGAAAAACACGGGGCCACCATACCACATGAAATTCAGGCTTACCTTTCTCGCCCTTGGGATTCTTACCCTTACCTCCATCATCGCCGGCGGAGTCGTGTATTTCCATGCACTCAACACCATGGACCATAACCACGCCAAGGAAATGGCCAGGGATGAACTCAGCCATCTCGACCAATCCATTTCTCCCGCTCTGAAGGCTAACCAAAAGGCCGTAGCGGTTCTGGCCGAGATGTGGTCGATCCGAAATTTTTTCACCAGGCAAAGCCCGCAAACCTTGGCGGAGGCGCAGTCAACGCTGGATGATTTCCGTGAGGCTTACCACGCCAGACGCTGTTGCCTCATCAACCGGGACGGGCTTGTTGTCGCCGCCAGCGTCGGGGAAAAAACCCCTGTCCGGATCGGCGATGATTATTCCGGCCGCCCTTTTTTCCAGCAAGCGCTGGCAGGGCATCCTTTCACTGCCATGGTTCAAGGGATCACCAGCAAAGATCCGGCCATCAACCTGAGCCATCCGATCTTATCCGAGAATACGGTGCTCGGGGTCGTTCTCCTCACCATACCCCTCTCCGATCTTGAGGAAATCCTGACCCGCTGTGACGGAATCATTGCCCTGACCGACCAACACAATATCATTATTGCCTCCAACAAGCAGGAATGGCTCTTCAAGGCAATGGCGCCCGCCACACCGAAACCGCTCGCGGATGAGACCGAAACCGGGCTGAGCACCACCAAGCCCCCCGCGCAAATCCAGATAACCTTTGATGAGTCCGACAACACAGCCCGTTTTTCCGACGGCAACGAATATTTTTTTTCCCGTGCCCCCCTGTCGTACTCACCGGGTTGGCAGATCAACTATTTCCGGAAACACGACCGGCTAAACACCCGGGCTTACCAGGCGCTGCACGGCAAAGCAGGAATACTCCTCGCCGGGACGCTCCTTTGCATCCTAGGCGTGATAGCCTATCTTTTCCGGCAGGCGGAGATCTTCTTGCGTCAACGGGAGCAGGCGGAAAAAAACCATAAAGCAGCCAATCTTTTTCTCTCCCAGATCCTGGATGCAGCCGCCGACGGCATGCGGGTTATCGACAACAATTGCAATATCGTGCAGGTCAACGAAACCTTTGCCGCCATGACTGGGATGGAACAAAAAGATATCCTGGGGAAAAAATGCCGGGATATCTTCCGGGGGGCTCACTGCAACACCGAAAACTGCTCCATGCGGCAAATACAGGCCGGCAAAAACCGGATTGAAGTTGAAACCCACCAGGAAAGTCAGGCAGGGAAAACCCTGCCCTGCTGGCTTATCGCCGTTCCTCTCTACGACACAAACGGCGAGCGCATCGGCATACTGGAAAGCTTTCGGGATATCTCCCAAAGGATTAAAACCGAGCTGGCCTTAAAAAAATCCCTTCACAACGCCCAACTGATGACCGAGGAGCTGACCGTATCCAACAAGCTCCTGTACCGTCAACAGCATGAACTTGCGCTGGCCCACGCGAACCTCAAACAAAACCAGGCCCAGATCCTGCAACAGGAAAAGATGGCCTCGGTGGGTCAGCTGGCTGCTGGCGTAGCCCACGAAATCAATAACCCCATGGGCTTTATCTCAAGCAATCTGAGCTCGTTGGCAAAATACCTGGAGCGCCTCACCGGGTTTATCCGGGCCCTGGAGGAGAAACTCCCGCAGGAGCCCCCGGACGAGGAACTTGCCGCTCTGCGCAAAGAACTCAAGATTGACTACATCATGGAGGATGCCGTGCAGCTGGTGGAAGAATCCCTAGACGGCGCGGACCGAGTCAAAAAAATCGTCCAGGGGCTCAAGAATTTCTCCCGGATCGATCAGGCAGAGCGATTGCCCGCCGATATCAACGAATGCCTGGACACCACTCTCAACATCGTCTGGAACGAACTGAAATACAAATGCGAGGTGAACAAGGATTACGGGAAGCTTCCACTCACCGTCTGCAATCCGCAACAGCTCAACCAGATGTTTATGAATCTTCTGGTCAACGCGGCCCAATCCATCGAAACCAAGGGAGAAATCAGGATCAAGACCTGGGCCGATCAGGATTGGATACACACCCGCATCAGCGATACCGGCTGCGGGATCCCCCAAGACAAGATCAATCGGATATTCGAGCCTTTCTACACCAGCAAGGAGGTCGGCAAGGGCACGGGGTTGGGGTTGAGCATAGCCTACGACATCGTGTTAAAGAACCACAAGGGCGATATCCAGGTCGAAAGCGTTGAGGGCAAGGGCACAACCTTCACGGTTAAAATTCCGCTGATTGCCGCACTGTCTCCAGAGCAATAGCTTGATGCTTGCGCGTGCCGAAACATACAATATTTCATGACCGAGAACCCCATGGAACTTACAACCCCGCCCGCCATTCTCGCCGTTGACGACGACCCTGCAATTCTAAAAACTATTTCCCTGCTACTTACCAAAGAGGGTTATGCCGTTTATACTGCGGAAAATGGGGCCAACGGCCTTGAGATCCTCAAAAAACAAGCCATCGATCTCCTCCTCCTTGACATACGGATGCCGCAAATGGATGGGCTTGAGATGCTCAAGCTGGCAAAAGAATACGATCCGAACATTGCGACAATTATTCTTACAGGAATAGTTAAAAAAGAACTCCTGACCGAATTAATGCATCTCGGGTGCTACGGCTACATCCTCAAGCCCTTCGCCAATACTGAGATTGTGCTCAACGTCGTCAATGCCCTCAGAAGACACAAACTGGAACTGGCCGACAAGAAGCAGCAGGAAACCCTTGAGCACCTGGTTTCACAACGGACCCGGGAGCTCAAGGACTCCCAGAACAGAATAATTCAGCAAGAAAAAATGGCCGCCATCGGATGCCTTGCCGCCGGCGTTGCCCACGAAATCAACAACCCTGTCGGTTTTATCATGAGCAACCTGGGATCCCTGGCAAAATATCTGGAAAAAATAAAGCTGTACCTGGCGGATCTGGAAGCCGATGAGGAGGCCTCTCAAGATCCAGAGGCGAGAAGACAGAGGCGTAAAAATCTAAAGATTGATTTTATCCTGCAAGACATTGAGGGGCTTATTGCGGAATCTCAAGACGGCTGCAATCGCATCAAAACCATTGTCAGCAACCTGAAATGCTTCTCCCGAACCGACAAGGAAGAAGCGCAGCTGGTCAATATCAACGACAACATCGAGACTACCCTCACCATCGTTTGGAATGAACTGAAATATAAGGCACAGGTAGTGAAGGAATTCGGAGAGCTTCCTCTTTCCCGCTGTCTGCCGCAACAACTCAACCAGGTGTTTATGAACCTGCTGGTCAATGCCGCGCATGCCATGGAAAGCCAGGGCATCATCACCATCAGGACCTGGACAGAGGACAACGCCATCTTTATCTCCATTACCGACACAGGGAAAGGTATCCCCAAGGAAAATCTCACAAAAATCTTTGAGCCGTTACCACCAAGGAGGTGGGCAAGGGTACCGGGCTGGGCTTGAGTATCTCCTACGATATCATCAAAAAACACCAAGGCGACATCAGCGTGGAAAGCGAGCTCGACAAGGGTACCGTTTTCACTGTGAAGCTTCCGGTGCAGGAGTAATGATACCCTGGATCCAGCCGCATGGCTTTCTCCTGGCGATTGGCCAACACCAGGGACGAAAGGGGCGCTGGATGGTTGTTACAAGATATGATGTCCTCATTTCAGTCTGGACGACAGACCCAGGATGACGCATGCCGAGGGAAAAACAACCCCGGCTATGCTTGAGCAAGCATCAAATTGGCAGGAGATCGGAGGGAATCCACTCGGGAAACCCAAAGAACCTCTGTCGTCACGTTTTCGACGTAAAACGAACACCAACAACAGGTAGGGTGGTGCCAGCCATGATAACGACGAAGACAATCACTATATTGATGATTGAAGATGAACGGTTAACCGCCGACCTGATGATCAAGATACTAACCATGTATGGCGGTGATCAAGTTGTTGTCCTGCATGCCGACACATTGGCTGGCGGGTTGCAAATAGTGGCCGACGGCGGAGTGGATCTCGTGCTGCTCGACCTGAACTTGCCGGACAGCGCGGGCTTGTCGACACTGCGAAAGCTGCACGATGCCACCTCGGATATTGCAATCATTGTCTTGACGGGGATGAGAGATGAATCTCTTGCCATCCAGGCGCTACAGATGGGAGCTCAGGATTATTTGATGAAGGGGGATATCAATGGTCCGTTTTTGCTCAAGACCTTACGCTACTCCCTTGAACGCAAACAGTTTCAGGAGGAATTAAAAAAACATCAGGCCCAGATGATACAGTATGAAAAGATGGCATCCATAGGCCAGTTGGCCGCCGGAGTAGCTCACGAGATTAATAATCCTATCGGCTTTATTTCCAGCAACCTCAGTTCGCTTGATAAGTACGTGGAACGGCTTCTTGAATTTATTGAACTGCTCTCCGCCCAAAGTGTACAGAGCAGTAATGGTGGTGGCGCCGGAGAGGTGATTGCCGCAAAGCGCCGGGAGCTTAAGATAGATTTTATTTCAAATGACATCAAAACCTTGATCGCTGAATCGTTGCAAGGTACTGAGCGGGTGAAGCATATCGTGCAGGATTTGAAGAATTTTTCCCGGGATGAGCAGGACACGGCAACTTTTGAAGATATCAACGATATCTTGGAAAGCACCCTCAATATGGTCTGGAATGAATTGAAGTACAAGGTGACCCTGAAAAAAGAATTCGGCTCACTGCCGAAAACAAGATGCAACCCTATGCAGCTCAGTCAGGTTTTTGTCAACCTTTTGGTGAATGCGGCGCATTCCATCGCGCACCAAGGTGATATTATAGTGAAAACCTGGCAAGAGTCCGGAGGGATTTATGTGACAATCACCGATACTGGTTGCGGGATTCCGGAAAATATTCTGCCGCGGGTGTTTGATCCCTTTTTTACCACAAAGGAGGTGGGTAAAGGCACGGGCCTTGGATTAAGTATTGCCTACGAGATCATCACAAAAAAACATAATGGCGAGATCACGGTCGCCAGCAAGGTGGGCAAAGGAAGTACTTTTAGCATCAAAATTCCGGTTGTTGAGGAGTAATGGAAACAGGGAGTCGATAACACGGATTTTCTCTTGTATTATCCGTGCCAGGTTGTCATGGAAAAGCCCTTGTCCCGGAAAAGGGTAAGACATGCCTGCGCAGCACTTTGGTCGTAGATTTCACCTGTATTCTTTTCGATCTCGGCAAGAGCCAGATCGAGACCTGGGGCAGGGCGGTAAGGGCGGTGGGAGGACATCGCCTCCACCACGTCGGCAACAGCCATAATCTTCGCCTCTAACAATATCTCGTTATTAGCCAAACGGTTCGGGTACCCGGACCCGTTAATTCTCTCATGGTGCTGCAGCACTATTTGTGAAATCGGCCAGGGGAATTCTATTCCTTTCAGGATATCAAATCCGACCTGGGGATGGGTATGGATTAATTCTCTTTCAATGGAAGACAATCTCCCAGGCCGGTTGAGGATTTCCGCCGGCACGTATATTTTCCCCAAATCATGGACTATCCCGGCCAGGCGTATGCCTTCGATGACATCCGCCGACAACCCCATCTCCCCGGCAATCGCACAGGCCAATTCCGCCACCCGTTTCTGATGTCCCGCAGTATAGGGGTCTCGCGTCTCAACCGCCATGGCCATGGCTCTGACGGAACCATCAAGCGCCTGTTCAAGCTTCTTGACCAGTTCTTGCAACTGTTCCTCGTTGTGCCTGATCTGTGCTGTTTTCTCATAGACCTTGCTTTCAAGTTGCCGGGTCAAAAGCACGAGTTCGTCGTTCTGTTTTCGGGTAACAGCATGCAGTCTCTTGTTTTCCTGCGATACGTTGTAATGGTTAAGCGCCTCTCTCACAGCCAATACCAACTCGGAATTGTTAAACGGCTTGTTGATAAACCGGAAGATATTGTTTTTGTTGATGCCCTCCATCATGACATCCAGGTCTGCATAGCCGGACATAATTATCCGGATAGCATCAGGCCATCTCGCTTTGACTATTTCCAAAAAGTCTGTCCCCTGCATTGAGGGCATTTTCTGATCCGTGACAACTACGGCAGCAACACTCGTCTCAAGCCTTTTCAGCGCTTCCTCGGGGTTGTCGAAAACACAAAGATTCAGGCCCTCTTCATCGGCAAAAATCCGTTCAATCGCCCGAAGAAGGTGATTTTCATCATCAACGAAAAAAATATTATCCACGCGCCACCTCTTTCCCAACAACATGATTCTACGAGATTATTTTATCTTTGACGATTTTCTCCATCGAGCAATCCAAAACCTTATAATTTATTATATCACAATGGCTCTCTTTTTAAAAACCTTGTCGCCGCAAAAACCACGAAACAGGAATCTGTTCATCGCAAACTGCGGGATGATGCGCAGAAGGTGCCAGCCGAGGCTCGCGGAACTCCGCAACCGATTGAGAATCAATCATATTTGGGTCAAAGGGAGAGATCAGAATCACAACCTGGGCCGCATTGAATTTCATATACCCGTATCAGCGATACCTGCGGCAGTATCCCCCAGGATAAGATTCAACGAATCTTCGAGCAGTTCTATACCGGTAAGGAGATGGGCAAGGCATGACGCCTGCCCCGGCAATCGAAGGATGTTAACAGAATTCCAAACACACATTCATCCCCCCAACGGCACCAACTCCACCTCGCCCCAGGCGCCCAGCTCCTCACCCCGGATGATGACCACGCCCAAAACCCCCGACACAGCGGCGGCCTTGCCCAAGGCGAGCTCAAGGCTCTGACCCGGTTGAACCGCGTTGCCGGCGAGGGTGGCGACCGCGTCGGCCAGGGCGGTATCCTTGGCCAGCACCGTGACGGAGTCGGCCTCGCCCAGACTCAGGGAGTGTCCCACGGTGCCGGACGAGGTGCAGATGCCGAGGGGCATGCACCCGGCCGGAATCTTCAACCCCACCCTATTGCTGAGCGGCGAGGTCCCGGCAAAGATCCCGACCACGCTCTCCTGGTTCCGGCAAAAATAGATGTCGCCGCCGTTTTCCACCACTACTTCGCCTGCGCCCGCAGCCAAAAGATCCAGCCCGACATACTCGGCGATGGCCCCGGCCACCGCAGCCATGGGGCCGACCTCCGCGGCCAGACCTGCGGCGAGCATCCGTTTGACAATGGGCGGAGCCATGGGATCGAGGGGCAGAGGAGTAAGGGATTTCAGAAATTCAGGATGGCAGGCGATATAGCTTTCCAGCTGGCTGCGATACTGGATTACAGCATCGCCGGCCCTGTCGCGCAGCTCTTTTCCAGCAAGGATCTGCAAGTCCGTTTCCCGGATTCGCACCTCGAAAGCGATCAGGTCGCCATGCGCAACACGGTTCCGATAGGTCCTCTTGCGGTATGAACAGGGGGCCGGATGTTTCTTTTTTCTTTTGACGGTCACGGCATGACTGGTATGGTGAGGGGTTATGGGAAGAAGAGATTAGCGGCAGTATAGCGGAGAAGAAGACAGGCAGCAAGGAGTTCCCTACCCCCCGGCAAACAGGCTGAAAATGGACGGAAACAAGCAGGCGCGGCTCATCCTTTTTACCCGTTATCCCGTACCGGGCCGGACAAAAACCCGGCTGATTCCAGCCTTGGGAGCAGAGGGCGCAGCCGGGCTCCAGCGGCGGATGAGCGAAACACTTATCGCCCATATGGCACAGTTTGCACACAACTATCCGGTTACCCCGGAAATTCGCTTTACCGACGGAAATCAGGAAGCCATGCAGAACTGGCTTTCCAGCGATATCCCCTGTGTGGCCCAGGGCGATGGCAACCTAGGCGACCGTCTGCGCCGGGCTTTTGCCCAGGCCTTTGCCCAAGGTGTTGGTCGGGTGGTGGTTATCGGCGCTGATTGCCCCGGCCTCTCCCCTGCCCTCTTTGCCCAAGCCTTTAATGCCCTTGCCCGGCAGGATCTGGTGCTCGGGCCGGCCAGGGACGGCGGCTATTATCTTCTTGGCCTCCGCCGCCCAGCTCCCTCTCTTTTTTCCGATATCCCCTGGGGCAGCGGGGAAGTCCTGGCCGCGACCCTGAAACAGGCGCAGGCCCTGAATCTTACAACCCATTTCCTGGAAGCCCT
Source organism: Deltaproteobacteria bacterium (assembly GCA_013349295.1). Lineage (GTDB taxonomy): Bacteria > Desulfobacterota > Desulfobulbia > Desulfobulbales > Desulfurivibrionaceae > Thiovibrio. The sequence goes on from DUZW01000010.1 coordinate 54,876, forward strand.
TGCCGATGTTGACCGACCGGAAGACCTGCGACATCTCGATCATCATCCCGACCCTCAATGAGGCGGCGTGTATCGGTCAAACCGTGACCGGACTGGTCGGAGAGCCGGGGGTGGAGGTGATCGTGGCCGATGGCGGCAGCCGCGACCATACCGTGCCCCTGGCCATGGCAGCCGGAGCAACGGTGATACCCGCCCCGGTCGGTCGCGGGAGCCAACAGAATGCCGGGGCGCGGGTGGCAAGGGGGGGGGCGCTGCTCTTTCTCCATGCCGACACCCGACTGCCGGAGGGGTTTGCTGCCCCCATCCGCGCAACCCTCGACCGGCCGGGCATCGTGGCCGGAGCCTTCCGCTTCGCCATTGACGCCGCAGGCTGGCGCTTTCGGCTTCTTGAACATGGCACCAATTGGCGGAGCGCCTGGTTTGGGCTTCCCTACGGCGATCAAGCGCTCTTTCTGCCCGCCGCCCGGTTTCAGGCCATGGGGGGCTTTAAAGAGCTCCCCATGCTGGAGGACCTTGAGCTGGTTCTGCGCTTGCGGAAAATGGGGAGGCTCGCCCTGCTCACAACCCCGGCCCTCACCTCGGCCCGACGTTGGCAACGCCTGGGGCTTGTGCGCACAACCCTTGTGAACCAGTCGATTTTACTGGGGTTTTTTTGCGGAATCAGCCCGGCCCGGCTTGCCCGCTGGTATGGCGGGGACCGAAAGGAGAATGGCAGGTTCCTTGGGAAGTAGTTGCCGGTGCAGATTCTGGTCCGGAACAAAGGAAAGCAGAAAACCGGAACTTTTGGACAGATAGGGTGCGGCAAGAGAACCGGTCATGAGCGGGTTGGAATCCGCCAACAGCCCGGACATCACCATGAAGAGAACGGGAATAATCACCCCCGCCTTGACCAGCCCGAAAATCCCGCCCATAAACCGATCAAACCAGCCAAGAAGCGAGATGCTCATGACCTTTTTCAGCACAAAGCCAAGGGCCAGAACCCCGAAAAAAACCGCAAGAAAAAGCAAGGCGTAGGTCACGAGAAAACAGAGCTGGGGCGAAGGGATCATCGAGGAAAGGCGCGGGCTTATCTGCTCGTAATAGCGCCCGGCAAAAAGATAACCGAGAATGAGCGCGGCCAAGGAGGCCAGCTGCCGGACGAAACCTATCCAGATGCCACGGACAAGAAAGATGAGAATGATGGCGATAACGCCGAAATCAATTGCGGTCATGGTTGATCCCCTGAAACATGGTTTCTCACGCCCCCTTATACCGGTCACGACATTACAATGTTACAGTTATTTTTGAACAACGGCTTAGGAGCCCTCAAAAATGTTGCTCTATTCCGGCCGGTCAGTTACGGCTTCTGATACCGTTTTAGCCACGCGCAATGCCAAGTTGTTTTTTAACAGCGGCTTACGGCCAAGGGCAAGGTTTTTTACAACTGGAGGGAACAATGGCGTTAGTCCAAGCCATTTTTGAAGAATACTGGCCACACTGGCAGCACCATTTTACCCCGGAGGCCCGTTTGCGGCTGGGGGGGGTGCCGCTTGCCGCCTTGCCCGCCCGCGCCGACATCATGCAACCCGGCTTGGCCAGTGAATATCTGAGTCCGGACGAGTTGGAGCAATGGCGCGGTTTTAACCTGGAAAAAAGACGCGCCGAATGGCTTGGCGGACGAATTGCCGCCAAATGGGCGGCTGCCGGGCTTCTGGGCGAAACCGCGATGACCTGGCGAAACCTTGTGATCCGTACGGAAGCGGGAGGACGCCCCTATGTGGCTACAGAGACTCACGCCGCCCCCCCGTTCATCTCCATCTCCCATAGCGGGCCGCTGGCCGCGGCCCTGGCGGCAAACTTTCCCTGCGGGCTCGACATCCAGGAACCGGGAGCCAAGATCCACACGGTCAGGGACCGCTTTGTCTCTCCGGAAGAAGAGGATATCCTGAGCGCCTCTCTTCCTGAATCATTTACAGAAACGGAAAGGCTCACCATGTTGTGGGCTGCCAAGGAGGCAATACGCAAAATGGTCCGAACCACCCCCCTGCCCGGGTTCCTGGAGATCCGTTTGCTTGCGAACCATGCCGGCTGCGGCACCCAGGCAGACCCCCTGACGCTGACTTTTGCCTCGAACAGGGATCAGGACGGTTGCCCGCCGACCATTACCGTGCTATCCTTTTTTGCAGACAATCTGGCATGGGCCATGGGTTGTCTGCCCACCAGAAAGGAGTAACCCATGGAACTCATGTCTTTTCTAAAACAGGTTCCGCTGTTTAGCGGCCTGACCGCCGGACAGTATGAAGAGCTGGCCATGATCATCACCCTTCAGGATTATGGACGCGGACAGAGCATCTTTGCCGAAGGCGATGCGGGGACCGGGTTCTATGTGGTCATGGAGGGCTTGGTCAAGATCTACAAACTTTCCATGGAAGGCAAGGAACAGATCCTCCATATCTTCGGGCCGGGGGAACCCTTTGCCGAGGCCGCCGTCTTTACCGGATCGACCTTTCCGGCCCATGCCCTGGCCCTGGAGAAAAGCCGCACCATCTTCATCCCGCGCGGCGCCTTCATCGAACTGATCCAGACCAATCCGGCCCTGGCCATGAACATGCTGGCGGCCCTTTCCATGCGGCTCAAAAAGTTTGCCCATCTGATCGAGGATCTGTCGCTCAAGGAGGTGCCGGGGAGGGTGGCGGCGCACCTCCTCTATCTCAGCGGCCAGCAGGGAGACACCGACACCGTAAAGCTCAATATCAGCAAAGCCCAGCTGGCCAGCCTGCTGGGCACCATTCCCGAAACCCTTTCCCGCATCCTGACCAAGCTCTCCAAACAGGGGCTGATCAGCACCGAAGGGTCGCGGATCACCATTCTGGATCGGGACGGTCTGGAGGATCTGGCCATGGGAGAAAAACTGTAGGCGAGGAAAGCGGCACGCAAACGACCGCTTGGTGCCGAAAATGGAGTAAACTGTTCAGCAGTGCCGCAGATGAGCGAAAGAGGTCTGCGAAGTGTGCTGTCGCACACGAGCGGGCCGATGACAACGCAGATGCGGTGCTGCCGGACAGTTTACTGCTCCAACCCGAACTCAAAGACCATCCCGGTCTTGGCAAGGTGGACGAGAATATTCTTGAGCCCTTGCAAGGTATCGACCTGGAAATTTATCTGCCAGGCGGAGGTGCGCGACGGCACACTGGAAAGCAGCTCGATCTCGCTGATCCTCATCTCTTCCGGAGCAACGCCCAGCATCATCAGAACACGGTTGCGAGACGGGGCATTCAGAATGAGGATGGTCTGCCTCTTGGGCACCAGCGTTTCCTTGAGCCGCCAGCGCACCTCCACCACATCCTCCCGCTGGGCATGGAGAGAGGTAATCGTGGTACATTCCTTCTGGTGAATGGAGAGGCCGCGTTCGCTGAGCAGGCCGTACAGTCCTTTGTCCGTGGGCCCAGGGTTGCAGCAGCGGGAAAACTTGATACACACCGGATCCAGGGTGGCAAGTTCGATACGGTTCAAGCTGCCGGTGGGAGGCTGAAGGGTTTCCCGGTTGGCATACAGCCGGCTTTTGATCTCGTGGATCAATTCACGCAGGCGAAATCTGCCCTCGCCCAGACCAAGAAAGAGATCCGGCAGTTCTCTTGCTCCGAGAGTTGCCATGATATTTTCCATGCCCGGTTTTTCCAGAATATCAGAAGGCAACCCATAACGCTTAAGCTCTTGCAGGAGGATGCTCTGGCCGATCATGCCGCTCAGAGCCTCTCGCCGCTGGCGGAACAGCTTGGCGAGTTCCGCCCGGGCTCTGGGGGTCTGACAGAGCTGCTGGATTTCCGGCTCGAAACGCACCGGATCCTTCTGACAGATGATCTCCACCTGATCGCCGTCTTCAAGAAGGGAGTCGGGCTCCACCTGACGCTTGCCTATCTTGGCTTTGATGCAGCGCTTGCCCACATCCGTGTGGACCTTGAAGGCAAAATCCAGCACGATACTGTGAACGGGCAATTCAACGGGGTCGCCCTTTGGGGTATAGGTATAGATAGCTTTCTTGCTGCTGACCGCAATCATCTCCCGGTAGGAGAGATCCTCATCCGTCCCCAGGATATCCAGCATCTCCCGCAATTCCACTTCAAAACCGGTGGGCACCTTCTTGTGGACAAACCACTCCTGCACCAAGCCGGTGCGGGAGGAATTTATCATCTCGGCGGTGCGGATCTTGAACAGATAGTTGGCCCCCTTGATATTGGCTCGGGTATGCAGACTCTGATAACCGGTGGCCTTGGGGTTGGCGATAAAGTCCCGGATGGTTCTGGGGATGGGTGGATAAGTCTGGTGAATAACCCCGAGAATCCGGTAGCAGGTCTGGATATCGTTGGTGACGATGATGAATTCCAGGGGGTTGGCGATGGTTCTGTGCAAAAGCTTGTGAGCCGGATCAAAGTAGGCCCAGAGGCCCTTGGGGTTGAGGCGGATTTCGTGGGTGATCCACGCCTCCTTCATCCGCGCCTCAAGGGTGCGCTTGATGGCCAGCACCTCTTCGCTGTTCTGCAACCGTTTGATGGCGGCCTGCACCTTCTGGCTCTGCCGCGGAAATTTGTACATCAAGGCCAGGGTGTACAACTCGCGCTTGATACTGTTCAAGCCCATGACCTTGGCCAAGGGCGCATAAATATCCAAGGTTTCATCGGCAATTTTCTGCCGCTTATCCTTGGGCATGGAGCCCATGGTCCGCAGGTTGTGCAGCCGGTCGGCCAGCTTGACCAACAAAACTTCAAGGTGAGCTGCGGCGCCTGAGAAAAGCTTGCGATGAACCAACTTGTAAAAAGTCTGTTTGTCTCCGGAGAAATTGGCGATCTTGGTGCAGGCATCGACAATGGTCTCGATGTTCTTGCCGAAAATCTCGCCGATCACCTCGCTGGTCACCTCGGGGACGTCCTCCACCGTGTCGTGGAGCACGGCGGCGGCGAGCAACTCCGGATCACGGATATCCAGCTCCTCCACCAGAATTTTTGCCACCTGAAGGGGATGGCTGACATAGGCCTCGCCGGACTTGCGCCGCTGGTCCTGATGGGCGGAAACGGCAAAGGAGAGCGCCTCCCAGAAGACCTTGGCCGGACCTTCCTGCCCACCGAGAAGCTCTTCCATGCGCTCGCAATAGGCGGCTATGTTAAATTTTCTGGATGATGCCATAGATAGTCACTGTCTTTCTTAGCCGGTCATGGGTAATATGGATGATCTGCACCTGTAAATAAGGTACAATTATCGCACCAGGATCTTAAGAGCTTGTCCGTAATCAAGCTCTTAGTAAGGGTATTTCGTTCTCAGCCCTTGTGCAATGATTTTCCATTTCTTTAACTAAAGAAAACGTAACTCTTCAGCAGCACCAAGGATACGCGTACCGATCAGCGGCGGTAGTTCCGACAGACAAAAAGTCCTGCTGACTGTGCTATAGTATTGCACATAGGTAAGCCGATGACAAAATAGCCGGGGAGAAGCAAGCCTGTGACACATAAAAAGAGGATTTCCCACAGCAAACACGGTCGGCCTGGGAAACGACAACGCGAGGGCGGCGGCAGGGTGGTGCGCCAACACCAGGAAGCGCGGTTTGAAAGCGAGATTCTGGGCAAGCTCTACACTGCGGAGATGCCACTTTCAGCACAGGATCTTTTTAAGACTCTTGGGCTGACCAAGAGCCACCGACAGGAGGTGCTGGGGGTGCTTGATGATCTCTGTCGGCGCAAGGTTCTTTCCTGCCGCAAGGATACCTTTGCCTTGCGCAAGAGCGTAGAGCTGTTTGCCGGCCCGATCAGCGTGACCACCAAAGGCTATGGCTTTGTCGCCCCCACCGAGGCCCCGGCCGAACTGGAGATCGACCAGGACGTCTTTATCCCCCCCGGCATGCTGGGCGGCGCGGCCCACAGCGACAAGGTGCTGGTCCAATTGATGAGCCGCCGCCAAGGCCGTTACGAGGGGCGGGTGGTCGCGGTCCTGACGCGGGCCACCAACCGACTGGTCGGGGTCTACATGGCCGGAGGCAATACCGGGCTGGTAACCCCGGAGGACACTCGCTTTCCCTACAATCTGATTATCCGCAAGGAGGACAGCCGTGGGGCCAAAAACGGCGACGCGGTTTTGGCCGAGGTCACCTCCTTTGCCGCCGGACAGCGCAATCTTGACGGCATCATCCTCGAGGTACTGGGCAATCCCAAGGATATCCAGGTGCAGACCGAAATGGTCATCCGCAAATTCGACCTGCCCCATGTCTTTACTCAGGAAGTGACCGGACAGGTGGAATCCCTGGACCCGGAGGTAAAAATGTCCGCCTCCCGCACAGACCTGCGGAATGTGGTCCATGTGACCATCGACGGGGAAACAGCCCGCGATTTTGATGACGCCGTAGCCATCGAACCCCTGAAGAACGGCTATCGGCTCTATGTCTCCATCGCCGATGTCAGCCATTATGTACGACCGCAAACCCCGGTGGATATGGAGGCCTACCAGCGCGGCACCAGCGTCTATTTCCCCACCCGGGTCATCCCCATGCTGCCGGAGCGGCTCTCCAACAACCTCTGCAGCCTGGTGCCCGACGAGGACCGCTACACCTTCACCGCCATGCTTGATTTTGACGAGCACGGCAAGCGGCTGGGCAAGCGCTTCATGAAGAGCATCATTCGCAGCAAGTATCGCCTCACCTACACCATAGTCAAACAGATCCTGGTGGACAAGGATGAAACGGTGCGCAGCCGGTACGCCGACATGGTGGAGGATCTCGAACGCATGGGCCGGCTGGCCCTGAGCCTGGAAAAACGCCGAACCAAGCGGGGGAGCATCGGCTTTGAGCTCCCGGAGCCCTTGGTGGTGCTGGGCGAGGACAACACCGTGCAGACCATCAAACGAAGCGAGCGCAATCAGGCCCACAAACTTATTGAGGAATTTATGCTCGCCGCCAACGAGGCGGTGGCCGAGGCTCTGGACCAGGGCAAGATCGACTCCCTCTACCGGATCCACGAACCGCCCGACCAGCTCAAGGTGGCGGAGTTCACCGAGTTTGCCCAGAGCATGGGGCTTAATGTCGACGACGGCGGCGGCTCTCCCCAGTGGTTCGGCAAAGTGCTGGCCATGGCGGCGGGCACCCCCCAGGAATACATCATCAGCAATCTTCTGCTGCGCACCATGCAGCAGGCCCGCTACTCCCCTCACAATCTCGGCCATTTCGGCCTGGCCGCCACCCACTACACCCATTTCACCTCCCCCATCCGGAGGTACCCTGACCTCATGGTCCACCGGGCCTTGGCTGCAAGCTTACAAAAGAAGGGGGCTCCAAAAACCGGCCCCGAGGCGGTCTCCACCGAAGAGTCGGGAGGATTTCTTTCCAAACGGGAGCGGGTAGCGGTGGAGGCCGACCGGGAGATGGTGGAACGGCTTCAGGTCCATTTCATGGCCGATAAGATCGACGAAACCTTTGAGGCCATTATCTCCGGAGTCACCGCCTTCGGTTTGTTCGTCGAACTGACCGAGATCTTTGTCAACGGCGCCGTACCCATCACCGAGATGCGTGATGATTATTACCAACTGGAAGAGGGGCGCCACCGGCTCATCGGCCAGAGAACCAAGACCGTCTTCCAAATCGGCGACCTGGTACGGGTGCGGTTGACCAGCGTGGAGATCCCCAGGCGGCGGATCAATTTCACTGTGGAAGAAAAGCTAGCCCGCGCCACGGATCTTGTCCAATCTGCCCCTCGCAAACGCAAAGCAACTGCGGCTCAAGGCGAGGCCAAACCCCGCAAAAAAACCGGTGCCCAGCCAAGAAAACGTCCCGTGAAAGACAAATGAGCGAGGCAATTCAAGATACAGTACGGGAGCTGATGGCTCACGCGGCCATAGTACTGGTCTCTCCCAAGTTTGCCGAAAACATCGGCTCTGCAGCAAGAACCGCGGCAAACATGGGGATTGGCCAACTCATCCTCGTCTGCCGGGAAATACCCGACCGCGAAAGGATGCTCAAGCTCGCCACCGCCAAGGCGGCCCACCTCATCGATAATCTGGAACTCCATGAAAATCTTGGCGACGCCCTGGCCCCCTTCGGCTGGGTGCTGGGCACCTCCGCCCGACAGGGCAAAAAGCGGACCACCGTCAACAGCCCCAGACAACTGATGAGCGAGGTCCTGCCCCAGCTCAAAAACAACCGGGTCGCCCTGCTCTTCGGCCCGGAAGACCGGGGGTTGGCCAACGAAGAACTTCGCTACTGCAACCAGATCACCACCATCCCAACAGTGGATTTCTCCTCCCTCAATCTGGCCCAGGCCGTGGCTATCCTCAGCCACGAACTCCATTACAGCGTCCTGGAAGCGGCGAGCCGAAACGATTTGCCCAAGGCGGCTCCCAAACAGGGGAACAAGCAGGAACTGGAATCCATGTTTGTTCATGTGGAAGAGGCGCTCCAGAGCATAGGTTTTTTAAAAACCGAGGATGATGATTACTGGATGAAGAGCATCCGCCAATTTCTGGGACGGATCGGACTGAAGTCGAAGGAAATCAAGATCATTCGGGGCGTGTGTCGGCAGATGCTCTGGCACGATGGCCAACGCCGCCAGGAGCGGTCTTAGCAGTGGACTTTCCGCCCGAACAAAAGAAATAACGCTACGGTTTACCTGTTCACCCACAAGACTTTTATTTTACGTCGAGGAAGACACCCGATTCACCCTTCCGTGAGCACTGGGCTTTTACGTAGCTGTCGGACTGCCTTACGATCTCTTCTATGTCGGAAATACATACTACCTCTTCCGTAACGGTTCCCAGCACAGGGCACATCCCAGCAACGGGCCATGGGTTGTCGTATCTCAATGGAACGGCTTCGATATTATCGCGATAATGAATACGGTGTTTGCGGGCGGAATGAAGAAGAACACAAAACGCACAAGAATGAGAAACACCACTGAACCACGGGATGCCCATCTTGAACCGCGAAATTAAGAAGCTAACCGCTCAGCGGTGTCAGAGATGCACGCCCATCGCCGGGAAAAGTATCGGCAAAAAGGGATATCACATGCGCAGGTCGGTGGCAAAACGGTTTGCTGATGCAGGAAAACAACTTAAAACATGCGTTTTTTCCAGAGGATAAATCCAGCGACTCCGGTAAGCGACATCGAGAGACACAGGACTACCCAGAAACCAAGCCGCTGATCCGGAAAAGGCACCCCGACATTCATGCCCCAGAAACTGGAAATCATGGTCGGGATGGAGATAAGGATGGTGATGGAGGCGAGCAGCTTCATCACCTGATTCAGATTATTGGAGATAACCGAGGTAAAAGCGTCCATCATACCGCTCAGGATGTCGGAATACATCTGGACCATCTCCAAGGCCTGACGGTTTTCAATAATGGCATCTTCGAGGATGTCCTCATCCTCTTCGTACTGTGGCAGAAGATGCTGCAGAGCGCTGTTTTTCCTGAGGCGCAACAGGCGCTCCAAAACCAGCCCGTTGGCGCGCAAAGCCACGGTAAAATAGGTGAGCCCTTTTTCCATGTCGAGCAGCTGGAACACCTCAGCATTGTTCATCGATTTTCGCAAATGACGCTCAATTTCATCGGTCTGGCGATTAATCTGATGGATGAAGCGCAGATAAACCTTGGCGGTCTTGTAGAGAATCTGGAAGAGAAAACGGGTACGCTTGCCGGTGTTGTAATAGGCTGGAGCTCCAGGGCCGACAATGTTTCCAGGCAGGATTTCGGTTTCTTCCAGCGAGACGGTAATGACCTGATCCGGGGTCAGGATAATACCCAGCGGCAGGGTATCGTACATGTCCGGCCCGCGCAGCATCGGGAAATTGGTAAGCACCAGCATGCAGTTATCTTCGATTTCAATACGAGAACGTTCTTCCGAGTCCAAGGCGGCCCGGAGCAAATCTTCCGGCACTCCGGTGGCTTGGGAAACCCTACGAATTTCATCCAGCGTCGGATTGACCATGCGGATCCAGGACCTTGGCACCGGCCCACTGTCAGTGACGATCTGCAGTTGATGGTCAAAGCGTTTGTACACGGTAAGCATGTCTGTATGCCTCCTGTCCGGGGCGGAGTTGGTCCGGCCCGCGCCTCATTATTGAAGACCGCCCAGGGGAAACTCCGGGAACATAGCCGTCGTTTGCCTGGGCTGAAGAGAAAAGATCGTGGGAGAAGGTGACAAGAACATACGGAGCACACACCGCCCCGACACAATTCAAACCGACAAAGCCTCTTTACTTGGTTTTAGAAACCCATGTCAACGGAAAACCGTTCGACCCGAAGAGGCGAGGATACACAGGCCCAAACGTGCCCCGGACAAACTGTTGCGCAAAAAGAAAATTCATAGTTGTACCTGGTTGTGGCCCAATAATTGACCCGCTGTTTACAATTCAGTCCCGCCATGACCGCATAGTCGAAATCCTGCCCGCACAGATCATCCTCTTCCTGAAGGCGCGGAGAGCATAGCGGACATTCAGCCGGAAGGTTACTTCCAACACGGAGAAAAACAAACCAATAGCGATTATGGAATACGCCAGTCAGGAGAGATAAAGCATGGGGAAATGCTTAAAAAAAAGAAACAACCTTTCGGAAACTAATCAGAAACTGATTGTGGAAGCAACGGCGGAACGGCATAAGTGCGGAAATATCAACTCGCGGATGCATAAAAAGCGGTTGAAAGCAGCTCTTCCGGGTCAACCCGGGAAACCAGCAGGAGTGTTTTTCCCCTGCAATTTTACGTCAGGCGCCGGACAAATATGTCACAGGACGACAGCAAAATAATACAGACTGCGGCTGCCTTTCTTTTTCGACCGCCGCTGAAACGGGGCTAAACGCCCCGTTTCAAAAAACGCAAAAGCCAATCACCTCGTTCAGATCCCTGCTACTGCGCCCAACCAACTGGTAACAAGGCCGAGAGGGCCTCCGGCAGCAATTATACCGGCAACGAGACAACTCACCGACCAAGCGCCAACCAAGCCGGCAGCCATTGCACCAAAGCCCACTGCAGCGCCCCGTATGATACCGGTGCCGATTACATCTGATGCCACCACGTTGCTTCGTGTTTTGGTCTTGACCATCATCGGTGCTTTTTCCATATCAATCCTCCTGAATAAGTAAGATTATATTCCCTACTCCCACTATAAAGATTTTCACGACCCGGTCAAGATATTTTTCACATAAAATCAGGCAGTTACATGCAAATCAAAAAAGGAAGGATAGACGCCACTCTGGAGAGGTAAAAAACTGGAGGCCGCGATCTTCGCGCAATCATGACAAAAACAACTGTCAATACCGGCCGATGATCAAAGGCCCTGCAAAGGGCAACAGTCACAAAGCGGATTGGATTTTTTACAGTATTCCTTGGCGACACGGACGAGAAGAGCGTGGTACTCGTTGAAGAGCTGGGTATCGGTGGGTAGCTTGCCCAAGAACAAATCCTGAATTTCCTCATACCCTGCTTCCTCGGCAATGAGGTCATGACGAAGCAGGATGCGATAGGTGTAAGCATCCACCACGAACACAGGCTTGCCTGCGGCATAAAGGGTGATCGAATCGGCTGTTTCCGGCCCAATCCCTTTGACGGCCAACAGTTTTTCCCGAAGAGTATGCGTGTCCTGACTGAAAAAGTCCTCCAAACTCCCACTGTCTTCGCGGATCGCGGCGAAAAGGCCCTTGAGACGCTTGGCCTTCTGGTTGTAATATCCTGAAGGCCGAATTTTTTCGGCAAGAATCTCCGGGGGAAGAGCTTCCAAGGCCGCAAAAGACAGCAAGCCGTCCTGCCTCAAGGCCTCAATGACCATGCTCACATTCCGCCAGCTGGTGTTCTGGGTCAGAACCGCCCCAAGCATGACCTCAAAAGGGGTTTCACCGGGCCACCAGTGCTGGGGTCCGAAATGATCAAAAAGACGGGTATGGATTTCCTGAATCCGGTTGGTCACGATTGCCGCCCCAAAGACAATCAGTCGGAGCGCATGAAGAGGAAATAGATGGCGATGGCGATGGCCCCGATAAAGACACCGACCACGGGCAAGACCTTGACGAGCTGGAGCTGGTCGCCCACCACCAAGCCCTCCATGTAACGGCTCCCACTGAAAATCCAGAGGCCGAAGCCAAGGCCGGTCAGGACCAGGGTGTTCATCGCCTGCTTGTAAAGATTGTAACAGACAAAGACGATAAGGGGGACCAGGAACCAGGTGTTGGTAAAAAGACCCTTGGCATCTACCTCGCTGATCTGTTGCGGCACATTAGTGCTGTTGATGAAATCGACAATCTGCCCCAGGAATTCGGTCATGGCGGTGCGTCCTCCCTCTGTGCTGATAAGACCTGTACAAAACAACCTCAACTTTACCGACCATTTCGTTACAGCTCTTTATGCCGTTTCGGCCATCCAGATGACGATATTGTAACTGCTTATTTTTGCTGTCGATCCGGCGCGGTGGCCTGCTTGTAAACCTTGATGGCGCAATATGAGCCGCACATGCTGCAGGCGTCGCCCTTGTATGAACTCCCCTCCTCCCGGAAACGCCGCGCTTTTTCAGGATCGATGGACAACTCGATCTGGCCTTTCCAATCCAGATTATTGCGGCACTTGGCCATGGCGATATCCTTTTCGATGGCACCGGGCAATCCCTTGGCAATGTCTGCGGCATGGGCAGCGATACGGGAGGCCATGACCCCCTCGTGCACATCTTCGGCGCTGGGCAGCTTGAGATGCTCAGCCGGAGTGACGTAGCAGAGAAAATCGGCCCCTGCCGCCCCGGCAATGGCGCCGCCGATGGCGCCGGTGATATGGTCGTATCCCGGGGCAATGTCCGTGACCAAGGGGCCAAGCACATAAAACGGCGCCCCATGGCAGAGCTGTTTCTGGAGCAGGATGTTGGCCTGAATCTGGTTGAGCGGCATGTGACCCGGCCCCTCTACCATCACCTGCACCCCGGCCTCCCAAGCCCTCTGGGTCAATTCGCCCAAGTGGATCAGCTCCTGGATCTGGCCCCGATCGGTGGCGTCGGCCAGGCATCCAGGCCGAATGCCGTCACCCAGACTCAGGGTGACCTCATGTTCCTTGAGAATGGCCAAAAGCTCGTCAAAATGTTCGTACATGGGGTTTTCTTTCCGATTGAAACTCATCCACTCGATGGTGAAAGAGCCGCCCCGACTGACCACACCCATGAGCCGCGGATGGTTGCGCACCCGTTCCATGGTGGAAAGGGTGATGCCGGAATGGATGGTCATGAAGTCAACCCCGTCCTGGGCCTGCTGCTCAATACCCTTGAACATTTGAGCAACCGTGACCTCTCCGATCTTTTTCTTCTGCTTTTCCACCACCTCGGCAATACTCTGGTAAATGGGCACAGTCCCCAAAGGAACGGGACAGTTTGCCAGAATCTCCCGCCGAATGGCATCCAACTCGCCGCCCATGGAAAGATCCATCACCGTATCGGCCCCGGCCTTGAGGCAGACACAGAGCTTCTGCAACTCCTGGGACACCTCGGGGTAATCCTTGGATGAGCCGATATTGGCATTGACCTTGGTGGACAGACCCTTGCCCACGGCCATGATCCTGTCGAATTGGTGGTTTTTGTTCTTGGGAATACAGATCGTTCCCTGGGCCACTCCCTGCATCAAGGCCTGAACCGTGATGTTCTCGTTGGCGGCACAGTTTTCAAAAAGAGGGGTTATTGTGCCCCTGATTGCATCTTCTCGAATACTCATCACTCGTTCTCCGATAATCCGCGGCGCAAGCCGCATGGTATTGACAGTAAGCCGTTGCAACCAAACAAGTCGATGAATGGCCAAGCAGTGCTTGAGGCCGCACCCAACCGGTTAAGACAGCAGAGCGTATTTCGTAACGGATCCTAAACATAACGGCATATTAAGACGCAAAAACATACCAGCGGCCCCAAGAGAATGCAATGTAAATGTATGGCAACACCGTGGGCGGCAACTTATAACGCCCCGTGTTCATGGAGAATTTTGAGGCCGATGGCAATAAGAACCAAGCCGCCGACAATCTCGGCCCTGGAGCCCAAACGCGACGCCGCACCCAGCAGACACCCTAACCGCAGGCCAAGGGCGGTGAGCCCCGAGGCGACCAAGCCGATGATCAGAGCCGGGAGCCAGACACTGATCTCGAGCACGGCAAAGCTGAGCCCCACCGCCAGGGAGTCAATACTGGTAGCGACCGAAAGTGTGATGAGCATGCGTCCCCGGGTGGGGTCCGCACCCTCGCCCTCCTCCTTTGCCTCCCGGATCGCTTCCCAGATCATCTTGATCCCCACAAAGGCAAGCAGTCCAAAAGCGAGCCAGTGGTCGAAGGTCTCGATCAACGAACGAACCGTCAGGCCGCCAAGCCAGCCGAGGATATTCATTCCGGCTTGGAAAAATCCGAAATGCCAAGCCAGACGGAACACCTGCCGGCCATTGACCCGGCACAGGCTGACTCCGGCGGCCAGGGCCACGGCAAAAGCGTCCACGGCCAAGGCCAGGGCGATGAGCAGGATTGTGGAAAATTCCATGGAACATGGCTGCACGGATATGGTTTATAGAGGAAAATATTTCAATTTGCGCTGCCACTTGACCATTTTCCCCAGAGACTGGCAAGAAAAAAGCCGAGACAAACAAGAGCGGAATTCCCGCTGACGGCGGGAATCTTTCAAGGGGGGTTAGTTTTTCCGGCGGACGTTTGCGGGCTGCGGCTCACCGCTCTCAATGGGGAGGCTCGGATCTCGGGACCATTCGTTCCATGAGGCGAAGTAGACCCGCAGCCTCGTGAAACCGGCAAGCTTCAGCGCCACAAAAGTATTGGCCGCCCGCGAGCCCTTGAAACAAAAAATAATAATGTCGCTGTCCGGATAAATCTGATGGCTGGCGCACAAGGCTCGGATTTCATGGGCGGGCCGGAAGCCCGGAATTGCCGCCCTGTTCATAAAACTGTACCATTCTATCCAGCGAGCCCCGGGAATCCGGCCCCGCCGAGGGGCAAAGTCGTAACCATAGGGAGAGGAAGTCTGCCCCAGCCATTCGTTGGCATCCCGATTGTCGAGGAGAATAGTTTCAGAGTCTCCCATGGCCCGAAAGACATCTTCCCTGGTGGCCATCAATCTGTGGTTTGGCCGAGGCGTGAACCGAGTGGGGGTTGGCGGAATCTCGACGGTTTCTTCGGGCAGGCCGTACTGTTGCCAGGCCCAAAAACCACCATCGAGAATGCCGCAATCCCGATGCCCAAGATAACAGGCCAGCCAGTACCCCCGGCAAGACGCGCCATAACGCGTGTCGAAGCTGTCTTCGTAAAAAATGACCTTCCGCTCATGGGAGACGCCGACCCGGGAAAAACTTGCGGCAAAGGTATCCTGCAAGACGGCCAGCCCTTCCGGGCTGCTGTCGCTTAAAAAAGAAAAGATCTCCGGCAGATTCACCGCCTCGGGAATATGCCCTTCGACAAAAGTGTCCTGATCGCGGATATCCACGAGCAATACCGATCCCTCTTCCAGAAGCGCCTGGGTTTCATGAAGGGTGTACAAAATTTTTTCGGTCATGATTGCCTATCCTGAGGGAGAAGAAAATAACCGCGCGAGCCAACTGACACACCCATTATAAAACCTTCGGGAAGGTATCGCCCGGAAAAATTCTCCGGTAGCCTCTTCGTACTCCCGGCCCCTTTTTTCATTTTTTTTATCCCTTCTTGTCGAAACACTTTTCTTCCCCTATATTGGATCAGGAGGTGACATCATGGCTCTTGATCCGCAGATGAAAATTTTGCTCGTTGAAGACGCCGGGACCATGCGCAAGATGGAAGCCCGGATTCTCGGCCAGGTCGGTTTTACCAACATCGTCGAGGCGGTGGATGGCAACGACGCCATGGCAAAACTTACAGCCGAACCCGACATTGCCCTGGTCATCAGCGACTGGTCCATGCCCAACTGCGACGGCTACCAGTTGCTGCAATGGATGCGCGACCAGGAAGCCTTCAAGCAACTCCCCTTTCTCATGGCCACCGGCCACGGAGACAAGGCATATGTAGCCAAGGCGAAGGAGGCCGGGGCCAACGGCGTGGTGGCCAAGCCCTTTACCCCGGACGAACTGAAGGTCCTCATCGAGGAAGCCTTCGGCCTGAAACAGACACCTGCCGCAAAAAAAGAAGAAGGCCCCAAGCTCAGCGCCGAGGGTAAGGTTCATCTCAAGATAGCCCATATCCAAATCACTGACCATTTGGCCTTGGGGGTGCTCAAGCATCAGGTGGTCTCGGGCCGGAAAAACCCCCAACATTTCAGCCTGGAGACCCTCTGCATGCCGGGCTGGAACCCGGTGCAAAACGCCCTCGAAAACGGCGAGGTGGACGGGGCCTTTATCCTGGCGCCCATGGCCATGGACCTGTTCAGCTACGGGGTACCCATCAAGCTGGTGCTTTTCGCCCACCGTAACGGCAGCATCTGCGTGCGCAACAAGACCGGCAAGTATGTCAAGCCCTACCAGCAATTTTTCAAACACAAGACCTTCTATATCCCCCACAAGATGTCGGTCCACAACATGCTGGCCCACATGTATTTCACTCAAATGGGGTTGCGGCCAGGGGTGGCGGGCAAGGAAGCGGTCAACGTCCTCTTCGACGTGGTGCCGCCGGTGGCCATGCCGGAATTTTTAAAGGAAAATTCCGAGGCCAGCGGTTTTCTGGTGGCCGAACCCATCGGTTCGCGGGCCATTACCGCAGGCATTGCCGAGCGCCAGTTCCTCTCCAGCGAGGTCTGGCAGGACCACCCTTGCTGCGTCGTGATTTTCAGGGAAGAGATCCTCACCAAATACCCGGAGGCAGTGCAGGAATTCACCAACATGCTGGTGGAATCCGGCATCTATATCCGTGATCATGTCGACGAAGCGGCTGAGATCGCCGTAACCTTTCTCGACCCGCAGAAAAAAATCGGGCTCGAACCCGTTCTGCTTCGCAATGTCCTCTCCGACCCCCAGGGAATCACCACGGATAATCTCTATCCGGTCAGGGAAGATCTGGAGACCATCCAGGATTACATGACCAGCAAGATGGAGATCGGCCGGCGCATCAATCTCGCGGAGTTTGTCGACACCCGCTTTGCCGATATCGCCTGCAAAAATGTGCCGACTGCAGCGGGAGCGGGACAAGAGGCGAGCCAGCCCCGGGGAGCGGCCCGGAAGCTGGGCATCGACCAGACCCTTGCCTCCCGAGAGGGCAAGTATCTGATCTTCACCCTGGGCAAGGAGCGCTACGGCCTCGGCATCCTCGATGTCCGGGAGATCATCGGCCTGATGGCCATCCATGAGTTACCGGAGATGCCGCCCTTTTTTAAAGGGGTTATCAACCTGCGAGACAAGATCATTCCCGTGATGGACATGCGGGGCAAATTCGGGATGGAGAGCGCGGAATACGATGCCCGCACCTGCATTATCGTGGTGGAGGTTTCCGGTCTCACCGGCTCCCGGCTTATCGGGATCATCGTCGATGCGGTATCCGAGGTGGTCACCATCAAGGAACAGGATGTGGAAGATCCCCCCAAATTCGGCAGCGTGGTTGACTGCCAGTGCCTACTGGGCATGGCCAAACTCGCCGAAGGCGTAACCATCCTCCTGGATATTGACCGTCTCATGCATATCCAGGAATCAGTGCAGATCGGCGAAGCAGCCTAGAAATAAGGAACACGAGCCCCCTCCTTTCATTGGCGAGAAGGGCGGGGTTCGGGGCGAGCAGTATCAGCGGCGATGAGTTTTGATAAGCCATCGTCAAAAAATAACGTGGCCGTTTTAGGTAGCGAGATGACATAAGGAGCCGTACAGTAAGGCAACATAGATGGCCATGTTGTTTCTGGGCGACTCCTAAATGTTGCGAGGAAACGAGCTACTACAGAATAAACACGGCGACGGCATCCTGATATTTCTCAACAAACTCTTCGATAATCAGGCGCATGTTGCTTTCAAAATTCGGCACCTCGGGCAGCTCCCCTTTCATGCTCTCATAGGCCAGCACGTCAAAAAAGAAATCCCCTGAGCTGCCTGCGTCGTACTCGGTAAGATGGACCAGCCGATTGGCCAGACAGATGATTTTGACTCCCAGCCTTTTTGACTGGGACTGCGTAGTGTCATGGTGCAGACCAACCGGAACGGAAATCGCCTCCGGCAATCCCCATTTTTTCAACAGCGCCATGCCCACCTCGGCGTGGTCCGTATGCAGCAGGCGGCGTTCCACGGTCAAGAGATCCGCCTGCCCCTCGGTTTCATCCCGGCTGTAGCTCTCCAATTGCAATGGCCGGTCAAGGATCACCTTGCCCACATCATGGAGCAAGCCGGCGGTGTAAATGGCCGAGGTATCTCTGGCCTTGGCGTAACGGGCAATGATATTTGCCAGGATGGCAACGGCAAAGGAGTGACGCCAGAGTTCACCCCGGCCCAGGGCATAGGCCTCCTGCGGCGATCTGAGCAACCCGACCGATGCGCTGGTGATGGAGATGATCTTGACGGCGTCCACCCCCATGCGGACGATGATATCCTTGACCGAGGTGATCTTTTTCATATGGCCGAAGTAGGCGGAGTTGGCCATGTGCAACATGTTGGCGGTAAGCCCCGGATCCTGCTCTATTTTCTCCGACAACAGGGGGATGGAACAATCCGGGGCATGGGCCATGGACAGCACGTCCAACGCCACCTCCGGACATGGAGCAATCTTATCAACATCCCGTATATATTCCGCGGCTACATCCATCATTGCTTTCCCCGGTTCAAAAGGTCTGGGTCGATCCATGACCATGGCAGGCAACTAATATCGATCTTAATTTTATATTTATCACATATTCAAACACGGTTGTAAATATTTAGGAGTTGTCACAAAATCGCTTTTGTCGTTGGCAGCAGCGTACGCGACACTTGCAGCTACAGGTATTTGCGAACGGCGGCTCACTGCGGCTTGACAGAGCCCCCTGGATGATTATTTTTTGTCGCAACTTGCCGTTTTCGGCAGAAAGAGACCCATTCCGGGCAATAGACCAAAACGCCCCAACGAATCAATTGCAGAGAGAGAAAAAATGAGTCCAGAGAAAACCGCCAGTCAGATAGAAACCAAGGAGTTTCAGACCGAAGTAAAAAAGATGCTCGATATCGTAATCCATTCGCTTTACACGGAAAAGGAGATATTCTTACGCGAATTGATCTCCAACGCCGCGGACGCCTTGGAGAAATTCCGGCACCAGAGCGTGGTGGAGCAGGAGGTCTTCGACAGCCACATCCCGCTGGAAATCACCATTGAGTTTGACGAGAAGGCAAACACCCTCACCATCACCGATACCGGCATCGGCATGGACCGGGGCGAACTGGAGGCAAACCTGGGCACCATCGCCCATTCCGGCTCCAAAACCTTTTTCAGCAAACTTTCCGAAACGGATCGCAAGGATGTCAACCTGATCGGTCAGTTCGGCGTGGGTTTTTATGCCGCCTTCATGGTCGCCAAAAAAGTCAGCGTCAAATCTCGCTCCTTCCGCATGGACGACATGGGCCACGAATGGGTCTCCGACGGTGGAGGCACTTTCACCATCGCCATGTGCCCTGGAATCCGACGCGGCACCAGCATCGTCCTGGAACTCACGGACGAGGCCAAGAAATATGCCGACGAGCAGACCATCCGCCGCATCATCAAGCAATACTCCAGCTTTGTCCCCTTCCCCATCAAGCTCCAGGGCGAGGCGATCAACACGGTGCAGGCCATCTGGACCCTTGGCAAGAGTGAGATCACGGAAGAGGCATATACCGAGTTTTACAAATTCATCGCCAATGCCTTTGACGAGCCCCTGACCAGACTCCATTTTTCCGCGGACGCCCCCCTGGCCATCAAGACCCTGCTCTTCATCCCCAAGGAAAATTTCGAGGCCATGGGTTTCGGCCGCATGGAGCCGGGGGTCAATCTGTACTGCCAGCGGGTATTGATCGAGCAGCACAGCAAGACCATCCTTCCGGAATGGCTGCGCTTCCTACGCGGGGTCATTGACAGCGAAGACCTGCCGCTCAACATCTCCCGCCAGGCCCTGCAAGACAATGCCTTGGTCGCCAAAATCAACAAGGTGGTCACCAAGCGGGTGCTCAAGTTCCTGGGAGAGCTGGCCAAGAGTGAGCCGGAGAAGTACACGGAATTCTGGAAAAACTTCGGCATGTTTATCAAGGAAGGGGTGATTTCTGACTTCGCCTACCGTGAGGAGGCCGCCAAACTCCTGCGTTTTGAGTCCTCAAAAACCGAAAACGGAGTCTTCACTTCCCTGGCCGAATATGTTGAACGCATGCCCGAGGGGCAGAAGGAGATTTTCTACATCAACGGCCCCAGCCGGGAGGCCATTGAAAACGGACCCTACATCGAGGCCTTCAAGAAACGCAATATCGAGGTGATCTACACCCTTGAGCCCATCGATGATTTCGCCATGAGCCACCTCAGCATATTTGAGGAGAAAAAGCTGGTTTCCGCCGACCGCGGGGATCTCGATCTGCCGGAAGCGGTGGCAACCACCGAAGCGGACAAGGAAAAAGAGCAGAGCGAAGCCATGGCTGCAACGGACTCCGAATCCCTGACCACCTGGATGAAAGAGGTTCTGGGCGAGCAGGTGAAAGAGGTCATCGCCTCAAAACGCCTCACCGACAGCCCGGCCATGGTGGTTAACCCCGACGGCTTTGTCACCAGCAGCATGGAACGGATCATGCGCGCCTCCGGCCAGGGACTCCAGCAGTTCGGCGGAAAAAACCTGGAGATCAACACCAGCCACCCCCTGATCAAAGGGCTGGCCGGACTGAAAGAGAAGGATGGTGAGGTGGCGTCAAGCGTGGTGGAGCAGATCTTCGACAACGCCATGATCCAGGCCGGACTCATGGTGGAACCCCGAAACATGGTGGCGCGGAGCTACAGGATTTTAGAGCGGCTGGTGGGAAAATAGGCGCAAGAAAACAGAAAGGGGTGGGATGAAGAACAAGCTTCGACCACCCCTTTTTACCTGAACTTCATGATGTTATGAATTTCCTCGACCCTGCCATGCCAAGCAGGATCACGGTTGATAAACCAATTGGAGCGTACCGACGGTCGAACCGCTCGTCGAATATACCAAACAGCTTCCATTCAAATTGTTGGCCACATCAATTTGACAACTCCAGTAAAAACCAGGCCACATGCTGTATCCAACCTGAAGGGATGAGCCAGCCATCTTTGCTGGCCCCAGCATCAAATGCGTGGTCTCCTGCATTGAAAGCGTCGCATCACAGTGGAACTCTCCGGTCGCGATGCTGCCGGAAAAATTTGGCGTGGTCAGCAAACTTAAGATCAGCTCTCGCGGGCTGCCGCACGTTGCTGCCCAGATGTTATCACTTGGCGCACTTCCCGACCACGAAGTCGCAAAATGTACATTTGAATATACGATGGCAGCCTGAACATCTTGCGCCTGAGCAGAAGAAGAAAGGCTCAAAAAAAGAGCTACCGGAAACAGTAAGCCGTATTTCATGTTGCCTCCTTTTCATGGACAAGCCGAATTGTTGGGTTGATCGCCACGACGACCAACCCAACACGCGGTTTCACCTCCGGCTAGACGAAATAATCCAAATTCAACAGAATTGGTTGGCCGACAATGGAGCTCATATTGGCCGTATTGAGCTCGAGCTGAGCGGCATAGGCAAAGATGGCCCCCTGACTGCCGAAGGTATTCCCCGGGCCGATCATGGCGCTAAAATAGGCGACATCCGATGATGAGGGAGTGATCCCCACAACGGTCTGATACAAATAGGCAACGAGTGTTTCGTTGGAAATACCGGGAGCCAATGTCTCGATCATCAATTGTCCAAGTTCACTCAGATCGGAAATCCCATTTCCTTTTGCAGAGGCAACCCATTGACTGAGCAGGTCGGTCGAGGGCATGGAGTCAAAAGCGGCCGTCAGGAGAGCACAAGCTCCATAAGTCATCCCGGTTGGTTGTGTATCCAGGGCATACAGGCTGCTGCCAAAAAGTCCGAATTCCACATCGACCAGTACATCCTGCCCATCCGGACCGTTAATGGCGAAGCCGTTGGAGGTCGGGGCTAGGGTATACTGGGACAGATCAGCGGAAAACAAGGCAGCATCGTAGCCGGATCCGCCGTTCAAAAGATCGTCGCCGAGTCCGCCGTTCACAATATCGTCGCTGTCGCCGAGGTCAATGACGTCATTGAAATTATTGCCGGTAATCCAGTCAGCGCTGCTGGTTGCCGTGGTTTCAAGCGCTAAGCCGTTTCCGGCATAGTCAACAGCGCGCAGATTGGCGATAAACAGGCCGGAGTCCAGATCCTGATCACCGGTATCCGCCACGGCGATCTTGATGGTGTTGGTGCCGAGGGTAGTCGGCGCCACGATGGTCAGTTTGTTTGAAATGCCATCATACTCAAGGGGAAGTGTCCCGCTTGCATTATCCCTGAAATTGCCAGACAACAGATTGCCTTCAAGTATGCTCAGTGGCTGACTGGCGCTGTTGTTGAACAGGGCGTAGTTGACCCCATTGATATACACCCCGGCAATATCCACGTAACTACTATTTGAATATTCTTGATATTCATCGGAGCCAAATACCAAATCGAATTGAACGCTCTGCGTGGTCGAACTACTGACGGTAAACTGAAACTGCAGCACGGTTGCATCCTGAACCTCGCCGGCACTGGAAAAGGCGGAGTGGACTGTTGCCGAAAGATCTGTATCGGTCTCTGAAGGATCCAGGGAGACCCCATAGCCGGACTGGGAGTTTGACTGGGGCAGGTCACCATCACCGGAGGTCAGCAAAAGCCCCGCCCCAACGCCCAATGACGAAATACTCCCATCATAAAACGAGATTGATGATGTGGTCCGAGGTGTGTAATAATCATCATAAGCGGTTCCGGAACCATATTTGAGGGAGATGCTGGCTGCATCAACGGTTATTCCTGATGAAGCAGACAAAAGAGCGCCAGTAAGGGACGAAAGGGAATGGGTCGCTGGGTTGTAAAGTGTAAAGACTGACATATGGCGCCTCCTTTGCTTTAAAAATGATCCTTAGAACCATGTTTCTTCTTTTATTATATCATAGCAAATAAAATCGAGAAGAAACGAATAATGAAATCCACATCGTTGACTGCAACGCCTCAAATGTACGCGCTTAAGAGTTGTCCAAGTTATCAAGAATAAGGAGAGGTCAGGCTGGATACTCCAATTGCCCCCGGGAAGAGGGGAACAATCAAAACTTAGCAAGTCCTCCGGCAGAGCCGTGAGGTTCATCTGTTTGTTATTATAATTTGTTCTAAGGCAAAACCGGCGATGGGCTTGGAGGGAATTCTCAGACCTGCCGCAGCAACCCGCCTTGCCCTTTCCCCTCATTCCCTGTCGCCCTGCACCGCCTGCTTGTCAGACTTGGCCGGCCGCGATGCCGCCGCCGCTGGTTGCTTCACATCGAGCCCCTTGCGCAGCCCCTGCATCTTTTCCTGAAACTTCTTGATGTACTGATCCAGCACGTCATCGGATTCGATCACATAGGGGGTGATCATCACCAAAAGCTCGGTTTTGGCATTGCTCTGTTTTTCGTACTTAAACGCCCAGCCCAAAAGGGGAATGTCTCCCAGCAGGGGAATCTTGTTCTGGGTAGTGGTGTTGCCTTTCTTGATCAGACCGCCCATCATGATGGACTGTCCATTTTTCACCGCCAGTTTTGTTTTGAGTTCCCTGGTCGAGATGATCGGTGAGTTTGTCCCGCCCAGCTTATTTTCGATGGCCGCGCTCACCTGCTGATCAATGTCGAGAATAACCACGCCATCGTAGTTGATCCGCGGCCTGACCTTAAGAATGGTGCCCGTATCCTTATACTGGATAGTCTTGTCGACCACGGGATAATCCGTGCTGCCAACACGCTCCGTTTCCGTGGTGACAATGGGCACCTGATCACCCACATTGACGAAGGCCTGTTCGTTGTTGAGCACCAAAATCTGGGGGGAGGAGAGCAGGGAGACATCGGTCTCCGCGGCCAGGGCATTGAGCAGGCCGACAACATCGTTGGTGCTCCTGAAAACAGAATACGAAAAGCCGCTCTTGATGCTGCTGGCGAAATCGGTCTTGAAAGTCTGACCATAATTCGTGCCATCAATCTTGAGTTGATTGTTTTTCAAGGCCCATTCAATGCCGAACTCCCAGGAATCATTGAGGGTTACCTCGGCCACCAGCACCTCAATGAGCACCTGACGGGGCAGATTGTCCAACCGTTCCAGCAGCTTGACCAAGCGGGTGTAATCGGGGGTCAACGCCCGAATCAGAATGATGTTGCGGGTGTCATCGGCCAGCAACAGAGGTTCTCCCGCGAAATGAAGGCTGGGGGGTTTATTTTTCTTGTCGGTGGTGGTACGGGAATTAGCTCCACCGCGCAGGGAAGCGACCTTACCCCCAGCCATGGGTTTATTCGAAGCCTCAAGGCTGGAATCCTGCCGCAGGCCGGATTGATTTTGCCCGGCGGCAGCCCTGGCCTGGGTCTCTCCCCCGATTCCGAAAGGGGTCTTGCCCTGCGTCCCCGCATCAAAGCCGCCCCTGGCCTGCGTCCCCGTCTCGAGCCCGCTCTTGAGCGGCGTCGCACCATCACCGGGGGCCTTGCCCAGGAGATCCTCTCCCTCGATCACGGAATTGACCACGGCGGCCAGTTCCGAGGCCACCGAATTGCGCACATTATAGATATAAACAGTCTGTCCCTCGGAAGGGACAACATCCAGCTCCCGGATCCAGCGATCGGTGCTGTCCAGCAGCTGCTCGCTTTTGCTGATCAGAAGCAAGGAATTAACCCGCTCAAGAGCAAGAACGGAAACAGCTTCATGCTCCTTGGGATTGATCGTCAGCGCGGTAAGGATTTCCTGCAGCTCATCCCGCAGGGTAAAAAGCGGCGCATTTTCCACCCGGACCATCCGAACCTTGAGCGCCGAAAGGGGCGAGCTATCCAGACGGGCAAGCACGCTCACCATATCCAGCACCTTGCTTTCAAAATCACTGACAATGATGGTATTCTGACTGGCGAGATTATAAATCGAGCCGACCTCGGAGAGATAGGGCTCCACCAGTTTCTGGGCTTCGGCCGAGGCAAGATGAACCACCGGAATAACCTGAACGATCAGCCGCGAGGATTCCTTGAGGGATCCTGCCTCGGTCGGCCCGTACACCTGCTGGGGCACACCGCCCTTGGATGGATGGATGGAGTAATATTCGCCTTCGTTGCGCACATCCAGGCCATTGATGTGCAGGATTTTCTGAAAAACGCCGAAGAGCTGATCCTTGCCGATCTTCTGCCCGGAACGGATGTTGACGCTGCCTTTGATCTTGGGATCGACGATATAATTGATGCCCAGGGTTTCGGAGATGACCTGGATGAACTCGTAGATATCGGCATTATCAAAATTGAGCAGTATCCCGTCCGCCCCGACCTCGGCTTTTTGCGACACAGCAGCAACCGGCCCCTTTTTCAGGAACTCGTGCTCACCGACTCCGGAGACGCTCATATCCTTGAGCCGGGACTGGGGCGTAGCCGCGCCTTCCTTGCCCATTTCCTGCGTCTGATTTTTTCCCGGACTTCTCACGATCTGGTCATTGATTTCCTGGAGATCAACCCAGGGCCGGGTTGCCTTGGGACCGCAGCCCAGAGTGACGGCAAGAAGCAGGAGAACAAGCAGGGTCTGGATCTGGCAACGCTTCATGGCTGGAGTTCCTCTTCTGTTCGGTACATTTTTTTTATGGCGCCGTTATCTGCCACGCTTGCGCCGGGTATTGCCTTCTCGGCCCTTGCCTTTGTCTCAAGCGCGCTGCTGTCCCATGTTACGAGGCCTTCTTTTTTATTGGGCGTCATTTTTCTCACCTCTTCCCAGTGCTTTATTACGCTCTTGCTGTTTCTCGATCAGCATCTGGAACAAATTCTTTGCATTAGGCGCCTGGGGATCTCTCTGCGGCTCCGGGCGCCTCCGCAACGGGGTTTTCCGCAATTCTTCGTCGCTCGGTGCAGGCGGAAACGGTTTTCCAGGAACGAGAATTTGCGGTACATCCTGCCTTGGGGGGGGGGGGGCGGGGGAAGCCGCAGGCGCCATCACATTGGGCCCCCGAGTCTGGGGGGTCTGGGCCGTTCCC
>DUZW01000011.1 GCA_013349295.1 Deltaproteobacteria bacterium
TCGGGCAAGACGGTGATCGCCCTGGCGGTGATTGCCAAACGACGCCAGCCGACCCTGGTGCTGGTCCACACCAAGGAATTGCTCTATCAGTGGGCGGAACGGGCGAGGACCTTTCTGGGCGTGGAAGCCGGTCTGATCGGCGACGGAAATTTCTCCCTCGCCCCCATCACCATCGCCATTGTCAACTCGGCCCGGAACAGGCTTTCCGAACTGCCCGCCCATTTCGGCCAGCTCTGCGTGGACGAATGCCACAGGGTCCCGGCCTCGCTCTTCACCGAGGTCGTGACCGCCTTTGACTGCCGATACCTGCTGGGCCTTTCCGCCACAGCCTTCCGCCGGGACGGCCTGACCAAGCTGATCTATATGTACCTCGGCGATCGGGCCTTCAAGGTGGAAAACCTCGACCTGCACGAAAGCGGGGCCATACTCAAGCCGGAATTCATCCAGCGCGCCACGGAATTCCGCTATGTGTACCGGGGCAACTACCAAGCCCTGATGAAGGCGCTCTGCGGGAACGCGGCAAGAAACCAGCTCATTGCCGCGGACATCCTCAAGGAACGGGCCTCCTCGCCGGGCACCATCCTGGTGGTCAGCGACCGGGTCAAGCATTGCGAGGAACTGGCCGCACTCCTTAAAAAACAAGGGTGCCCGAGCGCGGTGCTCACCGGCAAGCTCCCGGCGGAACAGCGCGCCGCCCTGGTTGATTCCATCCGCCAAGGAGAGGTCAAGGTGCTGATCTCAACCGTCCAGCTCATCGGCGAAGGTTTCGACTGCCCGGACCTTGCCACCCTGTTTCTCACCACACCGATCAAGTTCACCGGCCGACTTCTCCAAGTGGTGGGGAGGGTGTTGCGACCCGCCCACGACAAGCAGGCAAAAGTTTACGATTATATCGATCCGGTGGGCGTGCTTTCCTCCTCGGCCCAGAGCCGCTGGCTCACCTTCCAGCAGGGATAGGGTGTTTTTTTCACCCTTTACAAATTCTTTTCCTCCGTGTTAGAAACATTTTTTTTACGGAAGGGACCTTTCCGGTTATTTGCCGGCGGGCCTCGGCAGCATGGCCAACCGTAACATCAGACATAAGGGCGGCGCATGAAGGTAAAACAGCTGGAGATTGTTCTGGAAAAAAAATCGGGGCGATTGGCCGATGTCAGCCACACCATGGCGGAAAACGCCATCAACATCCGGGCGCTGTCACTCACGGAAACCCCTGATTTCAGCATCCTCCGCCTGGTGGTGAACGATACCACCAAGGCCCAGCAGGTTCTCCAGGAAAACGGCTTCACCGTTCGTCTCACCGAAATACTGGCCGTGGGGGTGCCGGACAAGCCGGGGGCGCTCGACTGCATCCTCCAGGTAGCTCGCAAGGCCGGGCTCAACGTGGAATACATGTACGCCTTTACCAAGAAAAGCGGCGAATCCGGCATGCTTTTGTTCCGTTTCGACGATCAGGACGCAGCGATAACAGTCTTCTTGAAGGCGGGTTGCCGGTTGTTGAGCGACGACGAGGTCCACGCTCTGTAAGCAAACGATTCGAAGCGACGAAAAAGGATCCCCCCATGGCTATCTCACAAAAAATGCTCGCCTTTGCGGAACGCTCTTCCTGGATTCGCAAGATGTTCGAGGAAGGCGCCCGGCTCAAGACCCAATACGGCGCGGACCAGGTGTGCGACTTCAGCCTCGGCAACCCGGACCTGCCGCCCCCCGCCCAATATCAAGAGGCGGTGCGCAAGGTGACTGCCGCGGAAACCTCAGGCAGCCACGGCTACATGGCAAACAACGGCTATCCCTTTGTCCGTGAGGCGGTGGCACGACAGATCGCGGTCGAGCAGGGGCTGACGATGGGCCAGGACGAAATCCTCATGACCGTAGGTGCGGCAGGGGGTATCAACGTAGTGATGAAGGCTCTGCTCGATCCGGGCGATGAGGTCATCATCCTCGCCCCCTTCTTTGTCGAGTATAACTTCTATGTGGACAACCACGGCGGAGTCACCAAGATCGTCAACACCGCCGCGGATTTCAGCCTGGATCTCGCCGCCATTCAAGCCGCCATCAGCCCGAAAACCAAGGCGATCATCATCAACAGCCCCAACAACCCCACCGGCCAGATCTATTCGGCCGCGGAGCTGTCCGGGCTGGCCGGGGTGCTCGCCGAGGCCCCGCAGACCATTTACCTTATCAGCGACGAACCATACCGCAAGATCGTCTACGACGGCCACACCGTGCCCAGTATCTTCAAGGCCTACCGCAACAGCCTGATCGTTTCCTCATACTCCAAGGATCTTTCCCTGCCGGGCGAACGCATCGGCTACATCGCCGTGCACCCGGAGATCGACGGCAAATCCCAGCTCCTCGGAGCCATGACCCTGGCCAACCGGATTCTGGGTTTCGTCAATGCCCCGGCCCTGATGCAGCGGGTGGTGGCTGAACTTCAGGGGATCACGGTGGATTGCGGGATCTATGCCCGCCGCCGCGAGCTGTTCTGCCGGGTGCTGCGCGAGGCCGGCTACGAGTTTGTCCCGCCCAAGGGCGCCTTCTACATGTTTCCGAAATCGCCCATTGCCGATGACGCCAAATTTGTCGGGCTGCTGGCCGAGGAGAAGATCCTCGGCGTACCGGGCCGGGGTTTCGGGATGGAAGGGTATTTCCGCCTCGCCTTCTGCGTGGAGGATGCGGTGATCTCCCGCTCCGCCGAGGGCTTCAAAAAGGCCCTGGCCAAGGCCAAGGCTCTGGCCTGACTCAAGAATTAAACCGAGGGGTTACACATGGGAGACGCACTGGCGCTACTCGCCCTGCTGGTCGGGCTGGAACTGGTCCTGGGGGTTGACAACATCCTGGTCATCTCGATCTTTGTCGGCCGGCTGCCTGCGGAAAAACGCCACTCCGCCCGGCTGGCAGGGCTCGCCTTCGCCCTGATCGCCCGAATCGGCATGCTGGTCGCCCTCCTCGGCCTGACCAACCTCACCAACACCGTCCTGCTGGATTTTTCCGTCCGGGATCTGATCCTGATCTCCGGCGGATTGTTCCTGCTCTTTAAAGCGGTGAAAGAGATCCACCACACTGTCGAGGCCAAGGAGGAAGGGGCAGGGCCCGGCATGGTCATGGGCGGCTTTGCCGCGATCATCAGCCAGATCGTTCTGTTGGACATCGTCTTTTCCATCGACTCGGTGATCACCGCCATCGGCCTGACCAGCCAGGTCTGGATCATCATCAGCTCGGTCATCGTCTCCTTCGTGGCCATCCTCTTTTTTGCCGGCCCCATCGGCGACTTCATCCTCGAGCATCCGGCCATCAAGATTCTCGCCCTCTCCTTTCTAATCACCATCGGGGTGACCATCTTCATGGAAGGGCTGCACAAGCACGTGCCCAAGGGGTATATCTACCTGCCCATGGGTTTTGCCCTTTTGGTCGAGATCCTGCAGATGCGCTACGAGCACAACCGCAAAAAAATCCTTGGCGCCGAACAGGCATCGTAGGCAAAAAACTCGGCTTTGGCCGCAGATTTTCAAAGCCGCAGGTATCATTCTCGCTCTGCGCCTGCAGACACTCCGGCATGACAGCATTCAGCCGGGGCACGCAATCCGGCCGGATGCAAAAAAACAGACCGACCGCTTGCGAGTCAATCAGCCGCATGATCTGCGCATAATGCCCGAGAGGCAACAGGAAACCATCTGTTCCCTCCTTTCCGTATTTATGGATATCCCGATATCTTTAACTCGCCGACTTACCAATGCGACAATTTGCCACATTTCCCCGACAAAACTTCCATGTTAGTTTTATCCTACATTGTGATACGAACACCCTCTTGTCTACGGACATGGCGGTGTTTATTTGAGAGAAGTTGCTGTCTCACAAACATGAGGAGGTATCAATGGGTATGGACGAGAAGATGGACGACAAAGGTGTATCCCGACGGCAGATGATAGTTGGGACCGGTGCTCTGGCGGCAAGCGCGGCCGTGGCCCACTTCGGTGGCCTGATTGGTTCGGCTCAAGCCGTTGGCTGTACCAGCGAAAAATGGCCGTGGCCCTACGTCAAGCTTGATCCCGCCACGACCGCTCAAATCGCCTATGAGGAGTGGTACCGCGTTTTCTGCGGCGCCGCGGTCATCAACAGTGTCTTTGGCCAGCTCCGGGAAAAGGTCGGCGAGCCCTACCAGTCCTTTCCTGCCGACGCCTTTGTGTTCCTTGAGGGCGGTCAGGTTGGCTGGGGAACGATCTGCGGCTCTCCCGCCGGCGCCAATCTCGTTGCAAACTGTATCATCGGCCCCCGTATTGCCGGAGATGCAGCGGGTCATCACATTGCGGAAGACATCATGCAGTTTTACTCCGAAGCCGCCATGCCTGTTTTCACCCCAAAAAATCCCAAGATCACCACCGAGCTGATCAAGACCACCAGCAACTCTCCCCTTTGCCATATTTCCGTGGGCAAGTGGATGAAAGCCGCCAACAAGCCCATCGGCAGCCCCGAGCGCAAGGACCGTTGCGCCCGGGTTGCGGCCAGCACCGCCTATCATCTGGTTGTGCTGCTCAATGCTTGGAAGGACGGCAAATACGAAGCAAAAAGCACCCATGCTCCGGTGAAGGACTTCGGTATCACCGCCCAGATGAACTGCATGGAATGCCATGGCGCCGATATTCCCACCCCGCCGATGGCAGCAAAGAAATAAGGGCTTCATTTTTTAAGGGAACCGGTGCCCCATTACCGGCTCCCTTAAAAAAAATCCCATTTTGTTCCGAAGATAAAACGGCAACCTGCTTTCTTGCGGGTTGCCGTTTTTTTTGCAGTACCGAATACAGCATCGGCTCCATCCGTCCAAATGCGAGAGGCAGGCGGCAGTGTAACCCAGGCCGTCATTTGTTCAACGCCGGGATCTTTGACCTTGCTTGCCCGTGCCGGGTCTACGGGAAACCGCCACTGGAATCAATTGCTTTTTTTTGATGGGAAATCCATAGACACTGTTTTAATCTGAGCTTGTTTCATTTCTCCTGTAAACAGACCATAAACCATTCACCGTACCCGAACCATGGGGACTTCCATGATAAAACTCCCCATCCATGAAGTCCTCCCGGAACTGCGGGCGCAGTTGTCCTGTCACGAGGCGGTAATTCTCAGCGCCCCGCCCGGCTCGGGCAAGACCACGGTGGCTCCCCTGGCCCTGCTTGATGAACCTTGGCTAGCAGGGCAGAGCATCTTGATGCTCGAACCACGCAGGCTTGCAGCCCGGCTGGCCGCAGCCTTCATGGCCGAACAACTGGGTGAGGAGGTCGGCCGGACCGTGGGCTACCGGGTCCGTTTTGAGTCGAAGATCTCAACCGCAACCCGAATCCAGGTGGTTACCGAGGGAGTACTCACCCGCCGGATGCAGGACGACCCAGAGCTGACAGGAGTGGGACTGATCATCTTTGACGAGTTCCACGAACGCAGCCTGCAGGCAGATCTGGCCCTGGCCCTCTGTCTTGATGTAATGGCCGGCCTGCGGGAAGATCTCAAGATCCTGATCATGTCCGCCACCCTGGATACCGATGCGGTCAGGCGACTGCTCGACAACGCTCCGGTGGTCATGGGCTCGGGCCAATCCTACCCCGTGGCTGTAGAATACTGCCGGACAGAACAACTGCTCCAGCCCCACCCCCGCGAAATCTCAAAGCAGATGGCTGCGGCCATTCACAAGGGTCTGCTTGAGCAGCCGGGCGACATCCTGGCCTTTCTTCCCGGCGCCGCGGAGATTCGGATTACCCAAACGCTGCTGAGCGCTACGCTGTCCACTGAGAAAATCGCCATCCACCCCCTTTACGGCAATCTGAGCCTCGCCGCCCAGACCGCCGCAGTGCAACCGGACCGCACGGGGAGACGGCGCATCATCCTGGCCACGCCCATTGCCGAAACCAGCGTCACCATCGAGGGCATCCATACCGTGGTGGACTGTGGCTGGAAACGAACTCCGAAATTCGATCCCAACAGCGGCCTAAGCCGTCTGACCACCCAGCGTATCTCCAGGGCCTCGGCCACCCAGCGCACCGGGCGCGCCGGACGCCTGGGCCCAGGCCACTGTTATCGCCTCTGGAACCTGGGGGAGGAACACGGCCTCAAACCCTTCGACCCGCCGGAAATCCTTGCCGCCGACCTGAGCCAACTGGTTCTCGACCTGGCCCGCTGGGGGGTGCATAACCCTGCCGACCTGCGCTGGCTTGATCCGCCTCCGGCAGGACATTTCGCCCAGGCGCAAACCGTCCTCGCGGCGCTCGGAGCGTTGGACCAGCAAGGCCGCATCACCTCCCTCGGTCGAAAAATGGCCGAACTCCCGACCCACCCGCGCTTGGGGCACATGCTGCTTGAGGCTGCGAAACTTGGCGCAACCGCTCTGGCCTGCGACCTTGCCGCCCTTCTTTCCGAACGCGACATCATCAAGAGGAGGGAGCGTTCTGCGGATATCGAAGACCGCCTCCATGCCCTGGCAACATTCCGTAGCGATGGCCCGGCTGCCGCCAAATCACTGGATGCGGACACCGACGGATGTCGCAGGGTGGAGCAGACCAGCAGACAGCTCCGGGATCATCTCCCCAAACCCGCCCGGCATAAAGCCGGTGATACATCCGTGCCAACGGCGAGCGCAGGCGAACTCCTGGCCCTGGCCTTCCCGGACAGGATCGCCCAACGGAGGGGTGATGGCAGGGGGCAATACAAGCTCACCTCCGGGCGCGGGGCGGTTCTTCCCGCCCACGACCGACTCGCCGCCCACGAATATTTGGCCGTGGCCGAACTGGACGCGGGCCGGATTCAAGGGCGAATCTTTCTCGCCGCCCCCCTGACCAAAGAATACCTGCTCTCTCAGTTCGCCCATCGGCTGGAACGGGAGGAAAAAGTGTACTGGGAAGAGCAAAGCGGTACGGTAAAGGGCCAGCGCCTCCTGCGCCTGGATGAACTCATCCTGGAAACAACCCCTCTGACAAAGCCCTCCTCCGAGGCGGTACTGGCCGCCCTGCTCTCCGGCATCCGCAGTCTTGGCCTTGAGTCCTTACCCTGGAACGACAAGGCCAGGGAGTTGCAGGCGCGACTGCAATGCATGCACATCTGGCAACCGGAAGCGGATTGGCCGGATGTCTCGGATACCCACCTGCTTGAGAACCTTGACCTGTGGCTGCCCCCCTATCTCACCGGGATGCGGAGCCTGGAACATCTCAAAAAACTTGATCTGTGCGCTGTCCTCTCCGCCATGCTCGACTGGCGGCTGCAGAGCCGGCTGGAGCGGGAGGCCCCCACCCACCTCACGGTGCCCAGCGGCACCAGAATCCGGTTGCGCTACACCCCCGGCGAACCGCCGGTGCTGGCAGTGCGCCTGCAGGAGATGTTCGGGCTGGCCGACACCCCGAAGGTGTGCAACAACACGGTGCCGGTACTGCTCCACCTCCTCTCCCCGGCCCAACGCCCCATGCAGATCACCCAAGATCTCCGCGGCTTCTGGGAAAACGCCTACCACGAAGTGAAAAAAGAGCTTAGAGGCCGCTATCCCAAACACCACTGGCCGGACGACCCTTGGCAGGCTCAGCCCACCAGCCGGATCAAACCCCGCAAATAGACAAAATTTTAATGTACCGGCAAGCACGCGAAATATCGGCCCGACAAACGGCAATCGCCTGCACTGCAAATCCTCCGTGCGCTTCGTGTTCTGCGTGGTACAATAACCCGGCGAAAAACCAAAAAGGAGCGAACCATGGAGCTTGATGTTCCGGTAATCGGCATACTGCGGGGGGTTGAGGGCGATTTCTTCGGCGAGGTGATGCAGATCTCCTTTGCCGCCGGGCTCACGGCCATGGAAGTTACCATGAATACCCCGGGCGCCGAACAGATCGTCGCCGCATACCGCCCCGCCGTGCCCGAGGGTAAGCTGCTGGGCATGGGCACCATCCGCACTCTTGAGGAAGCCAGGCGGGCTGTGGGCGCAGGGGCCATGTTTCTCGTCACCCCCAACCTGGACACCCGGGTGATCGAGTATGCCAAGCAGGAAGGGGTTCCCATTGTCGCCGGGGCGCTGACCCCCACCGAGGTCTACACCGCCTGGTCAGCCGGGGCCGATCTGGTCAAGGTCTTTCCCTGCTCCGCCATGGGCGGCCCCCAATACATCAAGGATCTTTTAGGCCCCTTCGATCATATCCGCCTCGCTGCGGTGGGCGGGGTAAGCCTGGCCAATCTTGGGGAATATTTTGCCGCAGGCGCGGCGGCGGTGGGGGTATCCACCAGCCTTTTCGGCGCCAAACCCCTGCGGGAGAAGAACCTTGCCCCGATCGGGCAAAACGTAAAAAATTTCATTGAGCATTGCCTGGCTGCAAAAGATCGGGTATGATTCCTTGCTTTACTTGGTAAATTTGCGTCTTTTTGTAACTGTCCAACTCGGCACCCGAAAATAGCGCAACCTCCGAACCGTAACTGTTCAGCAGTGCCACAGATGCGCGACAGAGGGCTGAGAGCTATACATCGGTATGCGAACAGACCGATAACAAAGCAAATGTGGTGCTGCTGGACAGTTACCGTCTTTTCCTAAGGAGACTTCCCCATGTTCAGACCGGAAATTAAAGTTATTGACTGCACCGTCCGCGACGGTGGCTTGATGAACAAATGGCAGTTTGACGACAAATTCGTCCGCGCTGTCTATCAGGGGCTGAGCGAGGCCGGGGTCGATTACATGGAGATCGGCTACCTCAGCTCCGAATCCGCCTTTTGCCGCACCGAGGTCGGCCCCTGGAAATTCTGCGCCGAGGATGATCTGCTGCGCATCATCGGCGACAGCGAAAAAAAGATCAAATTCTCGGCCATGGCCGACATCGGCCGCATCGACTACAACGATATCCGCCCCAAAAAGGAGAGCGTGCTCGATATGGTGCGGGTGGCCTGCTATGTCCACCAGATCGACAAGGCCATCGCCTTGGCCCACCATTGCCAGGACAAGGGCTACGAAACGACGATCAATCTGATGGCCGTATCCACCGTGGGTCCGCGGGAGCTGGAAGAAGGGCTGGACGATCTGGCGAAAAGCCGGGTGCCGATCATCTATCTGGTGGACAGCTTCGGCGCCTTCTACCAAGAGGACATCGAGGTGCTGGCCAAAATGTACATGGAGCGCCTGTCCGGCAAGACCATCGGCATCCATGCCCACAACAACCAGCAGCTGGCCTTTGCCAACACCATCTCTTCCGTGATCTGCGGGATCAACTATCTGGACGCCACCCTGTACGGCATGGGACGCGGCGCGGGCAACTGCCCCACGGAACTGCTGCTCTCCTTCCTCAAAAATCCCAAGTTCAATGTGCGCCCGCTCATCAAGGTCATCGAGGAGGAGATTCTCCCCTGGCGGGAGAAGATCGACTGGCTATTTCATCCCCTACATGGTCGGCGGAGTTATGAACCAGCATCCAAAAGCGGCCATGGCCTGCATGGAATCCGACAAGAAAAATCAGATCACCGAATTTTACGACCAGATGACCAGCGCTGCTGCTATCTGATTCTTCTCACCCAGCTTTCCAAGCAAGGCAGATCCTTCCGGGGTCTGCCTTTTTTTATTGCTCATCCTCCTCCTGTTTCTTGATATAATGAAACAGACGCACCACAGGAGGACACCATGCATATATCAAGCGGACAACACTTTCCTTATCGATTCATCGCCCTTCTGGCGCTCTTCCTGGCAGTTGGCGCTTGCGGTCGTCCAGCCTACTTTTTCCGTGGGGATCTCCGTATCAACACGGCCCTGGAATCGAATCATCCCTTGCCTGGCTACACATATTACTACAGCGGCCCCGAGGATTTCCCCCTGGCCATCCTGGGAATCCGAACGGAATTCCGCCTAAAAAAAGAGTTTTGGATCCCGGTGGAACTGACAGAAAAGAAACTGCAGGATTGGATGCTGATCATCGACAACCCCCATCGCAGCCTGACAACCAGGTACCATGGCAAAGTGATCCGGACAGCGGAAGGAGAGGAGATCGGCATCTGGTACTCGCCCCAGGAATGGTCCACGGTACGAATGGGAACAGATGGGGAGGTCGCCATCGACACCCCGCCCAACACCCTTTATAAGAAAATCAGCGGCGACACCACCGGATTCCCTTAAGCACCTGGCGGAAAAAGACAAAGATGACAAACAACGGAATACAATTGACCGAAGAGGATATCACCGGGATCAAGGTGGATGCCATTGTGAATGCCGCGAACAACTCCCTGCGTGGCGGCGGCGGGGTTGACGGTGCCATCCACCGGAGCGCCGGCCCGGAACTGCTCGCGGAATGCCGGACCCTGGGCGGCTGCCCGACGGGGGAAGCACGGATCACCAGGGGCTACAACCTGCCCGCCGCCTGGGTCATCCACACGGTAGGCCCGGTCTGGCACGGCGGCACACAGGGAGAACCGGGGCTGCTGGCCCGCTGCTACCGCAGCTGTTTTTCCCTGGCCCAGGAACATGGGGTTAGAAATATTGCCTTTCCCGCGATCAGCACCGGGGTATATAGCTATCCAAAAGAAGAGGCCGCCCGCATTGCCGTTCAGGAGGCAAGGCGAGCCCTGGCGGAAAACAAAACCCTCGCCAAGATCCTCTTTGTCTGCTTTAACCAGGCAACAAAACTGGCGTACCAGAAGGCATTGGCAGAATTCTAATCACCCGCCTGCGCGACAACCTCCAGGATCTCCCCGGCAAACTCCACCAGATCTCCGGGGACAAGCTGACGGCCGCGGCGGGTTTCCACCTCGCCGTTGACCTTTGCCTCACCTTCCTGAATCCGGAGCTTTCCCTCGCCGCCGGTCTCAACCACCCCTGCCAGTTTAAGCAACTGGCCAAGCCGGATAACCCCTTCGCGCACTGCCACCTGCTGCCTGCCCATACTATGTATTCCTCTTGTTAGAACGGCGGGGCGATGGTCACCAGAATCCGCAAATCGGTGTGTGCCCGAACGCCGTGGGGTTCACTGATATCGCAAAGCAGAAGATCCCCTGCCTGCGCCGGGATGGCCTGTTCATCCTTGCCGAGAAATTCCCCTGTTCCCTCAAGCACCTGAATGGAGAGCTGGCCTTCCACCTCATGGTAATGTACCGGAAAAACCTGCCCGGCGCTGAGATTGAAATTCAGGATCCTGAACCAGGGCGAATCGTGGATCAGCACCCTTTTCATATTCCGGCTGTCGAAAATCCTGGTCTCATCAAGGCTCTTTTTCTCCATCATTGCGGCACCTCCCGTGGGCAGATTGAATGTATCTCTTTGCGCCCATTATACGAGATCCGCGCCCTTTTTTCCTTGACCTGAATCAACGCTTACGAGATTTCCCATCGGGCAGGAGGCAGGGTTGCTTTACCGCCATCCCACACCACCGAACATGCACTTCCACCTCCAGGTGAGTGCGCCCGGCAGGGCGCACATAAAAAAACCGCCATCCGAGATTCGCATGGCGGCGAGCAGACACAAGACGTTGGGCTGCTGATTACTTAAGGGCAACACCCTTCTTTTTAGCCTGAGCCGGGAAGGAGGCCTCCTTGGTCCGCAACTCCCAATCCTCTTCGGAGGCTGCAGAGCCGGGCACCAGCCGTAACTCCTGACTCCGGGATTTGATCTCCCCGCTTAAGACAGCGCCGGATTCCACCGCCAAGTCCATGGTCTCGACCTTGCCTTCGATAAAGCCGCTTTTCACCACATAGAGCTTCTTGACATTGACCGTCCCCTCAACCCGACCGGAGCAGACAAAGGTACCGACAACAATGTCCCCGGTTATCGTTCCGGTTTCTCCAAGGATCAGATACTCACCGCGAATGTTTCCTTCGGCCTTGCCGTCAAGCCGAAGTTTTCCTTTGAAAGAGATATCACCGACCAGTTGCATATCCGCGCCGATTACGCTGGTAATCATCTCTGATTTTGTCTCTCCGATGCCATGCTTGTTAAAAAAACCCATGCCGATCACCTAGTTCGGATTTTTTAAAAAAGTATCCTCTGGACGAAGAACCCGGCGCTGCATCATCGGGTCCTTGCCGCAACCTGTTTCGACGACAACGCGGCAGTGCGGGAATTCACCTGAATAAATTTAACCGGATCGAGCAATTTGTTCCGATATTTGATTTCGTAATGCAGATGAGCACCCGTGCTTCTCCCCGAGTTGCCCACCAAGCCGATAACCTGCCCTCTGGCCACGGTATCACCCTGCTTGACAAAATCCTGCTGGAGATGAAGATAACTGGTCTGGAATCTGTTGCCGTGATCTATCTCAACAAAATGGCCATGACCGCTGTCATAGCCATTGGTGACGACCACCCCATCCGCCGGGGCAACGATCTTGGTGCCGGGATTGTTTTTGATATCAACCCCGCTGTGAAAAGCAGGCTCCCCATTGATGGGATCAAGCCGTCCCCCAAACTGGGAGGTAATGGTGCCCCGAACAGGCGCCCCGAGAGGCACGGACTGGATGGTATCCAGATAATGGTCCACCTTCAGGGTGAGACCTTCATAAGAATCCTGCGGCAGCCGGGTAAAAGGACCACCCGCGCCCTTTCTGCTCTCATGCACCTCAAGCTTCACCCCCACCGAGGCGAGAATGGATTCGATAACCTGACTCTTGTGTTTGAGGTCGGCCAGGGCGGCGTTTAACTGGGCCTGCTGCTCATGCTCCTGCTTGGTGGTACGCTCCTGCATGCTGGCATTCAAGGCAATGGTTGAGGTCAATTGCTGTTGCATTTCCGCCATCTGCCGGTGCATGGCAAAGTTTTGCCCGGAAAAAAACCAGCCGACTCCGCTGCCGAGCACCAGAAAACAACAAACCCCGAGTGCAATCCTGATGGCGTTTCGGGATATGGCAAACGAGCGGATTACCCCCCGCTCGCCGGTAACGATAAAATGTATCTTTTTATCCATGCAGCGAGGCCCCCTCTCGTATGCAATCCGGCTGTAACACAGCACCGAACCCGCACAAATCGTCCCTAGTGCGTAAAACTATCTCCTCGGAAAAGAACGAAAATTTATCCTAAATTGTGAAAAGAGTACCAGGAATACAACGGGCAAACCAGATTTTTTTTGACCCCCTCCAAGAGAGTCCCCTGCAAACCGTTATCCCCCGGCATTGTGAACCGGTTATTTTTTTTACGCGCCAAAAATCTCAGACAAGGGAAAGGTCAAGCTCGTGGTCAATGAGGTGAGTCAGGGAGTATTCAAAGGTGCCAGCAGGATCTGCTTGGCGAAGTGGATGGGGATGAACTTGCCCTGGGCGCACGAGCACGGTGTGTTGCGGGATATTGCAGTCATTATACAATGAAAAGATGTGCTAATACAGGCCAAAGTACAATGAGTTGAGTTTTTCTACAGGCTCAACGCCAAGTTCACCGGCGGCAATGGAGCGCAGCGGAATTGCCGTCCGAGTGCAGCGCCTTGTTAAGTGCTTTTATTTAGATTTAAGAGCGTGAAAAATTGATTGCCCAACCACTTTGCTGAGGTCAGAAGGAACAGCATTTCCAAGCTGGCGCATTACCTCCCCCCATGCTCCTCGAAAAACAAAAGTGTCAGGGAATGTTTGAATTCTTGCGCTTTCACGAACTGTAAAGTAACGAACACTACCATCTTCAAAGCGAATCATGTTCTCGCCGCCAGGAACTCCGTGCCCACCGGCCTTTAATGCCTTAGATGGCTCATCTATATAACTGCCAGTATGCCCCGGATAGATTTTGGCGCCATCCTTAAACTCATGATGATTATATAACTTAGCCTTTGGAGATTTCGGATCTGGTAGATCTGCTAGAGCATCTCGTACAGTT
The DNA here is from genome assembly GCA_013349295.1 of Deltaproteobacteria bacterium. Lineage (GTDB taxonomy): Bacteria > Desulfobacterota > Desulfobulbia > Desulfobulbales > Desulfurivibrionaceae > Thiovibrio. Next base: position 13,774 of record DUZW01000011.1, read on the forward strand.
ACCCACGGCTTATGCCGTGGCTCGAACATTCCATACTTGTTGTATAGCTTTTGAATCAAGCTCCGTTCTTTTTCACTTATTAATGGATAGTTAATTTTGTGCCGTGCCCAATATTGTTTTGTTATCCATTTATCCCAAAGTAATGCATCCTCTGAATGTGTTGGCTCAGGGAATGTCCATTTGGCATTAATGTCAGAACGAAACCCAACAATAAAAACACGTTCCCTCTTCTGTGGCACGCCATAGTCAGCCGCATTGACTAAACGATAGACGACATTGTATTCAAGCTCAGTATGTTTATTTTGTGTGTGATAACGCTCAAGTCTTGCGCGGTGATCTTGCCAATTTTCCTTTGGATTTTTGAAAATTGACGGATACTGTAACTGTAAAACGATGTACTCAAAATATTCAAAAAAGCTCTTCCTTAGTAGTCCCTTCACATTTTCAAAGACAAACGCACGTGGTTTTTTTTCACGTATTGCGCGAACTGCCTCTGGAAACATATCCCTTGAGTCATTATATCCTTTTGCTTTACCACCCAAAGAAAATGGTTGGCACGGCGGGCCACCGGAAACGAGATCAATAGTTTCATTCACACTTAAATAGTCAAATTTTGTTACATCACCTTCGTAAAGCCCAGCTCCATAATTAAATATTTTGTTGGAGCGAATAGTCTGACAGGCATCTTCATTAAACTCGACGATCACTTTGGGTGAAAAGCCAGCTCCATGAAGGCCAATTGCCAAACCACCTGCCCCAGCAAAAAGCTCAATTGAATTTAGTTCTCGCATATATTTTAAATTTCCTGTTTTGGCAGTTTGTACGCTTTGATCTTTTGTAAGATTACTTCTTTTTCTCGCGGCTGCCCAGTAAGTTGAGCTGCATAATACCGACCGTTATGGAGAGTATCCCATTCAGATGGGGCTTGATTGTATCTTCCAGCTCCGGGAGCGTTAATGCCAAAACCATCAATATATGAGTTCCACAATGGTCCGTATTGTCGTATTAAGTACGATTCCATAGCGCCGATCATGTCAGTGGCCCTGCCTTGTAGAATCATGAACCTACAAAGGAAGTCTTCATTCTTTAAATTCTCGGCCTGGTCAATACTTCGTAAGTGTTTCATTAGCCTTGATCTCAATGCAGTTCCATCTCCGCTTCTCAAACCCTGCCTTGTGCCAGATGGAACTGCCTTGCCAACATAGATAGGATGCATCGGGGGTAAAATTCCTTGATAGCATGTCCCGTCAGTTACTTTGAGAAATAGCGCATAAACCCCGGCTCCATTAAATCTTGGTAAATTGTTGAGTTGGAAGTAAGGCGTTCCCTCAAAGAACTTAAAAGCCGGCTTTACGACAGCATCAATTTTTGTGTCTGAAATTTTTACTATGTGATTGTTTATATCAAACAAAGCAGCTCCCCTTAAGGTTTGCGCATATTCTGCGATTTTGAGCACTTAACGACCGAGATAAGCGGAAAACTGGCCAGAGGCCGGGTTTTCCGCTTGATTGATTTGTTATGCATGCCTAGCCTTTTTTAAAGGTCTGAGGTGCTTACTCCAAGTGATGATGGGATACTCCACTCGCGGCAAATTTCTTCAAACATTGCCCCTAAATTCTCTAACTGATCCCATAGAATTCTTATTTCCATGAATGTACGAGTTTCTTTGCGTGTATAGAGCCGATTTGCGGAAAATGGAGTAGACCATGCATTCTCCTCTTCATCTTTGTCATCCTCTGCTCCCGTTTTAGAGTGGCTAAAGATTTGTGGGCGGCCTGAGTTGACAAGGTTTACAAGTTGTTCATGTGCTGTTCGCATTGGATACCATAATGGTTCTTGAGTCCAAAAATCATATCGAAGAAGTATTTTGGCAAAATATTGAGCGGTTTCAATTAAAGACTCGTCATAAACATAATCTAGGCGACCTTTTTGATATGAAAATTTTTGAAATGCTGCATAAAATTTTGACCTTTTGGCATAAAACCTTAGAGCTCCAAGTGAATTTTTGTTTGCTGTTATTTCATTCTTAATAGGAACATATATCGTTTTATGTTTTTTATCAGAATAGTTTGGGTCATTTGGAAGTAAAATTTTGTCTATATAATCAGTTAAGCATACAAAAAAAATTCTATTATTCGATACATCTACTAAAAAAAGTAAGACTGGAACTGCTGCGCCTATCCTTTGAACTGTTACAAGTTCTGGCGTGTCAATCTTGAAAACGGCAACTTCTATTTCATGATTCTCAGAGGGTGAATGTAGCTTTTCAGAAACTGGTTTTATTTCGACATTGTAACGAGGTTTAACAGTTAGCTTTTGGGTTTTTATTAATTCGCTACCTTTTACCTGAACAAATAAATGTTCTCCAAGAGTGTCATAGGTATCGACACCTTTATCTTTCGATTTTGTCTTTTCAAATAACTCTACATTTAGGTCTATACCGTAGTCAGGAACTAATTCCCTTATGCTCCATTCTTCGGGAAGCATGTTTTTAACTAATTTTACAGCTCTTTCTCCGATAATGTGAGCTGCAGGCTTTCTTTTAGTTCGGCTCATTAATGTTCCCGCATGTAGAAATTTTTTGCATAACGTTTCCCATAACCAGCGGGCCACCAGAACTAGACCGTCAGGCCGCAAGCGTTCTTCCCGTCTGCGTTAATGGGCTGGTTAGGCTGATTCCACTGTTAAAAATTCATTCTCGCCAAGTTTTTCTTCTTCCATAACGAGGCTATCAACTAACTGTTGAACCTTAGGCCAATCCATATTCGGTTTAAACATATGAGTAGCTTTTGTAAATTTACACTCCATTGTGCGGTCAAACAATTCTACAGTTGTGCGCCTTGGATGCTGCGCAAGACTGGACTCGAAAAAGCTTGAGTATATTTGATAATGGTGGGAGTGAATGAATTCTTTCCAGTTATCAACAAGTTCTTCTTCTGGACGGATGTCAATGAATTCAAAATCTTCAAGATTACGTTTATCTACTGTCCCCCAAGCTTCTTTCATCAGTGAAATTGCTTCAGAATCAGTTTTGGGGGCACTATACCCAAAAATGGTTACAAGATATGCTCGTTTTAAATTATTACGAATTGCTTTCCAGCTATCTTGTATATACGGGTCTTCGGTATAATTCTTGTTGCGGATCGGATAGAGCAATCTGCCTGGGCGAAAATGTCTTCCACATTCAGGACATTTTGCATAAATTATCCCTCCGTATTTATGATCTCGACAGTAACCTACAAGCACATTCCCATGTAGAAAAGTGAGCAGCGGAAGATCTTTTGTTATTTTTGATGCTCGCTGGTAGGCTTGAAGCAGCAAGGGGTCCCAATTAAATGTGGCTATAAGATCTTTCTTCCTGAGAGACAGAAGGAGCATATCGTATATGTTGGGATCATCAGGTATCTCCAAGTCTGAAAAATACTCTCTGATCCTTTCATCAAGGAGCATTCTTATATTTTCACAATCGTCTCTTTCGTGAAGTTCTGTGTAAATATCTTCGAGGTTTATGCTATCGGTTTTTAATTTCGTATTGGCTATTACTTGGTTCATTCCAAGTTTTTCAATGAACCCCATCATAACGGATGACTTTTTGCCATTTTTGTCTCCGTCAGGGATTGAAGCTATGGTTGCTCCAGCCCCAAGAATGACAACATGAGGCCGATTTTTCATGAGGAGCTGAAATTCATTAGCTTCTTCTGGGGTCATCGTCATTGTATTTCTCTCTGAAGCCTAACTATATTATTATCTAGCGCGAGATAATATTGGCGGGGTATTATCCAGACCATGCTGCATACTTTTGCAAGCCTATCTTAGCGCTAGGCAGCTTGTCCATAAAAAACGGGTATCATCCCCCATCCTGCTCCCCAACCTTATCCAGAAATAATCATTAGGCCCTTTCCACTGGTATTTTTTGCCCCTTGTCACTTGGCTCGAAAGAGGCTATGCATATTTCTATATAGACACAGTTCTACTCCCCTCTTTTTTCACAAAAACCCATGCGCAAAAAGCACCCTTCATCCCGACAAACAGCCCCTGTCACCAAAAAATCACAAAAACAAGCCGGGGCAGGGCACATTCGCAGGCTGACGGTCAGCGACGACTTGGGGGTGCTTTTCTCTTCCGGCCAGGAAAATGAACGGGTACAGAGCTTTGCCGGCGCGCTGGCCACCGGGATTCCCGCAGCCACCCTTGCCGACATCCTGACGGAAAAAGAGGAGCTGCCCAGCCCGGCCCTGCGGCGACCCATGCCGCTCTTTCTTTCCGGCAAGGAATTATGCCTGACTCATAAAAAGTGCCGATAATCAGTATTCAGCGCCTTGGCCAGAACTCTGGCCCGCTCCTTGCCGATGGAGCGCTTGCCGTTTTCCATCTCGGAGATATGGCGCTGGGGGATGCCGGTGAGTTCGGCCAGTTGCAGTTGGGTAAAACCCTCTCGAGTGCGGGCGCCCAGCAGGTTCACCGCCCATTCCGGTCGGTCGCCGAGGTGTTCGCGGAAAAACTCCTCGGCGGTGATGCTCCCCTCGCTCTGGTCATCGGGCTCGATGGACGACACATACCGTCTGATTCGTTCCACGTTGGCCGGATGGACCAGAAAATGCAGCGGCACCAGCCCTTTCTCAGTACGGCGCTTTTTCGTGTGTTCCTGCATAAATGATCTCCACGGTAACGGTGCTTTTGTCCTCTGTCCACACCGCGACATAGGTTGGCCTGCCCTTTTTAAGATGACAGTGATGACCAAGACCTGGCAATTTCGAGTAGTTTGGCCAATCCCCGCGAACCGGCCCTGCCTGCCGGATGCTTGCCATCAGGTGATACAACGCGGCAAGCACTGGCCGGGGTAATTTCAATGCCTGCTTTTCGGCCTTACGGGTTATCGTCACTTTCCATTGCATAACTTAATATACCTTTTATGGGTATAAGTCAAGATGCGCTCCCGATTTTCCATCTGCCCAGTATCCCTGTCAGGATTCACAGTATTGCACCAGGCGGATTCCGGCAAGAAACAAAGGCATCATCAGTGGTTTTTCAAAGGTTCCCCAAGCGTTCGATCTCCCGCCATGGACAGAGCATACCTCCCCGCCTGAGACAAATAGTGCCCCAGGCCTCTCTTTGCCAGATTCTTTTTTGCCTCTTGTCTCTTCACAAAAAAAACGCTATGCATATCTCCAGACACACCATGTTTTCACCCGTCTCCTTTTTCCTTTGCAAAGATCCATGCGCAAACAGAACCGCTCGCCGCAACAGGCAGGCACCGCCGCCAAATATCCCCAAGCAAAACACGGGAAAACAGCCATCCGCAAACTGACGGCCGGCGACGACCTCGGCTTTCTCTTCTCCCAGGATCCGGAAGACTCCACCCCGCACAGCTTCGCCGGCGCCCTGGCAACCGCGATTCCCGCCACGACCCTTGCGGAAATTCTCACGGAAAAGGAAGAGCTGCCGACCCCGGCCCAATCGCTCCAGGCGGCGATACGCAACTCCCCCCCGCCCCAGGACAGGCTAGATCTCCATGGCTGCACTGGTCCCGAGGCGGAAATAAAGACGAAAAATTTCCTGACCCGAGCCCGGCGCAATCATCTGAAAACCGTCCTGATAATAACCGGCAAGGGGCTCCACTCTCCGGAAGGCTCGGTACTCAAAGACGTCATCGAGACCAGGCTCAAAATCATGAAAACCGACGGCTCGATCCTCGCTTATCTTTGGGAAAAGAAAGATCGGGAAAAAAGCGGGGCGTTGCTCGTTTATCTGCCCTGAAGCTCAAACAAAAGGATTCATACCATGGCCCAAGATCAGGTCGCTGTTTTCATCCCCTTTCCCTTTGTGGTCGGCCAGAAAATTCACGTTGAAGCAGGCCCGCGCAGCGGCGACTGGCTGGTGATCGGGTTGAGCGAACGCAAGGTTCAACTCCGCTGCCCGGTTTCCGGCCGGGAGGTGGAGTGGGACCGGTTCTGTTATCTCAGCGAAACCCGCAAGCAGGAATGGCCCCTGCCCCACTGAGATTTTCAATTCCTCCGCCCTTGACTTGGATGCAGCTCGAATTATATTCCCTCACAGCGGCCGGGCCTTGCTCCCGGCGGAACACACACCCAATACGCAACGAGGATACCCATGGGAAACACGATAAAAACCGGCATGCTGATGGCAGCCCTCACCGCCCTCTTCATGGTAGCGGGCCAGGCCATGGGCGGGAACAGCGGCATGACCATGGCCCTGCTCATGGCCGTGGGGATGAATTTTTTCGCCTACTGGTTCAGCGACAAGCTGGCCCTGAAAATGGGCGGCGCCCGGGAGGTGGAGCAGAGCGAGGCGCCGGTGCTGCATAGTCTTGTTGCCGGACTTGCCGCGCGGGCCGAACTGCCCAAGCCCCGGGTCTATATCATTGACAGCGACACCCCCAACGCCTTTGCCACGGGCCGAAACCCCGAGCATGCAGCGGTGGCCGTCACCCGAGGGCTGATGTCCATCCTCAGCCGCGACGAACTGGAAGGCGTTCTCGCCCACGAACTGGCCCATATCAAGAATCGGGACATCCTGATAAGCTCCATGGCCGCAGTCATGGCCGGGGCCATCAGCACCCTTGCCACCATGACCCAATGGGCAATGCTTTTCGGCATGGGCCGCAACTCCGATGACGAGGACAGCGGCGGCGGGATGATCGGCGCAATCCTGATGATGATCATCGCCCCCATTGGTGCGGCCCTGATCCAAATGGCCATTTCCCGCAGCCGCGAATACCTGGCCGATGCCACCGGCGCCAAAATCTGCGGCAGGCCTTCCTCCCTGGCCAACGCCCTCCAGCGCTTGGAAGATTCCAACCATCGTCTGCCCATGGATGTCAACCCGGCCACCGCCCAGATGTACATCGTCAACCCGCTCTCCGCCGGAGGGATCGCCAACCTGTTCAGCACCCATCCGCCCATGCAGGAACGGATCCGGCGGCTGCTGGCAGCCGGTTGAACCATGGGCCAGGACTCCGCCATAACCACCATCCTTTTCGATTATGGCGGAGTCCTGGCCGAAGAGGGCTTCACCCTCGGGCTTGCAGCCATAGCCGAGGAAAACGCCCTTGACCCGGAGCATTTTTTCCATACCGCCACCGAAACCATCTATACCTGCGGCTATGTAACCGGCAAGTCCAACGAGCAGACATACTGGCAGCTGCTCCGCAGCCGGACCGGAATCAAAGGCGAAGACCGGGCACTCACCGAAGCAATCCTCAGCCGTTTCATCCTGCGCCCCGGGATGCTTGGAGCGGTCCGCGCCCTCAGAGCACGGGGTTTGACCCCGGTCATTCTCAGCGATCAAACCGACTGGCTCGACCGCCTCAATGAGCGGCAGCCGTTTTTCCATGAATTTTCCCGAGTTTTCAACAGCTACCATCTCGGAAAAACCAAGCGCGAGCCAAGCCTGTTCACCGACGTCCTCACAACCCTCGGGGTCGCGCCGGAACACGCCCTTTTTGTCGATGACAACCAGGGCCACATCGCAAGAGCAGCCGCCCTCGGCCTGAAAACCCATCTCTTTCAGAGTGAGACGCTGTTTTTCACCGACCTTGCCCGGCACGGCCTCGGCCACATGCCGACGAAACAAGATGATGCACAAGGGACAACGCGCCGTGCTGGATCATAAAAAACTAGCAGTCATTCATATTGTCAAAAAGGAACTTGGGGTAAGCGACCAGGAGTACCGCGACATCATGGAAAAGGTGACGGGAGTCCGTTCGGCAAAAGATCTGGACGAGACGGGGTTCCAAAAACTCATGCGCTATTTTGCCCGGAGCACCCATTATCGCGCGCGCCGGGAGGGCATTACCTTCCGGCAGAGGATGTACATCAAGCATCTTGTGGAAGATCTCGCCTGGGATGAGACGCATTGCACCAATTTTCTGAAAAAATACTACAAGACCTCCGAACTGGGGACTCTTTCCAAAACGGAGGGCAGCAAGGTGATAGAATCATTGAAGCATATTCTGGCAGGACGAAAAAAGTGGGAAGGGGAACAATGACAGCATTCAAAGACAACTGGGACCTGAGCATGGCCCTTGAGGTTATGAACAGTGAAACCGTGGACAGCAAGATTTGGAGCGAGGCGGTGAAATGGCTGCTTCTCTTTGGCCCGCCGCCGATCAGGGAAATGATCAGCCAGGCCTCAAGCATGGCCACGGGCGAATTTTTCCCGGAGCTGGCCCCCATCGGCTACACCGAGCAGGGAGAACCGCTGTACGACATCAAAAAACTTGCCGAAAGCTTAGGGATGAGCGAAGAAGAGGCCCTGGCCAAGATGGCGGAACTGGAGGCGGAACATAATATCCAGAGCCTGTATGACCCGCCGGACGCGCATAAAATTCAGTAAACCGGAGCTAGAGAAGAATCCCGCCCCGACGTTTGTCCTTTGCCAGAACCCGGTCCAGGGACAGCATGCCCCCGCCCCGCAGAACAAGGGCCAGGGCAATCCCCAGCACCAGGAGATGATACTCATACCCCTCGCCCTGCTGCTGCCCGAACCAATTCATGAAAAAGCCATGCTGCAGATGATTCGTTTTCAGGCAAATGGCGATGGCCGTACCGATGGCCAGGGCCCAGACCCTTGTATACAGGCCGAGCACCAGCAACAGCGAACCGCAAACCTCGGAGACCATCAGGAGAATAATGGCCCAGAGCGGAAAGCCCATGGCGGAAAAATCCGTGACCGTTGCGCCATAGCCAGGCCCGCCGAACCAGCCGAGAACCTTTTGCGCGCCATGGGGGAAAATCACCACCCCCAGAGCCAGGCGGATCAGAAGTTGAGCAGGGCTGTTATCAGTCGCAACCAAGGCTTTCACCATCAGAGACATCTCCTAAGAACCGGTTTCAAATGTATAATACCCCTGCTGCCTTCGGGAGAACAGTTCTCTCACGAGCCCGGACAATGCCAGAACTTGTTAATATATCAATTTACCAACAAAATTTCCAGTTGAAAAACAGATACCCGCCTCGACAAACAAGGTTTTCTCATACAATGGGCATGGCGTTTTATTTTTTTTTCAGGTAATAATTAACAAGTTGCCAGGAAGGCCGGAAACACTGCGGATGGCATGTACCGTCAGAGCCATGGCGCCCCCTTTTCGGGACAGGAGTTTTTTTCACATTTCCGCAGGAAAAAATCTTCATCAGCCGGTCAGTTGCTTTATTCCATAAGGTATACCGTGAACCACGAGGAGAGAACAGTGAACACTCAATTCCGTTATTATTTCCCGCTCTTGACCATGCTTCTTTTTCTCATCGCCGGTTGCGGCACAAAAGAGGCGGGAAACGCCCCGGACACAGCGCCCGCTGGTGATGGAACCAGAATCACCGGCGCGCAACTGATCGAGATCCTCTCCGACAACACTATTACCATGCACGAATACGGCGATACCGCAACCATCGAGATGTACGGCAACGGCAAAATGTACGCGGTGAAAAGCAAGACCGAGAAAAATGACGGGGTATGGTCAACGGATAACGACAGGCTTTGCCTCAAGTTCAAGCGCTGGGGCTTTGGCGACGAGATCTGCTACGATGTGTTTCGCAAGGGCGAGGAATACAACCTGTACACGGCCAGCGGCATAAAATCGAGCTACTTCACCATAACACAAGGCCTCAAGCGCGGGCAGCCAGTCAAAAATGCGGCAAGCGCCAAAAAACAACCGAACAAGCGGTCCAGCGCCACCACCTCACCGGATGTGGTGGTGGAAGAACAGGTCGCACCGGTATCCACCCCCACAATCCAGGAGACTTACCAGACCTCCAACCCCCAAACGGCCAGCCGGGATCTGGGCATGATTTACCGGGGCATGAGCCAGAACTGCCCCGGCTGTAATCTGCAGGGCGCCAATCTGGCCGAGGCCAGCCTGATGCGGGCCAATCTGGCAGGAGCCAATCTGACAAACGCCAACCTCGGCAAGGCCAACCTCAAATGGGCAAACCTGAAAGGCGCCAATCTGAGCAGCGCGGACCTCTCCGGGGCAAACCTGGCCGGAGCCGATCTGGCCGGAGCCAACCTTGAGCGGGCCGATCTGACCGGGGCAAACCTCGAACAGACCAATCTCCGGGGCGCCACAATCGAAGGCGCCATCGGCCTTGACCTGAAAAAGGCAATTCGCTAGAGATCTGCATCCGCGGTACGCGACCCGGCTTGGCCATAGCCGGATCGCGACCCTTTTTCCTCTCGGCCGCTACGCTCGCCTGAGCCTTCACGAAAAAAATGACGACTCAGGCGCCTTCCCTCCGGTTATATCGCCTTTTGCCGCTTCATTCCCTGCCTCCACTCGCACGACCCGACCTCTCGGGCCTTGGCCTTTTTCAGGGGGGAACAGACTTAACAATTCCAGGATTGCCCCCCTTCTCCTTCCGATGAGGCGCGTTCCATATCGAGCACTTGTGGGCATCGCAAAGAATGTCCAGCTGGGGGTTATAGAGCTCGGTATGGATATCCATGATCCCGAGGAGGGTATGAAACAGGTTGTCTTGAGAGAGCTCCCGGCCGGACTGTTGCCTGAGAATACCCTTATCAACCTCAAATCTCGAACCAAACCACATGATGGCGGCAATGTGCTTCTGAGCCTCCGGAGCCAACAGATAGGGCAGACCATGCAGGTAAACCCCGAATTCGCCGAGGGATTCACCATGGTCGCTCATGTAGACCATCGCGGTTTGGAAGCGCTTGTCGTTCTGCTTGAGCAAGGCGATGACCTTGCTTAAAAAGTAGTCGGTGTACAGGATGGCGTTATCGTAGGCGTTGCCTATCTCCTCCTGGCTGCACTCGTCGAGCTGACTGGTCAGGCATGCCGGAGTAAAACGCTCAAATTCCTTGGGATACCTCTTGTAATAGGCCGGGCCATGGTTTCCCATCTGATGGAGAACAATCAGGATATCCCCACTCTTCCGCGCATCAATATAGTCCTGCAGACCGACCAACATGCCTTCATCCCGGCACTCCCCATCGCAAACCGTGTTTCTGGCCGGATCATGATAATCCTCATAGGGCACCCGCAGGGCCACTCCCTTGGAGTCCGAGTTGTTGTCCCGCCAGAGGACGTTGACCCCGGCCCTCTGGACGACATCAAGGATATTTTCCCTGGCTGCGGCCTTTTTGTTACTGAATCCGTCACGGGTCAGATCGGAAAACATGCAAGGGACCGCAGTAGCGGTTGAGGTATCGCAGGACTGCACTTTGGGGTAAAAGATCACATCCTCCCGGCTCAGCAGGGGATTGGTCGCTCGCCCATAGCCATTCAACGAGAAACGATCAGCCCTGGCCGCCTCACCCACCACCAGGATAATCAGCTCCCGATCCTTGTCCGTACGGGCAATCTTGGCATCGGTGCCGATGGCCTGGACCGTCACCGCGGAGGTGTTGATATTCTTTTTTATGTACTTATACACCGAATAAATGGCGTAGGTCGGATTGCTGTAAAAGCGCAGCTCCTCATGCTCCCGGAAGAAAGAAGCATAGAACCGGCTGAAGAGAAAAAGCGGAATCAGGATGAGAAGAAGAGAGATACCAATCATTTTCAGCCGGGACAGGGTCGCCTGACGCAATGATTGCCGCTTAAGCGGAAGCAGACAAACCAGCAACGCCGGCACGACCCCGAGGAAAAACAGGTACAGAAACAACTTGAGGGAGAAGAGTTCCATGCTCTCCCGCAGATTGGTCTGCAGGATGTTTTGAACCATGATGTAATCGATGATCACGCTGTAGTTGTTCATAAAGTAACTGCTGCCCGCAGCCGACATGAGCAGGACGACCAAGAGCGGCTTGAGGGTAAAGCGTGAGGCGAGCAGACTCAGAAGCAAAGCGATAACCCCGGTCAAGCCCAGGACCAGAGAGGCGAGGAAAAAGAGATTGCTTCCCTCGGCTAGCGGATAGACAGCGATAACGTTCTGAAAAAAAGTGACATTATTAAACAGAACCAAGAAGCTGGCCGCAGCCAGGATCAACTTGTTGGTGGTCAGTTGCATCGACAGGATTCCATGGGGAGAGGATGTTTTCAGGCAGACCGATTCGGTCGGAGGCAGCAGGAGCGGGAAGGATTATATCATTTTTTCAACCGACCAGCCATGATTTTCCCCAAAGCATGGTCGGCAAGCGGCCTCGGCATTGGAGGATCAACCCTCTCCCCCCTCCTTGCGGGGCCTTACGCAATCCTGAGTGCAGCCTCGGGAATATGGTGGTCAGCGGTGTCTTGATTGGGACAGGGGCAAAGGGCTTTCGTGAGGACGGCGACTGACTCGGAAAACTTCCCTCGCAAGGTTGAGCGGAAAAATCCCTCCGGAACGACACCGTTGAATCACTCCACAACGCCACGGGGGGGGGGTCAAATGATTTGGCTTTGGCAGGCGATACGGAGACACCACAAATACCACAGGAAACGCTCCATGCCCGAGCCAGACCGACACCATTCACTTAGCGCGACGCACCGCCCGGGTCATGGCCGGCCACTGCCGCGGCAGCAAACAGAGAAAGGGGTAGAGCAGCCAGCGCATCCTGCCAAGACGGGCAACGGTCACATCCTTGCAGCGACAGCAATCACAGGAAGCGGCAAGATCCTTTTCCTCGCCGAGCCATTGATGCTGGTAGACCAAAAATACATGGGAATTGACCTTGGCGCATTCCTCGCACAGCCACTGAACGGTTCCGTTTATCTGCCATTTCTGCATAAGGGAGTCCCTTTTTTATTCTTAATCGTTTGCTATCATTTCCAGAACGCAACTATCCGGCAGGGCCGCGGAGGGCGTGTCAATTACCGGCAGAAATTCCCGACAAAAGACCTGCGAGCTATGCCGACCCATGCGAACAGGCCGCTGCCAAAGCAGACGCGGTAGAGATGCGGCGGGGCCGGGCAGTTAATCCGGAACAACACCATGCCTATCGGTATCTTCTGTTTTTTCCTTTAATGTTTCATTTTTTGAATTCGCGTTGTCGTGTTCGATCTCCCAGGTCGGGGACTTTACCCTAAATCAGTGTCCAAGAAAACAGGTGCCGCCTCAGGGCAGAAAAAAGTTAATATTCCTCCAGGGTTTCTGTTAAAATAAAGCATTGTATATTTGTCCATGAAGCAAAATGAGACATGCCACCGGGAGGCGCCATGTTCCAGATAAACGAGATCATCAGCCCCATCCTCACCATTGTCTCGCTCTGTATTCCCTCCCTTTTGTTTGTCAAATTCGGAGTGATTCCGGCAGCCCAGTTTTTTCCCTGGAAGAATGAGTGCGTTGAAAATCTTTTTTCATGCATCTGGAACTCTTCAGCGCACCCTCCGTTAGATGCGTCCGAAAAAGCGGGTATCTTTTCATTAACTTTTATGGAAGGCGATACCACTAAAAACAACTGATGGCGCGAACGATTGGGGAACTGCTTTCGGCCGACCTCAATCTGGTTTCCAATCCGAAGTTATGCCTTCCGTGAGGTGATGCGCAATGACGACTGATAGTGTTCCGGGCGGATCAAGTACAACAGTGAGCCTAGCCATTTCCGGATCAATCTACGGCGCGATTGATCCGGTTGACGTTTATAGCGGTGGAGCGGATGAGGATTGGTATCAGGTCTTCCTGACGGAAGGAACAACGTATCAGTTTTATCTTTCCTCCTTCTTTATCGATGGCATTCTGGCCCTCTATGATGCGGACAACGTTTTGCAAGCCTATGCCGATAACGGCCTGGATATCGGCGACCCGGAAAGCTTGTATTATACTCCGACGACTGGGGGTACTCATTATATCGCGGTGTCCGGTTACGGCGGGACAACGGGCAGCTTTCAGCTTGAGGCCATGGCCAACGTCAGCCAGACCGGCGACTTCGTCGTGGGCGCCGCTTCGACGAGCGCGTCCTTATCCGTGTCCGGCACGGTATGGGGTCACATCGACACTGCGGATAGCGCTGGCGGTTACGATGCCGATTGGTACAGCGTTTACCTGAGCGCGGAAGTAACGTATCGTGTTGATCTAGTCAGCGATAGCACTCTGGACGGCATCCTGACTCTGTACGATACCGATGGCACGAACACGTTGACTGACGCGGATGCGTCTTATCAGGGTGGAAGTGAATACTTCTATTACTCTCCAACCACGACTGGCGATTATTACATCGCCGTTGACGGTTGGGGTGGCACTATCGGTGATTTCTGGTTGTCTGTTTTCCAGATATCCGGGGAAAACTCCTCAATCGACACGGTTGGGCAGACCCCCGACACCAGCGTCAGTGTGGCGGTCAATTCAAACGCACCGGTTCACGTTGCAGGCACCATCAACGACGGTCTGGATGCCGACTGGTATGCCGTGACGTTGGCAGCCAATACACAGTATCAATTCGAGTTGGGCTCATCAAGCCTGGATGGTGTCTTGCAGCTTTATGACGTCCTGGGCAATCAACTTTTCTATATCGATAATAATTGGGCGGTTGGCCCTGAAAATCTTGTCTGCACGCCTGCGACCACCGGCACTTACTACATCGAGGTGTCTGGTTACGGCGGCTCGACGGGCGATTTCCTGCTCGATATTTATTCTTCGGCAGCTGTCAGTAATGTTGATGCAGTGGGGGATACTTGCCAAACTGCGGCGTCGGGGATGCTCGATATCCAGGGCGGTGCGATCCGCGGATTTGTGGATTCCGGGCTGGACGAAGACGTGTATTCGGTCGCGCTTGCCGCTAATACAACATATCTTTTTAATCTTTCATCAACCTCGCTCGATGGTACGCTGATCCTGTATGGAATCACCGGGGAGAGGTTGGAGTCCGCTGATTATGGTGGGACGGGCGACGAGGAGAATCTATATTTCACACCGGCCACCTCGGGCAACTATTGCATCAGTGTGGGCGGTTGGTCCAGTTCCACCGGCAGCTATGACTTGACCGCATCCGCTTTGGCGATAGCTGACGGTGAGGTCCCGGGGGATACAACTTCCACCGAGAATTTGTGGGTGCCAGGCTTCATCGATAACCAAATTGATTTCGGCAATGATGAGGACTGGTTCAGCATCCGCTTAAATCAAGGCTCAAAATATAATTTTGACCTATATTCAAACGACGGCATGCTGGATGGCATCTTGCAGATCTTCGATGCGAATGGCCTTCCCGTCTACGACCACTATGGCAACGGCTATGCGGACAATGGCTGGTACATTGGTGATGCCGAAAGCCTTCATTTTACTGCTCCCACGACGGGTGATTACTTTATCCAGGTTTCCGGATTTGGCGGAACGACCGGCAGTTATAGTCTTTATGCGGCGGAGGCATGGGATGGCTACCTGAATGTAACTTCTTACGACGACATCAAATGGGAGGTAATCGATTGGTGGAGTTGGGATGATGCAACCTGGGCAGCCTATAGTGATCTAATTGCTTGGTCAGCTGTTGGGTGGGAAGAGCTTGCCGATTATTCCGCTCTGGAGTGGAACTATGTGGATTGGGCGGAGTTCGACTACACGACCTACAACCTCTTAGAATATGAACAAATCGATTGGAACGAGCTGCTTGTGGATGACTGGTACGACATCGATTGGAATTACATCGATGCCATCAGCCTGAATTGGAATCAACTGCAATATGAGTCTGAATATGACCCGACTGTAAATTACGATTTATTGACTGGCTGGGATATCGATTCCACAATCGCCGATGCTGCCGGAAATATTGGCAACGACAAAGTTGAAGGTGGAGTCGCCAATGACACCGCGTTGTTGGGTATGGGATTGGATTATTTCATTGGCGGCTCAGGGGATGATTATGCCGATGGCGGTGGTGGAGCAGACTATCTGGCCGGTGGTGATGGCAACGACATTTTGAATGGCGGCCCCGGTCACGACGCCATGGAAGGCGGATCGGGTAACGACACCTACTATGTCGACAGTTTGAATGACAGCGTCATCGAAACCGAGAGCGTGTCAAGCGCCCTGAATTTCCGGCTTGCCCTCAGCCTTGGCGGCAACATCGACAAGGTCATCGCCAGCATCAGCTACACCCTGGGCAACTCCCTCGAAAACCTCGACCTTGCCGCGGGAAGCGGGAATCTCACCGGCACCGGCAACGCACTGGCCAACGTCCTGACCGGCAATGAAGGCAATAACACTCTCACCGGCGGCGCGGGCAACGACAGCCTGAACGGCGGCGCAGGCATCGATATCGCCGCCTACAGCGGAAGCCGAGCCGGTTTCACTTTGGCCCAATCCGGCACAGGTTTTATTGTCACCGACTCCACGGGTATCGAAGGAGTTGATACGGTAACCAACATCGAACGCCTTGCCTTTGCCGACAGCAGGCTTGCCGTGGACGTTATCGACGGCAATGCGGGCACCACCGCCAAGATCCTGGGCGCCGTGTTCGGTGAGGAATCCGTTGCGAATACGGCCTCCGTGGGCATCGGCTTGAGTTATCTCGACGGCGGCATGAGCTATGTTGATCTGATGTCGCTGGCCCTGAACGCAGCGGGCGCCACCACCAACACGGCAATAGTCGGTTTATTGTGGACCAACCTGTTCGGGAGCGCGCCTACCTCCGCGGAGGCTGCACCGTATGTCGCCATGCTGGAGAGCGGTTCTTTAAGTGCCGGAGCCTTGGGGGTGTTGGCGGCGG
This sequence comes from Deltaproteobacteria bacterium, assembly GCA_013349295.1. Lineage (GTDB taxonomy): Bacteria > Desulfobacterota > Desulfobulbia > Desulfobulbales > Desulfurivibrionaceae > Thiovibrio. Next base: position 30,367 of record DUZW01000011.1, read on the forward strand.
ATACGGACTTGAACACCGCCAATATCAATTTGACCGGATTGGCCCAGACTGGGATCGTGTATATTTAAGAGGGGAAAACATGTCTATTTTGGGGGACACTACAGCTCCGGAAGTTACAAACATAATTCTCGTGGGCCCCAACACGATCGTTGTCGAGTTTTCGGGGAGCATCACCTGGATTCCGTATGGAACGCCTAGTGTCATCTTATTGAACGGCACAGGAACGGGTATCGTGACCGACGGCTTTCTTGCCGGCAACTTACTTACTCTTACCACATCTGTTTCGATTGCCCCGACCGACTGGCTGCTCATGATTGCCGGCGGCGATTTCGCGGATGCTTCCGGCAATGTCACCATATCCGGGATGAAATTAGCCTTCGGCGGCACCGGCGACAATACCATCGACTTGAGCGCTTCCACGACGGATGGTCTGCTGATTGTCGGCCACGATGGCAATGATACGCTGATCGGCGGAACGGCCGACGAGATTTTAGCCGGCGGACAGGGCGATGACATTCTTGATGGAGGGGCTGGTTTTGACATTGCTTACTACAATAGGGAACCTGCCGGGGTCACCGTCAACCTGGCGTTGACGACCCCGCAGCATACCGGTGGAATCGGCGGTTCTGGAGCCAGTGACCTTGACACCCTGCTCAACATAGAAGGTTTAAGCGGCAGCGAGTTCGACGACATCCTGATTGGCAACACGCTTGATAACCGTCTGTATGGGAACGGCGGCAACGACACCCTGGATGGCGGTGTGGGTTCGGACACGGCTTTTTATTCCGGAACTCGCTCGAACTACATCATTACCCAGTCCGGCAGCAATTACATCGTCAGTGATATTGTTGGCACCAATGGAACCGACACCCTCACGAACATGGAACGTATCCAATTTTCGGATATAACCATTGTTGTGTCGGAGGGCGGCGACGGCGACGACACCCTGGCCGGCGGCGATAACGATGATATCCTGACCGGCGGCGACGGCGACGACATCCTGACCGGCGGCGCAGGCGACGACATCCTGATCGGCGGCGCAGGTATCGATACCTTCAACGTGGATGCCGGTACGGATACCCTGGCGGATGCGGTGCCCGGAACGGATATCATCAATATCAGCAGCAATGCGACGGCCGTGCAAAGTCTGACGGTTGCCTCTGCGAGCTACGCCACGAACACCACCAACAACGGCACGCTGGTGATCAACGCCCTGGCCTCGACCCCCTCCACGATCACAGGGTCATCGGGTATCGACATCATTACCGGCAGCAGTGCAGGCGATACCCTGGCCGGCGGAGCGAACAATGACATCCTCAACGGCAATCTGGGTGCGGACGCCATGTCGGGAGGATTGGGCGACGACATCTACTATGTGGACAACGAAGGTGACAGCGTCATCGAAACCGAGAGCGGAGCGAGCAGTGCCCTCGGTTTAACACGGCTTGGCTTGAGCCTTGACAGCAACATCGACAAGGTCATCGCCAGCATCAGCTACACCCTGGGCAGCGCCCTCGAAAACCTCGACCTTGCCGCGGGAAGCGGGAATCTCACCGGCACAGGCAACGCACTGGCCAACGTCCTGACCGGCAATGAAGGCAACAATACGCTTACCGGCGGCGCGGGCAACGACACCCTGGACGGCGGCGCGGGCATCGATATCGCCGCCTACAGCGGAAACCGGAGCAGCTTCAGTTTGGCCCGATCCGGCGCAAACCTTACGGTCACCGATTCGACCGGAGCCGAAGGCGTGGACACAACAACCAATATCGAGCGCCTTGACTTTAACGACAGCAGGCTGGCCGTGGACGTTATCGACGGCAATGCGGGCACCACCGCCAAGATTCTGGGCGCCGTGTTCGGCAAAGATTCCGTCTCGAATACGGCCTACGTGGGCATCGGCTTGACGTATCTCGACGGCGGCATGAGCTATCAGGATCTCATGCTGCTGGCCTTGAACGCAAAACTCGGCACTGGTTTTTCCAATACCGATCTAGTCAATCTGCTGTACTATAATCTTGTCGACGTCCTGCCGTCCGCCGTTGACCTCGGCTACTGGACAGGAACGCTCACTTCGGGGCAGTTTACTCAAACTTCTTTGGCGGTAATGGCCGCAGACCATAGCTTGAACACCGCCAATATCAATTTGACCGGATTGGCCCAGACTGGGATCGTGTATACGTGACGACCCCGCTCCAGGAGTTGCGGCCGGTTCAGCCCGGCGGAGTGAAGCGAAAAAAACATACTGACGGATATTCACATGTCGCAAATTCGACCAATCAATCTATTGGGGGATCCTGCTATGAGCTGCTTCAGACGTGTTGCATGTAGCCCTGCTACTCAACTGGCCATCGCCGGAATTTTCGCCATTTGCGTTGCTCTCATGCCCTGCGCAGAAGCGAAAGCTGCAGCTGCGGCAGCCGAAATCGTCATGCTGATCGGCAAGGGTGACAGTCGGGAGAGTTCGGGTGCCGATTGGAAGCCGGCTGCGGTGAAACAAACGATCCAGGGCGGTTGGTTTGTCAGAACGCAGGCTAACAGCCAGATGGCCATTCTCATGACGAACAGGACACAGATCCGCTTGAACCAGAACAGTCAACTGCAGATCAAGCCGGCCGTTGAGTCCGCGCAAGGGGCTGAGGCAGTGCGTCTTAATTCCGGCAGGGCCTGGAGCCAAGCGCGTCCGAAGACGGCGCCTGAAGATCCTGCCAAATTTTCCAAATTGAAAATGGAGACTCCATCCGCAACCATGTCCATTCGCGGTACGGACTGGGAGGTGGAAGTCTCCCCTGATGGCCGCACGCAATTGGTTGTGCTTTCCGGTCTCGTTTTCATGGAAAACGAACAAGGCAGTGTTGAGGTCGGAAACGGTGAGGCCGCGGTCGCCGAGCAAGGCAAGGCTCCCGTCAAGCTCATCTTGCTCAACCCCGCAAACCGCGTGCAGTGGGTCTCTTCCTGGAAGCCACAGCCCTCGCGCTGGGTCGGCAAGGATGATCGACGCTACACCACGGTGGTGCACACCATTGAAACCGGTGATTATGCGGCGGCTCTGCAGACATTGAAACCCATGGCCGGCCAGGATGCCGTTGCCGCAGTTCTCGCGGCGGATTTGCTGATTTTTCAGGGTGAAAACGATGCGGCGGTAGCGCTGTTGCAAGCACACGTTGCCGATGGCAAGGCCGACCCGCAGGCGGCGGCCTTGCTCGCACGGGCCTGGGCGCGAACCGACCGTTTTCCCGAGGCGGAAAAGCTCCTTGACGCGACCATTGCCAATAACCCCGATCAGGTCGAGCTGCTGCTCGCCCGCGGCGAACTGGCGATACTCCAAGGCAATGCCGAACAGGCGAGGCAGGCGTATAACGAAGTGTTGAGGATCGAGGCGAATCGTGCCGAGGCGTGGTACGGCCTGGGCCTTATCGAAAGTGAACGGGAAAATGTCCGCGAGGCAAAAGAGTTTCTCAACAGCGCTCTCGCCGACAACCCGAAATTATCCAAAGCCTCGGCCGAACTCGCCTCGGTCGAGACCTTTGCCGGGGAGATCGATACCGCCGAAAAGTTGCTTGACGAGCTGCTGGCCCGGGAGCCCGATAACTATGTCGCCTTGACTGCACGGGGCATAAACCGACTCAAGGCCAAACGCACCAATGAGGCGCTCGACGATTTCCTGCGGGTGGGGTTGATAGAGCCGCGCTATGCCCGCGCCTGGTTATTTTCCGGTATCGCCTTTTACCAGCTCGGCGAGAGCGACCGTGCCCTGCAGGCATTCAAGCGGGCCGCCGCCCTCGATGTGCATGACCCCCTCCCGCATCTGTTGCAGAGCGTGGTGGAGGCGGATGCCCTTGATTACGGCGCATCCGTCAAATCGGCGGGCGAGGCGCAGGAACGCATGCCGTACCTCAAATCGCTCAATCAGGTAGCCAACAACCAGAAGGGCAACGCAAATCTCGGCAGTTCCCTGGCCGGTTTCGGCATGGAAGAATGGGCGACATACTATGCGGACGAAGCGTATTCGCCGTATTGGGCCGGCAGCCACCTGTTTCGCGCCGACCGCTATACCGGAAAATTCAACAAGAATTCCGAGCTGCTCCAGGGATTTCTGTCGGACCCCACCGTATTCGGCGCCTCGAACCGGAATTCATCCCTCGTCAATGTGCCGGGCCATTACGGCCGTATCGATGCGATGCTGGAGCGCACCAACTGGCAGCAAGCCGCGCTGATCGGTACAGTCAACGGCCAGACTGTTACACCCAACCCCTTTGCCTATTTCGTGAGCGGCGATCTTTCCACCGGGGATGCCCGCGATGACGGCAGTTCCGCGCACGGCGGAAATCTCACCCTCGGACTCGGCATGAAGCCCCGCTATGATTTGGGTTTGTTTGGCTTTGCCACCGATACGGACATCACCACGGATCTGGAAACCGCGACTTTGCCCGATGATTCCTTCAAGCAGAGGGAGAAACGCGGCGATATCGGCATCAATTACAAGAGGGCGCCGGAGAATCAGTTCTGGTTCAAGGTCGGCGACGGCAGGCAGCGGAATTCCGTGTCAGGATCCTATGTTTCGCAATCGGTTGCCGATTCGTTTAATAATGCCCTGGCCACCACGATTTTTACCCCAGCCGGCATCCTCGACGGGTTTGAGTCGGAAATCACCCAGGATGACATCCAGTTTCGCCACGCCTTTACCTCGGGATTGGCCCAGTGGGCGTGGGGAGCGGAGAAATCGCATCAAACCAGGACCGGGCATCTTGTCACCACCTTTGCCCCGGCTCGTTTGAACATCGATGAACTCTATTCGGTAAAGGCTACGGATGCCTATGTCTCCGGACGCTATCAGCTGCCGGGAAAATTTTCGGCCCAATTGGATCTTTTCTCGCAGCATGTGCGCACCGAGCGTAACGACTTGCAAACGCTTGATCTCCTTGCACCGCCGGCGGAGTTTGTCCTCGTATCCGATGCGCAGGAGCGGAATTACCACGAGGTCAATCCGCGCCTCGGCCTGAAATGGCAGCTCGGGGCAATGCAAAGCGTGCGTCTGGTCGGGCAGAAGTGGCGTCGTTCCGCTTCGGCCGGGACGTTGAGCGAGGTGGGCACCTTAGGCATTCAGGTGAATGACAAGCTGCCCACGGCCGGCGGCCTCTATGAGCGGGTGAGGCTCCAGTACGATGCGGAGGTAGAGAAGACCGCATTCTTCCAGGCATATCTCGATCACGAGCACATCGAGAACGGTCTCGGCGGGCAGCGCACCGCCATCACCGGGTTCGAGGTCACGCAACTGGAAAGTTTGCGCAATCGGCCCGAGGTCTTTTCGCCCAAGTCGGATCTTGAAAACACGCCCGTTTTTATCGAGGGAACGGTTTCCACGGTCGGCCTGAGCGCCAACTTTCTTGTAAGCAAGCATCAGACACTTTCGGCAAGCTACCTTTTGCGTGACAGCCGGCAAACCGGGGTGGATTCCGACCTTTTGATTCCCTATGTGCCGCATGATTATGTGCAGCTCGGCAGTCAATGGTCGTTGCCTGACCGCTGGCTGCTCGGGGTGAGTGCGGTGTATCGTAGTATGCGCTATCGCGACGACGCCAATCTTGATCCCATCGAGGCGGGTTGGTCTTTTGGTCTTACGGCCTATTGGGAGACAACGGATAAAAAATCGAGCATTCAGGCCATTGTCGATAATCTGTTGCTGGATTCGAACACGGCTGATACCCAAACGGATCCGCACATTGCCTTGCGGTATTCCTATCGATTCTGATGCAAGGGAAAAAACGGAATTGCCGATCCGGGAGTTGAAAAATTACAAAGACGGCCCCTCTTTGCAATCACGATAACTAATGAAATACGGAGGTTCGAAAAATGGCAACTTTAATCAATGGACTTGGCGGTGTTGCCGGGTACGGAGAAAACGTACTGGAGAGAAACGACGACAGCTACGTCACTAATGTTTCTCTCGCCTCTGCCTTCGGTGCGGGCGGACTCAACTTTTTCGGCACCAACTACACCGAAATAGCAATCAATAATAACGGCAACATCACCTTTGGCTCTGGAGGGCTGAGCACCTATACCCCGTTTGGTTTACAAAACTCCGATTATCCCATCATCGCCCCGTTTTTTGCCGATGTGGACACACGAGGAGCAGTAACCGCGCAAGGCACGAATCTCGTGTACTACGACTTCGATACCTCCGGGTACGGGACCCTCACCGTGACCTGGGATTATGTGGGATATTATTATCAAGCCGTCGATAAGCTGAATGCCTTCCAGCTTCAGTTGGTGGGCACCGGCGCGGGCAACTTTGATATAATTTTCCGCTACGAGGCGATCAACTGGACCACGGGCGATGCCAGCGACGGGTCGGCCGGGCTTGGCGGCACGGTCGCCCGGGCAGGGTACTCGTCCGGGTACAACGGTATTGCCTGGTACGAGATGCCGCAATCGGGCATTCAGAATCAGATGCTTGCCCTGGAAACAACACTGGGGAACACCGGGATGGCCGGGTACTACTATTTCAGTACCATCAGCGGCACGCCCGGCGATGATGTTTTGAGCGGCGGCGCCACCGACAGCGACATTCTGGCAGGCGGCGCGGGAAATGACACTTTGTACGGCTACGGCGGAGATGACACCCTGGACGGAGGTCCGGGCGCCGATCATCTTTTCGGCGGCATTGGCAATGACCGATATATCGTGGATGATATTGGGGATCTGCTGACCGAGGAGGCGGATGAAGGCATCGACACGGTGCAGGCCTCGATCAGCTTTGCCCTGGGCGATTACTTTGAAAATCTGGTGCTCACCGGCACGGCATCAATCAACGGCACCGGCAATGCACTGGACAACATCCTGACCGGTAATTCGGGGGATAACACCCTGGACGGTTTGACCGGTTCGGATACGGTCTCTTATGAAAGTTATAATTACGGGCTCACCATCAACCTGTCGTTGACCACCGCGCAATCGCTCGACGGTCAGGACACCTTGCTCAACATTGAGAATTGCATCGGCACATTCCAAAACGACACCCTGCTCGGCAGCAGCGCCGCAAACATCCTCAACGGCAATCTGGGTGCGGACACCATGTCGGGAGGATTGGGCGACGACATCTACTATGTGGACAACGAAGGTGACAGCGTCATCGAAACCGAGAGCGGATCGAGCAGTGCCCTCGGTTTAACACGGCTTGGCTTGAGCCTTGACAGCAACATCGACAAGGTCATCGCCAGCATCAGCTACACCCTGGGCAGCGCCCTCGAAAACCTCGACCTTGCCGCGGGAAGCGGGAATCTCACCGGCACAGGCAACGCACTGGCCAACGTCCTGACCGGCAATGAAGGCAACAATACGCTTACCGGCGGCGCGGGCAACGACACCCTGGACGGCGGCGCGGGCATCGATATCGCCGCCTACAGCGGAAACCGGAGCAGCTTCAGTTTGGCCCGATCCGGCGCAAACCTTACGGTCACCGATTCGACCGGAGCCGAAGGCGTGGACACAACAACCAATATCGAGCGCCTTGACTTTAACGACAGCAGGCTGGCCGTGGACGTTATCGACGGCAATGCGGGCACCACCGCCAAGATTCTGGGCGCCGTGTTCGGCAAAGATTCCGTCTCGAATACGGCCTACGTGGGCATCGGCTTGACGTATCTCGACGGCGGCATGAGCTATCAGGATCTCATGCTGCTGGCCTTGAACGCAAAACTCGGCACTGGTTTTTCCAATACCGATCTAGTCAATCTGCTGTACTATAATCTTGTCGACGTCCTGCCGTCCGCCGTTGACCTCGGCTACTGGACAGGAACGCTCACTTCGGGGCAGTTTACTCAAACTTCTTTGGCGGTAATGGCCGCAGACCATAGCTTGAACACCGAAAATATCAATTTGACCGGATTGACCCAGACTGGGATCGTGTATACGTGACGACCCCCTCCAGGAGTTGCGGCGGAGGCATATCGTTTCCGCCGCAACGCTACAGCTTCTCCAGAGCGACTGAACCATCCCAATCCGGGGGCGGAGGCGATGACTCGCAGGCGCTGATTTTTTTCTCGAACACTTCAATGAGGCTGTCATCGGGAGTCATATTGCGAATTTCCTGCCAGCCTGCGCGGGCGCTCCCCCAATCTTTCGCAAGATAGGCCGCCCAGGCGCGCTCTGTTGCCTCGGCAAGCGGTGCATCGTCGCATGGGGTGAACACATCCACCGGCACGTTTTTACCCTTGACCCGGACACGATCGATCTGCCGCAACGGGATGCGTTCCACCACGGCCGCCGCCGTGCTATGAGCCAACATAATCTTGGTGCCGTATGCCTTGTTTGCCCCTTCCAGGCGTGAGGCGAGATTCACCGTGTCGCCGATTGCCGTATAGTCGAAGCGCAGATCCGAACCCATGTTACCGACGATGGCCGGGCCGGAGTTGATGCCGATGCGCAGCTTCAGCACATCCACCCCGAGGGTACGGAACTGCGGCTGCAGATCGCGCATCGCTTCCTGCATGGCGATTGCCGATTGGACGGCGTGCAGCGCGTGTTCGGGATCATCCAGCGGCGCCCCCCAGAATGCCATGATCGCGTCACCGATGAATTTATCCACCGTGCCTTCGTGCGCCATGATGATTCGGGTCATGGCGTTGAGATAGAGATTGATGACCGTGGCGACAGCATCGGCGGAAAGTTTCTCGGACAGGGTCGTGAAGCCCGCCAAATCAGAGAACAGGACGCTGATCTCTCGACGGTGGCCGCCGAGTTTCAGATGTTCCGGGTGGGCGATCATTTCCTCCACAACATCGGTGGAGACATATTTGGAAAAGGCCGAGCGGATTTCCATGGCCCGCCTTCGTTCGGTGAAATAGGAACCGGCGCTGGTGCTGAAAAAGGCGATTGCCAGAGCCAGCAAAGGCGTTGCCGTGGCCAGCAACAGGTTGAGCGAGACAAACAACCATGCCGATACGCCAAGGGTCGCCCCGCCGATCACTACGACCACCAGGGTGCTTCGCAGCGGGGACCAAAAAAACAGCAGGGGCATGGCGAGGAACAATACGCAGGAGATGGCCAGAATGTTCAGCCCCTGCGAGGCCGGGAGAATGGTCTGGCCCATCAGAGCGTTTTCGATCTGGGTGGCATGGATCTCCACGCCGGGAGTCAGAAGCCCGGTGGTCATCAGAAACGGGGTGGCAAAGGTGTCGGCTTGGGCCGCGCCCAGTTCCGGACTGGCACGCACATCCCGCCCCACAATGACAATCTGGTCGAGAAAGAAATCAGGCGGGATGGAGGGATCGCCATTGAGCACCTGATAATAGGAAACGTAAGGAAAGGTGTGCGTGGGCCCGAGGTGTCGCATCATCGCACCCGAAGGCACATAGGGCTCCTCGACGGAACCTGGACGGCTCCGGATAAGGGTGCGGATCGCCTCGCGCCAAAAGGCATCATCCGCCTCGGCCATGCGCCGAGCGATGGTGTCCCCGTCCAGGCTCATTGTCGCCAAGCCGGTGGTTGCTCCGGCCAGGGTAAAGGTCGCGACAGGATCCATCCGCAGCCATTGCCGCGAGACATCGGTCTCGTGATAGACATTGTCGGCCGCGAGCATCACATTGCCGGCGGCGGCAATCGATCGGGCGAAGGCTTCGTCTTCCTCCGGCGACCCTGGTTCGGGAAACAGCACATCGAAGGCGATTACCGCCGCTCCGGATTGCGCCAACCTGTCCACCAACTGCGCATGCATCGTGCGCGGCCAGGGCCAGCGCACCCCCAGTTGGGTGAAGGATGCTTCGTCAATACCGATTATCGTGATCGGCAGCGAGGATTTTTTGGGTGCAGTGAAAACCGAGAGAACATCGAAAATTTTGAGTTCCATCGGCTGCCAGATCGGAGTGAACAACGCACCGACACTCAGTATCCATCCGGAGAGAACCGAAAAGAGCATGAGTTTCAAGGCCGGCATACGGTTTTGCAGGTTAAAGGGCATTACCCGAGTGTCCTGAATTGTGTATAAACGGAAGTAGTCCACCTGTATGTGACAATGGTACCAGATTTCGAGGTGACGGAGAAAGCAGGTTTTTTTTGTGACTCGGCGGGCTCCCGGTTAGGGAGGAGGCGCAATGATTGTCGGGTTCGGCGGAGTGTATTTCAATAACCTCGCGGCACTGGTCGCGCCGGCGGCCTTCCGGACCGACAACCCGGCAGCATGGCCGCCTGAAATCCCGCATCAAAAATGGGAGGCACGGTCAACTATCCTTGCCCAGATAGGTCCGCGCCCCCACATAACACCCGTCGAAATAACCGTTGCGCAGCGAGCTCTGCCGAATGACGTCCCCTTTTTTGGACGCATGAATGAAGTTGTCGTTTCCGGTATAGATCCCCACATGGGACACCTCGGAATCCCCGTTGGTCGCGAAAAAAACCAGATCCCCCGGAGCAAGATCTTCACGCCGCACCGGGCTTCCCGCTTGGAACTGCGCCCGGGAATTACGCGGCAGATTGAGACCGTTCAGTTTGTAAATGGTCATGGCCAATCCGCTGCAATCAAAACCCGTCTCCGCCGACTCCCCGCCCCATTCGTAGGGAATACCGAGAAAGCCCTCCGCAGTACTCACCAGCATTTTCCGCAAGGCCCCGCCCCGATAATGGCGATATCGGACTGCGGCGAATTCGCCCGGCGCTACCACATAAAAAGCATCAATCACCCCGGATTTTCGTAATTGCACAGCCCGGGCTTGTGCTTCTTTTCTCGAAGGATAATCCCCGAACCGGACCTTATACAAGCCGCCGGCATGTCGATAATAATAGGCATCAAGTCCCAAGGCATCAAGCTTCCGCATGAGACGAACCGCGTTGTCCAAATCGGCAAAGGCTCCGACCTGGATGGTATGGCCCAGCATGGCCAGTTCTTTTTCCGAGGCTGGTCGAGGCAAGGAGGCACCTTCCTGCCGGAACCCGCCGCAGCCGGTAAGACTGGCCAAGGCAAACACAAGTACAATCCACCTGGCCGGAATAAAACCTTGAGCTAGCCTTCCCTGCCCTGCCATGCTCACACGTTCACCCCCCTCTTGCCCTTGGAATAATCGGCCAGAGCGGCCGCAAGTTCCTTTTGCACCGACTCGATCAGCTCCCTTGGGGCAAGCACCTTCGCCCCACTCCCCCAAGAAAGTACCCAGCGCTTGACCTCGTAAAGATGCCGGGCCGGAAAACCAAGTACCACGCTCCCATCTTTTTTCCGAACCACGGTCTGCCGGGGATGCCATTCCCGCTCAAGAACATACGGGGCATGCTCCCTGGAAAACCGGACCTTCACCAAGACCTCGTGCTCCCCGCTGAAAATACCGAACTGTGAACCACCATAGCGCGCATGGTCAAATCCCTCGGGCACGGAAAACCTTTCCGCAAGAAGCAGAGCCGCTTCGATCCTGGACATGGCGAAGGTTACGATCGCCTCGCGCCGATGGCAATGACCGATGAGGTACCACTCCCCCTGATAACGCACCAGATGATAAGGGTCAACCCGCCGCTCCGTGCATTCTCGCCCGCCTGGTTTGCGGTAGGAAATGGCCAGCGTCCGGTTTTTACTCAAGCCTGCCGACACCGCTTCCCACACCTCCGGCTCCAGCCTGGTTTGCTGCTCGGGAATCACCGAGAGTTTATCCTCCACCCAGGCTGGATGAATGGAGACCTTATCGGGCAAAGACTCCTCTATTTTCCGGAACACCTTCTGGAGCTTGCGGTATACGGGGGTATCTTCATGCAGACGCAAGGCTTTTTCCGCGATGCAGATGGCGAACAGATCGCTCTCATTCAGACTCAGCGCGGGCAGGGCGTAATTTTCCTCGGTGTAATAATAACCACGGTTCGCGGCATCGTAGGCGATGGGCGCATCCCGCTGAGCCCGCAGATAATCGATATCGCGCAGGATACTCTTGGCGCTCACCTCGTATTCGGCTGCCATGGAACGACAATTCGCCATGATCCCGCTCCGCATCCCCTCGCGGATCTTGCGGTCTATGAACAGCAGCCGTAAAAGCTGGGTTTTGTCTTTTGCCATATTTTTTCAAAAAAAATTTACAGGTGGGACATCATTTGTCCTACCTGCCATGATAGGCTCACTCCAGAAGAAAACACAACTCAACTTTTTATTATAATCGCAAAAAACACGGTTACAACGGCTGCCGCCGTGCAACCATTGCAGTTTGCGTTACGGACATGTGGGCTTTCTCATTAGTTACGAACCCATCAACTCTTCAACCGGAGGAAAACAATGTTTCACAAAGAACAAGGATTCAAACACGGATTTTTCACCGCACTCAACCGGTGTGTCACAACATCTTTCTTCACCGCGCCGCTTGAAGCAAAACAAAATGAAAAAAAACAGCTAATTTTGAAGATAGCCCCAGGAATAACAAAAAATATTGCCAGGGAAAGGTATCTTGCCATCCCTACCTTCATCCGGCAAGGCAAAACCTTGGGACTGTAAGACGAGAGGCCGAGAGCATCCGGCCTCCCCCTTATCCCCTGGCGATGAGCAACCTTCTTGCTCCCCACCGACCCTTAGCGTATACTATCAGTGTAAAGTCCATAATCCGCTCTGAAACCTTAACGCCCAAGGCCTTCAGCCCGAGCCTGCCATGATCAAGAAGGTTCCCATCGAAGAACTCCAGCCCGGTATGCATATCGAGCGTTTTGACTGCAACTGGCTGGACCATCCCTTTATCTTCAACCGGAAAAAGATAAAGGGCCAAGGTGAGATAGATCGCCTTAAAACCTGGGGCGTCACCCATGTCTACATCGAAGATGGACAGCAGCCTGAGTCCGCCCCAGCCATAATTGAGCAGGCCAGACCCACGCCGCCCGTGAAGTTCGAGCACATTATCACCCCGCAAAGCGCACGGGTTGACCGCGAACTCAAACATATCCCGATCCGCCATGAGATCGTCCGGGCCAAAAAAGTACGGCAGCGGGCTACGCTGGCGGCAAAGAACATCCTGGCAGCCGTGCAGTCCGGCAAAGAAATCCAGATCGGAGAGGCCAAGGCGGTCGTCGGTGAGCTGGACAATTCCATCTGCCACAACAAGGATGCGCTTTTCCTGCTCATGCGATTACGCAACAAGGATGAATACACCTTCAACCATTCGGTGAGCGTAGGCGTACTGCTTCTGGCTTTCTGCCGGGCCATGAATTTTGACGAAGAAACGACCAGAACCATCGGGCTGGGAGGGCTGCTGCACGATGTGGGCAAGATGGCCGTGCCAATGAATATCCTTAATAAACCAGGCGCCCTCAACGAGGAGGAATTTAAAAAAATCCAACAACATGTAATCCTTTGTCGGGAAATCCTGGCCTCTACCCACAACATTTCCCTGCCCGTAGCCCAGATTGCCACGGAACACCATGAACGATTCGACGGCACCGGCTATCCCCAGGGCCTTAGCGGGGAGGCCATCAGCTTGGGCGGGCAAATGGCCTCTATTACCGATGTATTCGACGCCCTCTCCTCTGACCGCTGTTATCGCAACGGCATCGACCAGGTCGAAGTACTGCGCAAACTCTATGGCTGGAGCCACAGCCATTTCAACGAAGGGCTGGTACACCGCTTTATCCGCTGCATCGGCGTTTATCCGGCAGGCACCCTGGTTCAGTTGGAAAGCGGCATGCTCGGGGTAGTGGTGGAATCGACGGACAACCTGCTGCGCCCCGTGGTTCGGCTCATTTATGATACCAGACATGATTGGGCGGTCCACCAGAAGGACATCGATCTTTCCAAGCCCCATGGCAAGGGCGGCGAGGATCGCATCATCAGCTATGAATCCCCCAAACGCTGGCGGATCAACCCTCTCAAGGTGCTCGGCCTCGTCTGACTTCCCGGCAGAATACCTACTTTCCCTTATTGCGGTTTACCGACTTCCCCCCATATATTTCTTCTTCCAGCTCGGGTACAGTGCCCAAAATTCAACCCCACGCGCCGCCAGCATTAAGCAAATAAGCAAAGAGGAAACCCCGATGAAGCAATGTCATCTTGCAAAACAGTGCGTTTTCTTCGCTGTTCGCGACGAGGGGAAGGAGATGCACGAGTATTTCACAGGGCTCTATTGCTTTGGGAATTTTAACGAGTGCGCACGCTACAAAGTCGCGTTGGCCATGGGGCAAGACCTGGTGCCGGACGATATCTTCCCAAACGAAGATGCTTTTCTCAGCGTTTTCGCCTGGGCCACGAATCAGGAGGGAATCCCGATCAGCAAGCCCTGTCGCCCTTGCCGCTCTGGCCGGAGATTGCCAGTTTCGACGCCAGAAAAGACCGCAGCATCTTCCGGCCATCTTCCGACAACCCGTCAAACTCGCAGCCGACGCTGATATTACTCACCATCGGGTGGTCCAGCACCCAGCGGACCGTGAGCGGAATGGCCTTATTGCAGACAACCTCATCCCCTTTGCTGAGCCGGGCAAGAACGAGCTGGCGCCCAATCTCCAGGGAATTCCACTCCTCCCGTTTCAAGGTAAACTGCAACCCCCCGAGGCTCAGATCAAGAACCGGAGCGGAAAAGGAAAACCGCCCGAAATCGGGAAAAACGAAGACCCCGCAGATATTTTCCCCTGGAGAAAAATACACCCGCGCTTCTTTTCTTTGCTCATGAAACCCACCAGCCATCATCTTCCCCTTGTACCCCCAAGCAAGTACACCTGCCAACCCCTGATCATAATTGCCGATTATCCCGGCTGCTTTAATTTTTATATCTGGGGATACTTCTTTTGGCAAGCCCTACCTCACACCCATGGTCTTAGGAATTGACAAATCACGAGGCCGCGGCTATCAGTTAACAACATCCATTCCGTGAACATTGACAAGGTACTGCCCATGCCCATAATCATTGAAAAACTCTCCCCCCTGAAACGCGAAGCCCTGCGCCTGAACGAATGGCCGATCTGGCAGTGTGCCCCCTCGGTCTTTCCCTGGCATTATGACCAGGAAGAATCCTGTTATATCCTGGAAGGCGAGATCACCGTCACCTCCGCCGACCAAACCGTGCACATCGTTCCCGACGATTACGTGACCTTCCCCAAGGGTTTGGATTGCCAGTGGCAGGTACATACCGCGGTTCGCAAGCATTACCTATTCCGTTGAGCGGACTTTTCCGGCAATCTTCCGTGACCGATCTTTCCGCCCTCGCCCGCCAATTCGCCTTCCCCGGAGAGATCCTCTCCGTACGCGAGTATGGAAGCGGCAATGTGAACGACACCTATCTGGTTCGGGCCACAGCCGGCCAGACCATTCCTGCCTTCATCCTGCAGCGCCTTAATCCCGGAGTATTCCCTGAACCGGAAAAGATCATGCACAACCTCCGGGTTCTCGACAACCATGTCCGCCCAAAACTCCCGGCATATCCAAATCGACGCTGGGAGCTGCCGACCATCATCCCCACCCGGACCGGAGCAGATTATTACCATGATCGCGATGGCGCTCTCTGGCGGGCGCAGTCCTTTATCGCCGACACAGAATGTTTTAGCTCCATCAAAAGCGAATCCCAGGCCAAAGAGGCAGGACGAGCCCTGGGATTTTTTCATGTCCTGATCCATGACCTGCCCGTGCATCTGCTTCATGATACCCTGCCCGGTTTCCACGTCACCCCCGACTATCTGGCCGGATATGAGGCCCTCGCCGCAACGCCCCCCCGGCCCGATCCGTCGGAAGATGCACTTTTCTGCCACCGTTTCATTGCAGAGAGAAAAGAGACGGGGGGGGTGCTCGAAGCCGCGCGGGCACGGAAAGAGCTGCTGCCATGCCCGATCCATGGAGATCCGAAGCCGGCCAACATCCTCTTTGCCGGCAATACCG
This sequence comes from Deltaproteobacteria bacterium, assembly GCA_013349295.1. GTDB lineage: Bacteria > Desulfobacterota > Desulfobulbia > Desulfobulbales > Desulfurivibrionaceae > Thiovibrio. Next base: position 46,178 of record DUZW01000011.1, read on the forward strand.
GCCAGGCCGTCAGCCTCATTGATCTGGACACCGTCAAGCCCGGCCTGCTCCATTACGACATCGGCGATTGCCTCCGCTCCTGCTGCAATCCGGCGGGAGAAAACGCCCCCCTGGCCGAAATCTCGTTCAACCTTTCTTACTGTGCCGCCATTCTTCAGGGATACCTGCCCCAGGTTTCGCCGTTTTTTTCCCCTTTTGACTATCACTATATCTACGACGCCGTCCGACTCATTGCCTTTGAGCTTGGCCTGCGCTTTTTCAGCGACCATCTGGCCGGCGATGTCTATTTCAAAATCAGAAAACCGGGGCAGAATCTGAAGCGAGCAATGGTCCAATTCGCCCTCTGCCGGAGCATCGAGGCACAGGAGACGGAGATCAGAAAAATAGTTCGGGACTCAACACAACCATGACCCCCTTCAGCCTGCACCCCTTTCCCGGCCAGAACTCCGGCGGGGTGAACATCCACGGCGCCATCGAACGCACAAACCGGGCCATTCTGCTTTCCTTTCTGCTGCAAGGAAACCTGTGCGATCTCGTCCTGCCCACGGCGGCTGAGCCGAAACGGTGCGACAACCTCTGGCAATCCACCTGCCTGGAGTTGTTCTGGGCTGAAGAAGGGGGAAAAAACTACTGGGAATTGAATCTTGCCCCGACCGGGGACTGGAATGTCTACGCCTTTACTGATTATCGAACAGGAATGCATCAGGAAGACCGCGTTGCCGGGCCGCTTACCGAAACACACCGCACGGAGGACAGCTTTTCCTTAACCGGCGAACTGAAAATCACCAATCTCCATGGCGGCCATACTCCCCTCAGGGTCGGCATCAGCGCCGTTCTCCAGCATCGGAATAACCGCCTGAGCTATTGGGCCCTTGCCCACCCGGAAGAAAAACCCGATTTCCATGCACCCCGAACCTTTCTTCTCCAATTGTGATTTCACCCGGCTTAACACCCTGGACGATGCAGATGCCCTTGAGCAGAATACTCTCCAACTTCGACTCGAACTTTCACCGAGACTGCAAGCAAACCGCGCCTTGCCGCCACTCAAGCATTTTTTTCTGCCGCCTTTTTACTTGTTCTTTCCACCAACCGGATTACTATATTTTGGCAACGCTGATTTGCATGTCTAAACTTTCTTCGGTCGTCGCATTTTTCTTCCGGCTTGGACAATTGCCGACCGCGCCGGTGCGGAAGCACCCTTCCTGGCTACCGGAACAGCCAGAAAAAGCCACCAACCGGGACATGCCCAATAGATGATCCAACATATTTTTTCCATTTTCATGATCGTTGTCGGCATCACCCTGCTGATCAGCGCCCTGCATCCGGTTTATCTGATCCGTCATTTCGACAAGGAAAACCGCACCGGCTGGAACACCCTGTTCACCCTCATCCATTTTTTCATCCTCGGCTACACCACCTTCTGCTATTTCCTTTTCCGCCCCCAGATCACCTTCGGTGATTTTGTCGTCGCCCTCATCCTTTTCGGCGGCAGCATCTTTGTGGTTATCGTTGTCCGCCTGAGCCGCTCCGCCATTGACAATATCAACAGGATCGCCGCTCTGGAACGACACAACGCCCTCCACGACGATCTCACCGGCTTGCCCAACCGAACCCTTCTGCTTGAACGCATCAACCAGTTGATCCTGCGTGCCAAACGAGACTTGCACCCGCTGGCGATTCTGGTCATGGACCTGAACCGCTTCAAGGAAATAAACGACGCGCTGGGCCATCACTACGGCGACTTCCTCCTGCAAAAGGTAGCGGAACGGCTGCAAGAGGTCATCCGCGAGTCCGACACCCTGGCCCGCTTAGGCGGCGACGAGTTTTCCGTGGCCTTGCACGCGGACGCTGAACAGGCCACGGTCGTTTCCAAAAAAATTACCGAGGCCCTGCAACAGCCCTTCATCATTGAGGGACACAGCCTCGACATCGGCATCAGTATCGGTATCGCCATCTACCCGACGCATGGAAACGATTGCGACACCCTGCTCCAACATGCCGATGTCGCAATGTACTCGGCCAAGAAAACCGAAACCCACTACGCGCTGTACAACGCTTCCCAGGACCAGTTCACCCTCAACCGCCTGATGCTGCTGACCGATCTCCGCGAAGCGATCCGGAAGAAAGAATCCCTCTTTCTCCATTTTCAACCCAAGATCGACCTCAAGAAAAACAGGGTTCACGGGGTGGAAGCGCTGCTCCGCTGGAACCATCCGGAATTGGGCATGATCCCGCCGGATCAATTCATCCCGCTGACGGAACAGGGGGGCATCATTCGTTCCTTAAGCAATTGGGTTCTCCGTGCCGCGCTGGCACAGCAGGCAGCATGGCGCGACGCAGGGCTCGAGCTGTCCGTTTCCGTCAACCTCTCGATCAAGGATCTGCAGGATCTCTCCGTTCCCTTAATAATCAAGGATTTACTCAAGGAATATCAACTGGATCCATCCGCTCTGATGCTGGAAATCACCGAAACCAGCATGATGCTCGATCCGGACCGGACCTACGAAGTTATCTCAAACCTCCACGCCCTTGGCGTGCAGCTATCCATCGATGATTTCGGCACCGGCTATTCATCACTGGCCTATCTCAAGCAGCTGCCCGCCGAAGAACTGAAGATCGACAAATCATTTGTCAGAAACATGCTCAAGGAGGACAATGACGAAGTCATTGTCCGGGCCACCATCGATCTGGCCAAAAACCTGGGTCTTGACGTAATCGCCGAAGGCGTCGAATCGGCCGAGATATTGACGCGCCTTCGGGAACTGAATTGCGACTTGGCGCAGGGGTTTTACATCTGCAAGCCCCTGCCGGCAAAAGAATTTGAAGAATGGCTGAAGATTTGCCCCTACAGGGCTCCGGGCTCTCCGTGACCGGTTGCCAAGCCGCCGAAAAGCTCTTTATCGCCGATGATGAATAATCGAGAAAATCCCGCAAAAAACTTGCTATCCGTCCGCCTGATATATTTTAATCTGATTACCAAGCAACTTTCAGCCGGCACATTTGGCCTCATGGCAAGCACATCCCGTTGACACGCAGGGAGCAGCCAGCACAGTGAAAAAAGAGATTCCGCAAACCATTGGCCGTTACCGCATTATCCGACAAATCGGCCAGGGCGCCATGGGCGAGGTCTATCTTGCCCACGACGAACTCATCCACCGCAAGATCGCCATCAAGTGCATGCGGGTCGACCGTTACAAGAACGAACAAAAACGACAAAAAGCCGTCGAATCCCTTCTCCACGAAGCCCGCATTGTCGGCAACCTGAACCACAGCCATATCACTGCGATATACGATATCGGGGAGCACGACGGCGCGACCTACATTGTCATGGAGTATATCGAGGGCAAAAACATCAAGGAGCTGATTCGCGACAAGGCCGCCTTTTCCCTCCGGGAAAAACTCAACCTCATCGCCATGGTGGCCCGCGCCCTCCATTTCGCCCATAAACGGGGCATCCTCCATCGGGATATCAAGCCGGCCAACATCATGATCTTAAAGCAGAGTCGGCTGCCCAAGATCACTGACTTCGGGATTGCCCGGGTTCTGGATGCCGCTTCCTTCGGCAACATCGAAAGCAGCATCGACGAGGAGGGATTGATTGCCGGCACCCCCTTGTATATGTCGCCGGAACAAATCCGCGGCGAAGCGCTGGACACGCGCAGCGACATATTTTCCCTTGGGGTTCTCGCCTATGAATGGTTGAGCGGGGAAAAACCCTTTCAGGGAAAAGACCTCAATGCCCGGCTCAACTCAGTGCTCACAGACAGCCCGAAACCGCTCGGCGATTTTCCCGGGATCGACTCAGAACTCAACAGCATCATCATGCGAGCCTTGAGCAAACCCAGGGTCGATCGCTACCCGAACGCCGATGCGTTCGGCGACATACTGGAATTGTACCTCAACTCCCTGGAGAAGAAAAAAACCGGAGAAAAAACAGAATTCTCCTTTGATAAAAAGGAGATCGTCGAACGACTGAGGCAACGTTACCTCTTTTTTTCCGACTTCAGCGAAGAGGAACTGTACGAGCTGTTTCGCGCCTCCAGAAAGGAGGAGTTTGCCATGGGTGACTATCTTATCTGCGAAGGCACCTCGGGCACCAAGATGTATATGATCATTTCCGGTGCGGTTATCGTGCTCACAGAAACCGAAGGAAAGCGGGTGGAGCTTGAAACCCTGGGAGAGGGCAGCTGTGTCGGCGAGATGTCGATGATCGACCACATGCCGCGCTCCGCCTCGGTGGTGGCCTTCAAAAAAACCGTGGCCCTGGTCTTGAATGAAACGGTTCTCCGCCATAACAACCCGAAGCTCTGCCTCAAGCTCTACCGGAACCTGGCCACCACCCTGTCCGAGCGGTTGCGGTCCAGCGAGGCCAAGTATCTGGACCTGCTGGCCAACAGCAATGCCAGGGGGAAGGAAATGAGCATGGACCCCTTCGGATTGAATTCAGTACCGTTCTCCAGCATGGAGATACCCGACTGAGCGCCTGGGCTCAGGCCCACCGATGAATAGACCGGAATCTCTCAAGCCCCCAGACTTCTCTTCTCCGGACATACCCACACCTCAAACACTGAGAGTTAAACATTCAGCAGTGCCGCAGATGCGCGTGTCAATTGTCGGCAGAAATGCCGACAAAGAGATCGGTTCGCCATACTCCAGTATGCGAACCGACCGATGAGAAAGCAGATGCGGTGCAGCTGGACGTTTACACTCAATACATCTCGTATTTGGCCAACACCCCATCCAGCCCGCCGTTACTGAGCGGTTTCTTCCAGGCGGGCTTGAGGCCGATCTTCTTCACCAGCTCCCGGTCGCCGAAATAGAGATACGCCGTTGAGCCGGTGCATTTATGTTTAAGAAAACTGCCCAGCTCCCCCACCAGGGCGGCGGCCTCCGCCTGGGCGCCCAACCGGACCCCGTAGGGCGGATTTGAGACGATGACCGCATCGCTGATCGGCTCAAGCTCCTGGAAACGGCTGGTGTGCACCGGGACCTCTTTGCCGTAGGGCAGCTGGCCGAGGTTGATCCGCGCCGCCCGCACCGCCAGTTTCCCGGCGTCGCTGCCCGTAATCAGCCCTTCAGGCAGAGCGCGAATCTGAGCATCCGCCTCGCTCTTGACCCTTCGCCAGGCCTCGGGCTCAAAATCGGGCATGCGCATAAAACCGAAACTCTCCCGCAGGTAGGCGGCAGGAACCCGGCAATACCGCATCAACCCCTCGCAAAGCAGGGTGCCGGAGCCGCACATCGGGTCGATCAACCTGCGCTCGCCATCCCATTGAGTCAGGTCGAGGATCGCCGCGGCCAGGGATTCCTGCATGGGCGCTTCCACCGCCTCCTGCCGGTAGCCGCGCCGGTGCAGGGAGGCGCCCGAGGCATCGAGACTGATCACAGCCGTGTTTTTATGGATATGGAGGTTGAAAACCAGATCGGGATTGCGCTTGTCCACATTGGGCCGGGCGCCGAATTTCTCCTGAAACTGATCGACGATGGCGTCCTTGAGGCAGAGCGAGGCGTACTGGGAATGGGTGATCTTGCTGTCGCTCACCGTGGCGGTGATGACAAAGGTCTGCTCCCGGTCGAACAGCTCCACCCAGGGGATGGTCAGCGCGGTCTTATAAAGATACTTGGTGCTGTGGCAGTCGAAATGGAGCAGTGGGGCCAGGACGCGGGTGCAGAGCCGGGTCTGGTAGACGATCCTGTACAAAACCTCGGGGGTGGCGGTGAAATACACACCCCGGTACACCGGATTGACCTGGGTCGCGCCTAAGCCCGCAAGTTCACGCTCGGCAAGGGGCTCGACATTCTCCGCGACCTGGGCGAAGTAGCTGCTGTTCTTCTGATAGATAAAGGAGTCCACTCCACGACCTCGCAACACAAAATTTGACTTCAGAGCAAGAGACACACGCCCCCCACCGACCGATCCACCGATCGTACACCGGAATACCCGGAAACGCTACAGACAAGGCATCCATCCTGCTCTTTGCCACACCGGCGCCCATGCTCAGGCAAGCCTGATATTTACAACTCGCCCCTGATATGCAATAGTTACAATACGCTCCGCAACCAAGATCTCCTGCTCCGGATCACCCCAAGGTTTACTCACGGAGACCGGCATGATTCGGGGACGTTCCCCGGCAACCTTTCAGCAGGCAACCCCGTGCATACAAAAAAAACTGATTTCACATTGGACGCCTCGGCCAGCGAACTCTATGCCCAACTCTCGGGCATTGACACAACCCCGAGGATTCTCGCCCAGCCCCCCCTGGAATCCTCTCTCCTCGACTTGCTTGGCGCGGAAGAAAAATGGCTTGACCGCAACCGCCTCATCCTGGTCGAGATCTGCCGGTCGCTCGCGAACATCCTGCACAAAAACCGCCGCTCCTCTCCAGACCACGACGATGTTCAAGCCAACGCCCTGTGGACGGCCATAAAAAAACTCTCCGGCTACCCGCATTTTGACGGAATCATCTCGATCCGCTACCGGGGTTGCGGCTTTCCCGGTCAAGGCGCGGGGCAGGAGCAATGCGATTACGAGGTCGCTGCCGGCAATCTCCTGCTGGACCTGCAGGTCGCGGAAATCATGGCCAAACGAATGGCGGGCCAACCAGGCTCCGCCTTGCCCGGCCAATTGCTCGCGGCCTTCAAGGGATTCAGCACTCAGAACATCAACCACATCTATCTGGACAGCAAGGTCGGCAACGAAGAAGACAAAACCCGCCTTATAGACTCCCTGCGTGCATTGACCCGGTATTTCCGAGAGGCCGACCAGGAGTCGTCAGACTTCATCATCCGGGATGAGTACAATCTCCCCAATCCCAACCTCACGCTGCTGGCGGCGATGAACAAAGTCAAACCGGCGGCAATCCAAAAGCTGGTCCAGGAAATTTCCCCCATGCTCTTCGGCCCTGAGCCCAAAGAGGCGCTGGCCACCTTTCCCACGGTATTCAACGCCATCTTTGCTTTCCCAAAACTCAACGCCCAGCTGGCCAAGCCCGCCATAGAGATCAATAATATCCAACGCCTCACCCCGGAACAAACCGGAGCCACCGACAATCGGAACCAGGCCATGCTCTCACGCATGGTCATCGCCGGCTATGGTGAAAATCCACGCCAGGTGGCAGAGGTTCTTGCCAGCGTCAGCAGCGATGGCTACCAAAACATCTACATGGGTTCCCTGCAAAAGCGCCTTTCCCTGGCCACCGATCTTCTCAACAAAATCGAAAATACGCCCCAGCCCGAAAAGGTGCACCAGGAGGCGTTGCACAATCTCGAAAGCGGCCTGGAGATGGTTTCAGATGAGCTGTATGAGACCTTGGACATTTTCGCTCCCCAGGATCAGAGCACAACGAAACCCGGGCAAGACTGGACGCTCCATAAGGACATCTTCTCCCTGCTCAGCTTTTTCAAACGCCGCTCAGTGATCAAAAAGAAGATGCGCGATATGGTCTGCGGCCAGGTTGGATTCGAAGCCCAGGATTACGCAGTCATTGCCAAAAATTTCAAGATCACCGACACCCAGGCCGCCCATCTCGTCCACCTGCTCAACAGCTGCTTTGACCAGAACGGCCGCTTCCGCAGAAGCGTCTTTGCAAAAAACATCCCCGAGTTTGTCCAGTACGAGACCAAGGTCTTTGAATTTCTCTGGCATTACCTGAAGGAGCTTGTCTCCAGGGAGGACAGGGTTTCCTTCCTGAACTCCCTGCAACTCCTGATTGCCCAGCTCGACAGACCATCGGAGGCGCTGAAGATCCTGCTGCGCGATGTTTTCTGCCAACCGCACAGGGTGGGATTTTCCGACCGCAATGGGCTGCTGCTTGCCAACATCCTCATCCGCACTTACAATCAGGAGCTTGGCAGCCATATCGAACTCACGCCGGAAGAAGTGCTCCAAGTCAAAAGAGGACTCGACCAGGATATGCTCTCTCAAGCCTTGGCCTTTCTCGGGGAAGAGCAGGAAGATCTCTTCCGCAAGCTCCGGACCATCCATGAGGAACTGCAGAAAACCCTGAACAGGGAATCCGGCGGCGGGAGCATCCCCCTGCATTATCTCTTGACGCTGGAGCGGGAGCTGATCATCTTTCTCGCCTTGGTGGGCGGGCCGATCTCCCACAAGATTCTCCTCGGGGTGGTCAAGGAATACGGCAACCCCGATTCCAGAATCTACGCTTCCCTTGCCGGGCCCGAAGAGGCCAAGGGCTTTCTTCAGCTGCTCCAGGTCGCGGTGCGCGGCCTGAAACGATTTGCCGGGAGGGAAGATCTGCTGCTGTTTACGATTCTCAACGACCGGGAAGCCCGTTTCCTCGCCCTCTGGGACGACGAACCCCATGCCGCCCTGGTCAAACGGGTCATGGATTGGATGCGTTGAAGTCGCCCATTCCCCCGTCGCTCCCGTGCCGATTTCTTTTCTTGCAATCGAGAGAAAGACCGGGTAACTCTGGCTGCAACAACCAGTTAACGGAATCCATACCCGGAGAAAACACCATGACCTTCGACTCATTTGAACAGGCCTTGCATGCCTGCATGACCGCATCTCCAGGCAGCGACGAGCAGGAAGCCGCCCTGATTTACTGCCTGGATAACGCCCCACCCGAACTCAAGGACAAAATCGCCGATGCCCTGGCAAATTTCCACCAGGAACGGAAGCAGAGCGACGGCTGCGGATGCGGCTGCAATCACGGCCACGACTGAGGTTGCAGTAACCAGAGGGAGGACACCTCCCGAACCAGCGAGCACGAGATGCCGCAGAGGCACAAAAGAGACCTGCTTGCTATACACCGGACATGCGAGCAGGCCGATGACAAAGCAAAGGCGGTGTCATGTGGTCGCTTACGCTATTTCTTCTGAAAAAGCGTAAGAAACTCGCCGTAACCTTCTTGTTCCAGCTCCGCCACGGGGATAAAACGCAGGGACGCGGAATTGATACAGTAACGCAATCCCGTGGGCGGCGGGCCATCGGCAAAGACATGCCCGAGATGCGAATTGCCTTCCCGGCTGCGCACCTCGGTCCGCGTCGTGAAAAATTTCCGATCTTCACGCTCAACGACTCTTTCCGGGGCCAGCGGCCTGGTGAAGCTCGGCCAGCCCGTGCCCGAGTCAAACTTGTCAAACGAGCTGAACAACGGCTCGCCGGAAACAATATCCACGTAGATCCCTGCCCGCTTGTTCTCCGAGAATTCGTTGTGAAAAGCCGGCTCGGTGTCTTCCTCCTGGGTGACCCGGTACTGCAGGGGAGTGAGACGCTTGCGCAATTCCGACTCGCTCCATTTTTTTGCAGTCCGCTCCCCATCCCCCCAGATCTTCGCCAGAAATTTATCCCTGCCGGAACCGCCACGGTAGATGCGATAGCGGATGGGTTTTTTCTTGTAATAATCCTGATGGTACTCTTCCGCCGGGAAAAAAGTCGTTGCCGGAATGATCGGCGTCACCAGAGGCTTGGCAAAAACCTTGCGCATGGCCAGTTCTTTTCTGGATTTCTCCGCCAGCTGCTTCTGCTCCTCGTCACGATAAAAAATCGCCGAGGTATAGGCGTGGCCCCGATCCACAAACTGGCCGCCGCCGTCGGTGGGATCAATCTGGCGCCAGAAGATCTCCAGCAGTTTCGTATAGCTTACCCTGTCCGGATCATAAACGATCTCAATCGCCTCAATATGCCCGCCGGCGACATAGTTTCCGTAGGTGGGGTTTGAGGTTCTCCCCCCGATGTAGCCGGAGGTGACCGAAAATACACCATCCAGCTGCTCAAAGGGCTTTTCCATACACCAGAAACAACCCCCGGCAAAGATCGCCTTTTTCCCTTTCTCCGCCGCCCCGGCCACCGACGCACTCAACAGGCTCACCAGCGCAAAACCCAGCAGAAGAAGAGACGCGTTCAGCACCATCGGCCCGATCATCTTCATGCGTCCACCTCTCTGGTTATTTCTTTCCGATTTACCAAACCATAAGCACGATCACAGAAAAACCGAGCCCAATGGTTCCTCGGCCAGGAATCCATCCAACTCCTCCTGGTCGTAAAAGGCGCGTTCAAAGAAAAGTCCCTGGCTTGGAGCGGTGTAAGCTTTCAGCACCACCGGCTCCTCCAGAAAATGGGCCACCTCGGCCACGGTGAGCTGCCCCTTGCCAACCTCGGCCAGCACCCCGACTATGCGGCGCACCATCTTCCAGAGAAAATGCGAACCCACGATGCGAAACAAGATGAGATCCTCCGTTTCCGCAATCTGGGCCTTGCTTACCATGACCAGAGGGGATTTCTTCTTGATCGCCTGGCGGTCGGTAAAAGAGGTGAAGTCGTGCATCCCCACCAGGGTGGTCGCCGCCTCCTGCATGAATCCGGCATGGAGCGGCTCCGGGATCTGCCAGACATAATCCCGGCAAAGCGCGGTTTTGCGTTTGGCAATCTGGTAGAGATAGCTGCGGCCGATACAATTATGCCGGGCATGGAAGCGCGCCCCGGCCCGTTTGCACTCCAGGATGGCGATATCCTTCGGCAGGAGTTCGTTCAGCCGCTGGCCAATTTCCTTAGGGCTGAGCTCGGTCTGCGCCTCCAGATGGGCGACAAACCTCAAGCCATGCACCCCGGCATCGGTGCGGCCGCTGCCCTGCACATCCGCCTCGCCCTCGAAAAGTTCGGCTGCCGCCTTGAGCAGGCTGCCCTGGATACTTTTGGCGTCGTCCTGCTTCTGCCAGCCGCTGTAACGGCCGCCGTCAAACTCCAAGGCCAGCTTGAATCGTTTTGAATGTGCATGCATGATGATGGTTTCCTTGGTAAATCATTTTAAAAAATTAATACCGCAGCCTTCGCATTATTCACTCCCCTGCCACCCCACCGCCTGCCGCCGCGTGGCACTGAATCCGATAAAGGCGAAGCTTGCCGCGACAAAACAGAGGACAAAAAGGCCGCTCCCCATAAAGGAGGCGCCATAGCCCCATTCCCGGTTCAAACTGCCGGAGACCACGGCGGCAAGAAAGGTGGCCAGGGTGCGAACGCCGTAGAGCAACCCGGAATTGCCGCCCAGTCTTCCCGAGGGGAAAAGCAGCGCCACCAGAACCCCCAGCTCCAGCAGGGCAACGGTATCGCCCAGATTGTGGAGCAGACGGATAACCACCAAGCTGCGAATGCCGACCGCCAGCGGGGTCAGCATCTGAAACAGCGCGGAAAAGGCCATGCCCCCGAGAAAAAAGAGAAACACCGATTTCCGTTTGTCGTGATACCGGCCAACCAGGGGAACAGCCAAGGCCATCCACAACCCCATGCAGGCAAAGACCATCCCTATCTGCCGGGGGAGAAGGCCGAATTTTTCTCTGAGCAGCAGGGAAAAGGAGGTCTGTTCCACCCCGAAATGGGTGCCCAGGACAAAAAGACAGGCGATCAGCAGCAGGGGCTTGAACCGGAAAACATCCCCGCTGTATTCCTTAAAGGAAAAGACAATGGGCTCATAATCCACCAGAAACAGGGAGAGCAGAAAGATCGCCCCGGCGCCGGCCACGGCCAGGGAAAACAACAGAGTGGGCGAGGCCAGCATCACCAGGCCGCCGACCAGGGGGCCGAGGCCAAAGCCCAGGTAGGTGCTCAGCTGATAGGTCGCCACCCTCCTCCCCCGCTGGATCTGCCCAAAATGTTTAAGATAGAGGGACTCGCTCACCACCACCAGGGCCGCGCTTCCCAGCCCCCCGACACAAACCGCCGCCAGAATCCAACCAAAGGAACGGGCGGTCAGGAGAGCAGCAAAATATCCTGCGTAGAGCAGCGCGCCCAAGAGCATGGTCCGCTTGGGCGAAAATACATCGGAGAACATCCCCAACGGCAGCATCAGCGCCATGGAAGAGAGGGAAAAAAGGCCGATGGCCATGCCGATCTGCACGTCGCTCAAGCCATAGCCCTTGAGAAGCAGGGGCAGATAGGCCAGCACCAGCCAATGTGTGAAGTAGATAAGAAACCGGATGGTAATGGACAGCAGAATCTGGCGGCGCATGGGAGGTTCCTGGTAAACGGAGTCGATCCTCCCTTCTAGCACGGTTCTGGAAAAGAGGCAATGCGAGTTGTGCGGACACGCCGGCTGCTGCCCTGACGCCCGCGCTCCAGGATATTGTTCTGCCCCTTGCTGTGATGCGTGGAAACAGCCCCGGAAAAGATCGCTCCGGTTCAGCGGCGGCATGCCACCGCTGAACCGGAGGTCGGCTTACTGTTTTTTCCCCCAATCAGGCAGACCTTTCTGCACGATCAAATAAGGTCGAAGCGGTCCAGGTTCATCACCTTGTTCCAGGCCGCAACGAAATCGCGCACGAATTTCTTTGCCGCATCGTCCTGGGCATACACCTCAGCCAGGGCGCGCAGCTGCGAGTTGGCGCCGAAAATCAGGTCCGCGCGGGTACCGGTCCACTTGAGTTTGCCGCTCACGCGATCACGTCCCTCGAACACGTTTTCGTCAGCAGGGGTAGCCTTCCAGGCCGTGGACATGTCGAGCAGATTCACAAAAAAATCATTGGTGAGGATCTCCGGCCGCTTGGTAAAGACGCCGTGCTTGGACTGTCCGAAATTGGCATTCAAAACGCGCATGCCGCCGATGAGCACCGTCATCTCGGGCGCGGTGAGGGTCAAGAGTTGCGCCCTATCAACCAGCAGCTCCTCTGCCGTTACGGAGTATTTACTTTTGAGGTAATTGCGAAACCCGTCTGCTTTCGGCTCAAGCACACCGAAGGACTTCACCTCGGTTTGCTCCTGCGATGCATCCGTGCGCCCAGGCGTAAAGGGAACCGTTACCTTGTGGCCACCCTTCTGCGCCGCCTGTTCGACCGCGGCGCATCCGCCCAGGACAATCAAGTCGGCAAGCGACACCTTCTTCTTGCCTGACTGCGCGGTGTTAAACTCCTTTTGGATTTTCTCAAGGGTTTGCAGCACCTTCTTCAATTGGGTCGGCTGATTGACTTCCCAATCCTTTTGCGGGGCAAGACGAATGCGTGCCCCGTTGGCCCCGCCGCGCTTGTCGGAACCACGAAAGGTGGAGGCCGACGCCCAGGCGGTGGAGACCAGTTGAGAGATGGAGAGGCCCGAGGCAAGAATCTTACCTTTGAGGGCGGCAATGTCCTTGGCGGTGATCGGCTTATGATCCACTGCGGGCACCGGGTCTTGCCAGATCAGCTCCTCAGCCGGGACCTCCGGGCCGAGATAGCGCGAGCGCGGGCCCATGTCGCGGTGGGTCAGTTTGAACCACGCCCGGGCAAAGGCATCCGCAAATTCCTCGGGTTTTTTCAGGTAGCGCCGCGCAATCGGCTCGTAGATGGGATCAAAGCGCAACGAGAGATCCGCCGTGGTCATCATCGGCCGGTGCTTCTTCTTCGGGTCGTGGGCATCGGCAATCATGTCCTCTTCGTCCACATCCTTGGCCAGCCACTGATGCGCCCCGGCAGGGCTCTTGACCAGTTCCCACTCGTACTTGAACAGTACTTTCAGATAGCCCATGTCCCATCTGGTCGGGTTCGGCTTCCAGGCGCCCTCGATGCCGCTGCTGATCGTATCGCCGCCTTTGCCGCTGCCGAAGCTGCTCTTCCAGCCGAGCCCCTGTTGTTCAAGGGGAGCGCCTTCGGGTTCAGACCCCACATGCGAGGCAGGGCCGGCGCCGTGGCTTTTGCCGAAGGTGTGGCCTCCGGCGACCAGGGCGACCGTCTCTTCGTCGTTCATCGCCATGCGACCGAAGGTCTGACGCACGTCACGGCCCGAGGCGACCGGGTCAGGATTACCGTTCGGCCCTTCCGGGTTCACATAGATGAGGCCCATCTGCACGGCGGCCAAGGGGTTTTCGAGCTTCCGGTCACCGGAGTAGCGCTTGTCGCCGAGCCAGGTGTCCTCGCTGCCCCAGTAGATATCCTCTTCCGGCTCCCAGACGTCCTCACGGCCGCCGCCGAAGCCGAAGGTCTTAAAACCCATCGACTCCAAGGCGCAGTTGCCGGTGAGGATCATCAGGTCGGCCCAGGAGATCTTGTTGCCGTATTTTTGTTTGATCGGCCACAGCAAGCGACGCGCCTTGTCGAGGTTCACATTGTCCGGCCAGCTGTTGAGCGGGGCAAGGCGCTGAGAGCCGGAACCAGCGCCGCCGCGGCCGTCACCCATGCGATAGGTACCGGCGCTGTGCCATGCCATTCGGATGAAGAGGCCGCCGTAATGACCCCAGTCAGCCGGCCACCACTCCTGCGAATCGGTCATCAGCGCGTAGAGGTCCTTTTTCAGACCCTTCAGGTTGAGCTTCTTGAATTCTTCCGAATAGTTGAAACCCTCGCCCAGGGGATTGGATTTGGCGGAATGCTGGTGCAAAATATGAAGGTTCAACTGATTCGGCCACCAGTCCCGGTTGGATGTGCCACTGCCGGCTACAGGCTTGCTGGTTTTGCCCGTCACGGGGCACTTGCTGTTTTCGCCCATCCTTGTTCTCCTTTCCTTCTGTTTTTATATCCAATGCACCCGGCAAGATGACTCATCCCGAATGCCAATCATTATCTCTTTCTTTTTCCGGGAACATCCCCTGTAAAAAACTGTCTGCGGAAAATGTTGCTCCCTTTGTTTGAATGAGAATATCAGTTTACTCAACACGACACAAGTAGATAGTAATTATTACTATAAATAAATGTTTGCATCGTACCCGCCGGGAAATATTCTTCCCAACCAGGATTACGACCCGAAATGCACACCCTGTCAACTCACTGATTTTTTGTGTTTATTATGGCAATGTCGACCCGATGTCGGGTCGACATTGCCACGGATACGCCCCATGTCGGCTGGAAAAAATACACCAACCCTCCTAATGTGAAAGCGAAAATAGCGGCATGCACCATCGTACCACAGCCAACAAAGTTTATTCTCATTAAGGAGGGAATATGCTCAAACGAACCCTGCTCGCAACATGTGTCGGAATGTTACTGCTCAGCCAAAACGCCCTGGCCGGGGACGCCGCCCAAAACGGCGCCTTGGGCGGCGCGGCCGGAGGCGCCCTTCTCGGTCAGGCCATCGGCCGCAACACCAAGAGCACCCTGATCGGCACCGCCATCGGCGGCGTACTCGGCTACATGGTCGGCAACGAGATGGAGAAATACCCAAGCCAAACGGTCAGGGTATACTCGCCGCCGCCCAGGGTGATTCACCGGTACGAAGATGATTATGAAGATCGGGTGGTGTATGAAAGACCGGTAGTATACGAAAGGCCGGTGGTGTACGAAAGAGCGGTGGTGTATTGCCCCCCGGAAAGGGTGGTCAGAGAAACGGTGATTATAAATCGTGGCTGGGATGAGCCGCACCGCGGGAGGCATCACAGAAGAGGCTGGGATCATGACCGGCATGCAGGCCGCTACAACAGGGACCGGGATTAATCAATAGTACCTCCGATCATCTTCCACGCATCATCTCTGAACAAAAACAAGTAAGACCACAGGCGGCTTCTCCATGCGGAGAAAGCCGCCTGTATGTTATTCAGGGTTGCCCCCCTGCTCCGCCAAAATCTTCCTGGCCCCGGCCAGGGCGTCATCGATATGGGTGTAGATATTTTCCGGTCCGATTTTTTCGCTGAACCGATTGCGGTCAAGGGAGGCCCGAAGCTGTACCCGGACCCCGGAGAGAAGCAGGGCCGTGCCGTCCTTACGGGTCTTGACCAGCAACTCCTCCAAGGCCTGCTGCGCCGTGGCGTCGATGGTCAAAATATGGCGCATCCGCAGGATCAACACCTTGGCCGGATTTTTGACGATACTCAGGGTATCCTTGAACTGGGTGACCGCCCCAAAGAAAAACGGCCCGTAGATCTCGAACACCTCAACCCCCTTGGGCACCTCGCGGGTGGCGATGGCCAAGGCATCCTCCTTGGTGTATTCCTCGTTGAGTTCGCTGGTGATGTTGCGCACCTCGGTGACCTGGGCCATGCGGTTCATGAAGAGCAGGGCGGAGAGGACGATGCCGGTCTGGATGGCCACGGTCAGATCGACAAAAACCGTGAGGAAAAAAGTGCTGAGCATCACCAGGATATCCGACTTGGAGGCGCGAAACAGTTTGACGAAATGACGCCACTCGCTCATGTGAAAGGCGACCACCAGCAGGATCGCGGCCAGGGTGGGCATGGGGATGAGTACGGCCCAGCGGCCGAAGAGCAGCAGGATCAGAAGCAGAGTGACGGCATGGACCATGCCGGCCACCGGGGTACGGCCGCCGTTCTTGATGTTGGTCGCGGTCCGGGCGATGGCGCCGGTGGCCGGAATCCCGCCGAAAAAAGGCGAGGCGATGTTGGCAACCCCCTGGGCCACCAGCTCCATGTTGGAGCGGTGGCGCATGCCGGTCATGCCGTCGGCCACCACCGCGGAGAGCAGCGACTCGATGGCGCCCAGCAGGGCGATGGTCAGGGCGGGGGAGATCAGCTGCGGCAACATACCCCAGTCAAGGTGGGGCAGCCGCGGCATGGGCAGCATGCCGGGCACACTGCCGAACTGCGAGCCGATGGTCTCCACCGGCAGAGCAAGAAAGTGGACCAAACCGGTGGAGATGAAGATGGCGATGATGGAGCCGGGCACCTTTCTGGTCAGTTTGCCCCAGAAGATGATGATCAGCAGCGAGAGGAAGCCAACCACCAGGGCCGAGGGATTCAGGGTATCGGCATGACGGGCGTAATCGAGAATCTTGTGGACAAACTCGCCGGAGAGCGCGGGAATAGTCAGCCCGAAGAAGTCCTTGATCTGGGTGGTGGCGATGATCAGGGCGATGCCGCTGGTGAAGCCCACGGTCATGGGATAAGGGATGAACTTGATCACCGCCCCCATCCGGGCCAGCCCCATACCCACCAGCATCACCCCTGCCATCAGGGTGGCCATGGCAAGGCCGTCGTAGCCGAACTTGCCGACAATCCCGAAAATCACCACAATGAAGGCGCCGGTGGGTCCGCCGATCTGCACCCGGCTGCCGCTTAGAAACGAGATGAGAAAGCCTGCAATAATAGCGGTGAAGATCCCCTGCTCGGGCTTGACCCCCGAGGCAATGGCAAAGGCAATGGCAAGAGGCAGGGCGACAATGCCGACCAGGAATCCGGCCATGATCTCCTTGCCCAGCTGCTTACGGTCGCAACCATCCTTAAGACAGGAAAAAAACTCCGGAACCAGACGGGTGCTCATCGGATAATTCCCTCCAAAATACTTTTCAGTATCGCCGGGTAGATATCAGATGGTCGAGGAGCTTTACGCGAGGGGGACAGGCGCAGGGTAAAGACGGGGCCAGGTGATAGGTACCCGACGGACAACAATTGCCATACACGTCAGGCAGAAGATGACAGGATTCCATCCTACCATAGGGGTTTATACATAGAAAAAGCTGTTTCACTTTGCAAGAAAAAATTCAGCCCTATCCATGTTTTTTTCAAAAATGGATCAGACCAAGCCGCGCTGAAAATTGAAGGTCGTGGTTTCCGGCAGGGAGTGGTCCGAAGCAAGGGCGGCCAGCACCTGCTTACCCTTGGAAGAGAAAGCCCCGCAATGGCTCAGATCAACAATGATCCGGGGACACCCCATGGACTTGAGTGGTCCGAGATGGCCCAGCAGGGAAAAATCCTGCTCCGCCAGTACCTCGGTAAGATTATTGCTCTGGGTAAGGCGATACCCCTCGCCCCCTTCCGCCCGCAGCACCGAACCGGGCCGCACCCCACGAACCGGGATGCGGGAAAGCATCACCGGCAGCGGGCCATAGACCGTAGTCGCCAAGGAGGGCAGATGAAGCCCCCTGCAAAAGAGTTCCTGCAGGTTTTTGCGGTCGTCCTCCAGATTGGTAATGAGTTCCCCAAGCCCCAACTCCTGCCAGGCAAGGGCGGCCTGGCTGTTCAGGATGTAGCAGCGAAAGCCCCCCAGCAGGGTCAGCCCGGAGAGGCCGGCAAACAGGGGAATGTGCCCCAGATTGTTGAGCCGGAAGCGACAAAACCCTTGGCCTGCCAGCATCTGCACTGCCCGTCGGTATTCGTCCCACTCGACTCCGAAAAGCATCGGAGGAATCTCCCAGATGAGCCGTCCCTGCCAATCCGCACGCTGGTGGTCCACTTTCTTCAGGGCCGCCAGGGTTTCCGGGGTCAAAGGCAGTTCCAGATCGGTAACCCCCGGTTCGTCGAGCACGCGGAGATCCTGGGGGCCTCGGCCCCGCACGGTAAGGATCTGGACAGCCGCTGCCTGGAGAGAAGCACCGGGCAACAAAGAGGCCAGGGCCCGACTCCTGGCGTGGAACAGTTCTTCCTTCAGGGTCTGGCTCTTCTCCGGCACAACCACCTGATCCAGAGTGGCCCGACACGCCTCCGGGCTCATGGTAAAGGCGGCCTTGCCCCCCACCTTGAAAACTTTGTCCCCAACCTGATAAAAACCGCCTTTATCGGGAATCCGCACCCGGACAAAATCCCCAGTTTTGACCACTTTTAGTTTTTTCTGTTCGATCCAGAGCTCCCGCACGGTAAAGCCGGTAGCTGCCTGATCGTTCTGGGGCTGGATGCGAATCCGGTCGCCCACATGCAGCCGGTCGCCGGTCACAAAACCCAGCATGCCGCCGCGCAGTGAAGTCACCTCACCGATATGCCTGCCCAGGGTGCCTTGCTTGGAAGAATCCGCAATCCCCGAAGGGACGGAACCGGTGAGAAACCCCTTGGTGGACTCACGGCCAAAGGAAAGAGCCAACTGTTCCTCCGCCTCAAGCATCGCCTGCTTGCGCCGGCTTTCCGGAGCATCCAGCACCAGTCGATAGGCCGCCACCACCCGGGCCACGTACTCGGCGCTCTTCATCCGCCCTTCGATCTTGAGGCTGACGACCCCGGCCTTGAGCAACTGGGGCAACATGGAGAGGGCGCAGAAATCGCTGGTGGAAAAATGATAGCCCGGCTGTTCCCGGTTGAGATAGCGACGTCGGCAAGGCTGGGCACAGCGGCCTCGGTTACCGCTCAACCCGCTTGCGGCGGAAGAAAACAGACACTGACCGGAAACGGAAAAACAGAGTGCCCCGTGGACAAAATGTTCCAGCTCGATGGTGCTCTGCTGCCGGATTGCAGTGATCTCGGCCAGCGACAGCTCCCGGGCCAACACCGCCCGCGTGAACCCCATCCGCTCCAGCATGGCAACCCCGGCCGCATTATGCACCGCCAGCTGGGTTGAGGCGTGCAGGGGCAATTGGGGAAAATGGTTTCTGGCCAGCCGCCAGACCCCCAGATCCTGAATGATGAGCCCATCCACGCCGATCCCGGCCAGGTCGGCCAAAATCCCCACCAGCTGAGGCAGTTCCTTTTCTTTGATGAGGGTATTGAGGGCGACATAGAGGTGGCGGTGCTGCCGGTGGGCATGACCGGCCATCTTCTCCACCTCGGGCAGGGTAAAATTCTTGGCCTTGGCCCTGGCGGAAAACTCCTTTAAGCCGCAATAGACGGCATCGGCCCCGTTCTCCAGGGCTGCGTAAAATGACTCCGTACTCCCGACCGGAGCCAGGAGTTCCGTTTTTCTCTTTGGTTTCTGGTGCGTCATGTTCCCTGTCCGCTTACACTGCTGCCGATCATTATCTGTCAATGGTCCGCATTATCTTTACATAACGGCGGATCAAAAGCGCAACAACGCACCTTTTCGTCTTTTTCATAGCGCGCCAGACTACCACGCCCGCCGAAGCGCAGGCAATGGAAATCAACGAAAACAAAGAGACCGCCAGACATGAACCCCTTACATCCCCCGCCCCGTATCGAATGTAGCCCGACATCACCCCATGTCCTCTAGGAAAACAAAGGGAGAGTGGATAACTTAGAGACAACCGGAAAGGGGCTTCCCAGGAACCGATCCGAGAAGCCGAAAAAAACAACACCAGGAGGAATTACGATGAAAAAAACAATGATTGCCCTTGCCATGATGTGCGCGGCCGGACTGAGCATTACCCTGACCGACTTGAATGCAGCCCCTGCAGCGGCAAAAGAAAAAATCACGGCTCCGACCCAGGAGCTGGTGATCAACGGCAAGAAACCCGCCCACTTCAGCCATGCCAAACACACAAACCTTGGCCTTGATTGCGCAACCTGCCATCACGATGCCAAGCACCAACCTCTGAACGAAGCGGCCATCGCCGCCCTGCCGAACGCGGACGGACTGCGTTGCGCAACCTGTCATACCGAGAAGTTTGCCAATGTCAAACTCCAGAAACGCATGGATGTCTTCCATACCCGCTGCAAGACCTGCCATACCGACGGAGTAAAAGGGAAGAAAGGCCCCACCAATTGCACCGCCTGCCATACCGTAGCCGCGGCGACCACCGATCAGAAGCCGGATCCGGCCCCGGTTGCCGCTCCGGCTCCGGCCAAGAAAAAAACCAAGGCCATAGAAGGCTGCTAACCGGCAGAACAGTCGCCAGCCTGCTTAAATCCAGCAGCAGTCGCTCCAAGGCATACTGCTGCTGGATTTCGCAGATGACCCGGCACTCAATCCGAAATGACTGGGAGTGCGCGCCTATTTTCTGCGCTGACGGACCTTGTCGAGACACTGGGGACAAAAACCGTGGGAAAACCTGGCGTCTGTCCGTTGCGAGATGTACGACTCGATCTCCTTCCAGGCTGCCTGGTCGGAGGAATCGGCGCCTGGTATCCTGATCCTCTTGCACTCAAGACAGATGGGCAACAGCCCCTGAATGGTCTGCTGGATCTCACTGATGATCCTGGCATGAAGCGAAATGCCGAGAAACACAAACACCGCGCCAAGAAGAAAGATGAGACTCACCGAAAACATGCCGAGATTTGTCCTGCCAAAAAGCACGCTCATGGCGACCACGACATAGCCGACCAAGAAAAAGAACATCAGCAGCCGTTTCATCTTGAGAAACCGGAGCACATAGCGCTGACTCCGCTCGGCAATGAGCGGGGTTGCCTGAACCAACCCACGCAAATGGAACATGCTGATTCCGATAATCACGGCGCCGCAGGCAATAAACATAACCGTGGTGCGGGTCTGCCAGTCCAGGGACTGCCACTCCATTGTGTTCCTCCGAATACAGTTCTGTTTTTTCCACGATCCGCTTCTGGTCTTGCTCGGAAGCCGGATCAACACGAATCACGATAGAATCATTTTTTCCCGTTTCCAACAACAGATTATTTCGTGAATCCTGTGCCATAACTTCACGAAGCCCTCCGGGACATGCATGTCCGGGAAAATAGTAGCAAGGCCGGAAGAGAAAGCCGAAAAAATCAGCCGATCAACCTCCCCCCCTGCCGAAGCACATCCAGCAGCAGTTGCTCCAGGGCATACTGCTGCTGGAGGAGACGGCCGACAGCCTGCTCCAGCCTCTGCATTTGAGCTGGAGCAGCCCCCTGCCTGATCTCTTTACAATTATAATTCAGGCAAAACATGGGCTTAAAAAGAAGCAGACAACCGGTTTTCCCTAGAAAACAACACTCGGCATCCTCCCGCAGGGCTGCAACCCCAACCCCTGCCAGGAGATTGAGCAACAACAGGGGCACATCGTTTTCTCCGGCCATGAAGCTGCTGCAGCAGCCGCCCCCGACCCTGCCGCCACAGACGGCGCAGAGGGTGCCATGGTCAAGGGCGGCCATGATCCGGGCCAGCTCTTTTTGTAAAATCAGCGCCTGGGCCAGCATCCGGGTAAACGGTTCGTTGAGCGCAAGCTCCCGGGCAAAATCCGGATAAAGACCATGGGCAACGGCGAGTCGGGCGCCGATGCTTCCGCCATAAAAATCCTGCAAGGAAAAAAAAGACTGCGTCACCATGATGGTCCCCTCATCGGCAGATGACCCAGGTCATGCAGTCACGCTTTTTCTGGTTTTTTCAGGTCAGGTGTGGTTAGTTGGGGCAACGGAAACTACCTTATCAATCAGCCGGGCAGCCATATGAACGCCTCTCACAAGACCTCTCAACTCTGCCCGAACTGCCGCCGCCTCATCAGCCGGGATGAATCCAGCTGTCCGTATTGCGGCATCAGGTCTCCTGGTTCCTGGTGGAAAAACAACGCGCTCCTCCGCCTGTTTCATGGCCCGGAACTCTTTCTCTCTTGGTTGACCGGCCTCAACATCGCCCTTTTTGTGCTTTCTCTGATCCTGCACCCGGGGGGCATGTCCATGGGCATGAACCCCTTTGGCTTTCTCTCGCCGGACAACCGAAGCCTTCTGTTGCTGGGGGCGAGCGGCACCATGCCCATCGCGGTTCTGCACCGCTGGTGGTCGCTGGTTTCAGCCAGCTATCTGCACGGCAGCCTGCTGCATCTCATCTTCAACCTCATCGCCCTGCGGCAGATCGGCCCCCTGGTTATCCAGGAATACGGCCTTGCCCGGATGTTCAGCATCTATACTCTGGGCGGCATCGGCGGCTTTCTGCTTTCCTACCTGGCAGGGGTTCCTTTTACCATCGGCGCTTCCGCGGCGGTCTGCGCCCTGATCGGCGCAGCCCTCTATTACGGGAAAAGCCGGGGCGGCAGCTATGGCCAGCAGGTATACCAACAAATCGGCGGCTGGGCCATGAGCATCTTCGTCTTCGGCCTGCTCGTGCCGGGCATCAACAACTGGGCCCATGGCGGCGGCATGGCGGCAGGCATCCTCTGCGGATTACTCCTGGGCTATCAGGAAAACCGCCGCGAATTGCTGAGCCACCGGCTGCTTGGCGCCGCCTGCGCCGTGGGAACGATCCTGATTCTCTTCTGGGCCGTGGCAACCGCAACCATCTATCGCTTTTCCTAAGCCTTCCCCCAGGGATCCATCAGGACTCTCCGCCAGGGATTTTCTTCCCCATCCCTCGTCTTTTTCTCAGTGCTCGCACCACTGCCCTTGCTCTCACCTCAACCGCTGACACCGCCGGCCTCGATCCGCAGATCAACAATAACCGGCAGATGATCGCTGGCGACCTTAGAAAGCCGCAGACGGCAGCGTCTGCTGCCCAGCACCGTGATCGGCCCCCGACAGAAAACCTTGTCCAGGCCGGTGGAGGGAGAAAATGAGGGATAGGTCAAAATGGCGTTCTGGTAACCAACCAGATGATTGGTTGCGCAGACAAAGCCCAAGGCCTCGGTGAACAGCGGAGCGATCCGCGCCCACCAGTCGTTAAAATCCCCCCCCACCAAACAGGGCTGCGCCTTATCAATCCCGACAAACTCAGGGGTCCGGACCAGACACCCCACCTGCTGGGGACGCTCCTTGAAAGAAAGCCCCAGGTGCAGGTTAAACACCGGCAGCAAACGGGTGTCGGCCCCACCGGGCAACTCCAATTCGGTGAACAGACACCCCCTGGCCTTGCGGCCATCAAGGGTCAAATCAATATTGCGTTCCTTGGCAATGGGATACCGGCTCAGGGTGGCGTTGCCGTACATCCCCTTGCGCAGCTTTACGTTCAAACCCACGGCAGAGTATGGATACTTGCAACGCTCAGCCAGTTCCAAAGCAAGATTCAATTCCCGCGACCGGGGCACTCCCACGTCCACCTCCTGCAAAAGAACGATATCGGCGTCGTAATGGGACAAAATCGTGGCGATGCGCTCCGGACGAAACCGCCGGTCAACCCCGATGGCCCGATGGATGTTGTAGGAGAGAATCCGCAAATCCATGATTAATCCAGCTCCAAAAGCAGTAGGGGTAAGGCTCGCTGAAGACCTCGAACCGCATGCGGCAGCGTCGACACAGGCCCGACCTGGGATCAATCCCTTCACAGGCCGTATAACGGCAGCAACTTCCAGAAATTAACTTTCAGTGTACCACAGGGGAGAGAAAAACCAATCTTGCTGCCCTGGTGAAACCGAGAAAACAGCACTGGTCAGCAATACAAAATCAAAGCCTACAATGCAATAACTCTCGCAATCGCGTTTTTTTGCGCTTTCTTCGACCTGATCTCCTCTCCGCCGAGAAAAACAGATTGACAGAAGCAGCCCCCCGTGCCACTATGGCCGTACAGCTTGATGCTGTCTTAGAAAAGGGCAAACCCGGAGTAATTCGGGGACGCAAAGCCAACGGATCCGCCAGCGCGGATGGCCGGGTTGCCGATACGAGAAAATGGATTCTTCACAACCCATCTCCGGCAACAGAGATGGGTTTTTTTATGCCTTTGAAGAGAAAGAGACAAGCACACCCTGCAAAAACATCCAGATTGGGGGGGGGACCTTAACCCTGGGTGATTTCGTTCCGTAGCGGACGGTTCACCTCACAACCACGCGGCACTGCCCATAGACCGTATCTGATTCTCTGCCTTGTTACAAAACGCGTGACGCCCCCATGGAGAGAGCCCGGCAACCCGCCGGGCTCTCTCCGCTTTTCTTCAGCATTCCCGAAGCCACCCCCCGCAGTCTGCCGATGAGCTCCATATCCGGCAGAAATGATTTCTCCGGCAAAATCGGCATGGGCAACCGGTGGCTTTCGGCAAAAGGGGTGGACTGCAGTTTCAGATTATAGGCCTGCACCAGCAAGGACTCGAGGTTCACCGCATCTTCCGCATTATAGGCGAGCAGGGTTTCCAGCACCCGCCTGGCCCCGGTCCGGCGATACTCCCGCCAGAGCAACACGGCAAAGTACCCATCCACCCCGGCCAACTCGCCGCGATCAAGTCCCATCTGCCGCTCGCAACCCTTGAGACCGCCGACAAAGCCGAGCCCCTGCAACAGGGGGCGCAGATCGATATGGGTCTGTGGCAGCCGGAAGCCGAAATGCTTCTCGATCATGGGGATATCAAAGGCCTTGCCGTTGTATGTGACCAGCAATTGGTACCGCCCGATATCCTCGGCAAAATCCGCGAGATTCTCCCCCGCTACATAAGTATACACCCTTGCCCCATCGTAGAGGCTGATGGTGGTAATGCAATGGTCCGTGAAACTCAAGCCCGTGGTTTCGATATCGAGATAGGCAACGGAATCCCGGTAATGCGGAAAAACCCGCCAGCGCTGGGATGCCGGCAGCTGCCGGAAAAATTCACGGGTCGCCTGTTGCCCGGACTGCACCCGGCTGCGCGCCAGATGATCATTGATGAGCCGGACCTTCTGACCGGAGAGAAATTCCGGGTACGGTTCCTTGAACTCGTCCCAGTTGGTGATCCCGGCCTGCCAGATCCGCCGCTCCGTGGTCTCGCCTATTCCGGGGATATGAACAAAGGTATTGAAAAGCATCGGCCACCTATCCCTTGCGGCCCAGGGAGTCGAGGCAGAGCGCCGACTCTGCCGGGCAGGCCATCCACCGCTCCCTGCCCGTGAATAGCAAGCGCGCTTGCCCGTTGCGAACAGCGGCCCACTTCGTCGCCCGCGGATACCTGTGTCCTACGGATTCTCTCAATTTCGGCATATCTACTCTCCTCCTGCGGCACGTGGCCCACAAGGCAAAAAAACTTGCCGAGCCCGGCAATCACCGCTAGACTTTAATTGTATCTTTGGTCCGCCGGTGGTCGCTGCTGTCTTTCCGACAAAAAACCGGAGGCAAGCGCGCGGAGCAAGACTCCGAACCATAAGGCACAAGCTGCCCACCCCACAGGAGTCCCCCCATGGAAAGCTGGCTGATCCCCGCCTCTGCCGCCCTGATCATTTACGGCCTCTGGGGGTTTTTCCCTAAACTGGCCGTAAGCTATATCAACCCCACCAGCGCCCTGATCTACGAAATAGCCGGGGCCATGCTGGTCGGCCTTGTCACCCTCTGCGCCGTTGGATTCCACCCGGAAACCCACCCAAAGGGCATCCTCTTTGCCGTACTCACCGGGGTGGCCGGGATGGTCGGCACCCTGTTCTTTTTTGCCGCCGCCAGCCGGGGAAAGATCTCGGTGGTGGTGAGCATGACCGCCCTCTACCCCATCATCACCATCGTGCTTGCCGCGATCTTCCTGCACGAACCCATCACCGCCAAACAGCTTCTAGGCATGCTCTGCGCCGTGGTCGCGATTATGCTGCTTACCAGTTAACCAGCTGTATGGATTGAAAATTCACTCAAGAAAAAAGCAGCACCCATCCCGCGCGCTGAACGCCTCGCGCCCGCACCGCCGGAGGCGATCAGCCGGATCATTCCTCCCGCCAGACCACCACCCGGTTGCGGCCCTGTTTTTTGGCCCGATACAGTGCCTGGTCGGCTCGCCTGATCAGGCATTCCTTGTCCGCGCCGTGCTCGGGATAGACGGCAAGCCCCAAGGACAAGGTGACCCGCACCGGCCCGCTTTCGTTATGAAGCACCATTTTTTCGATCTCCTGCCTGATTCGTTCGGCCATCTGCGCACCGCCCTTCTCGCCGGAACCTTCCAGGACAAGGGCAAATTCCTCGCCGCCGTACCGGGCCGCCAGATCCACGCCGCGCACCGCCCTCCGCAGGATACCGGCCACCTCCCGGAGAACCTTGTCGCCGAAGGGATGGCCATGACTGTCGTTGATCTTCTTGAAATGATCGATATCGCAGAGCAAAAGACTCAAGGAGCCGGACCGCCGCTCCTCCCGACCGAGCATGACCTCGAAGCCGTGCTGAAAGGTGCGGTGGTTGATCAGGCCGGTGAGTCCGTCGATGGTGGCCAGCCGGTTGATCTCTTCATGGGCGTGGCCCAGACCGATCTTGACCGCCACCTGGGCGGCAATGAGTTCCAGAATCTCCTGCCGCGCCTTGGTGAAGACCTTCGCTTCTTTCACCGCAACGGTAAGCGCCCCGGCCGCCTCCCCTTTTTCCTTTTGCAGGGGCAGAACCAGAAGCGAATTGTAACCGATGAGCAGATGGTCGTGGCCGAAAACCTGGGTCGGACCATGACACTGACTCTTGGCCGGCAGAGGCCGGTTGATCTTGAGCACCTGCCCCACCAGCCCCTCTTCCGTGGAAAATTCCCGGCCCACGAGTTGCTCTGCTCCTTCGCCCTCGGCCAGAGCCACGCAATGCCCTTTTCCGCAAGCCAGGCTGATGGAGATGAAATCCGCCGCCACCAGAGTCCGCACCGCCTTGATGGTGGCCTGCAAAACCTGTTCAAGCCCCAAGGCCCCGTTCAACTCCCGCATGGCGAAACAGACCCGCTGGATGGCGCTGCGCTCATGGGCCATGGACTGAAACTGCCTGCCCATGGTCACGTCGAGGACGAGCTTCCGGGCGGCCAGAACCATGGTCTCTTTTTCCTTCTCTGTCCAGAGCTCCTGCCCGGGACGATCTACACAGAGAACCGGGGCGATTTTCTTGTCGTCAAACCCCAGCCACTCATCGGCATCATCGGGAAGACGGACCGCGAGAATCCCTCCCACCTCGGTCTGCTTCAGATAATAAGGCACCCCCAATGACGGGGTTGCCGGAGCCAGGCCCACCAGCTCCTCCGCCCCAAGCAACGCCCCGGTGATACCTACTCCGACCGGAAACGGTCCGGGAGCGATGTCTTTCCTGATGGTGGCGATGCTGCGCAGCCGGTATTCATACCCCTCCGGGTCCGGCCACAGCAAGGCCACCGTCGATAACGCCATGGTCTGGCGAATGAGTTCGAGTTGCAGGTCAAAGGAGGCGGTGATACTTTCCACTGCGGGCTGACTGCCGGCCTCGGGGTCTTCAATGAGGTCGTAATCCGGCAAGACATTGAGAATGCCGGGCATATCGGCAAACAGCCCAAGGTCCCGGGCATATTGGCGGCTGGCGGTATCCCTTTTGGCCCGGATCAGGGCCTTCCGCATCCGCCGGCGGTAGGCCTTGCTGCTCATGAAAATACTGAGCCCCGCCCCGGCGGCGGCATAACCGACCAGATTCCCTGCCAGCCCTGCCGTTTCCTGAAAGCCCAGCCCCCACAATCCTGCCTCCATCCCGATCACGGCCAGGAAAGGGACGAGCAAGGCCTGCAGGGGAAAACTGATGGCCAACCAGCCGATGAGTCCGACCGGGACCAGAATCAACTGGGGAACAACCGTCCCGAAACCGCGAAAAAAAATCCAGGCGGCAACGACCCAGAGCAGAGGTCCGGCAGTGCCGAAAAGAGAAAAATCCGACGGAGAATCCGCCCCTCCCTGCCGCATCTCCAACAGGGCAAAGATCAGGACCAGAGCGGCAAGGATCATAGCCGGGCCGGCATAGTCGGCACCCGGCTCATACAGCCCAGCGGCCACCGCCCCGACCGCCGTCAGCCCGACCGCGAAAGCAAACCGCCGCAACGCGGTGCTGCCACCCCGATTCGCCTGGCGTCTGCCTTTTGCCATATCCCCCCCCGGGTTTATCAACCGCGAATCCCGGATCGTTTTGGTCCGTGGGATTTGCCGACTCTTTTTAGAAATTGCTTAATCGCCTGAAAATAATGCTTTCCGGTCAGCGCCAGAATATTGTTGTGATCGGCGCCGGGAATCATCTGGAATTCCTTGCTCCGCGCCCCGCAGACACTCTGCAGCTCTTCAGCCAGAATGATGGGAATGATCTGGTCATGCTGGGCGTGGAGTATATAAGTGGGCTTTTGCACCTGGGCAATTTTTTGCAGATTGCCGAAGCCGTCGGCCTCGGCAATGCCCATCGCCCGCACATCAAGACCGAGGCCCAGCAAAAGCGGCAGGGTCTCGGCAATGCCGCTCTCAACAATGAGCCCGGCAACCGCTTCTTCCGAGGCCGCCAACTCAATGGCCGAGACACTGCCCAGCGAGCGGCCCATCACCACCAGATGGCCGGTGCGCCCTTCAGCGGCCAGCCAAGCCCGTACCCAGGCCAAAACGCGGTGCGCGTCCCGGACCATGGCGGCAACGGTGGGAGCGCCGGTACTCTGTCCGTAACCACGATAATCAACGGCCAAAAAATTGATGCCCTGCTCATTGTACCGGGGGCCGACATCGTCATAATCGCTGACCACCTCGCCATTTCCGTGAAAAAAAAGAAGATTGACCGCAGCCGGATCGGCGGCTAGAAAAAATCTGGCCCCGAGCACCACCCCTGGCTCAACCTCTATCCCGTGGTCCTGGGCACCGACAGGCAGCGGTGTCGTATCTTTGCGGGGATAAAACAGCGCGGCAAGCACCTCGGGCCTATCAAGTTTTTCGTATGTTCGTATTTGCTCCATATTCTCCCCTTTGCCTGCTCCCAAAATCGGTTCCGGTCTCCATTGATCAGCGGCCCGGACATCTTTTCAACTATACCCATTCACAATGGCAATATCTACCCAATTTTCTTGACTTTTTCTTTTATATCCCCTCCTTGCCCCTGCCGAGGGTAAAACAGTTTGCGCATCACCGGAAGGATGCTTATGGTAAAGAAAATTTTTTCATAGGAGCGAACCAATGAGCATGATTACCATCGACCGGACAAAATGTAAAAAAGACGGGATCTGCGTGGCGGAATGCCCGTTCAGCCTAATTTCGCTGACAGGCGAGGAGGGATTCCCGGACATCCGCCCGGCGGCAGCCCGCCTCTGCATCCAGTGCGGGCACTGCGTGGCGGTATGCCCCCATGATGCCCTGACCCTTGCGGGCATGAACCGCGACGACTTCCAGCCCATCGGCAACGGATCCCCGCCGACCCTCAAGAAAACCGGACAGCTTCTCACCGGCCGGCGCTCGATCCGGACCTACGAGCAGCAAACCATACCCCGGCCCCATATCGCCCAGATCCTCGACCTGTGCCGCTGGGCTCCGTCCGCCAAAAACAAACAGCCGGTGCACTGGCTGGTGGTGGAAAATCCCGAAGAGGTCCGCCGTCTGGCCGGACTGGTCGTGGACTGGCTCCGGACCGGCACCGCCTATCCCGGCATCGTCTCGGCCTGGGACCAGGGCAAGGACATGGTCTTGCGCAGCGCGCCCCATCTGTTGGTGGCCCACGCCGACAAGGAGGCCCTCAAGCCGGAAATCGACTGCACCATCGCCCTGAACTATTTTGAACTGGCTGCATCCAGTTGCGATATCGGCACCTGCTGGGCCGGCATCCTGATGAGCGCCGCCGCGGCCGGGTACCAGCCCCTGCTCGACGCCCTGGCCCTGCCCGAGGGGCACCTCCCTTACGGGGCGATGATCTTCGGCTACCCACGCTTTCCTTATTTCAAGATTCCGGCCAGAAAAGAGAGCCGGGTCATCTGGCGCTCTTAACCCACCCGCACACCACAAGGATACAATATGGACAACTCTGCCGAGAAAAAAAAGCCCAACCCGGAGCGGGTGGAAATCCTCCGCTCCCTGCCCTTGGAGATCAAGAGCCGGATCACCGGGGAAGAGGCCCAGGCCTTTATGTACGATGAGGATCTGCCCGAAAGCCTTCTGGAAAAGCTGAAGGATTACCTGGCGTAGGATTTCAGGCCTGAGTCGCCGGAGTCCGGGCGAGGGCTTACCTACAGAAACAATCGATACATCCAGCTTCCGGGCTCCGGCAAAAGCCGGGGCCCGGAAGCGCTTCGCTTTATTTGGGCTGACAGCACTTCTTATACTTCTTCCCGCTTCCGCAGGGACAGGGTTCGTTACGGCCGATCTTTTCGCTGGTTACCGGAACCCGACCCGGGTTCACCTTGCCGTCCACGTACAACCACTGCCCCTCTTCACAGACAAACTTGGCCCGCTCATGCAGCCGGTGATCCTGGCCATGCCCGGAAAAATTGGCAATAAACTCCACCACCCCGGCCTGCTCGCCTGCGGTGCCGCCCTCGGTCTCCAGCACCTCGATCCCGTGCCAAACAAACCCTTCCTGATCGTCCAGGTCAAGATCGGCCGGACGGGTGCTCCGATGCCAGGAGCGGAGAAGATAGGGGACATCCTGCTCGGCAAAACCGGTATAGCGAGAGCGCATCAGCGCCTCGGCGGTCGGCGCGGGTTGACCCGCAAGATAGGGTCCGCAGCATTCGGCAAACTTCAACCCCGTGCCGCAGGGGCAAAGGCGATTCTTTTCTTTTTGGGTCATCCCCACACCTTCCTTGTTTGTATATTTGATGATTTCGTTCCGGGAATAACTTGTACATCCCCTCCGGACTGTGCCACAATATCTTTAATCTTCCCTCCCTTCAACCTCCTTCTGAGGTACCCAGCCATGAAAACCTATCTCATCGTCGGCAACGGCGTAGCCGGAACAACCGCTGCTGAATCCATCCGCAACCAGGACCCAACAGGCCGGATCACCATCCTCAGCGAAGAAGACACCCCCTTTTACTATCGCATCAGACTCAACGAGTTCATTGCCGGAGACATCGACGAAAACAAACTCATCGCCAAAAAAGATTCCTGGTACGGAGACCAGCGGATCGCTCTGCGCCTCAATACCCGAATCGCCGAACTCGATGCCAAGGGCAAACGACTGTTCACCGCCGACGGAGAGGAACTGACCTTTGATCGGTTGCTCCTTGCCGCGGGCAGCCATTCTTTTCTGCCCCCCATCGAAGGCGTTGACCAATGTGGCGTGTTCAGCCTGCGCCACATCAAAGACGCCAGAGCCATCCGGAGCCAGGCCGAAAACAGCAAGGAGGCGATCCTCATCGGCGGCGGGTTGCTGGGCCTTGAGGCGGGCAACGCCCTGCGCAAGCTGGGCAAAAAAGTCACGGTGGTGGAATTTTTTCCGCGCCTTCTGCCCCGGCAGCTCGACACCAAGGGGGCTAAAAGGCTTCAGGAGAGTATGGAGGAGATGGGTTTTACCTTCCGCCTCTCGGCCATGACCAAAACGATTACCGGGAGCAATGGCCGGGCCGATGGCATTATCCTCGAAGGAGGCGAAACCCTGAGCGGCCAGATGGTCATCGTCTCCGCCGGGGTTCGAGCCAATTTGGAGCTGGCGAAGAACGGAGGGCTTGCCTGTGACAAGGGCGTCACCGTCAACGACCGGCTGGAAACCACCGCCGAAGGGATCTATGCGGCAGGCGACCTGGCCGAACATCAGGGGGTGGTCTCCGGCATCTGGCCTGCAGCCTTGCAGCAGGGCAAAGTGGCGGGCACCAACATGGCGGGGGGCGAGGCCACATATCAGGGCACCACCATGAGCAACATCCTCAAGGTGGCGGGCATCGACCTCGCCGCCGCCGGCAACATCGATGCGGAAGGGAGATATGAATCCCAGGTGATGACCTCCGGCACCGTTTATAAAAAACTGGTCATCGAGAACAACCAAATTATCGGCTGCATCATGGTGGGCGACACCAGAAACTTCAACACCATCACCCGCTACATCACGGAAAAACGAGATATCGGAACGCTCAAGAATAGTTTGTTATGACCTGCACATAATATCCAGACAGCAGGGGGCTATAGGAGGCCCCCCTACAGGTCTGCCTCGGAGCGTTTTATCGACCCTGCCGCTCATTATGAGCTGTCCACCACCTGGAGGCTCCCTTTTTTCTACTTATCCATTCAACTACCCAGAAAACCACCGGCAATTAATATTTTGTCCCGGGGAATTTGCCCGTGTCCCGAAATTTTCCTCACGGAATTACCCCCGAGTCCCGTCTTCAGTGATATTATTCTCGTTTAATTTCAACTCAATATCCTTACCGGACAACGCTGAATGAAAACAGGTATCCTGCTTTATTAGAAAAATTCCGCCACGTTCCGCCAGACCAGAACCAGACATTACGGACATGTCGCGACCGATATTGTTCCGGCAGTATAGCGCCCGTTGTCGCTAGCCCGCGTGGTTGCATTAAAGTCGTTCCCCACTTCATAAAATGTGCCGCTGAGGTTCGAGAGACTTAACTCCCCATGAAACACCGAGCTATCTCGCCATCCTCCGGTTAAGTGGGCCTGAGAGCCAGTCAGACTTAAATATATCGTGTTCCCAATTATCTGTCCAACCCCGCCATACATGGCAGGACTATCCCCAGAATTCGTTACATAACCGGTCAACGAGTAGGTTGTTTCACTCATGTTGACGATGTCGGTCGTCATAACCAATGTCGTGGGGACAGGCATGTTTTCTACGGTAGTGTCGGTTATTGTGACATTCCAGCAGGATCTACCCATATAGCTGGGGGTTTGTGCCAGCGCGTTGGAAGCAGAGGTTACAACACAAAACAGTATGAAAATCATTTTTTTCATTTCATTTCTCCCTTCATAATTATCAGAATGTGTAAAGCCTTACATTACGGGCAATCTCGGAGAGGATATATAAAGTTACCCTCAATTAATGTACTATTTGGATGGACAAAAAAAGGGAGCCTCCAGGTAGCGGCCGGCAAATTGCC
>DUZW01000012.1 GCA_013349295.1 Deltaproteobacteria bacterium
CTTATCTTGCGACACACCGAGAAGATTATTCCTTCCCCGGCGTTCCGTGGCCATTTTCTTTTCCATATAATCGGAAAAATTCGAACCGGCTTTCTTGCCGGCGGGGGTTTTCACCGCAACCGCCGCCGCTACTTGGGCCTTCGGGGCCTGCACAATGGGAATCATAAGTGCGTCCACGGGGAACTCCTCGCTGTAAGGTTGATCTTCATGTCGCGCCCGACTGGAGCGCGCTTGTCAACCAGCTAAAGCAAAAGGTGTGCCACTCCGAAACCATCCGCCACAAACAACACCAAAACAACACAAAAACAACTAGTTAAGAAACAGAAAGAACCGAGGATACATCCAGACAATGCCCTCCAGCGCCGCAAGAGAGGAAAAGAATTCCTTCGTAACAAAAAATGGTGTGACGAGGACCCAGGGTTGGGAAAGAATTGCCGAGGATTGACAGACAGAAGCATAGAAAGGAATAATACCGTGGCGAGGAAACGCGGGAATAACAACTTTGCGTTTCCCTCGTCCGAAAGCCCCCCACTACGTAAAACGTCAGATTTGACCCAAACAAGACAAAAAAAAAGCCCCCCGGCTAAACACCGGAAGGCTGAAAAATCAAAAGCAGTTATATATTCACAAGGTCCCCCTCCTGCGAGACAGGAGGCGTTACGACCAAAGCAACTGAATCGAACAATTCTCCTCAGGGCAACCCAAGAAGCCTGCTCACCCGTACCGCCTTATCCTGACTCAATTTTGGGATGATCTTTGCCACCGCCTCGGTCTTCATGGCCCTCAGGATCTCCACCGCTTCAACATCTTCCATCTTGTCAAGCAAGGGAGCCACCTTGGACGGGCTCATGGCGCTGTAGACCTTGATCAGATTTTTAAACTGCTGATCCTTACCCTTGCCCGCCCGGCCAAGCTGACCCTTGAGTTCTTCCTGCAAGGCATTGAGCTGGGTGAATTTTTCGTCCACCTCCTTGTTCAGGGCGGCGAGTTCTTTCTCCTTCGCAGCCAACGCCTTTTCTCTTGCGGCCAACGCCTCTTCACGCTCCTTCAATGCGGCGGAAACGGAAATCTCCTGGGAAGTGAGCCTCACCGGGGATTTCTCCTCGGTAAAAGCGGGGATGGTTACCGCCAGAGTCAACAGCACGATGAGAATTTGTATCACGGACCTGCGCTTGCGCATTTTCATAATCCCGTCCAGGGGGCCAGACCACCCCTATTCCTGCTCATTGGAGATTTCCCTTGCGTCCGAAACGAAGCACCATCTGCTCGTCCGCCTCGTTCTGCTCTTTCTTTAATCCGGCCAGCAGAAATTTCTGATAATCCCGCTCCCTGGCCTTTTCCATGACCTTTTTGTCCCGCACCTTACCCGCCAGCTCTTCCCTGGCTTGAAGAACAGCCTTCTGCTGAGCTTCCACCTGGGCTTGCCCTGCCGCGACCTCCTGCTCCTTGCGAAAAATACCTTCCATGTATAAAGCAAAAAAGGAGGCCGGCATCTGCCGGTGTTTTTCTTCTTCAAACTCGGCAATCAATTCCTGCCGTTGCTGTTTCAGTGCGGCAAGCAGCAACTTCCGCTCCTCGAGAAGCGTGAGCTCCCTGGCCAATTTTTGCTGGGCAAGTTCTTCCAGATTCCGGCGCAATCCCAGAACCGTTTCAAGCTTAAAATGATAGGCCATTACTCCCTCTCAGTGGACCTTGCTCTAAGTGCTCTTGTCATCAGCAAAAATCGCCGCCAGCTGCCGGGCGCTTTCGGCAAAGGAAACCTTTTCTTCCACCATCTGCTTGAGGTAGCCGTTCAACCGGTCAATCATGGCAATGGCGTTGTCTATTTTCGGGTTGCTGCCCTTGGCATAGGCGCCGATATTGATCAGATCTTCCGAGCGGCGATAGGTAGACATGACCTCCAGGAATTTATGGGCGATGCGCACCTGCTCCCGCGGCACCACATCGGTCATGCACCGGCTGACGCTGCCCATGACCTCGATGGACGGGTAATGTCCCCGGCTCGCCAGATCGCGGCTCAGAATAATATGGCCGTCAACGATGGACCGCACCGCATCGGCGATGGGCTCGTTCATGTCGTCACCCTCCACGAGTACCGTATAAATGCCGGTGATACTCCCCTTGCCCATGCAGGTGCCGGCCCGCTCCAGCAATTTGGGGAGCTGCCCGAACACGGAGGGAGTATAGCCGCGCGAGGTGGGCGGCTCGCCGATGGCCAGACCGACCTCCCGGCTGGACATGGCAAAACGGGTAACGGAATCCATCATCAAAATCACGTCGCGGCCTTTATCCCGGAAAAACTCGGAAATGGCCGTGGCGAGATAGGCCCCGCGCATCCGCACCAAGGGCGGCTGATCCGAAGTGGCCACCACTACCACGGAACGGGCCAGCCCTTCGGGACCGAGATCCCGCTCGATAAAATCCTTCAACTCCCGACCACGCTCACCGATGAGGGCGATAACGCTGATATCGGCGGCCGTATGCTTGGCGATCATACCGAGCAAGGTGCTTTTTCCCACCCCGGAACCGGCAAGAATCCCGATACGCTGGCCTTTGCCCAGGGTCAACAGACCGTTGATCGCCCGCACCCCCACATCCACCGGTTCAAGGATACGCTCCCGCTCCATGGGATTCAGGGGGTCGGCGTAGAGAGGATAATGTGTCTCAGGCCGCAGAGGACCCTTGCCGTCCATGGGATTACCCAAGCCGTCGATAACCCGACCAAGAAGGGACTCGGCCACCGGCACCCCGGCCTGCCCGCCCACCAATCGGATGGCGCTGCCCGGCTCAACCCCGCGCATCTCACCCAGGGGCATAAGCAGAACCCTGCCTTCCCGAAAGCCAACCACCTCGGCCAGCACCTGACCCTTGCCCTTGAAAACCGAAACCTCGCAGATACTGCCCACCGGAATACCCGGCCCCAGACTCTCCAGAACCATGCCGATGACCTGATTCACCCGGCCGCCGACGCTCACCAGCGAGGTATCCCGGGCAACATGGAGACAGCGGGAAAGGTTCATGGAATTATTACCTTTGGTAATTGTTCAGACTGAAGATGTTTAGGCTGAAGGCTGAAAGTAAACGACTAAAAACCGTCAGCCCTCAATCTTCTTACATCTCTGTCTTGTCCGCGGCTAACGCCGCGAGAAAAGCCTGTTCAACCGCGGCATACAGCCTTGTCTTGCAGTTTTCCATGGTCGCGTCGATCTCACCGAAATCTGTTTTCAGAAAACAGCCGCCCACGTCAATGTTCGGATCCTCGACAAGCTGAATCCGGTTCTTTCCCTCGATCAGGCGAGAATTCTCCAGGCTTGCCTTTTTCAACCGCCCGAAATCATCACCATGCAGATGGATCTGCACCGTGGAGTTTTCCACCACAAATTCCATGGCTTTTTTGAGGCAGGCCTGGATAACCAGGGGATTCACGGAAACCTCGTGGTACACCAGCCGATCCACCATGGCGGTGATCAGAGCGAGCATACTCTCCTCATGTTGCAGAAGAACCGACTCCCGCTCCCCATTCAGGGCGGTAAACAGCGCACCAAGCTCTTCCTGCTGCTTCTCATATTGGGCCAAACCTGCCGCCTTGCCTGCAGCCTCACCCTTGGCAAAACCCTGGTCATAGGCCTCCTGCCTCAGGCTTTCCGCCTGATCCCCGGCCTGGCGAAGAATCTCCGCAGCTTCCTCCATGGCAATTTCCTGCGGAGACTTCGGCTTTTCAAGCTCCTTGGCTTCAACGCTGCCGGGCTTGGCCTGCCAGAAGTCTTCAAAGGAGAGAAACTCTTCCGTATCCATGCTTGGCGCGGTCTGCACCACGCGATCCCCTTGTAATTTTATAACCTTAGACAAATTCGTCCTCGCCGCCGCCACCGCTCATGAGCTGGATCTTGCCTTCCTGCTCCAACCGCTTGGCGATCTTGATTATGGCCTGCTGGGCTGCCTCGACATCCTTTACTCGGGTCGGGCCCATGATTTCCATGTCCTCCTTGAGCATTTCCACGGCCCGAGAAGACATGCAGCCAAACACCTTTGTCTTGAGCTCCTCAGAGGCAATCTTGAGGGCCAGTTTGAGATCGTCGGTGCTGACCTCCTTGAGGATTGTCTGAATACCCCGATCATCCACGGTCATGAGATCCTCAAAGACAAACATGAGTCTGCGGATTTCATCGGCCAGGGTTTCGCGCTGCTCTTCAATCCCTTCGAGGATTGACGCCTCAAGACCACGATCGGCATTATTCAGAATTTCCGCCACGGCCTCCACCCCGCCGAGACGTTGACCTTCCATGCCTTCGACGGAAAGCAATTCGTCCTGCAACACCCTATCCACATCCACAAGAATCTCGGGACTTACCTTGTCAAGTTCCGCCATGCGCATCATGACCTCCACCTGAACCTCCTCACTGAATTCCATGAGAATCTGGGCCGACTGGGTCGGCTCCAGAACAGAAAGGACCAACGCCACGGTCTGAGGATGCTCGTTGCGCAGAAAGTTGACCAGAACCTTGGGTTCGAGCTTTCTCGCTTTCTGAAAAAGGGTCAGCTTCCAGTCGGAGCGGATCTCTTCAAGGATCTCGGTGGCCTTGTCACTGGACATCGCCCGCTTCAACGCGCCTTCCAGCAGCTCATTGCCGGAAAGAAAGATGTCCGTGTCACCGCTGTCGCTCTTGAACTCATTGACCAAGGCGTTCAGGTCCTCTTTATCGACCTTGTCGATCCTGGCCATCTGCCTGCCAACCTGCTTGATGTCCTCTGGATCGAGCCTCTGGAAAACCTGGGCGGCAAAATCCTCGCCCACGGTGAGCAGAAAGACTGCTGCTTTCTCGGGCCCGGTGAGGGATTCACCGGGCTTTTTTTCACCCTTGCTCATGGATTACCCCTCTTCACGCAGCCAGCGCCGCACTAAATCCGCAGCCCGGTCGGGATCGCTTTGGGCCAGGCGATAAATCCGCTCCTGATCGGTGAGCCCTCGCGGAGAAAGGGTAAGATCTTCCTCCTCGCCTGCAACTCCACCAACTGCGGGAACATGCCCACCAAGCTTGGCCACGGCTCCGGCAGCGCCGGCCTCCAACTGTTTGGCGGCAAGAAGTTTCAAGAACGGCTTGATGACAAAAAGGATCACCATCACCGTAACCAGCAGATAGACCAAGGGCATGGCCAGCCATTCCGACATTGCCTTCCATTTTTCCATGGCATCTACCTCCGGCTCGGGAACGGAGGAGAGAGCAAAGGGCAGGCTCGCAACTTCCACCTGATCGCCCCTGTCTTCGCTATAGCCAATGGCATTTTTGACCAACTTCTCCAAATTCCGCATTTCTTCAGGGCTTCTCGCCTGGTACTTTAGACTTGTCTTTCCATCCTTGTCAACGCTCTTTTCGTAGGAACCATCAACCATTACGGCAATGGACAATCTTTTGACGGACCCGCCCTTTTCCTGAGTGTGCTTGACCTGCTTGCTGATCTCGTAATTTCGGGTAACATTGTTGCGATTGTATCCGCCTGCGGCCGTTCCTTCCCCACCCTCCTCGGCAAAGGTGGCAAGCTCGCCTTTAACCCCAGGAATTCCTTCAGGAGTCGGGCCGCCACGCTGATCGTTTTCCGTGAGCATCTGCTCGCTGCGCACCACCTGGGCCTCGGGGTCAAAACTTTCCTCGGTCCGATCAACCTTGTTAAAATCTATCTCCGCCGTAACCCGCGCCCTGGCCCGGTTAACCCCAACCACCTCCTCCAGCATGGTTTCGACCTTCTGCCGCAGGGTGTCTTCAATTTTCACCTGGTACTCCAACTGATTTCCGGTGAGTACCCCCTCTCCTTCCGCCTGTTTCCGGAAAAGCAGACGGCCGGAGGTATCGACCAGGGTAATATTCTCCGTGGTAAGCCCGGGAACCGCGCTGGCCACCAGATTGACAATACTCTGGATTTCATGCTGGTTGAGTTTTTCCCGACCGCGCAGCTTGACGCTGATCGAGGCGGTGGGGGGCTTCTCATCCTCGATGAACACCGATTCCTTAGGAGCAGCGATATGAACCCTGGCCTCAACGACCTGCTGAAAATTCCTGATGGTTCTTGCCAGCTCTCCTTGTAAAGCTCTCTGATAGTTTAACCGCTGGACAAAATCGGTCTGACCGAAGCTCGTCTGGTTGAATATCTCAAAACCAACGCCGCCCCCCCTGGGTAAGCCCTCGCCAGCCAAGGTCAACCTGACTTCATACACCTGCGTGGCCGGAACCAGGATGGCCCCGCCATCATCGGACAACTTGTACGGGATGCGCTGCTCCTTGAGTTTCGCCACAACCTCCCCTGCATCTTCCTGGTTGAGT
Source organism: Deltaproteobacteria bacterium (assembly GCA_013349295.1). Classification (GTDB taxonomy): domain Bacteria; phylum Desulfobacterota; class Desulfobulbia; order Desulfobulbales; family Desulfurivibrionaceae; genus Thiovibrio. The sequence goes on from DUZW01000012.1 coordinate 6,318, forward strand.
CCGGAAAAAAGGACCTTGTAGGAGGCATCCTTGCTGGTGGTAGTCAGACTCAACAGTCCGCCTACCACCACGGCAATCACCACGGCGCCGAGTATTTTCTGGGTCATACTCAACCCCTTGACAATGGAAGCGATCTGCTCAAGAATTTCTTTAGGAGTAGCCATGTTCTGTTCCTTTCCCTACGAGTTTTAGGAGCCTTACGAAATAACCATCGCTGCTAAATCTGCATCCTCATGACTTCACGATATGCGTCAATGACCTTTTGCTGCACCCGGGTCATCATCCGAAAGGAGATGCCCGATTTTTCCATGGCAATCATGGTTTCATGAATGTTGGCATGTTCCCCGGCGGCAAGCCCTTTAACAAGCAGATCCGCTTCCTGGCTCTGGCCGTTTACCTCGGCGATCGACCGGCTGAGAATCTCGGAAAAACCAGCCCCCCCAACACCTGGCGCTCCGGGGGATTTGACCGCTGATAATCCGGGCAGAGTGACCGGCTGCATGGTTACCTCTTTCATCTGTTTACCTCCAATTGCTTACGGTTTGCCGCACAATTAACAACACACATTTTACGCCGGCAACTACCTGCCGATATCCAAGGCCTTAAGTGCCATATTTTTGACAGCATCCAGGGCCGTAACGTTGGCTTCATAGGATCGCTTGGCGCTCATCATGTCCACCATCTGTTCAGCCACGTTGACATTGGGAAAACGAACCACTCCGTTCTCATCTGCATCTGGATGGGAAGGATCATATACCTCCTTGAACGGGGCCTTGTCTTCGGAGATCTGGACCACCTCCACCTTTCTGAGACGCTCGGTGGTGGAGTTGAGCGCATCCTGAAAATTCACCCCTTCGACGGGTTTGGCCGCAAAGACCACGGACTTCGCCTTATACGGTCCGCCTTCCATGGTCCGGGTGGTGTTGGCATTGGCCAGGTTCATGGCCGCGATATTGAGTCGGGCCCTCTCCGCCTTGAGAGCGGAGCCGCTGATCTGCATGGCTGTTAAAGTATCCATCCGTTATTTACCTCCCTCGTCAATGGCATAACGCAGTCCATCAAATTTTTTTCCTATACTCTTGGCAATCACCTGAAACATCAGCTGGTTTTCAGCCATTTTCACCATCTCCTGATCCAGGTCCACCGGTCTTTTCTCACTGGCGAATTCCCTGGTTTTGCTGGCTTCCATGGCATCCAGCTGCATGTGCCCCTTGTTTGTTCTCGCCAACTCCCCCTGGCCGCTCATCACACTCTGCATGACCTTGGCAAAATTAAAATCCTGCCCCGTATAGCCCGGTGTTTCCAAATTTGCGACATTGGACTGGATAAGCCCCTGCCGCTCCTGACGCAGGGTAAGCGCCTTACGCATGGTTTCAATGTTGCCGTCGAACAATTTATTTATGGGCATAGCATTCTCCTTATTCTTAGCCACACAACCTGCCAGATTATCATGCAAAAAAAATGCCACTCCCAAACAAATTATTTCACCGAGGGAAGAAAAAACCAGCAGAGAACCGTTTTTACACACAGGAAAGAAATCACCAGAAGGGTGCCGCCGGAAAAAATCTGCGGCATGACGAGGACACAACCAAGACAACATGCTGAAATCAAAAACAAAAAATAATAACACCAAAAACAGGGACCGTCACCGACCAAGCCAAGGGGGTTAGTCGATCATCATGCCTTGGGAACGGTATTCATGCAATTTATTACGCAGGGTGCGGACACTGATCCCAAGAATCTCGGCCGCATGTGTCCGATTATTGTCGTTTGCCTGCAAGGCCTGCAGGATCATTTGACGCTCAACGTCCCGCAGGGTCTGCGAGCCGATTTCCACAGCCGCCGAAGTATTAGCCGCCGCCACCGCGGAATGTTCGGGAGCAGAAACAACGGTCGATGGGGCTTGACTCAAGGATGGCGGCTCGACATCATCCCAGAAATCCCAAAGCTCAAGCTCAGCCCCCTGAGAAAGAAGCATGGCCCGCTCAATCAGGTTCTCCATCTCACGCACATTACCGGGCCAGCCATAGTCGGAAAATCTGGCCCAAACAGCCGAGGAAGGTTTTTTCACCGACTTGCCATATTGCGCGGCATATTTCCTGATGAAAAAATCAACCAGCATCGCTACATCCTCCCTCCTCTCACGCAGGGGGGGAAGTTTCAAGGGGATGACATTGAGCCGGTAGTACAAATCCTGTCGAAAAACCCCATCCTTCACCGCCTGCTCCAAGTCACGGTTGGTGGTGGCAAGCACATGTACATCAATCTTGCAAGGGGCTTTCCCCCCCAGCCGATCCACCTCTTCCTCCTGAAGAACCCGCAAAAGCTTTGCCTGGAGGTGCAAGGGAATCTCCCCGATCTCATCCAGCAGCAAAGTGCCGCCGTCAGCCAGCTCGAATTTTCCTTTTTTGGTGACAATGGCCCCGGTGAAAGCCCCTTTCTCGTGGCCGAACAGCTCGCTTTCCAGGAGTCCTTCCGGCAGGGCGGCACAGTTCAAGGCAACGAACGGTCCGTTCCGCCGGTCGCTTTCCTGATGGATAAAGCGGGCAAAAACCTCCTTGCCAGTCCCGGATTCACCGAGGATGAGCACCGTGGCCTTGCTGGAAGCCACACTTCTCGCACGGGCCATGAGCTGCAACAGCTTGGGATTCTGGCCGATGATCGGTTTTTCAAAGGCGACAGCTTCCCCGGCTTTATGCGGCACCGGCGTGCCAATCGCTTGAGGTAACCTGCGCCCGAGGGCGAAAACCCTGGCCACCGTTTCTTCAATGACCTCAACGGGGAACGGCTTTAACAGATAATCAAAAGCCCCCTGTTTCATGGCCTCCACCGCGGTATCCACCGTGGCGAAACCCGTCATGATCACCACCGGCAGCTCGGGACGCAGCACCTTTACCTGACGCAAGAGCTCAAGGCCATCCATTCCCGGCATCTTTATATCAGTGATCACCAGCTCAGGCGGTTGCCTGGCAATCATCTCCAGGGCCATCCGGCCATTTTCCGCGACCGCGACTTCGTGCCCATTGCGGCTCAACGCCTCAAAAAGGGCAACACGCATGTTCTGCTCGTCATCCACGATCAATATCTTATGCGTCTGTTCAGACATCGGCTCTGGCACCTTTTTTTCGCCTGGTTCCTGTTGCCGCCCCGGATTCCGCCGGCAACAACACCCTGAAGGTGGCGCCTCGACCCGGTCCGCATTCTACCTTGATCAATCCGTGATGCGCCTCGACAATGGCATGGCTGATGGCCAACCCCAACCCACGATTCCTGCCCTTGGTCGAAAAAAACGGATCAAATATTTTTTGCAGGTTTTCCGGGACAATCCCCACCCCTCGGTCCTGCACGCTGATTTCCACCAGGGCGCCATGCTCCCTGTCCGGCGGGAGCATTCGCAAGCCCAGGGAAAACACCCCACCCACCGGCATGCTTTCAATGGCATTCAGACCAAGATTAAGCAGAAGCTGCCCAATCAAGTCCTGATCTCCGAGCAGATAGGCCTGTTCCGCCTCAATGCGACTCTCCATGAGTATACCATGCTCCGCAGCCATTTCACGGAGAGTTTCCATACTTTTTTTGAGCAGTGCAACCATATCCAGCTCCTTCATCCGCGGGACCGGGAATCCGGAAAAGGTCACGAAATTGTCGAGCAAATGATGCATGGTGCGCACCGCCCCCAGCATCCGGGCCGCAAGCCGCTCATTGTCCGGGTCGCCGGCCAACTCCCGTCTGAGAATCGAGGCATACAGCTCAAGACTGCCCAAGGGATTTTTCAATTCCTGGCTCATGGCCTCCGCCATCTCCTGCATGGCGGCAAAACGTTTACTCCGGTCGAGATGCATCTCCATCAGGGAAGGAAAGGTCACATCCTCTAATGAAAGGAAAAAACCGGCCACATGCAAGAATGGGCTTTGCAAATCATTGCGGCTGATGAGGATACAGCGTTTTTCCGTCCCGCCAGGGAGTGCCTGCATCTCGCAAAGCAGGCGCCCCCCGGAAATACTTAGGGCCGCCAGTTCATGACTCAGTCCGAATTTTTGGGAGAGCAAACCCCAGCAGGTTTTGTTCTGGAGAGAACACCCTGCAAGAGCGAGAAGATGGGAAGCCTTCTGGTTGACAGCCAGCAGATTTCCCTGCCGGTCGGCAAGCAAAATCCCGCCCGGCAGACTTTCAATCATGGCAAAAAAGAATTCCCGCAAATGCTCCGGGGTATCAAAAGTCGGTTGCTCCATCACAGGAACCAGCCTGAAGGGCATGTACCCGCCATCACTTTCACCGCCTCCCTCCCCTCGGTTTTCTCCCAAGATCAATTTCAATCTGATTCAGGATCATTTTCGCCTTTTTCTTGAGAAGCTCGTCCGGCCCGACCTGCGCCTTTTGAAGATGTTCGCGCCCTTTTTCGGTCTCCCCCCCCTTACGGAACAAATCGCCCAACTGCAGGTGAATCTGTTGGGCGGCCTTGCTGTCCTTCGGCATATCCCCGTTGACTCCGGCCAAGTAAACGTCAATGGCCGAGTCGGCACCCTGGCCGGCCAGCCCCGAACCAAACTCTTCATACCAGCCCTGCAAGGCTTCAGGCTCCAGCCATTGCTTCTGCCTGGAACGCGAAAGAACCTCAATCCCCTCGGCATACAGGCCGAGAGCGGCCAGCATCCGCAACCGCGCTTCCACATAGACCTTTATCTTTGCCGGAACAGGGGAAGCCGCCGTTGCCTTGGCGTAACTGGCGAGAGCCTCGTTCTTTTTGCCTTGAGCCTCATTGAGCCTGCCGGTCAAGTAATCAAACTCCGCGAGGTATTCGCTATCCTTATAGATGTCCCGAACATAGCGAAGCACCCGGTCGGCAGCGGTAAAATTTTTCTGGCGAAGATAAACCTCGGTCCTCCGGCTATAGAGATCGGCTTTATCTTCATCGGCCAAGGACAACCCCTGAGCCCGAAAATAAACTACGGAAGCCTGATCAAGCAAGGATAAGGCCTCGAGCGCCTGCCCGACCAGATAGAGAAAACGCCCGTTGTCCAGGCCGCTGACATGCCGGTATTGGGAAACATACAAATGGTAAAGCTTCTCGTATTCCTTCTTCGCCAGAAACCCTTCCCCGAGGTAGAGTAAAATCCTGCCGGAAAAATCGTCTTTCTTTCCCGAGGCAAGCCCCGGCTTATCATGGTGCAGATAACTTCCGCCAAGATCAGCGGCGGACTCCCCGTTATTGCGGGCCTGATAGCGAAGAAACAGCGCGCGCCGGGCATCCTGGGCAATGGGCTCGTCGGGATAAGCCTCGATCACCGCCAAAAAAGGCTTGTCCCCTTCCGGATCGGTCAGGTCTGAGGTCAGTTGCCCCTTGATCGTTCTCCGCTCCGGACTATCCATGTACTCAGCCCGCCGAAAGCGTGCCAACACCGCAACTCGATCCTCACGCATTCCATCTTCCAGAATACGTTCATAAAGCTTCAGGGCTGTAAGCCTATCGCCTCCCCTCAGATAACTCTCGCCCAACTCGAAAAGAATCTCCCCCCGGTCGAAAGAATTCTCAGCCAGGTTCAGATAGTGAAACAGGGATCTCCGGGCATCCTTCTCCTTGCCTAACCGCAAATAAACCAAGCCAAGCTTACGCAACAGTTCCGGGTCCCGATGGTGATAATCCGGATATTTCTCAAAAAGAGTGGCAAAAGTTTGCAAGGCCCCGACAGGATCCTTGTTGGCGGCCATGATTTCTCCTAAACCCATCAAAGCCTTGGCCCTGACATCCTCACCTCCGGATTCCGAAACTTTCTTATAGATGTCCAGTGCTTCAGACACCCGCCCCAAGGCATAAAGCGTATCCGCCTTCGCCAGCAGCGCCCGATCCCGCAGGGGAGAGTTGGGATAACGTTCGAAGAAGAGCTTGAAGTAGATGAGCGCCTCACGATAGAAACGCATCCGGTAATGGGCGTATCCAACCTCAAAATACGCCTCGTCAGCTCTTTTTGACTTTGAAAAATCAGCGCTGTATCTCCGAAAAACATCGCGAACCCTGTTCCATTCGGGTGTTGCGCTCTTCAGGGTCAACTGCTTCAGGCTTTGCGCTGCCTGCCAGAGCGCCTCTTCCGCCTGGTCCGTTTCACGAAATTTATCGTAGTACCGCTGATACGCCTGGGCAGCCTTGGCCAAATCCCCGCCCTTTGCCGCCTCCACCGCCTCCTGCCAGACCTCTGCGGGTGTCTCCACCGGCACTGCGGCCTGCGGGGGAGGCGGAGGCACGTCCTCCTTGGCCCAACTCTGTGCCGGCAAACCTCCTCCCACCAGAAGGCTAATGCCGAAAAAAAACCACAGCGGCACGGCAAGAAGAGATTGGGGTAAATGAATTTTTTTCATGATTTCTTTCACGGGAGTCTGGGTCAAGCGTTGTTGCCGCTTACCAGGCCACGCGCCATACAAAAGAAAGGAGCGCACCCTTTTTCTACGCCTCGGCAGAAGACGAAACCAACTTGAATCGTTTCATCTTCTCAATAAGAGTGGTCCGATTCACATTTAAAAGTTTGGCGGCCCTGTTCTTAACCCATCCCGTCTGTTCAAGGGCCTGCAAGATCAAACGTTTTTCAAATTCGCCAAGCACATCATTAAGAAAAAAACCTTGCTCGGGAAGTTCCTCAAACCGCTCGACCGGGGCCGAGCCGACTCCGCCTTCCAGCAAGCGCTCCGGCAAATCAGCCACGGAAAGCACGTCCGTGTTTGCAAGAATCACCATCCGCTCCAGCATGTTTTCAAGTTCCCGAACATTACCTGGCCAGGCGTAGTGGGTAAACCTGACCAGGACCTCATCCGCCACCCCTTTTATTTTTTTCTTTCGAAGCCGGTTGAATCTGGCCACGAAATGCTCGACCAACAGAGGAATATCCTGGACCCGCTCACGCAGGGGCGGCGCATCGATGGGAATCACATTGAGGCGATAATAAAGGTCTTCCCGAAAACGCCCAGCCTGGACCTCCTCCTCAAGATTTCTATTGGTCGCGGCAATCACCCGAAAATCAGAACTGATGGTTTTGGTGCCGCCGATCCGCTCAAACTCTTTTTCCTGGAGAACCCGCAACAGTTTCACCTGGAGCATGGGACTCATCTCGGAAATCTCATCAAGAAAGACCGTCCCCCCGTTGGCCAGCTCAAAACGACCAAGCCGGGTCCGAATCGCGTGGGTAAACGCCCCTTTTTCATGGCCGAACAGTTCACTTTCCAGCAGTTCACCGGGGATAGCCCCGCAATTCACCGGCACAAAAGGACCGGAGCCGCGAATCCCTTCATAATGGAGGGCTTGGGCGATAAGTTCTTTGCCGGTGCCGGATTCACCTCGGACCAAAACGGTGGTTTCGGCATCGCAGACTTTTTTGATCAAAGAAAAAACCCGGCGCATGACGCTGCTGTTGCCGATGATGGCAGCGCAGCCTTTCTCGCTCTTTGCCGGCGACTGACCTGCAGGAGGACTCTGCAGGCTCACCCCGGCCTTCTCCAGGGCTCCATCAAGGCGGCTATCACTCACAGGCGCCTCGAGATAATCAACGGCCCCGGCCTGCAAGGCGACAACCGCATCATTGACGGAGGGTTCGCTAGCCGCCACGATAACCGCCGCCGAAGCAGCAGTATCCTGAAGAACAGCAAGAAATGCTTCATGGGGCTGAAGCGAGGATACCGCCAGAAGAATCGCCTGGCACTGGTTTTGCTCAAGCCAGCGACGGGCTTCCGCCTCGGAACGGACAACAGCCAAAGCCGGATCTTTTTTCTGAAGAGCCTTAACCAGCTCGGAAGAACGACCGGAAGCATCAAGAAGCAGAAGGAGCAGGGGATTGTGCGTCATACCACCATCATGAATTTCTTATTTTCTTTTAATAAATCTCAGAGCTTATCTTCTTTTGTATACATTATTCACAAAAAAAGTGTCAATTTTTTTTCACATGCGATATTTTATCAGCAATTATAAAAATGTTGTGTATTATTGTGGCTTGACCACTATCCTGAGGTCGATTCTTCCGTCCGACTGAAAAAGGTTTTTACATGCTGAGAGATGCAAGCAACGACAAACCCCTGGTTGAGCTGGTGAACGTCACCAAAATTTATCCGCCTGATGTTGTCGCCGTTGAAGACGTTTCCCTGCGGATTTACAAGGGAGAAATCCTTTATCTCACCGGCATGAGCGGCGCAGGCAAAACAACCCTGATCAAACTGATCTGCCGCCTTGAAACACCCACCCGCGGGCTCATTGAGGTGGCCGGTCGCGACCTTTCCCAAATAAGCACGGCCGGCATCCAGCGCATGCGTCAAAAAATCGGCGTTGCCTACCAGGAATTCAGACTGCTTGACAAACAAACCGTTTTGCAAAACATTGCCATGGCCATGGAGGTGACTTACGCAAGCACCAAGGCCATTCGGGCACGGGTCGACGAACTGCTGTCCCTGCTCAACCTCTCCGACAAACGGGACAAGCTCGCCGGCGAACTCTCCCGCGGCGAACAGCAACGGGTGGCTCTGGCGCGGGCCGCCGCCAACGGGCCGAGCCTGCTGTTGGCCGATGAACCGACCGGCAACCTTGACCCGGCGGCGACGGAGCTGGTCATCAACCTTTTCCGGCACCTGAACGAAAAAAATGGTTCGACCATTGTTGTCGCCACCCACGATGAATCGATTTACGCGGAAACCGAACACCGAGTCATGGCGCTCAGCAACGGACAACTTTCCGCCCTCCCCAACCATGCGCCACGACAGATCGAACTTTTTGAAGCGTAACCGCCGTTGACTCCAAACCTCACCGGCAAAACCGCTTTTCTTTCCTAAGGAGCAGCAGTCCATGCATTTTCTGGCCTACATTTTACGCCAAACAGGAAAAAACCTCAGACAAACCTGGGGGACACAGGTCATGACCCTGCTGACCGTGACCCTTTCCGTGCTTATTTTTGCCTTTTTCTTCCTCGTCTACACCAACATGCTCAGGGCCAGCACACGGCTTGGCGACGATGTCCGCCTCATTGTTTATCTGGACCAGGAAATTCCCGCATCCACGCGCCCGGAACTCGAAAAAAAGATCCGCGGTTTCGGTCCGGTGGAAAAAATCGTTTTCGTCTCCCGGGCCGAGGCCTTTGCCAGGCTCAGCACCCAACTGGGCAAGGAAAAGGATGTATTAAACGATCTGGGCCCCGACTTTCTTCCGCCTTCCATCGAAGTGTATCCCCTAAAAAACCTGGGGGACCTGACCAAGATCAGCCAATTTTCCGATTTCCTCCTGACCCTGCCCCACGCAGCCAAGGTCCAGTCCGGCAGCGACTGGCTCCGCCGTTTTGGTTATTTCACCAATCTTCTTCAGGTCGTGGTTTTGCTGAGCGGAAGCCTGCTCATCATCAGCATGACCTTTATCGTTTCATATACACTCCGACTCACCGTGCTTTCCAGGCAGGGCGAACTTGAAATTCTCAGGCTGCTTGGCGCCACCAGCGCTTATATTCGCCTGCCGCTCCTGCTCGAAGGCATGCTGCAAGGACTTCTGGGCTCCGGTCTGGGGCTTGCCGCACTGTACATTCTCTATCAATGGATCGCCAACCGGTTCAGCGGCCCAGGCTTTCTCAGCCTCTTTGATTTCGCTTTTTTCCCCCCGGAGATTACGACCGCGATCCTTCTGGCCGGCGTCCTTTTATGCACGGCCGGCAGCCTTTTTTCAATCCGCAGATTTATCCGCATCTGACGCATGATTTCGATTCTTCGCCGCCCATATTGTATTCTCTGCATCTTGACTCTGACCCTGACCATCTGCCTTGGTCAACGCCTTTGTCAAGCAGCGGAACCGACCCCCGTGGACTCCAAGATTATCGAGGAGCAGAAAAGGATCCAACGCCTGAAAAAAGGGATCGAAGATCAAAAATCCCGGGTGCAGACCACCAATAAAAAGGAAACTTCACTGATCACTGAACTGGACCGACTGAACGGACATATCCAGAGTGAAGCCGACAAGCTCACAAGGCTCAAGAAAGACCTTAGCAAGCATGAAGAACTCATGGCGGCCAAACAGGATGAAGCCGCCAAAGCAAAAGAGGCCAAGGAACAGGCAAAGCGCCATGTGAAAAAACGGCTTAATTCCTTTTACCGGATGGGAGAGATCGGTGTGATGAACGTCGTCTTTTCCGCCAGCGAGCTTCCTGACCTCCTTGCCTTTCGCGAGTATTTCGACGCCCTGCTCAAGCGGGACCAGGACGTTATTCGTGAATACAGGAAAAAGGTGGAGACCCTCGAAAAAGCGCAGACCAGCCTTCACCAGGAAAAAATGGCCATGGTTGAAACCATTGCCAAGGTCAAAGGCCAGGAAGAGCAACTGGCTTCCACCCGAGAGGAAAGAATTCATCTGTTGCAAAAGGTGAAAACCGAGAAAAAACTCTACCAACTGGCGCTGAATGAACTCGAAGGAGCGGCGGACAGACTTACCAACACCCTGGAACAGCTCAAAGCCGAAGCAGCTAAGGCAGCAGCAGCCAAAAACGAAGCGGCCAAAGCCCAGTCGAAAGATGCATCGTCAAAGGAAATCCGTTTAACCACCACCCATAAAACCCGCCCGGACACCGCCGACTTTGCCTCTCAGAAAGGTCGTCTCTCGCCTCCTGTCCGAGGAACGGTTACAACCCTGTTCGGCAAGAGCGTTCAGGAAAAATTCGGCATTACCACCTTTGCCAACGGCATTGACATTAAAACAGCACCCGGCACGGAAATAACCGCTATTTACGACGGCAAGGTAATCTACGCCAAATTCCTGCGCGGCTACGGCAACCTGCTCATCATCGACCATGGCCAGCAATACCTCAGTCTGGTTTCCCGGGCCGCGAAATTTTTTAAAGAAGAAGGCGACACGGTCACAAGGGGCGAGGTGGTTGGCGTAATGAGTGAACAGGAAGGATTGCTGGGAGAGGGACTCCATTTCGAGATCCGCAATGGAACGAAACCGGAAAACCCCCTGCTTTGGGTGAATAATGCCAAGCTCACCATCAAGACGACAAAAAAACCGGCCCGCTGATCTTCGCCTTGCCGGCAGAGATAAATCATTGTTTCCCGGCATGAAACATGCTAAATTACATAAATTGCCTTCAATACAGACAACAAGCAAGCCTACTTTGACATTTTCGGCTAAGGACCATACATGAAAAGCTTGACAAAACGGTCGGTTATTAAAAGCGTTGCCATCTCTTTCTGCGTAATCACCGGATCGTTACTCGCCTGGAATTACTCTACCGTCACCGCAACAACCCAAGACACCTACGAAAGCCTTGAGGCTTTTTCCAGCGTGCTCAATCTGGTCCAGGAAAATTACGTTGAGGAGGTTGACAGCAAGAAGGCCATTGAAGGCGCGATCAAGGGCATGCTCAACACCCTGGATCCTCACTCTTCCTACATGAAACCCGATGATTACAAGGAATTACAGGTAGAAACCCAGGGAAGTTTCACAGGCATCGGCATAGAAATAACCATGAAGGACAACATCCTCACGGTTGTCTCCCCCATCGAAGGAACACCGGCCTTTGCCAAAGGACTTAAGGCCGGCGACAAAATCGTCAAGATCGGTGACGAATTGACCCAGGATCTGAGTCTCATGGAGGCGGTAAAACGGCTGCGGGGCCCGAAAGGCTCGGAGGTGACCATCTCCATCCATCGCAAGGGCTGGGCCGACATCAAGGAAATCACCCTGATCCGCGATATCATTCCCATCCACAGCGTGAAATCAAAACTGCTGGAACCGGGATATGCCTACATCCGCATCATCAACTTTCAGGCACAGACCACCCCTGATTTCAAAAAATCCCTCACCGACATGGAGAAGGAAGGAAAAATAAAAGGGCTCATCGTGGATCTGCGGAATAACCCGGGCGGGCTTCTTGACCAGTCCGTGAAGATTGCCGATATCTTTGTCGACGAGGGCGTGATTGTCTCCACCAAGGGCAGGATCAAGGAGCAAAACACCGTATTCTACGCCCGCGACAATAACCCAAAATATAAATTTCCCCTGGTGGTGCTGGTGAACGAAGGCAGTGCCAGCGCCTCGGAGATCGTAGCCGGCGCACTACAGGATCATAAAAAAGCGGTAATCATCGGCGCGCAGACCTTTGGCAAAGGCTCGGTGCAGACCATTATACCCATGGAAAACGGCGCCGGCCTCAGATTGACCACGGCAAGATATTACACCCCCAGTGGCCGTTCGATCCAGGCTACGGGTATTACCCCGGATATCGTCGTTGCCTCTGCCACGACGGCCATGTCGCCAGAAAACGAGAGCAAAGAGGACGAGCAGGATAAAAAACCAAAATACCTGCGGGAAAAGGACCTGAAGCATCACATCGGCAATGGCCTGAACGATGAGGTGACGCAAAAAGACGAAACAACAAAAAGCGAGGAGAAACCGAAATCCAAGGTAAAAGCCCCGACAACCAAAGAAAAGCCGGAGCCCGATGATTTGAGCAAGGATCAGCAGTTGAACACCGCGCTCACGCTACTCAAAGGATTGAACGTTTTCGGCAAGAAATAAGCACGACAAGAAATAGAATTCACATGATCCAGCCATCATGGCTGACCATTGCATAAAAAAAAAGGAGAAGGCTCAGGCCCTCTCCTTTTTTTTATTCAGGCTTCGTTACGACCCCCTGCACCAACAATGGACCGGTTATTTCTCACAACAGCTTGCCGCGCCGACCAGCGCATAGTAGTCACGACCGGCCAGATCATTGATCACCACCGCAGGAAAGTTTTCCACCTCAAACCGGAAAAGAGCCTCCGGTCCTGCATCGGCAAAAGCCACCAACTCTGATTTTTTAATACATTTGGACAAAAATGCCCCGGCCCCGCCGATGGCGGCAAGATACAGCGCACCGTGCGCCAGCATCGCCTGACGTACCTCGGCGGAACGGGCGCCCTTGCCCATGGTCGCCGCAAGCCCCAACGCAAGCAGGCGCGGGGTGTAGCTGTCCATCCGGTAACTGGTGGTGGGGCCGGCCGCGCCGATTACCCGCCCTGGCCTGGCCGGACTCGGACCGACATAATAGAGCAGCTGACCCGCAAGATCCACCGGCAACTCCTTTCCCTCATCCAGCAGAGCGCAGAGTCGGCGATGGGTTTGATCCCGCCCGGTGTACAGCGTACCGCTCAGGCTTACCAGTTGGCCGGCCTTGAGCGAGGCCAAGGCTTCCGGAGTAAAAGGCAGAGACACCTCGATCAGATTATCAAAAAAAGCAGGTTCACCGCGCAGTAACGACATGATCCGTGAATTCCTCGTAAGCGTTCAGCTTCTAAGCCGTTGAGCAAAAATAACGTGAACATCGAGTCCTGCCAAGACGGCATAAGGCACCGTAACGGCGAGGCAGAATAGTACAAGCTGTTTTCGCACGGCTCCTAAATTACGATTTCCTTATGCCGATGGGCATGACACTGAATATTGATTGCCACCGGCAGGCTGGCGATATGACAGGGAAAGGTCTCCATATGCACAGCCAGGGCCGTGGTGATTCCGCCGAAACCGTGAACCCCCTGTCCTTGGGCATTGATCTCCCGCAGCATCCTCTCTTCAAGGGCAGCCACATCCGCCCGGTCGCTTCTCATGCCAACCGGACGAAGCAGGGCCTTTTTGGCCAACAGGGCCGCCTTTTCAAAAGACCCCCCAAGGCCAACTCCGACAATCATCGGCGGACACGGGTTTGAGCCGGCGGCCAGCACCCTGTCGATCACATGACGGACCACTCCTTCCGTTCCGGAGGCAGGAGGCAACATGACCAGACTGCTCATGTTTTCACTGCCGCACCCCTTGGGCAGAAAACGGATAGTGAGGCGGTCCCCCGGGACCATATCCAAATGGACGACAGCCGGGGTATTGGTCCCGGTATTCTTGCGGGTCAAAGGATCACAGACCGATTTGCGCAGATACCCTTCTTCATAGCCGAGCCGCACCCCCTCCTGCAACGCCTCGTTAAGGTCGCCTCGTACATGAACCTCCTGGCCGAGTTCAAGAAAGAGGATGCCGGTACCGGTATCCTGGCACACCGGAATCCGATCCCGACTGGCAATATCGGCATTGGTGAGAAGAAGTTCCAGAATATTCCCGGCAAGTTCTCCTGTTTCCCGGTCCCGCGCTACAAGGAGGGCATCCAGGATATCCGGCTCCAGGTCATGGGCTGCGGCAATGGCCAGATCACGGACGACCTTGCTGATTTCACTGCTGTCAATCTCTCGCATGTTTCTAAAAACCGCTCAAGGGTTAATAATCTCGTAAACGTCTCGGAATGGCTCGACAAAAATCGTCAGACACAAAGCGCACAACTTACGGGGATTGCTGACGACACAGGTAGGCAGCAGTGGACGGGATAAATACGGGGCAACGCAGCATCTGACGACGCCATCAGGGAGTAAGCCTGCGGTTGCGCAGGGCAAGACTCTGCTGTTTAAAGGTATGCTGGATAATTTTTTCCCGGTCCTCATCAAGCAGAAAAACAAACTCCAGGGCAACCCGGAATTTGCAGCCGGTCTCTTCCTCTTCAGAAGCCGGATCGCAGGCAATGACCTTGCAAAAGGAATACACATAGATGTAGGCAGGAAGCAGGACAAGATGGATCTCGACAATCTCATCCAGAACGGCCGGAGTATCGGTAAAAAAGGCAATACCATTGGCGCTGAGATTGGACTTGCGCATGACCAGGGCATCCAGGGGACTTTCTCCCCCACTGACCTGCTTCAGCATCATGTTCATCTTGTTGTCCAGATGCTGCAAATAATTTGCCAGATCCGCATCCCGCTCCCTGAGCTTGGCCAGGGCGCTCTGGGCGCCAATGAACAGCTGGATATCGGCAAGCCCTTCCTGATTGTAAGGAGAAATCCCCTGCTGAAAATCCCTGACAACAGCCTGCATCTTTTCCGAGGGAACCGGATGAACTGCCAGCATCACCCTGTCCGTGACCCGAACCGACTGCCTGCGATTTAAAGAGTCCGTCATGCCTGCACCTGCCCCGTCAAATGATTTTCCTTGCAACAACAGAAACTCCGCCGTCTTTTACAACCCGCCAGGCCCATAATATGCCCGTTGATTCAACTATCCTGCTTGAGCAGATCTTCCACTTCACCCTGCATGACAAAGCTGTGATCAGCATCCGGATACACCCCTGCCTTGACCTCGTCCCGAAAAGCGGCAATGGCCCCGGCGACTTGGGGAGCCATCACCGCGTAGCGCTTCACGAAACTGGGCACGAATTTTTCAAACATGCCCAAAAGATCATGACTGACCAGCACCTGCCCGTCGCACCGCACCCCGGCCCCGATGCCGATGGTGGGGATGGCAACGCTTGCGGTGATGGCTGCGGCCAGCTTATCCGGAATACATTCCAGGACAAGGGCAAAAGCTCCGGCCTCGGCCAACCCCTTGGCCTCCGCCAACAACCGCCGGGCCGATTCGGCATCACGGCCCTGCACCTTGTATCCCCCCAACGCTCCGGCTGTCTGCGGGGTCAGACCGATATGACCCATCACCGGAATCCCGGCCCGAACCATAGCGGCCACCGTCTCGCAAACTTCAAGACCACCCTCAAGCTTCACGGCGTCACAGCCCGCTTCTTTCAGGAAACGGCCGCCGTTGGCTATCGCCTCCCGCACATCAACCTGATAGGAGAGAAAGGGCATATCGCCCACCAGAAGCGCCCGCTCGACCCCATGCTTTACCGCCCGCGAGTGATGCAGCATCTCCTCCATGGTCACCGGCACCGTGGAATCATAACCAAGTATCACCATACCCAGGGAATCACCGACCAGGACGATTTCAACCCCGCTCCGGTCCAGGAGTCGGCCGAAACTGGCGTCATAGGCCGTCAACATGACGATTTTCTCCCCGGACCCTTTCATGTCGGTGATATCGCGGACTGTCAGTTTTTTTCCGATCATACGCTCATGTCCTTGTCAGCCGGTTCGCTCACTAAAGCGATCCACCGCTGCTGCTAAAAAGGCAAACCGGGGACTTCGCCGTTGCCGACTTCCGCATCCTGCCTTTTGGTAAATGGTCTGCCGAAATGCTCATAAGCCGCCGGGGTTGCCATCCTGCCCCTGGGAGTGCGCATCAACAGACCCATCTGGATGAGAAAGGGTTCGTAGACATCCTCCAGGGTGGTCTTCTCCTCGCAGGCCATGGTGGCCAAAGTTTCCAACCCGATGGGGCCGCCTTGAAACTTGTCGATAATGGTGAGAAGAATCCGCCGGTCCATCTCATCAAGACCTTCCTGGTCAACACCCAGCATGTTCAGAGCCTCATCCGCCACCTGGGCCGTGATGCTGCCCTGGGCCTTCACCTCGGCAAAATCCCGCAGCCGCTTGAGAAGACGATTGGCTATCCTCGGGGTGCCTCGTGAACGGCGACCGATCTCCAAGGCTCCGCCCTCATCCATGGGTACACCCAGGAGGCCGGCCGACCGTTTGACAATGGTCACCAACTCGGCCGGCGTATAAAAATCAAGACGCAGCACCATGCCGAAGCGGTCGCGCAACGGCGGCGTCAAAAGTCCGGTACGGGTTGTCGCCCCCACCAGGGTGAAGCGCGGCAGATCCATCTTGACGCTGCGAGCCCCAGGCCCCTGACCGATGACCAGATCCAGCTGATAATCCTCCATGGCCGGATAAAGAATCTCCTCCACCACATGGTTGAGGCGGTGAATCTCGTCGATAAAAAGCACATCGCCTTCCTGTAGGCTGGTAAGGATGGCGGCAAGATCACCGGCCCGCTCGATCACCGGCCCGGAGGTGACCCTGATGTTGGCGCCCATCTCGTTGGCGATGACATACGCAAGGGTGGTCTTGCCCAAACCGGGGAAGCCATGCAACAGAACATGGTCCAGGGCCTCACCCCTGGCCCGTGCTGCCTTGAGGGCAATGCCGAGATTGCTTTTCAGCTGTTCCTGGCCGATGTACTGGTCAAGCAATTTCGGTCGCAGCGCATGGTCAACCGGCTCAACCTCGACCGCCACGGGAGAAACCAACCGTTCTTCGTGATTCACGCCATGGCCCTCAAGGTTTGCCGGAGCAGTTCTTCAAGCCGCATGGCCGCAAAGGCCTCAGCTCCTGCCTGCTGCCGGACCGCAGCAAGCGCTTCTCTGGCCCGAACCGCGGGATAGCCTAAATTCAGCAGGGCTGAAATCACATCATGCACCCGCTCGTCTTCTCCCGGTACGACAGGGGCAGGAGAAGAAGCAGAGAGCGCTTCGGGTACGAACTGGACCTTGTCTTTCAATTCCAGACAAAGCCGCTCCGCCGTTTTCTTGCCCACTCCCGGCAACCGGGTAAGGCGGGCCAGATCATCATGCAGGATGGCCCGGGCCATTTCCGCAGGAGAAATACCGGCGAGAATGTGCATGGCCAGCTTCGGCCCGATTCCGGAAACAGTATTCAACAACTGGAACATCTCCTTTTCCGAGGTTTCAAGAAAGCCATAGAGGTTGAAGGCGTCCTCACGAACCACCGTCTGGATATGGAGAAAAACCTCCTCCCCCACCCCCGGCAACCGACCCTGGCCGCTCTGGGGAAAAAAAACCTCATAACCCACTCCGCCCACGTCAACAATGAGGGCTTCGGGTAGTTTCTTAAACAGCATTCCTCGCAGGCAGGCAATCATTATGGTGTCTATTATGGAAGAATTTTGTTGAAACCGCAACAACCGCGATTTCCACGGTTATTGCTACGGAGCGTATGATGTTATGTCGTGGACCTGTGGCCTTCCGGGGCTATTACTAAACCATCAGTTTTGGCAAGAAGAGAAGCAAAAGCCCGTTGGATCACCAACGTTTTGGTGACACACCTCAGCGGGGCATGTTGTTGCAATGACTGGCCCGGCAGATGGCTACGGCCAGGGCGTCGGCTGCGTCCTGACTGGGCGAGGCGACAAGTTTGAGCAAAACCCGAACCATCTGCTGCACCTGCTCCTTCGGCGCCTGACCGTACCCGGCCACCGCCTGTTTCACTACGGTGGGGCTGTATTCCTCCAGCAGCAAGCCATGCTGCCTGGCGGCCAGGATCAGCACCCCGCGAGCGTGGCCGAGCTTTAAAGCCGAGCGAGGATTGATGGCGGTGAAGATATCCTCCACCCCCGCCAGCTGCGGCTTATAAGCACCGATTACCTCGCCGATGCCGTCGTAAATCTCCTGAAGCCGCTCGGGGAACGGCTTTTTTTCCGAGGTTCTGATCACCCCGCAGGTGACAAAGGTAAGGGCATGGCCCTGCCGATCGATCACCCCGTAGCCGGTAGCGCGCGAGCCGGGATCAATCCCGAGAATGCGGACGGTTTCCGATCCTGCCTTACCCTTGCCTTGGCGCATAGCCTAGGAAATTTTTTCCATCAGTTCATCGGGGATATCGAAGTTGGCATGCACCTTCTGCACGTCGTCGAAATCCTCCAGGTTGTCGATAAGCTTCATCAACGAAATGGCCGTCTTTTCCTCGGCCACCTCCACGGTATTCTTGGGGATCATGGAGATATCGGCCTCGACAAAGGTAACCCCGGCATTCTCCAACGCCTCCCGCACCGTATTGAAATCCTCGGGCGCGGTCAGGATCTGAAAGATATCACCGTCATCGACCATATCCTCGGCTCCGGACTCCAAGGCCAACTCCAGGAGCTTTTCCTCATCCATCGAACCCTTTTCCACCAGCAGGGAGCCCTTCTTGTCGAACATGTAGGAAACACAGCCGGTCTCACCCATGTTGCCGCCGGACTTGCCGAAGAAGAAACGCACCTCGCCCACGGTCCGATTCCGATTGTCGGTAAGACAATCGACCAGCACCGCCACCCCGCCCGGCCCGTAGCCTTCGTAAGTGATCTCCTCGTAGTTCGCCCCTTCCAGCCCGCCGACTCCCTTCTTAATGGCCCGCTCGATATTGTCCTTGGGCATGTTTACGGCCCGGGCCGAAACGATCCCGGCACGCAGCCGGGGATTGGCCTCGGGGTCGCCGCCGCCCATGCGGGCAGCCACGGCAATTTCCTTGGCAAGCTTGGTGAACATCTTGCCGCGCTTCGCATCCTGCGCGCCTTTACGATGTTTGGTATTAGCCCATTTTGAATGTCCGGCCATGGTCCTTTTTCTCCTGAAAATTAAAAATTAAAAGTGAAAAATGAAAAGTGTAATCTCTGCCAAGTCAGCAGAGATCACCATGAGAGTTGCCTCCAGGCTCCATAACTGTTCACTCTGCATTTTTCATTTTTCATTCTGCATTTTCCTAAATCCCATCCCCAGCACAAAAACCTCACGGCTTTCCGGACGGGAGCTTTTCGGCTTCACGATCTTGGTCAGGTTGAAATGGGGGCGCACCTCATCCACAAACGCCTTGAAATCCTCACCCTCAAACACCTTGCAATAAAAATTACCGCCCAGGCGCAACATCTCTTGGACGATTTCCAGAACCTTGCGGGAAAGGTCCAGCGAGTGCTGCTGATCCGCCCACTTGTTGCCGGTGGTGCGCGGGGCCATGTCGCTGATGATCACCGCGAACTCCGGACAGATAGCGCGCACCCGACCCAACACCTCGGCGGAAGTGATGTCTCCATGAAGAAAGGTAAACTTACCGCTGTTGCCCTTGGTGTTGATCTGCCCGAAGTTAAGGTCGACCCCGACCACCAGCCCCTGCGGGCCAACAACCTGGGCCGCATACATCGACCAGCTCCCCGGCTGGCAGCCCAGGTCGAGTACCGTATCGCCCTTTTTCAGCAACCCGTACTTCTTCTGGGCCTCCTCCAGCTTGTACACCGAGCGGGCGGGATAGCCTTCTTTCTTGGCCTTTTTGAAGTAATGATCCTGAACTTCTTTCACACGCCTGCCACCTCGGTTGGGGTCTGCACCGTTGCCGTGGTGCCCAACAAAAATATCGCTAAAAAACAATAATATTTAGCCCATTTATCCCTTCTTGACAAGCATAAACCCCGCACGATTGAGGATGGCGTTTATGGACTTGACAGAGGTATTTTTTGCACAAGGGAGTAAATATTGAGCCGGGCATGCGTTCCATGCTTTCCTGAGTTGACAATCAGCCGGGGAGTATGGGATGTTCCTTGAAACTGCTCGAATGAAAACAGTCCCGGTTGCTGCCTCGGAGCTTGGAGGATGCAATGGATTTATTCGACAAACTGACCGACTGAAAATCTGCCGCACAAACAAGAACAAAAGCCGGTCTGACAGAAAGGGAGTGCATCCTTATTATCACCGTTCACAGTTGCCTCTTCCTGCCGGCACTCTACCCCTATCAAACCGGGTAAAAAAGCATGACCCCTTTCCTGCTCATTTATCTCTCCATCTATCCCCTGGTCCACTACTATACTTTCCGTAAGATTCAAGCGGCCTTTTTCCCCGGAAAAAAAGCCCGAACAGGCATAGCCCTGTTCATGGCAACCATGATCGCGACACCCATCATGGTCCGACTGGCGGAAAAGGCTGGGATTGAAACAGGGACCCGGTTCTGGGCCCATGCAAGCTCTAGCTGGATGGGGCTGGTTTTCCTTTTCATCTCCCTTGCCGGGGCGGTTGATCTGTTCCGCTTTGCCATCCTGGCTGCGGAAAAAACTCTAAAAATCAGGCTTGCCAGACCACAGCCATCGCCGTTCCAACTGCTTGCACTGCAAGCGATACTGGTGTTTGCTGTTTACGGCTACGGCCTGTTCGAGGCAGCAGATATCCGTTTGGAACGAATCGAGATCGCCAGTCCAAAGATTACGGCGCAAATCGGCAAGATACGGATTGCCCAGATCTCGGACGTGCATCTGGGGCTTCTTATTAAGGAGGGCAGACTCACAAGGATTATTGCCCGGATAAAGGAGGCACAACCCGACATTCTGGTTTCAACCGGCGACCTGCTCGACGGCCAACTCAACCACCTCACCACGGAAACGGAACTGCTGGCAGCGGTCAAGCCGCCTCTGGGAAAGATCGCCATTACCGGCAACCATGAATTCATCGCCGGCCTGGAGGATGCCTTGGCGTTTACGAAAAAATCAGGGTTTACCATGCTGCGCGATCAGGGGGTTGCAATCGGCGGCATCAATTATGTCGGAGTGGACGACCCGGTAATCAAATCATTGGACCAAGAGCATACACCGTCGGAGCACGATCTTCTTTCTGCCCAGCCCAAGGAAAATTTCACCGTTCTTCTCAAGCACCGCCCGGATATTAATCCGAACAGTCTCGGCCTGTTCGATCTCCAGCTTTCCGGCCACACCCACAAGGGCCAAATTTTCCCCTTCAACCTGCTCACTTGGTTTTTCTATCCCCAACCTGCCGGTCAGCTCACCGAACTCCACAGCGGCTTTCTCTACCTGAGTCCGGGTACCGGCACCTGGGGCCCGCCCATCCGCTTTCTGGCGCCGCCGGAGGTGACCATCATCGACCTGGTACCCCCAAAACAAGGCCGGTCATCTTTCTTGCACAATCGGTGACACCAACAAACTTCGCCACTAGAGCAGCCACCGGCCTGCCGCCCTTTTCATCTTTATTCTCCCGAGCGGGCAAAACCCTGCGGAACCTGTTGACGCCCGGCCCCTTTTTTCCCTAGAGTAAGTAAAACATCCGTTTTTCTTTCTGCCGTGCCTGCCAGGCTCGCACCTGGCCGTGCAACACTGCAGGCGGTGTGGAAACTGCCGGCAAATCCTTAAGGGAGAACACTCTTGCCACGTTCCGGACCAAAAAAAAATCAACTCAAACAGTTTGAAACCATCCGCCGGGAACTGAAAAAGATTGTTCTCGACCAAAACGACGCCATCGACGAGGTGGTGGACGCCTTCATCCACATGGCCTTCCGCCCGCCCAAGGAAGCGCCGCCCAAGGCGATCTTCACCTTTCTTGGCCCTCCGGGCGTGGGCAAGATTTATCTGGCCCGGGTTCTCTGCTCCATGCTGAATGAGTATAAGGGCTTCAAGCACTTCGACTTGGAGCGTTACAGCGATCCGGAAAGCGGCGACCAGCTTCTTGCCCCCCAGATGATCGGCCAGGAAATCCAGGAAGGCGAATTGATCCGCTTTCTCCGCGCCACCCCCTGCGCCATCATCCTCTTTGAATCCATTGAAATGGCGAGCAACCAGCTGCAGATGGCGCTGCTCGACCTGATCAGCAAAGAGGAGCCGGACAGCGGCATCAACTGCCGGGAGGTGATCTTCATCTTTACCTCCACCCTGGGCAGCGCCCTATACCAGGGCAAGGAATTCCTGGCCACCTTCCGGCGCAGCAAGGCCCGAGCCCAAAGTCTGATCATGGATGCCATTGCCAAGGAAAAGAAGGTGGCAGGCGAGATCATCCAGGACGCCATCGCCCCGAAGCTCTTGGCCACCCTGGCCCAAAACTATATCGTTCTCTTCAACCGGCTGGGCATCAACGCCATGGTCCGCATCGGCACGGATTCAATGCTGCAGCTGGGCAAGCATTTTCACAAAAAGGGGATTGACCTTGAGTTCCCCGACCTCAACGGGTTGGTTGCCCTTCTGGTGCTCTCCCTTGGCCCGGCGATTACCGCAAAAAAGGTGAAGCAAAAACTGCCCGACGAGGTACTTTTCAAAATCACCCGCAGCTTAAGGCAATTGTCCACCTCTCCGGCCCGTATTATCTTCAAGTTGACCAAAAAGGCCGAAGCTTCCCTGCACAAACTCTCCGAGGCGGGCGACCAGCTCCTGCCCATGATCTACAAAAACAACCAGACCGTGGAGCTGACCTGGAAGGAATACCAACGGGCGGAGAGCCTCATCTTCAGTCTGGTCAAGGCGGAAACCCGCGCCCTGCCCATGGGCAAGGGGTTATTGCGCAGCGAACGACCGGCCATCGAATTTTCCGATATTGGTTTCGAGAGCATCGCCGGCAACCGCCAGACCAAAACCACCCTGAAACAAATCATCAACACCCTGAAAAATCCGGAACTGGTGAAAAAATTTTCCATCAGCATGCCCAAAGGCATGTTGCTCCATGGCCCACCCGGAGTCGGCAAAACACTGTTAAGCAAAGCCTTTGCCAGGGAGACCGGTCGTCCCTATATTTATGTCTCACGCACCGAGCTGTTTGACTCCGAGTACATCCGGCTGGTCTATCTCAAGGCACGGGAATATGCGCCCAGCATCGTTTTTCTCGACGGCATCGACATCAAGGGACTCATGGAAGGGATGTTGACCGGTGTGCCTTCCGATCAGATTGCCCTTGAAATCGACGCGCTTTCCGACGATCCGGAGGAGTCGGTGTTCACCGTGATTACGGCGATGAGCCGGGAGGAAGTCCCCCCCCTGCTCATCGAGCCGGAACGCATCGATACCTTTGTCGAGGTGCCGGAACTTGATCGGGAGGCGCGGCGCTTCTTCATCGAGCAGATCCTGAAAAAACCCAACGACGGCAAGATCGATGTGGACAAGGTGGTGCGCTACATCTCCGGCATGAACGGCTACGAGCTGCAGCGCATCGGCAAGGAGGCCTCCCTCCATGCCATCCGCCACGGACTTGACTGCATCAGCGAAGAAATCCTCATCGAGCAGATCAACATCATCAAATACGGCTCAAAACTTGAAAAAAGGCATATCAGGAACCTGGAAGAGGATCTGCGCATGACCGCCTTCCACGAGGCCGGGCATGCGGTGCTCTCCTTCCTGTTGCTCCCGGATGTGAAAATCGAGCAGGTCACCATTGCTCCGCGGTTGCGGACCTTGGGTTTCATCTCCTACAGCTTCGAGGATTTCCCCAGCAACCTCTCAAAAGAGGAGGTGTTCAACAATATCAGCGTGCTCATGGCCGGAAGAATAGCCGGCATGAAAAAATTCGGTCCAAAAGGCATGGACACCGGGGCGACCAGCGACCTTGAAGCGGCGACCCACCAGGCCTACACCGCCATCGCCAGCCTGGGGATGGATGAGGAGCTGGGCTTTGTCCATGCCGACACCCTGAGCCGCAACGTGAACAAGGAGATGTTCCGGGAGGTGGTGGAACGCCAGGTCCGTCTTTGGATCGACAAAGCCACAAGAAAGGCCGGGGAACTGGTGGAAACCAACTGGCCTGAAATTGAAACCCTGGCCAATATCCTGATCCGGCAGGAAATTGTCGATGGCGGAGAGCTTGAAAAGATCATGCAGAAAAAAAGAGGAGCGAAATAAGACGACTTTCAATCTGCTCAAGGGTTCAGAAGGATAGAAAAACCATGCATCGGATCATTGTCACAGGCGCGACCGGCCAAATCGGTTCGGAACTGGTGCCGGCCCTGCGTGAACGATATGGAGCGGCCAATGTCATCGCCGTAGGCCACAAGAAAACACCGCCACCGGAACTGCTTGAGCTCGGGCCCTATGCGGCGCTGGACATCCGTGAGCAAAGCGCCCTCGCCGCCTTGGTCGAACTGGAGCGGATCGACACCATCTACCACCTGGCCGCCCTGCTCTCCGCCACGGCCGAGGCAAATCCTCTGCACGCCTGGGAGATCAACATGGGCGGACTCCTCAATGTGCTGGAGGTGGCCCGCCTTAACAACTGCGCTGTCTTCCATCCCAGCTCCATCGGTGCCTTCGGCCCCTCCACCCCGCCCGATCATACCCCGCAGGTGACCATCCAGCGACCCAACACCATGTACGGCGTGACGAAAGTAAGCGGCGAACTGCTCTGCGACTATTACCACAGCCGCTTCGGGTTAGACATCCGGGGCCTTCGCTTTCCCGGCCTCATCTCCCACAAGACCCCGCCCGGTGGCGGCACCACCGACTATGCGGTCGAGATCTTTCCCGCCGCCCTTACGGAAAAAAAATACACCTGTTTTCTGAAAAAAGGCACCTATCTGGACATGATGTACATGCCGGACGCCATCCGGGCCGCCATGGAGATCATGGAAGCGGAACCGGGCCGCTTACGCCATCGCAACGCCTACAACCTCACGGCCATGAGTTTTGCCCCGGAGGAGCTGGCTGCGGAGATTTCTCTCCATATCCCGGGCTTTACCATCTCCTATCAGCCGGACCCTGTTCGCCAGGCCATTGCCGATTCCTGGCCCAACAGCCTGGACGACAGCGCCGCCCGCGCGGATTGGGGCTGGCAGCCAAGATTCGGCCTTGCGGAAATGACTGCGGAGATGCTGGCTGCCCTTTCCGGCTGAAGCAGAGCAGAAAAAAGCCAACCCCTCCCCAAGGAGCCGCCCACATGTCGCTTAGGAAAATAAAACCGCTATTTGCCGACAAGCTTGCCGCCTTGGACATACAAGCTGCCCGCAAGGGCCGGGAACGGGTGACCACCGCCATCATCCCGGCAAAGGAAGGCTTCGGACCCCGCTGCCACCTGGCTGGCCACGGCGACCGGAAGTTTCTACGGATGAACTCCAACTCCTACCTGGGTCTCTCCCAGCACCCGGCAGTGATTGGGGCGGCAGAGGAAGCGGCCCGCCGTTTCGGCGCAGGACCGGGAGCGGTGCGCTTTATCAGCGGCACCTGCCTGGCGCACACGGAACTGGAAGAAAAGCTGGCCCGCTTCCATGGCCGCGAGGCGGCGATGATCATGAGTTCCGCCTATGCCACGGTCATGGGAGTGCTGCCCCAGCTGATCACGGAAGAAACCCTGGTGGTGAGCGATGCACTGAACCACAACTGCATCATCAACGCCATCCGCCTGGCACAACCGAGAGCCAAGGCGGTATACCGCCATCTGGACATGGAGGATCTCACCGCAAGACTATCGGATTTCCGTGGCCGGGCAAAACGGGTGGTCGTAGTCACCGACGGCGTCTTCAGCATGCGGGGCGACCACGCGCCCTTGGCCGAGCTGACCGCGCTCTGCCTGGGGCTTGAAGATGACTTTCCCGAGGGCATCATCACGGTGGCCGACGACTCGCACGGAGTCGGAGCCTTTGGCCCAAGCGGTCGCGGCAGCGAGGAGCACACCAACAGCCGGGTGGATATCCTGATCGGTACTCTGGGCAAGGGTTTTGGCATCAACGGCGGCTATGTGGTGGGCGATTCACTTTTTATCGATTACCTGCGAGAAACCGCACCCTTCTATATCTACTCAAACCCCATCACCCCGGCGGAGGCGGCAGCGGCAAGCAAGGCCCTCGATATCGTGGACAGCAGCGCAGGCGTGCTCCTGCTTGAAAAATTGCAAAGCTCAAGAAAATTATTTACCCACGGCCTTGAAAGCCTTGGCTATGAAAGTATCGCCGGGGATCACCCCATTGTACCGCTCATTATCCGCGACACCGCAAAAACCGCCAGACTCGTGACCCACCTTTTTGCACACGACATCCTGGCCACCGGCCTCAACTATCCGGTGGTCCCCAAGGGCGACGAAGAAATCCGCTTCCAGCTCAATGCCGGCCACACCGAAAAAGATATCGAGTTCCTCCTTGGGGCACTGAAGTCCTTTACGGGGAAGAGATAGCCCCTCGCCGAACAGGACAATCCACCTACCCTATCCCTTTGCCGCCTATAACAATTGCCTTGCAATGTATATAGCCAAACAGTAATATAGTTGAACATTCTCCGACAACCTCCAACAGGGATAGCGCGATGCAGGATTTCATCAAGGTCATGAAGGCCCTTTCCGACCCGAATCGGGTCAAGGTTCTGAAAATGCTCCAGCTGAAAAAGAAGATGTGCGTCTGCGAGATACGGGCGGTGCTCAACCTCGCCCAACCCACCGTATCCAAACACCTCAAGGTTCTGGAAGAGGCTGGGCTCATAGTGGGCAAAAAGGAAAAGCTCTGGGTCAACTACCGGCTCAATACCACCTGCGCTTCTCCCCATGGAGCCGCCATGCTCACCCAGCTTAAAAAATGGCTGAACGAAGATCCGGAGATAGCGGAAATCCATGCACTCCTGCCCTCCATCGACCGCAAGGTTCTTTGTCGAATATAGCTGACAAAACAACTTAACGGAGACTCAGAAAATGTCCCCAGGCAAACACCTCTCCTTTTTCGACCGTTTCCTCACCCTTTGGATATTCCTCGCCATGCTTTTCGGAGTCATGGCAGGATATTTCTCCCCCGGCCTCAAGGATCTGATCAATTCCTTTCAGGTGGGAACCACCAATATCCCCATCGCCATCGGCCTGATCCTTATGATGTATCCACCCCTTGCCAAGGTGCGTTACGAAAAACTGCACGAGGTCTTCCGCAACGGCAGGATTCTACTGCTCTCGCTGGCACAGAACTGGCTCATCGGCCCGATCCTCATGTTTGCTCTTGCCGTCGCCTTTCTCTCGGCCCAACACGAATACATGGTGGGCCTCATCCTCATCGGCCTGGCACGCTGCATCGCCATGGTCATCGTCTGGAACGATCTGGCCGAGGGCGACCGGGAATACTGCGCGGGGCTGGTCGCCTTCAACTCCATCTTCCAGATTCTTTTCTTTTCGCTCTATGCCTGGATCTTCCTCAGCGTCATTCCCGGCTGGTTGGGGCTGCAAGGTGCAGTTGTCGATATCTCCATGGGCCAGATCGCCGAATCGGTCTTTATCTATCTCGGCATCCCTTTTATCGCCGGCATCCTCACCCGCTTCATCGGCATCAAAACAAAGGGCGAAACATGGCTTGAGGAAAAGCTGCTGCCGAAAATCAGCCCCCTCACCCTTATCTTTCTCCTCTTCACCATCGTGGTCATGTTTTCCCTCAAGGGCGAATACATTGTCCAACTGCCCCTTGACGTGGTGCGCATCGCCATTCCGCTCTCCATCTATTTTCTGGTGATGTTCCTGCTTTCCTTTTTCCTCTCCATGAAGGCCGGCGCCACCTACGAACAGTCCGCCACCCTCTCCTTCACCGCGGCCAGCAACAATTTCGAACTGGCCATCGCCGTGGCCATCGCCGTGTTCGGCATCGATTCAGGCCAGGCCTTCGCCGCGGTGATCGGACCGCTGGTCGAGGTGCCGATACTGATAAGCCTTGTCAACGTGGCTTTACGGTTCAGAAAAAAATATTTCCCAGTTGCCAGGCATACCCCTGCCGGCCTCTGTCATTTTTCCGGCAAACCCTGAATCCAAAACCGATTCAGAATGCACGAAACAAACTTTTACGGAGAAAGAAATGAAAAAAGTCGTAGTAGAATGGCGGCATCTGGATAAAGAGGGAAAAACCTGTGACCGTTGCGCGGAGACCGGGATGGGTATCGCCACGCTGGTGCATGCCCTGCAGGAGGAATGCCGAGCAAAAGGCGTCGAGATCATTTTCACCGAAACCAAGGTAAGCGAGGCGGAAATCAAACAATCAAATCTCATCCTCATCAACGGCGCCCCGCTGGAAACCTTGCTGCCCCAAACGACGGCCTCGGAAAGCTGCTGCTGCTCCTGCGGCGAACTCACCGGCAAGGAAGAATCGTGTCGGACAATAATCAGACACGGCCGGGTTTATGAAACCATTCCCTCGGAATTCATCAGGGAGGCGATTTGCAAGGTGGCCCAATGCTGCTGATGCAGAAAAGCCTGAGCCATCTAGCCATCGAGGGAAATTTCCCAAAAAACGTCCCTCTGCGACGGGTAGCAGGTCCCTCTCGCGCCAACATTAACAAAACAAACCGCCCGGGAAGGTTCCGGGGGCAGCCTTGTTTTTAAAAAAGATTTCTCTTTCGCTGGTGGAAAACATGCTATATTGATTTAACAAATTACAGCCTCTCTTTTCTCGAAAAAGTTTTATCTCCCGGCGCCTTGATGACTCAACGAGAAACACCATCAACGACACAGGAAGATTTCAAAGCCGTGTTTCGGCGCTCGCTCCTCCTTAAATCCTCCCTTGGACTTTTCGCCGTCAGCATCCTTCTCGTTCTCGCCTGCCTTCTCCCCCTCACCCAACGGCTCAAAAGCGAACAGGAAAAGCTTCTTTTCTTCGCGGTTACATCGCGCACCTCCACCGTGGAAATTTTTCTGGCAAAAGCCATCGAAACGACCAAACAGATTACCAGCCGCAGCAAAATCCGGGAGATGCTTGAACAGTACAATCGTGAGGAAATCACCCTTGCTGAACTGGAGAATTTCACCCGACCCAAGCTCGATGACGCCATCAACCTTTCAGGGAACGGGATCGGGGTCAGACGTTTTGATGCCCACAACAACCTTACCGTTTCCGCAGGCTTCCCCATCCCTGCGCGACACTGGGTCTTTCCAACCGCAGGGGAAGATTTTGTCATCAAGGGGCCGGAAATAATCGACAACAAGCTTTATCTCCTTGTCAGCGCCCCCATCCTGACCAAAGACCACCAACGAGTGGGCACCGACATAGTCCTCTTCACCACCGACAAAATTCAGGAAATCACCCAGGACACCTCCGGCTTCGGCAAAACCGGAGAAATGATTCTGGGCCGCCTTGCTCAAAACGGAGCACAGAGTTTTTACCCCCTGCGGAACATTCACCACCCAAAAAAGGTCGACGAGTTATTCCTCAAAAAGGAAATCGACCAGGCCTTTACCGCTGTTGCCGAAGCCGAGACCAACTCTTTACCGTTGATAATCCGTGAAGGCCACGCCCTCAAGGTTGGAGACAGGATAAAACACACCGACTGGATAATTCTTTGCAACATCGACAAGGACGAACTCTACGCGCCCATCAACACCTTGATTGCCTATCTTATCCTTTTTGTCGCGGCCTTGCTGATCCTCGGCCTGTACGGCATGAAGCGCCTGCTCGTGCCCCTGGCCGACAAAGCCATCGTCCATAGCGAAAAATTGCATCAGGAGCTTCTGGAAAAGCAAGAGGCCCTGAAACAGCGCGAACAGGCGGAAAAAGCATTAGGGGAGGAAAAGGAACAACTGGCCGTTACCCTACGGAGCATCGCCGACTGCGTGATCACCACCGACCCAATGGAAAACATCGAACTTTTCAACTGCGCAGCACAAGAACTGCTGGGCTACACTCCGGATGAGGCCAAGGGCAGACCCCTCAGTGTCATCGTCCCGCTTTTTTCCGCAACAACCCAAACCGCCATTGCACCGCCATACACTCATGCATTGAACGATATCTCCCCCTTCCCTGCAGAAACAAAGGTATTGCTTCACACCAAGGACGGCACGGAGAAAAAGGCGATCGTCAAGCACAGCCCCATGCTTGGCGCCGAATATGCCGAACGGGGCAATGTCTGGGTAATCCGCGACATTACCGAGCAGGAGAAGCTGGAAAACCGTATCCGGCAGACCCAGAAGATGGAGGCCATCGGCACCCTTGCCGCCGGAATCGCCCATGACTTCAACAACATTCTCACCGCACTGCTCGGCTACGGAGAGCTCATCAGAAATGCTCTCGACAAGAAGAGCAAAGAGTATCACTGGCAAGAAGAGGTAATCACCGCCACCAACAGGGCACACGACCTTGTAAAACAGATCCTCACCTTTTCCCGGCAAACCGAACAGGAAAAAATGCCCCTTGATCTGAGCCATGTCGTCAAGGAAGCCGTCAAACTCTTACGAGCCTCCATCCCCGCCACCATAGAAATTCACCAGGAGATCCAGAGCAACTGCGGGATGGTCCTTGCCGACCCCACCCAGATCCATCAAGTCGTCATGAATCTCTGCACCAACGCATTCCATGCCATGGGAGATGCCCCCGGCGTACTGAGCATCTCATTAATGCCTGTCCGGCAGGCGGACAAAAAATACCTTCCGGCCGGTTTCAAGATGAAGCCCGGCGAGTATGTTTTACTTGAAGTCAGCGACACCGGACAAGGCATTGCCCCCGCCATCATCGAGCACATCTTCGATCCATATTTCACCACCAAGAAAAAGGGGCACGGTACAGGCCTGGGACTTGCCGTGGTCCAGGGCATTGTCAAGAGTTACGAAGGCGCGATTAACGTCTTGAGCGAAAAAGGCAAAGGCACCACCTTCCAGATATTCCTCCCCAAAATAGCCGACCAGGAAACACTGCAGGCAACTTACCCGTCCCCTGCCGAAAAAAAGGCATTTCCACAGGGGAGCGAGCATCTCCTGCTGGTTGACGACGAAAAACCCATTGCCGACCTGATGGCCGAACTCCTTCAGAGCTTCGGCTACCGGGTGACAGCCTTCACCGATCCGCATCAGGCGTTGGCCGCTTTTGTGAACGCACCGCAACACTTTGCCCTGCTGATCACGGACATCAGCATGCCCAAACTCACCGGCCTTGAGTTGGCCAAAAAATGCAAAGAAGTAAGGGCTGACCTCCCGGTCCTGCTCTGCTCTGGAACCATGGACCTCACAACAGACATGCATGACGCGGGAATTGAGATAAACGGCTACCTCACAAAGCCGCTGCTTACCGAAAAACTCCTCCTTACGGTTCGCCGGGCCCTCGACTCGGTCCCCCCTCCTGTTGTCGTGCCTCCCCATCCTGCAGCGAACTGATGCGGCCCCCCGGTCTCAAGAGGAAACCGATGGAAGGCCACCATGATCAGTATCCGATCGTGGTCAATCTCACACTCCTGCGCAGAGGCAGGATAGACACCCTGC
The DNA here is from genome assembly GCA_013349295.1 of Deltaproteobacteria bacterium. Classification (GTDB taxonomy): domain Bacteria; phylum Desulfobacterota; class Desulfobulbia; order Desulfobulbales; family Desulfurivibrionaceae; genus Thiovibrio. The sequence continues at coordinate 37,721 of DUZW01000012.1, forward strand.
CCTTCTTATCAACAGACACAGGCGCCCTTGATTGACCGGACGCAGTATTAACATCTCAAATTGTCAAGATTACGAAATCAACAAAGTACCGCTATCTGAACAATCATACATCCCAGAATACTTACACATACAGTTGTCACAGAACTATTTAAAATCATTATCATTTTCCTATTGACAACCCGCACATCAAGATCTTATTATCTATTCAAGTAAAGAGATTAATCTTCCGAAAATATGAGTGGGGCTGTTGCCTAAATAAATTGGGTTTTTACGCCGTAAGCGGCACTCAAAATACATTTGTGTCTAAAAGCTGATAACTCAACAGGGAGGAGAGACAATGAAAAAAATTTCCAGCATGGTAAAAGTACGGGCACAGGCATCTTCTAAAAGCAATGTTAATACCGGAAGCGCCGCCACCCCGTTTATTGGTGGAATGGGTATTGCTTCAGTAGCTATTGGCCTGTGGTCAGTTGCATGTCTTGTCAGCGCGGTGATTTCCGGCGGCCCGGTTGGTCTGGTTCGCGGCCTGTCTCAGGCACTCGGCATCATTTAAGGAACAGACTCCGGATTCAGTTTATTACAAAGGCTGCAGTTAGTTAGCCTTTGAGGCCCGGTCGCGCACCTCTTGCGCTGCCGGGCCTTTTCTTTGTATAGTATAAAAAATACTATTGCGGACTAATCATGGGGGTGGAATGAAACGAGAGACTAGAAACCTGTTATTGCGTACAATATCGAGGAGCTGCTGATGCGCAATTCCCAGCGCGCGCTATTTATTTTTTCATTCATCATACTCCTTGCCGGGCTTTGCACCTTTTTTTGGTGGATCGAAACGCGGTTGCCTGTCATCAGCTATAATGATTTTCTAGCTCATCTGGACAGCGGCGATGTAACCGAACTCCATATCAATGGTAACGAGATCGCCATCACTGACACTGGCGGTCGCCGTTACGCTGCCTACACCCCTGATATCCCCGGGCTCATGCCCCTTTTGTTGGAAAAACATCTCCCGGTGACAATAGAGCCGGACCGATCCGCTATGTTGGTGAATATTTTCACCATTACCCTGCCCTTGGCTCTCATTGCTCTTTTCTGGCTGCTTTATCAAAAAGCGAGTACGTCCGCCGACGATGACTCTGATTTTGCAGGGAAAAAGGCGATCGTCTTGGACAACAGCAACAAAAAGGTCACCTTCAGGGATGTGGCCGGAATCCCGGAAGTAAAGGATGAGCTGCTCCAAATCGTTGACTTTCTGCAACGTCCCAAAAAATACTTGAAACTAGGCGCGACAATCCCCAAGGGGGTCCTGCTGATAGGATCACCCGGCACGGGAAAGACTTTGCTTGCCCGCGCCATTGCCGGTGAGGCAGGGGTGCCTTTTTTCAGCATCAGCGGCTCTGATTTCGTCGAGATGTTCGTCGGCGTGGGAGCTTCCCGGGTCCGTGATCTTTTCAAGGAAGCGAAAAAGAAAACACCCTGTATCATTTTTATCGATGAAATCGATGCGGTTGGCGGCCACCGAGGCGGTGGCGGCGCAGGCGCAGGCGGCCTCGAGGAGCGGGCGCAAACGCTGAACGCACTTTTGGTTGAAATGGACGGCTTTGGGCGCGAAGTCAATATCATTGTTATTGCCGCGACCAACCGGCCGGACATTCTGGATCCGGCCCTGCTGCGCCCCGGTCGCTTTGACCGGCAGGTAACCCTGCTGCCGCCGGATGTGAAGGGACGGGTGAAAATCCTCCAGGTTCACACGCAGAAAGTGCCGCTTGCAAGTGGCGTCGCACTTGAGGATATCGCTCGCGCCACCCCGGGCTTTACCGGAGCGCAGCTGGCCAATCTGGTTAATGAAGCGGCGTTAACCGCGGCACAAGAAGACAAAGAACAGATTGAGATCTCCGACTTTGAGACGGCAAAGGATCGCATTCTCATGGGGGCGGAACGCAAAGGGCTGGTGATCAGCGACTCTGATCGACAAACCATGGCGTATCACGAGGTTGGGCATGCCATTGTTGCCCATTTCCTGCCAAATTCCGATCCATTGCATAAAATCACCATCATTCCCCGCGGCAGAGCCATGGGGCATACCCAGCAGACACCGCTTGGCGATCGACACTCTTACTCAAAGGAATACCTTCAGAATCGGATTACCATCTTCCTGGGTGGGCGTGCGGCGGAAGAGGTTGCCCTGCAGCAACAAACCACCGGAGCAGAAGATGATTTGCGACGCGCCACGGAAATAGCCACTAAAATGGTCTGTCGCTGGGGGATGAATGAAGTGATTGGACCGATGGCCTATGTCGGCGGAGAAGAAGGCTTTCTCGGCGAACAGGCAGGTGTCGGCGCCCATAGTGAAGAGACTGCGCGCCTCGTTGATCACGAGGTCAAGAAACTGCTGGAAGTTTGCTATGCGCAAGCCTTGGAAATCCTCAAACGTGAGGAAAACGCCCTGCGCGATTTGTCTGAGGTGCTGCTGCAGACGGAAACCATTGATCGGGAAGAGATGGATATTATTCTCCGCTGTGCCAACAAAAAACAGCAGGCAGTTGAGACTGAGAACGCATGCCGTCCACCGACGGAAAAGAGCTGATTCTTTCGCGCCCCAAGTTTTTCTCTCCAAAGCCTCTGCGCTTACAGCGTCAGATGTAACCGGAAGAGGAAGTTCAGATACCTTTGAGCACCAATTGCAATTGCGTAACCCATGAAAATTGCAGCGTGCGAAATTCTTTCAGGTGAATAAATAAGCATATGGCAGATCTCGATAATTTTTTTAAAAAATTGGCCAAAGGGGTTGCCCAGAGTCGCTTAGCGGTTACGGGTGCCGTAATCAGCGGCGTCATTCTTCCGGTTTTGTTGCTGTTCACGCTTCTTGACGTATCGGGAGCCGTTCGGAATCCCTATTTCGGCTTCATCAACTATGTGGTTCTGGCCCCACTCTTTCTGCTCGGCCTGTTGCTGGTGTCCATCGGCATGCTTCTGCGGAAGGATGATGAGGATATCGGTCTTTTCACTTACGAATACATCAAAGAGCAGTTGACGCTCCCCGGACGGTTTACCCGTATCAGAAAGCTCATTTTCCTTGTCGGCGGTCTTGGCGGCGGCACTCTTTTCCTGGTCGGACTCATTTCATACAGCGGCATTCAGTACACCAACTCGGTCTCGTTTTGCGGGCAATTCTGCCATACGGTGATGGAGCCGCAGTACACTGCCTTTCGTAATTCTCCCCACTCCCAAGTTTCCTGTGCCCAATGCCATCTCGGCACAGAGAGTTCGTGGTCTGCCGGGGCAAAACTCTCGGGGATCAAACAGATATTCGCCGTTGCCTTCAACGCTTACAGCCGACCCATAACCGGATTAAGCAGCAATCTGCGACCCACCAGGGAGACCTGCGAGGAATGTCACCGCCCGGATAAATTCCATGGCGATAAGCTGTATGTGAAGGATCAGTTTCTTAGTGACAAAGAAAACACCCATGTGCAGACCTTATTGTTGATGAAGGTCGGTTCCGGCGGCTATCAAGGACGCAAGGCACAGGGGATACACTGGCATGTATCCCCGAACAACAGAGTTTCCTACCGAACGACTGACCCGAAGAAGGAGAAGATATCCGAGGTGCGACTGCGCAGGGAGGATGGAAGCGAAACAGTATACTTGTCCGAATCGCCGAAGGCGGGAGAAGAGAATGGCGAAATGCGGGTGATGGACTGTATGGACTGCCACAACCGACCGACCCACGTCTTCCTCAATGCGGATGAAGCCTTGGATCAGAAATTGCTGGTCGGCGAGATACCGACAACACTTCCCCACATCAAAAAAGTTGGACTGAATGCCATTCAGCAAGAATATGCCTCGCTCGATGCAGCTCGACGAGAAATCAGTGATCATCTGCGGAATTGGTATGAAAAAAATTATCCTCAAATCGCCGCAACCCGCCAGGATGAGCTGCGACAGGCAACGGCCGGAATTTTTCAAGCCTATCGGGAAAATGTTTTTCCAGCCATGCGGGTCACTTGGTCCACCTATCGCAACTTCATCGGCCACCGCGATAATTCCGGCTGCTTTCGTTGCCATGATGGCCTCCATAAAAGCGCAAATGGCCAAGTTATCACCAAGGATTGCGACGCCTGCCATATCATTCTGGCCGAAGCCGATCCAGCGCCGGACGTCAACAAACTGCTGCAAGAAAATCTTCGGAAGGGAAAAAATCTTGTCAAGGACGACGGAAAACCGTGATTCATCCGCATCTTTTTCCGTAGCATTCTTTTCTGAGAGAGGGTGCTCCGTACTGTAACTTCTGCACGGAGCGCTCCACTTTTCCTGCCCCATATTTCAACGCATGATACGAGCCTGCCCAGGAATACCTGGGCAGGAAACTCTAATTCTCTCGCTCCTCGCACACTGCACCGATACTCTATTTTGTGCCTGTCGGTTGCCGAAACGGCATATTTACGTTCATACAGCTTGATTCATGCCGTCTTGCAAGAGGTTGCAATCAAACTTTTTGCCGGCAACCTTGGCCTGCTCCTTTGAAATTCCTGCCATGGTCGTGGTGCGCACTCCCCTTTAACTCAGGCAGCCCTGCGGGGGGGATTGGTATAATTTTACCAGCCGTTATTGCAGGAATACTTCGACTCCGGCCAAGAAACATGTAAGACTGTAACCGGTTTTGTTGTCACCACCCTTCCCTCATCAATAAAAGCGAGCAAAAGCGCCCCCATGCTGATAGATAAAGTTTTCATCCTGGCCGCTGTTGTTTTCGTCGGCATCCTCTGTCAGTGGTTTGCCTGGCGGGTAAAACTGCCTGCCATTCTTTTTCTCCTTTTTGCCGGGATCATTGCCGGACCACTCACCGGCTGGCTCAACTCCGATGCTCTTTTCGGCGATCTGCTCTTTCCCTTTATCTCCCTTTCCGTTGCCGTGATCCTTTTTGAAGGCAGCCTCACCCTGCGCTTCCACCAGATTGCCGGACTTGGCCGGGTGGTTCGCAATATGATCTCCTTCGGACTCCTGGTCACTTGGCTGATCACCGCCACCGCCACCCGCCTGGTCTTTGACTTCCCCTGGTCGCTGGCCCTGCTTTTCGGCGCAATCACCTCGGTGACCGGCCCGACCGTGATCGTGCCCATGCTGCGAACGGTCAAGCCCAGCGCCGCAGTGGCCAATATCCTGCGCTGGGAGGGTATTGTCATCGATCCCATCGGCGCAACCCTGGCCGTTCTGGTTTATGAGTTCATCCTCTCCGGCAGCAGCGGCAACGCCATGAGCCACACCCTTCTTGCCTTTGCCAGGCTTATCGGTATCGGCCTGCTCCTCGGCTCCTTGGCCGGCTATATTTACGGCAACATCCTCCGGCGTCATTGGCTGCCGGAGTTTCTCCATAATGTTGCCACCTTGGGGCTGGTCATCTTTGTCTTTGCCGTTTCCAACAGTATTCAGCACGAATCAGGCCTGCTCAGCGTAACGGTCATGGGCATTTGGCTTGCCAACATGCGTGATGTCTCCCTTGAGGAGATTCTGGATTTCAAAGAGAGCCTCAGCGTTTTGCTCATCTCCGTGCTTTTTATCGTGCTGGCCGCTCGGCTTGATTTCCAACGTTTTCTCCATCTGGGCTGGCAGGTAGGCTTCATCTTTCTCTCCATTCAGTTTCTCTCAAGGCCCTTGAGTGTGATGATCTCCGCTCTTGGCTCAAAGCTGAGCTGGCCTGAGCGACATCTGCTTGCCTGGATTGCGCCTCGCGGCATCGTGGCCGCCGCCATCTCCGCCCTCTTCGCCATCAAGCTCGCAGCAGCCGGTCACAACGAAGCGGAATTACTGGTGCCGCTGACCTTTTCGGTAATCATCGGCACCGTGGTTTTGCAGAGCGCCACCGCCCGTTTCATCGCCAAAAAGCTCGGGGTGGCTGAGCCCGAGCCCAGAGGATTTCTGATCATCGGCGCCAATCCGGTGGCGAGAGTCATCGGCAAGGCATTGCAGCAAGCAGAATTCCGTGTCTTGCTGGTGGACAGCAGCTGGGATAACATCAGCAAGGCCAGGATGGAAGGCTTGCCGACCTATTACGGTGAACCGGTTTCCGAGCATGCGGACCGCAATCTCGATCTGGTCGGGATCGGCAAACTGCTCGCCCTTTCGCCACGCGGGGCGCTCAACACCCTTTCCTGCATGCATTACCGGATGGAGTTGGGCTCAAAGGCTGTTTTTGCAATCCAGGCAGCGGCGGATCTGGAGATGACCAAGGAGCGAAAGGCGATTTCCCGCCGGCACTGGCAGGTCCTCTTTGGACCGGAGGTTACCTTTTCCAGCCTGGCCAAGGCCCTGACCCATGATGGCTGGGAGATGCGCAGCACCACACTCAGCCAGGCCTTTGATTTTATCGCCTATCAACAGCTGTACGAACAGAGGTCGGTCCCGCTTTTTGCCGTCACCCCGAAAGGGCAGATCGAAGTGTTCAGCGTGGAGGAGCGATTGAATCCGCAACCGGGTTGGACCATTATCGGCCTGGTGACGGAGCCGGAGGCAAGAGAGAAGGCGACACTTGCAGAATGAGACAGCGGTCAATCATTACGGGCAGGCAATCCTAAATAATTTTCATTAGCTAGGACAGCCCCTATTCTTTTGCCAAGATGATCCGCTCTTCCTCAAAATCGGCAAACTTCAGTGCGGTCTGCCGGAAGCTTTCCGCGATCTCAAAAAAGGTATCCACCAAAAGCGGGTCAAAATGGGTACCGCGTCCGTCCTTGATGATGGCAACCGCTTTGGCATGGGGGAAGGGCGGCTTATAGACCCGCTTCGAGATCAAGGCGTCGTAGACATCGGCAAGAGCCATCAAACGACCTGAAAGAGGAATCTCCTCGCCCTTGATTCCAAGCGGGTAACCGCTGCCGTCCCATTTTTCGTGATGGGAATAAGCAATCTCCATGGCATAACCGAGAAAAGAGCTTTCCCCCAGCTCCCGCACCCCACCCGCCAGTGCATCACGACCGTAGCTGGTATGTTTCTTTATCTCCTCGAACTCTTCGTCGGTGAGTTTGCCCGGTTTGAGGAGGATGGCGTCCGGCACCCCCACCTTGCCCACATCGTGGAGAGGAGCCGTTTTATACAACAGTTCAATAGCCCGGGTGTCGAGTATTGAAGCAAAACGCGGCAGTTCGGCAAGTTTTTCGGCCAGAAGCCGGACATAGGTCTGGGTGCGGCGAATATGACCGCCGGTCTCCGGGTCACGGGCCTCGGCGAGATTGGCCAGGGTAAAGATGGTGACATCCCGGGTAAGGGTAAGTTCCCTGGTCCGGTCGGCGACCAGTTCTTCAAGATGGTCGCGATGGCGCTTGAGCTCGAGGTGGTTGGCCACCCGTGCCTTGACCAGATCGGGTTGAAATGGCTTGGCAATATAATCCAGCGCTCCCAAAGCGAGCCCTTTGGATTCCTCCTCGTAGCTGTCAAGAGCGGTGATAAAAAGAACCGGGATGGCGGCAGTGGCCGGATCCGCCTTGAGCAGCCGACACACCTCATAGCCGTCCATCCTCGGCATCATCACGTCGAGCAGGATTAAATCCGGCCGCGGTTCCTGCCGGGCCAGAGCCAGCGCCTTTTCCCCGTCCTTGGCGGCAATGATTGCATACTCCCCGCCCAGAGATCCCATCAAGACATCGATATTCTCTGGCACATCGTCGGCTATGAGAATTTTCGGTTTTACCTGCTTCATCATTCCTCCTTGCCACCGTCCGTTCCGGGGACCAACTCCGCAACCGGCAAGCGCACCGTGATTCGGGTGCCGATTGCATCGCTGCTCTCCATCTTAATTTCTCCCTTCATGGTTTCCGCCATCAGCCGCGCCGAATAGGTGCCGATCCCGCTACCGCCTTGCTTGCCGGAGGTGGTATACTTGTCGAAAAAAGTGTGCCGCATCTGCTCCGGCACCACGCCGGGGTTCTGGATGCTGATCACCCCACGATCCCCTTCCAGGGCAAGGGCAATGGTGACGCGGCCTGATGTCGGCGCCGCCTCGATAGCGTTCTTGACCAGATTGGAAAGCATGGAGTAACAGAGCATCTCCTCGCCGCAGGCGGCAATTTTCTCCCCCAGCACCTCGACGACATTCCCCTTGCCTGCGGCAAGAGGGGCAAGATCACCCACCACCCGGTGTACCACCGCCGCCAATTGCAGCGTGGTCGGTCGATAGTCATAGGTGCCGCTTTCCATCTTGAAAAGATCGAGGGATCGGTTGATCATCTCCAGCATCATGAGGCCGGAAGAATGGATCAGATCCAGCCAGTATCGTTGCTTGTCGGTGATGTTCCCGTCATCGCGCATCAAGCAGCTAAAACCGATCACCGGATTAAGAGGGGTCTTGAGATCGTGGCGCATGATGCGATCCACGTCATCGCGCAACTTAGCGGCATCGGAGAGTTCCTGTACCTGAGCAGCCAGTTGCCGTTTGGCACGAACCAAATTGAGATGCGCCGCCACCCGTGCCTGGACCAGCGGCATGGAAATAGGTTTGTGGATGTAATCCACCGCCCCGGCCGCCAGCCCACGCAGCTCGCTCTCCTCGTCGGAAAGGGCGGTGAGAAAGATCACCGGGATATCGCGGGTCGCCTGGTTGCTCTGCAGTCGGGCGCACACCTCATAGCCATCCATGCCAGGCATCATGACGTCGAGAAGAATGATATCAGGCGGCGTCGGTCCCGTGACGAGCCGGAGCGCCTTTTCGCCATCCCGGGCCGCCACCACGGCATACTTGCCACTCAGGGCCTCCATGAGAATGTCAAGATTTTCCGGGATGTCATCGACGATGAGCACCTTGTCCCTGTTCCGCGGTTCATCCATGCCCTCGTTTCTCCTCATGATAAAAGAAAATCGGCAAACTGTTTGTCTTCCTGGGAGGTGTGAACCAGAAACCACTGAACGAGAAAAGCAACAATATGACCTCCCTCCTCTGCCGATGATCGCGAGCGCAGCTTCCATTCCTTGGCATGAAGCTGCTCGACCAGCTCCAAGTGCTGTCGTCGGTGCTCTTCAAGATTTGGATACGCGGCCCGCAACATTATGTTCTCTTCACTGATAAAATGGAAACGTGCATATGCGTTCAACTCGCTGAACAGCGCCAGCAGATACTTCTGGTTGTCGTTCCGCTCCAGTTCAATGGAGAGCCGGTTGATCAGACTCAGGAAAAACCGGTGCTGCTGGTCGATCTCCTCGACCCCGATCTCAAATTTGGCATCCCAGATGAGCGGTTGGTTCAGCATCTCACTCTCCCTCATCTTCCAGGACTTGCACCATGCCCATAATCACACCCCGTGCTTCATCGCTATCGTATTCCGCCAGGGCACGGCCAAGCTTATCCCCCTCGTTTTCCAGCCGGGTACCGGCCAAAAGGGCTTTCAGTTCCGCAAAACAATTATGCGCCTCGCCCAGGTCACTGACCAGAAGCGACTCAAGTCTCTGGAGCAATGCGCCCACGTGAACCGCATCAACCGCCTCTGTCCCCGCCCCGTCCAGAGCTTGAGCCCTTGCCTGGGCGGCAAGCAGCGGCTGCAAGCCACCAAGCACCAAATCGAGTTGTTCGGCAAACCGCGCCAAGAGTTCGGACACATCCTCATCCCCTGCGGCGAGCTGATCCTCGAGGCCGCGCGCAGCCTCAAAGAGCGGTTCGGCGCCCAGATTGCCGGCCACGCCCTTAATACCGTGGGCAATAATCCGCGCCTCATCCCGCTGCCCTGCTTCCAGTGCCGCGCGGATTCCAGCCATGGTCTCGCTGTTGCTCGCGGCAAATCGGAGCAATAACTTTTGATAGAGCGCCCGGTTATTCTCCACCCTTCTCAGGCCATTGGTCATATCGATGCCGGGCAAGGCCTGGGGCAAATCCACCGTGACCTGGCCTGCCGGAGCGAGCAGCGGTGTTGCTTCTGTATACTCCCCGCCGGGCTGTATCCAGCGGAGCAAGGCCGCGTGCAACTCCGCCACCTCAATGGGCTTGACCAGATGATCATTCATCCCCATCTCCAGGCAACGCGTACGCTCCTCGCTCATGGCGTGGGCGGTCATGGCGACGATGGGCAGATCGCGCCATTCCTCCCGTTGCCGGATGAGGCGGCTGGCTTCATACCCATCCATCTCCGGCATCTGCAGATCCATCAACACCAGAGCAAAATGCTCCCGTTCCAAGGCCGCCAATGCTTCGAGGCCGTTATTGGCCACGGTTGCGGTGATCCCCACCCCCCGCAGCAGCTCAACCGTAATCTCCTGGTTGATCTCATTGTCCTCCACCAGCAACACCCGGGCCCCGGCAATGGAGGTAAGATCGGCGATCTGGCCCGGCTTCCCTTCTTCTGCCTCAGCCAGGGAGACCACCTCGAAGGGGAGGGAGAAACGGAAAGTACTGCCGACCCCATGGCTGCTCTCCACCGTCAACTCGCCGCCCATCAACTCCACCAGCTGGCGGGTGATGGCAAGCCCCAGACCGGTGCCGCCGAACTTGCGGGTGGTGGAGCTGTCCGCCTGTTCAAAGGGCAAGAACAACCGCTCCTGCTGTTCAGGGGTTATACCTATGCCGGTGTCACTGACCAGAAACTCAAGACGCACCCGTTCGCTCACCTCGCCAATGGGCCTGACCAGAAGGGATACTTCCCCCTGGGGTGTAAACTTGACCGCATTGCTGATCAGATTGAGCAACACCTGATTGAGGCGGACCCGATCGCCGAGAAGTCCATTCGGGATATCCTCACCAATCGAAAATCGCAGCGCCAACCCCTTTTCTTTGGTGAGATCGCCCACCACATCCGCGAGATCCGTAACCACCCGGCGCAGAGAAAAGGGATGGTGCTCAACCGAGAGCTTGCCCGCTTCGATCTTGGAAAAGTCGAGGATATCGTTGATGATCCCGAGCAGATTTTCACCGGCGCGCACCACCTTGACCATGTAGCCGCGCTGTTTGGGATTGAGTTCGGTCTCAAGAACCAGACGACTCAGATTGATCACCGCGTTCATCGGGGTCCTGATCTCGTGGCTCATGTTGGCGAGAAACCGGCTCTTGGCGCGGTCCGCAGCCTCGGCCTTCTCCTTGGCCTCGAGCAGTTGTCGCTCCACCTCCTTGCGTTCGGAGATATTCTTGATGTAACCGAAACTGCACTGCTTGCCCTTATAGGAGATCAAATTCAGGGAGACCTCCACCGGCACCAGCTTACCGGCCTTGACCCGATGTACGGTTTCAATGACCATGCCGGGGTGGGCCCGCATCGCAGCCAGGTGGGTGTCGAGATCTCCGACGGTGAAATTCGGATCCCAGTCCGGAATCCGCCAGCTGAGAATCTCCTCGCGCTCCACTCCGTAGTGGCGAACCGCAGCCTCATTGACATATGCCATTCGAAAGCCGTCCTCGACATCGAGCAGATACATGGGATCGGCGCTCTTCTCGATCATCAACCGATAGAGTTCCAGGTCTTCCCTGGCCTTCTCCCGTTCGGTGATGTCGAGCGCCACCCCCACCATGGTCAGGGGCTTGCCCTCCTCGTTTCGCATCACCCGGCCACGCTCCTGCACCAGCCGTTCAGTGCCGTCATCCCGGACCAGCCGGTACTCGACGCCATATTCCTCACCCGGGGTCCGCAGGGCATGATCCACAGCTTCCTCGACCATTTCGCGGTCCTCCGGGTGGATCGCCTTCAGAAAACGGAGGTAGTCCGGAGAGATGTGGAGGGGATCCCAGCCGAAGATGCGATAAATCCCGTCGGACCAACGCAAGCCGTTACCGGCGACATCCCTCTCCCAGTGACCGAGTTGCGCGATCTCCTGGGCCTGTTTCAAGCGCTCTTCGCTGGCCTGCAACTCAGCGGTGCGTGCGTGAACCAGCTCTTCAAGATGGGAGCGGTACTGTTCGAGTTCATCGGCAAGCGTTTTTTGTTCGGTGATGTCCTCACTGATGGAGAGGTAGTGGGAGACCTGCCCGTCCGCTTGCCGAACCGGTGAGATCAACATCTGATTGATGACCTCCCTCCCCTCCCGAGTACGATTGATCACCTCGCCGCGCCAGGTGCGTCCGGCGGTGATGGTACCCCACATAGCATCGAAGGTCTCGGCAGGGGTCTTGCCGGAAGAGAGAATCTGGGTGGTCTTGCCGATGGCCTCCTCGGCGTGGTAACCGGTGGCGGCAACAAAGGCCTGATTGACGTATTCGATCCGCCCGTCCAGATCGGTGATCACAATACTGCTGGGGCTTTGCTCCACGGCCTGGGAAAGCTTTTGCAGTTCCGCTCCGGCCAGATGCCGCTCCTCAACAGCGGTGCGAAAGGCGAGGACCGCCGTCGCCATCTCCTTGAACTCAGAAAAACCGGTACGCCGCATCGCTTCCATCTCGGGCAGGGCCTGCGGCATACCGCTCTGCCCGGCCAGCTGGTGCAGGGCGTCGGCAATCGCACTCAGCCGCAGGCTCAAAAAACGGCCCGAAGCCAGTGCCAGCGTCAGCATCAGCACAAAACCCGCCCCGCTGATCATGAGAACGAAGGCAAAAACATCCGTAAAGGCCGCGACCCCCTCGTCACTGTGCTTCAGGGCGGCCTGGGAAATTTTGGCGGTAATGGCATGCCGCTGTTTGACAAAATCGACGAAATACTCCTGGGCCTTGGCGAGATACCCCGCCGCCATGGGCGGGTCGATGGCGGCGATGTCGGTGGCCATGACCATGAAATTACGATAGTTGTCAAAATCCTCGACCATGAGTCGGGCATCATCTCCACCCATCTCCACCACATGCGGCAGCGAGCTCAATTTCCTCGTCCGCTGCTCCAGGGTTGCCAGTACCTCGACGAGCTCGGAGTGGAGGCGGTAGATCGCCGCTTCGTCAAGCTCACCGGACGCCGCCCCTTGCAGGCTGCGGGCCGCCATCTGGTGCATGGCCGCCATCCGCTCCCCAAGTTGGGCGGAGTCAGTGAGGATCTGCAGATCCTCCCGCTCATGGGCGTACCGGGCTCGGTTCTCCTGCCGCAGCGAATTGAGCGACCAGAGTGTGACCAGGCCGCCGAGCATGGCGGCAAGCACCACAGGCAGGAGAAAGAGCAGGAGAAAGACCCGACGCGTCCTTGGCGGCGGGGCAGGGCTGTTTCTGCCGGGAGAAGCGACGTGATCCATGCTATTTCACCAGTTCCGCCCACTGATCGGGCGGAATAGAGGCCACATACTCAAAGCCCTTCGCGCCCAGCGGCTTAAAGACAACGACAACCGCCTCCGGGGTGGGAAAATAGCCGATGACGTCCATCAGGTTCGGGGCATGGGCAACAATCACCCGGTTGCTTCCGGCCGGAACCGGCGCAGAAAGAAGACGGCGGGTGTTTTCGATCCGGGGCACCTTCTCGGCTGCGGTCAGGTTCGAGGTGTACATCAGATTGTTATTGAGCTGATACCCTTTGCCAAAGGCCGCCTCGGCGGTTTCCCTGGTTCTGCACATGGGGCTTGCCAGCACTTCGCCCACCGGAATCCCACCCTTGCGGATCGCAGCCCCAACCCGCGTTGCCAACTGCCGACCCGCCTCGGTGAGCGGCCGCTGGGTCGAACAATCGTTGAGATCAACCGTGGGCACCCGATCCGGCTTCGAGGTATCGGTAAGCCCGTGGCGCATATAGAGCACAAACCCGCCCAGCCGCAGCTGCGCAATGGTCTCGGCGGTAGCGGGCTTCACCGTGAAGGAAGGCTCTTCCGCAGCAAAAATCTCCCTCGGAGTCAAGGCCATCATCACCACAACGACAAACAAACAGTTCAACCATCTGTTCCGCATTTCACGAACCTCACAACAAGTACTTGCAACGTTTAAAGCCCACACACGGACAGAAATTACAGCTCCAGATCCATGGGGCCCGCCTTGGCACACAGCCCAAACCCGACAAAAAACCGACAAAACCGATCAGCCTCTCACCGGTCAAGCAATTTATTCAATCAATCGATTTTTGCCAAGCAACATAATGATGATCGCATGTCGTTGGGAAAAAAACAACACCATGCCATGAAAAGAAACCCGGATCTCACAGAGGATTCTTTATATCCTCATTGAGATCTGGTATTTTCCAAGGTTGTTGCTGCAGTTGCTGTTATCACCCGAAGCCGGCAAGGGGGGTCAACCTTGATCCCCTCGGACTTGCCTGCTCACATGAAAGGATACGATTATGAATCTGCGTCTGCTGCTCCTGTTTATTGTTTTCTGCGTTGCCCTCCCCGGCGCCGCCCGGGCCAAGGAAGTCCGGCTCAAACAAGGGGAGGTCTACAGCAACCGAGATCTCGTCGTGATCTGCGAAGGGAGCCAATCCGGGGATTCAAACCAGACCCTGAAGGTGCATGAGTGTCAGTACTGGGACGATTTTGCCAAAAAATGCCACTTTGAAAAAATCATCCATTCCTATAATGATCTGGAATGCGTCGAAGAATGCCAGCATTGGGACTCCTTCAACAATCGCTGCGAGTACCGGAGCAAATGTACCTTTTACCCCCGCCAGGAGGCCTTTATCCTGACCACCTGTGCCGATTTTGATGATTACAGCCGCAAGTGCCTGAAGATCAAGGAGGAAAAAATCAGCGCTGGTAAGTGATAATGCAAATAACGGCTATCGCTCAGGGCGACATCCTCCCCTCGGCACACGCCATATCTCCGTGGCCAAAAGGATTCCTGCTCCTTTACCGGGCTGCTCTTCACGGTCGCCATCCGGTTTCACCTGCTCCTCGCCGCCGCAGCCTTCGGAGCCTTGTTCAAGAAAACTGAACTCCTCCGGGGTGTTCCCGTTGACGCCTTGGCAGCCATTCCGCTTTTGTAAAATAAGCCTTTTCGTCTGATCTGGACAAAACGATTCACCATCAGGTATAGAAAAGAAACCATTCCGCCCGGCTGACCGTTACCTGGATTATCTCCCCCCGGAGGGCTTTCATGTCACGCCTGATCTGTTACTGTTTTGGCTACACCGAAGAGGAGTTGCAAGAGGATGTCCTGCGCCATGGCCGTTCGCTGATCATGGAGCGCATTGTCTCGGAGAAAAAAGACGGCCACTGCCGGTGCGCGGAGAAAAACCCCGCAGGCCGCTGATGCCTGGCCGAGGTCCGCCAGGTGGTGGACGCAATATCAAAAAACAGTTCCGCCCAGGAGAAGCGCTGATGTATTTCCCTGTTGCCGATATCGAGGTCAGCCCGCTGCTGCCGCCCCTGATCGCCTTTGGGATCTCTTTTTTCACCTCCATGGGCGGGGTGAGCGGGGCCTTCTTGTTGCTGCCCTTTCAGGTCAGCGTGCTCGGTTTCACCAGTCCGGCGGTCAGCTCGACCAACCAGTTGTTCAATATCGTGGCCATTCCCAGCGGCGTATACCGGTATATCAAGGAAGGGAGGATGCTCTGGCCCCTGACCTGGGTGGTGATTATCGGCACCCTGCCCGGCGTTCTTGTCGGGGCAATCCTCCGGATCAAATACCTGCCCGACCCGAAAAACTTCAAGCTCTTTGCCGGACTGGTCCTGCTCTATATGGGCGGCAGGTTATTGCAGGATCTGCTCTTCAAAAAAAGAAAAGCGGACATGCCCACGGTTGAAGAGCGATTCCAGCAGCGGCACAAAAATCAGAGCCGGGCACCCGGGAGCGAAGCCGCATCGCCCGATAACTTGCCCCGGGTCACGGTTTGCCGATGGACCCCGACCCGGATCGTCTTCGAGTTTTACGGGGAAACCTTCACGGTCAACGCCGTGGGCCTCATGGCTTTAAGCCTGGTGGTCGGCATGGTGGGAGGGGTCTATGGCATCGGCGGCGGCGCGATCATCGCCCCGTTTTTGGTGAGCTTCTTCGGGCTGCCGGTCTATACCGTGGCCGGGGCCTCCCTGATGGGGACCTTTGTCACCTCGGTGGCCGGGGTGCTCTTTTATCAGCTCCTTGCGCCCCACTACCCCGGCATGGTCATCGCCCCGGATTGGCTGCTGGGCTTTCTCTTCGGGATCGGCGGCTTTGCGGGCATGTATTGCGGGGCACGGCTGCAAAAGTTCGTGCCGGCCAAATTCATCAAATGGATTTTGGTGACGTGCCTGCTTCTCACGGCGGGCAAGTATATCTGGTCATTCCTCTGTTAAGGTCTTAGCGACGAGCACGACCTTAAGGCAAAGTCGGTTCGATGGATCGCCGGCAATGGCGTTCGCCGTTGCACGCTTTACCCGCCGCGGCAGATGGTTTCTACTCTTGAGCATGGGTAGAAGTTTTTTTATTTCTCCCCCCAGAGGAATCCCCCTTTGAAAACGGAAAAAACCTTTTTCGGCCTCGGCAAAAACGTCTTTTTCACAGGGCTTGTCAGCTTTTTCATGGACGTGAGTTCCGAGATGATCTACCCGCTCATCCCCCTCTTTCTGGCCAACGCGCTGGGAGTCAACAAATCCATGATCGGCTTGATCGAGGGGATTGCCGAATCAACGGCCAGCCTGCTCAAGGTCTTTTCCGGCTGGTTTTCCGACCGGATCGAACAACGCAAGAGCCTGATGGCCATCGGCTATGCAATCTCCACCCTGAGCCGGCCGCTCATGGCCATCGCCGCGGTCTGGCAACAGGCCCTGGCCTCTCGCTCCATCGATCGGCTCGGCAAGGGAATCCGCACTGCCCCTCGGGATGCGATCATTGCCGAATCCACCCCCTCATCCCACCTGGCCCGGGCCTTCAGCTTCCACCGTGCCATGGATACCATGGGCGCGGTGGTCGGCCCCGCCATCACCCTTTTTCTCCTTGGGATTTTCAGCAACGATTACCGGAAGATCTTCTGGTTCTCCATGGTGCCGGGAGTGATTGCAGTCATCCTGATTATCCTCTTCATTCAGGAAAAGAAAAAAGGGCCGACACCACAAACGGTGCGACCCAGGCTGAGCTTCAGGAATTTTGACTGGAAGGTGAAATGTTTTATCGCCATCGCGACCCTGTTCGCCCTGGGCAATTCCAGCGACGCCTTCCTGATCTTGCGGGCGGAGCAGATCGGCATCCCGACGGTGATGATTCCGGCGGTGTATCTGCTGTTCAACCTCGTCTACTCCCTGTCATCTATTCCGGCAGGGATAGTGGCGGACAAATTCGGCAAAAAAAGGATCATCCTGTTGGGATTCGTGCTCTTTGCCGGGCTCTATTACGGCTTTGCCGTCAGCCGGACCGCCTCGGCCATCTGGACGCTCTTTGCTCTGTACGGGCTGTTCATGGGGTTGACCGAAGGCATTCAAAAGGCGTTTCTGGCCACCATCATTCCCCTTGACTTCAAGGCCACCGCCTTTGGGGTTTACGCCGCCGCCGTGGGGACGGCCATGTTACCGGCCAGCCTCATCGCCGGCTGGCTGTGGGATCACCTCTCCCCTGCCGCCACTTTCTACTTCGGCGCTGCAACGGCAGCCCTGTCGGCGCTCCTCTTCCTCGCGCTGATTATCGCGATCAGGCATTCGGAGCGATTAACAACCGCGTGAATCATACCGAAAATCAAAGCAAACCCGCCGGTAGCTTGGAGGAAAATCGCCTGGTGTCTCGCCGCACCGTAAGCGGTCCGCCGGTGCAGGTGCCAGCGACCCCTTCCTATGTATCCTTGCTCCGGTAAGTGATCACCCGAACCTTTTCCAGGGTGACCATCCCCTTGCCGATCATCCCATCCAGTTCTGGCAGAAAGGCGGCAATCCGCTCAGGCTTATCGACGATCTCGATGACCAGGGGCAGATCCTCAGACAGCCGCAGGATCTTGGCGGTGTGGATGCGGCTGTTCCTGCCAAAGCCCATGATCCCACGGGTGACCGTGGCCCCGGCCAGGCCGCGCTTGCGCGCCTCTTCGACAATTATTTCGTACAGCGGCCGCTGTCCGAGCTTGGTGGTTTCGCCGATAAAGATGCGGAGCAGTTCCGCTTCCAAGGGGAGTTCCATGGTCATGCCTCCTTTTTTAGTAACCATTCAGCTCAAGCCGAAAAACCGGCTGAAAGATTCCAGATGTAACTATTCAGCAGTGCCACAGATGCGAGGAAGAGGTCTGCGAAGTGTGCTATTGCACATGAGCAGGCCGATGACAAAGCAGATGTGGTGCTGCTGGATAGTTACTTTAGATCAACCTGCCCAGAGCCATGCCCACAAAAAAAAGCACCAGCCCAACCCCGTTCTGCAGCAAGATATTGCCCAAGCCGTACCAATGTTCACCATCGGCAAAAAGATGGCCGGTTTCTGCCATATAGGTCGAAAAAGTAGTAAAGGCGCCCATGAAGCCGGTGAGCACCACAATCCGCAGCTCGCCGGTACCGAGAAAACGCTCGCTGGTCAGGGTCCAGACCAGGCCGAAGAGCAGACAACCCAAAGCATTTACCGAAACAGTCCCCCAGGGGAAGCTTATCCCTGCCACCCGCTGCACCAAGCCGGAAAGACCGTACCGGGCCAGGGTACCGCAGGCCCCGGCCACGGCGAGATAGATCATCTTTTGCCACATCAGCTCTGCTCCTTCCACACCGCCAGGGCCTTCTGGTATACCTCGGAGCGGGAAAGATCCAGATCCTTGGCAATGCTCGCCACCGCGTCTTTCAGGCTGACCCCGGGCTGCGCCCGATACCAGCGCAACAGATCCTCAAGATTATCCGGACGCACCGAAGCCGAGGCGCGCACTCCTTCGATGAGCACCACGAATTCCCCTTTGATGGACTCCCGCCCCTTGAAATCGGCCAAAAGTTGCGACAGCTGCCCGTGGGCAATCTCCTCATACACCTTGGTGAGTTCCCTGCCGATAACCACCCGCCGTTCCCCCAATTCCGCCAGGCAATCGGCAAGACTTGCGGTTATTCGCCGGGGCGACTCATAAAAAACCAGGGCATGGGCTTCGTTCTTCAGGCCCCGCAGCAATTTCCGCCGCTCGCTCCCCTTGGAGGGCAGAAAGGCCAGAAAAAGATGAGAAGGTTCCGTCAAGCCGGCAACGCTGAGGATGGTCGCCAAGGCGGAAACACCGGGGACCGGCACCACCCCAATGTCATGTTCATAGGCACTGTGCACCAGAATCCCGCCCGGATCGGAGATCCCCGGAGTTCCGGCATCGGAAACCAGGGCCACCTGCTGACCGGCAAGCAAGCGGGTCACAATCTCCTGGGATCGGCTCGCCTCTTTTTCCTTATAATAACTGAGGAGGGGGGTATGGATATCGAAATGGCTGAGGAGTTTTCTGGTATGCCGGGTATCCTCGGCGGCGATCAGATCTACCTCCTGGAGGATGCGCAAGGCCCGAAGGGTGATATCCTCCAGATTGCCGATGGGGGTAGCCACCACGAACAGGGTGCCTGGCTTGCTGCTGCCGCCGGGGAAGGGATTGCCCTCTTTTCCGCTGGTCTGCCTCATGCTTGCATGGACTCCGGGGGAACATACAGATGGAAGCTGGTGCGACCGGGGCTGCTCTCGCAGGTAATTTCCCCGCCGCAGCGGCTACTAAGCTTTTTGGCCAGATACAGCCCAAGGCCGAGATGGCCCTCCCTGGTGGAATAAAACGGTTCGAAGAGATGCGCCTCGGCCTCGGGCGTCAAGCCGGGGCCGTTGTCCCGCACCAGCACCCCGATGCCCTCGCCTTGCCTGACGGATTCGACCACAACCTCCGCTCCTTCCACCCCCTGTACAGCTTCCAGGGCGTTTGCCAGCAGAACATGCATGATCTGGTGCAGCTCAAGCTGAAAACGCGTCAGGGAAGGCAACGCCTCGGCCAAGATCATTTCCTTGCGCACCTTATGTTTAAAGATCGAATCGGCAGCCAAAAACTCCACCTCGGTCTCGATAACGGAATTGACCGTATAGGCAACCCCGCCGGGAAGCTGCCGGAAATCCGGAAGGATCAGGGAGCGCTGGAGAATCTGCTGGCTCTGCCGCACCTTTTCCTGCATCTGGACAAGAGAATTTGCCCTCCGGGAAAGAAGATCGCGCAGGGTGTCCACCTCCAGCGACGGGCTGGACTGGCGCATCTGCTCAAGCAGCGCCATCGCCTTGTCCAGCATCATCCCGGAGAGATCCGTATGCAGGGAAAAAACCTGAATGATCCCGCCGAGGTTATGAATAATCCCGCGAAACATCCGCCCCAGCGCGGCATCCTGACTCTGAGCCAGATACGCATCTTCCCACTTTTCTGCCTGCATAACCCACCCTATCAAGTAAAAAACGCCCCGCGCGAGCAGGATGATTCCTGCCCAGCCATTATCTGCTACAGCTTACCCGGAATCGCGGTAAAAAATCCAGGCTATTGTAGGCAAGGCTGGAAAACATGCCTTCCCTCTGCTGGCCGCAAACAAGACAATGGTGTACACTAACTGCACCATTCCGACTGCCGGAACATAGCACCAGAGGGGGAACCCAGATGCTCCTGCTTGATGTCCCATTCCTGCCCGACCCGCATTATGTGGAGTTTCTTGCCGAACTCCAGCCTGCGCTCCATTCCGTGCACTTCAGCCTTTTTCTCGATATCCTCCCCGATGGCCGCCATCGGAGCGGCGATATCCCGACATTTGCCGAGCTGGCCGCAGCCCTGTCCCGGCTGCCAACCCCGAAAAAATACGGCCTTCTGAACAGCCGCTTCCACCATCCCCACCTCTATGGCGACAAGACCGCCCTGCACCGGATTATCAAGTCGCTCGACACCCTGGTTACGGCCGGAACCCTCCACGGCATCACCATTGTCGACTTCTACCTGCTGCAGGCCATTTCCGATACCAGCCCGGAGGTGGCCTCACAGCTCGAAGCGGTGCCGGGGGTCAACTGCATGCTGGACTCCTTCGACCGGATTCAGGCATACTGCCGGGCCATTTCCCGCACCCACTTTAAACTTCCGGCCAAACTCAATCTTGATCGTGGCCTCAACCGACGAATCGCCAAGCTCAAGGAAATCTCGGCTGCCTGCCGCCGACACCTCCCCGGCGTCAAGCTCACCCTCCTGGCCAACGAGGGGTGCCTGGACCTCTGCCCCTTCAAGCTCACCCATGACGCCCAGATCGCTTTTGCCAACAGCGGCCTGACCTCCAACCAAACCCATGCAGTCAACCAGGACCTCGGCTGCATCCGGGAACTCACCGCGCATCCGGCGGAACTGTTCAAATCGCCCTTTATCCGCCCCGAGGATCTGCATCATTATGAGGGAGTGGCGGAGGTGATCAAGCTCTGCGGCCGCACCCTGGGCCTAGGTTTTCTGCAACGGGTGGTGCGGGGTTATGCGGATCGGAGGTATGCGGGGAATCTGCTGGATCTGATGGATGCCATGGAGTGGCTGGCCAAGCGGCTGCATGTGGCCAATGGGGAATTGCCTGCGGATTTTTGGGACAGGCTCACCAGTTGCGACAAGAACTGCCAAGCCTGCACATACTGCCGCGAGCTGCTGGAGAAGAGTGGTCGGCCGTTAGCTTTTCAACTTGAGGATTTGCGGCCATGAAAAAATAGTTAGGATGCAAATGGGCTCCCTGGTTTATTTTTCATATTGCCCCACCTGACCACCGGTGGTACTCTCTGAAATACAATAGGAGGCACAACCAATGACACGTCCACCCAAAATTATTCCCATCTCGGACCTCCGCCAGGATGCAAGCGGCATCCTCAAGCGCATGACGGCATCCCACGACCCACTGTTCATTACCCAACGCGGCCGGGCAACTGCCGTGATGGTCAGCATGCAGGATTACGAGCAGACGCAGCACGAACTTGAAATCCTGCGGCTGCTGGCCCGTGGGGAAAAAGAAATCGAAGCAGGAAACGGGTTCGACCTAAAAACCGTGTTGGCCGAAGCAGATACCCTGCTGGCGGAACAGCCTTGAAAATCGTTTTTACGCCCTCGGCGCGAGACCAGTTTTTACGCGCCCTTGCCTATATCCGCCGCGAAAAGCCGTCAGCGGCGGTTTCGTTTCGGCACAAAGCGGAGAAAGCGCTGTCGCGGCTCCAGGACTTCCCGAACTCCGGGCGCACGCTCCCGGAGTTTCCAGACAGCCATTACCGCGAGGTAATTGTCCCCCCGTATCGTTTCTTCTACAGGGTCAAAGGGAATGTGGTGTGGATTGTTGCCGTGTGGCATAGCGCACAGGTGCCGGACACTCCCGATGCAAAGGTAAAAGACGAGTAAGGAAATCACCAGAAAATATGGGGAATGTCCCGAATGGCAATGGTGTACATTAAGGCATACGATCCGCATTGCCCGAACACAGCGCCAGCCGGGGAACCCAGATGCTCCTGCTTGATGTCCCATTCCTGCCCGACCCGCATTATGTGGAGTTTCTTGCCGAACTCCAGCCTGCGCTGCATTCCGTGCATTTCAGCCTGTATATCGACAACATCCCTGATGGCCGCCACCGGTCCAGCCTCGCCCCCGCGTTTGCCGACCTCCCCCTGCCCTGGCCAGACTGCCCAAGCCCAAAAAATACGCCCTATTGAACAGCCGGTTCCACCATCCCCGCCTCTATACCGACAAGAGCGCTTTGCAAAAAATCATCCATGCGCTGGACACCCTGCTCGCTGCGGACGCCCTCCACGGCATCACCATTGTCGATTTCTATCTTCTGCAGGCACTCTCCGACACGAGCCCGGAGGTGGCCGCCCAACTTGAGGCAGTACCCGGAGTCAACTGCATGCTGGACTCCTTTGCCAAAGTGCAGGGTTGCCTTGAAGCCATTGCCCGCACCGCTTTCAAACCCCCAAGCAAACTCAACCTGGACCGCTCCCTCAACCGCAACCTTCCGGAACTTGCGGCAATCTCCCAACAATGCCGCCAACACTTCCCGCACGTCAAACTGACCCTCCTGGCCAACGAGGGCTACCTGGACCGCTGCCCCTTCAAGCTGACCCACGACGCCCAGATCGCCTTTGCCAACACGGGCCTTATCGCCAACGAAACCCATGGGGCCAACCAGGAACTCGGCTGCATCCGGGAACTCGCCGCGCATCCGGCGGAGCTGTTCAAGTCGCCCTTTATCCGGCCGGAGGATTTGGAGAAGTATGAGGGAATGGTGGAGGTGATCAAGCTCTGCGGCCGCACCCTGGGACCCGGTTTTCTGCAACGGGTGGTGCGGGGTTATGCGGAGCGGAGCTATGCAGGTAATCTGCTGAATCTGATGGATACCATGGAGTGGCTGGCCAAACGGCTCTATGTGGCCAATGAGGAATTGCCTGGGGATTTTTGGGGCCGGCTTACGGGTTGCGACAAGAACTGCCAGATCTGTTGGTACTGCCGGGAGCTGCTGGAAAAGAGTGGTCGGACGTTAGCGTTTCAGCTTGAGGATTTGCGGCAATGAGAAAAACTGGGGAGTGTCCCTAGTTTGTCCAGAATTGATGATCTGCGGCAAGGAAAAATTGGGAAGTGTCCCTCATTTCCCATGGCAATCCCCTTCTCTGACCAGGACCTTCTGTTTAGCAGATTCCTCAAAAAAATGGCCCTTGTTCAGCCCCGCCCCCTTGACAGACGAATCCGGCTTGGGCATACTCCGCATCGATTGAAAACAGCGACGAAATTCGTCGTCCTCAGTGACCATGGACCCACAGAGAGCAACACCATGAGTAAAGTCAAGAAAGTCCCGCCCATGCCGGCCCCGCTCCTTTACGGGAATTGTTTGAAAAGCTACACCTACGACCAGGACAAGCTCTGTTCGCCCACCGAGACCGTCGAGCGCCTGAAGAAAAAGCTCAAGGAGATCAATCTCGACATTCTCCAAGATGTCCAACGGGTCGACACCGGTCGCCTGGACATCCCCGTCTATTTCAGCGTCTGCGGCAAGGAGGCCTTCGAGGTCATCCGCAACAAGAAACAGCTGGGCAAGGGTTGCACCCCGGAACAGTCCCAGGCCAGCGCCTGCATGGAACTGGTCGAACGGTTCAGCTTTTTCAGCTTTAGGCAGGTGCCGACCAATTTTGCCCTGGCCTCTTACGCCGAGCTGAAGGAACAGGGGCTGCCGCTCATGCCGCTTAGATACCTCATTCAGTCGGTGCATGACGAGAAGATCAGCGAAGAGATGCTGGAGGAGCTGATCGCCGATATTCCCATCCGTTGGGCCTGGGGCACCAACCTCAACCGGGGCGAGACGGTGCTCATCCCCTATTCCTGGTTCTACGCGATCAACGAGTTCAACGGCCCCTCGGCCGGCAACTCTTACGAGGAGGCGATTCTGCAGGGGCTCTGCGAAATTGTCGAGCGCCATGTCTCGGCCGTTGTCACCCGTGAGGAGATCAAGGCCCCGGCCATTGACCCCGCCTCGATCACCGACCCGGTGGCCGCCGAGCTCATCCATAAATTCACCCGCCACGGCATCCAGGTCTATCTCAACGATTTCACGCTGGACACCGGCATTCCCACGGTGAGCGCCATGGCCATGGACCCCTCCACCTTTCCGGATACCAGCGAAATCGTCTACACCGCAGGCACCACCCCGGAACCCAATAAGGCGCTGATCCGCGCCCTGACCGAGGTGGCCCAGATGTCCGGCGACTTCCACTCCGGGTCCAACTACGAGGCCAGCGGCCTGCCCAAACCCTTGTCGCTCGACGAGGTAGATTATATCGTCAACCCCGGCCGCACAGTCCGGATCGACGAGCTGCCCAACCTTAGCGACAACAACATGAAGGTCGAGATCGACCGCTGCCTGGCCGCCTTGAAAAACCTGGACATGGAGGTATTCGTCATCGATACCCGCCATCCGGACCTGCAGATCCCGGCGATCTACACCATCGTTCCCGGCGCCCATTTCCGGGAGCGGTCCAACAGCCGCAATGCCGGGTTGTTCGCCGCCAAACTGGCCCATGAGCTGATCAGCAACGCCGACGCCCAGCTCGCACAACTCGACCGCATGAGCAAGATCATGCCCAATGCCTATTTCATCGAGTTCTACCTCGGCAAGAAAAAGGCCCAGATCGGCATGATGGACGAGGCCATCGCCCATTTCAACCGAGCCCTGACCCTCGATCCCGAGGCCGAGGACCTCCCCTACATCTATGCCTTCATGGGCGAGACCTTAAAAGACATGGGCGAATACGAGGAGGCGATCCGAGTCCTGCGCTTGGGTGCGGAGCATGATGACGAGCGCCAGGACCTCCACAACATGCTCGGCTTCTGCCACTTCAAACTGGATGATTATGAAACCGCGGTCACCCATTTTACCCGCAGCATTGAAATCGACCCCTCCCAGGCCATCGAGTTTGCCAATTTAGGGGTCAATCTGCGGAGACTCAACCGCAAGGAAGAGGCGATCCGGCACTTCAAGATCGCCCTGGCCATGGAACCGTATCTTGAAATGGCCCGCAAGCATCTCGATGAACTGTACGACGAAAGCAACCTGAACGCGGAAAAAAGCTCGGTGAGCATCAGTCCCATGTAACCGGACGATCAGAGCGCGGTAGAGGAACTCAAACAAAAGCTAATCATTTCCGAACATTACGGCAGCGGACAACAGTCATGACTTTAAAAATAACCCAGAAGATCGTCAACGCAGTCCTTGCCCACGGCCGGCGGGCCGAACCCAACGAGGCTTGTGGCTATCTGGCCGCAAAGGACGGGGTGATTAACCGAATCTTCGAATTGACCAACATCGATGAGGCGCCCGACCATTACTCCATGGACCCGGTCGAACAGTTTGCCACGGTCCGCCAGATCCGGGCCGAAGGCTTGCAGCTGGCGGCCGCCTACCACACCCATCCGGAGACCCCTGCCCGCCCATCGGTGGAGGATATCCGCCTGGCCAACGATCCCAACATCGTCTACCTTATCGGCAGCCTGATGGCCGGAGTGGAACCGGTGCTCGCCTATAAGATCAAAAAGGGCGTGGTTACAGAGGTTCTCCTCACCATTGTGCGCAACTGATCGCCAGCGCTTCCGGTCACAAAAAAAACGGCCGCCTCTTGGTATTGCGGATAGCCGTTTTTTTTAACTGCGTCGTCATCGGAAACTAAGTCTTTAGTTCGTCGACAAATCACCAACCGTAACTCATGCGGGCAATCTGCCACGAAAACCGCCACCCTTCCTTGCCTCATTCTTTTTCCCGATCAACACCAGGCAATTATTTCGTTATTACCTATTGGCCTTCCCCTCCTCCCTGCTGGTACATACATACCCTCAACTTTTACCCCAAACGGAGGAATACCCATGCTCAAACGAATCGCATTATCCCTGGCCTTTACCCTGCTGGCTGCCGCGCCTGCCCTGGCGACCAACTACATCACTCCCGCAAACCTCAAGAAAATGCTGGACGAAAAGCAGGAGGTAATCCTGGTGGATATTCAGCCCGCCGACCAGTTCGAGAAACACCATCTGCCGGGTGCCATCGAAACCAACGCCTTCCCCACCAAAAGCGACGAGGAAAAAGCGCGTCTGGACAAAACCCTGCCAACCATCAACGCCTCCAAGGCGCCGGTGACAGTGCTCTGCCCCAGGGGCAAGAGCGGGGCGAAAAACAGCTACGACTACCTGCAGAGCAAAGGGGTGGATGAAAAGCGGCTGCAGATACTGGAAGGAGGAATTGCGGACTGGCCGTATGCCGAGATGTTCGTCAAGGGACGTTAATGAATCGTTTCGTCAGGTACCGTTCGGCCTAAGTCCGTCGAAGGCCTGCAGTGGCAGAGGAACTGCGGTTCGACAGGCTCACCGCGAACGGAAAATGAAGATCGTCCAGAAAGAGCGGGCATCCCTGGCGGTTGCCCGCTTTTTTCATCCCCGCTCGTCTTCCTGCTTGGGCTGCAACTTGATGTAGACGACAACGATCAAGACAGAGAGGACAACCACCCCGGCGAGGGCCTGGTGCGAATATTTCATGATCAGCTCCTGATTGCTGCCGATGAAATAGCCGATCCAGGTAAGCACCGTCACCCATATCCCCGCGCCAAGCAAGGTGTAGAGGGAAAACTTCCAGTGATTCATCCCGGCAAGGCCAGCGGGAAGCGAGATGAGATGGCGCACCACCGGCAAGAGACGGCCGACGAAGGTCGATATCTCGCCGTGTCTGATGAAAAACGTCTCAACCTTGGCGAACTTCTCCTCGGTGATCCAGACGTACTTGCCGTACTTGATCAGCAGCGGCCTGCCCAGATAATGGGAGGCGAAGTAGTTCACATAGGCCCCGAAAAGACTGCCGAAGGTGCCGCAGAGAATCACCGCCAGCATATCCATCTGCCCCGCATGGACAAGATAGCCGGCCGGGGGCATGACCAGTTCGCTGGGTACCGGGATCACCGAACTCTCCATGGCCATCAGGATAAAGATCCCCGGATAGCCCATGGCTCCGACAGTTGCCACAAGCCAGTTGATGATTTCGTGCATCGTGCGCTCCTTGCTTGGTTGAGGGAGCGCTATTCTATACAATTTGGCTCAAAAAAACGACTACTTCGTGTCTGTTTGAAAACAAGCAATTTTGCTGGAATGCAAGGCGCGGCGGAGTTGCTCTTCACTCCTTCCGACCGAGATCGTTTTTGTAGAGCCCGGCAAAGAGTTCGCGCAACAACCGTTCATCAATTTTCGCCATCAGCTGTTCTTCATATTCATCCCTCTCCGGCTCCGCACTGTTGCAGACCGCCTCTGACTCGGGCTTTTCCGTGGCCGGCGGGGGGACGGGCTCGGAGTCGATCTCATCCTGATAATCCCGGTTGTTTTCGATCCAGCGCTGACAGTCGTCATGGCTGCCGATATAGGTGAAGATCAACTGCCGCCCCCTTTAGATGAACCTCCTGATACTTATCGGGGTTTCTGGCATCGACAACGGTCACGCCCCCCGTATCAAGCAGCTTTTTCAAGCCCTCGGTGTCAAGCAGGCCATGAACATCGGTTCTCTTTTATTTTTGCTGAAAGGTAATGGTGTATTTGAATGCGGCCGGCTCAAGCCAGTCAATGGTGGTATCCCCCACCTGGGCAAAGGGATACATCAGGTAGTTGACCGGCTCCCCCTGCTGGGCCGGATTAAGAAGCAGATCCCGCCCTTCTCCAAGCCTGATGCGGTAGGCATCGACCCCGCCCCAGAAGTAGTGCCGGGCCTCGATGATCTTCGGGTCATCCAGGGGCAATTTTTCCACCAGCATCTTTTTTCGGACATCGGCAGGGTCGACCGGCACCCAGCCGTATCCGGGCAGATAAAATTCCGCCCAGCAATGCTGCCAGGTGGTTATATCCTGACTCGCCTTTTTGCCCATCCGGATTCCGAAGACCTCACGGCTGGGAACACCTGCGGCCCTGGCCAGGGCAACATAAATGGAACTGATGTCGGTACACTTGCCGCCCGGTTCCTGCAATAGCCGGCAGACATCGCCCAGGCCGCACCCCCGGGTATCGGGATTGCGATAGGTGTTTTCCACCGTCCAGTCATAGATCGCCTTGGCCTTGGCAAGCACGCCCCGCTTGCCTTTGGTTATTTTATCCGCCAGTTTTTTTACTTCTCCATCAATGGGAGCCAGACGGGTGGGAGCCAGATAGAGGGCATAATCGCTGGGATCCCAAGCGGATTCCCGACTGGGGAAATCACGACGGATAACCTCATCGCGCTCGGCGTGAAAAGAAAAGCTCAGGTTCCGGCTTGTAGCATCTTTGTCCCACCGGGCATAGAGCATGGGCGCTTTGAACACTTTGTCCGCATACACAGCGGATTCAACAAAATTGCCGGAGATTTTCACCTTGGCAATGTTCTGGTCCGCATCCGTAACCGGGTAGGGTATCCAGAGCTGCAGCTCTTTTCCCTGGGGCTGGTGCGAGAGATCAAAATCCATGGTGATGATGCCGGAGACCGCAGTCTTGGCCATCGCCGCGGGAACCACGGCGAAAAGAACAACAAAAATCAAAAAGACAATCTGCTTTTTCAAGGTATTACCTCATGTTTCAAGGGGTTGATATTTCCGGCAGCCGCATCCATTTTGGTTTTTGATGAATGCGGTAAAACAATACCAAACCCGGGAGCTGCCCCAGCAACGAACCCAGCACATACACGGCGAAAAACCCGTTGTCGGCAGGAGGGCCTGACGGCCTGTCTCCAACCAGCCAGACGAAGAGCCGGGGCGAAAGGTCGCGGCTCGGGTGAGCTCCTGAAACTAGCGAAGCCCAGACCTAAAGTCAAATCGAATATTCCGAACAAATACGCACCATTGCATCCGGTTCCCCGATACTGACTCACCGGATGCGGATTACAACCAGGCTCGGCAACCATGCCCTTGACAGGATGCGGACACACCACTAATATATGAACAAATGCTCAGATAAAAATAAGGAAACCATGCCGACCGATCAATGCCTCTGCCGAATCATTCACCAGGACCGCGTGGAAAGGGCCAGCCAGGCCATGCCACCCAACCGGGAAACCGACCGGCTCTCCCTGCTCTTCAAGGCCCTGGCCGACCAGAGTCGAATCAAGATGCTCATGGCCCTGGAGCAGGGAGAGATGTGTGTCTGCGATCTCGCCGCCTTTCTCGGGGTAAGCGAATCAGCGGTGAGCCATCAACTGCGCATGCTCAGGCAGCTGACCCTGGTAGCCAACCGGCGCGAGGGACCGGTGCTCTATTACCGCCTGGCCGATGCCCATGTCAGCCAACTTGTTCGCCTCGCACTTGAACATATCAGGGAGTAAGCCGTGAACCTCATTTTCAACATCCTCAACGAATCATGGCAGCTCCTGCTTGACGCCGCCATCTACATTCTCTTCGGCATCGTGATCGGCGGAGTGCTCAAGGTCTTTCTTTCACCGAGCTATGTTGCACGCCATCTGGGGCAGGGACGATACAGCTCGGTGCTCAAGGCGGCCCTGCTCGGCATCCCGCTGCCCTTGTGTTCCTGCGGCGTCCTGCCCGCTGCGGCGGCCCTGAAAAAACAGGGTGCCAACAACGGCGCCACCACCGCTTTCCTCATCTCCACCCCGGAATCGGGCATTGACTCCATCAGCGTCAGCTATGCCCTGCTCGACCCGATCATGACCGTGGCCCGGCCCCTGGCCGCCTTTCTTTCCGCCATCATTGCCGGATTCATCGAAAACACCTGCAATCCTCCCAGGCCCCAACTCGCCATGGCTGCGGATCTTTCCTGTGCTGTGGACGGCTGTTGCAGCGGAACCGACTGCCCGCCCGCGGAACATGCCGATCACCATACCTTTTCCGAAAAGATCCGGGCCGGGATGGACTATGCCTTCGGCGAACTCTGGGGGGATCTGGCAGGCTGGTTTTTCGCCGGTCTGCTGCTGGCCGGGATGATCTCCGCCCTGGTACCGGAGGACCTGATCACCACCTATCTTGCCGGGGGATTTGTCACCATGCTCCTGATGCTGGCCTTCGGTATCCCCCTCTATATCTGCGCCACCGCCTCCACCCCCATCGCCGCCGCGATGATCCTCAAGGGGGTCAGCCCCGGCGCGGCCCTGGTTTTCCTCCTGGTGGGCCCGGCCACCAACATGGCCACCATCTCGGTGCTGGTCGGACTCCTGGGAAAACGCGCCACTATGCTTTATCTGGGCTGCATCGCTGTTACCGCCGTGCTTTTCGGTCTGGCCCTTGACTCCATCTACGCGGCTTCCGGAATCTCTGCCAAGGCTGTGATCGGTCAGGCAGGGGAGCTTATGCCCTCTCCGGTCCGGCTGACTGCGGCCCTGGTGATTCTGGCCCTCTCTGTCAGGCCGATGCTTAAGACAATACGCCGCAGGTTACGAAAAAGAACTGATGGGGCGGGAAATGGATGCGGTTGTAGCGGAGGTTGCGAGGACAAAACTGAGAGAAACAACCACAAGGACTAAGCAGAAACAAATACAACAAACACTCCCCGCTGCCATGCAGAGATTGCTTGCCAAGCAGAAAATCACTTAAATATCGGCAAGGAATCCTCTTCTCCGGGAACCCCGTCAATGGGCAGGGTAATGGTAAACACCGTCCCCTTACCGCGCGCACTTTTGGCAGTGATATCGCCGCCGTGCCGCTTGACAATGCCATAGCTCACGGACAAGCCCAGGCCGGTGCCCTCAACCGCCGGCTTGGTTGAAAAAAACGGCTCGAAGATGGAGCCCATATCCTTCTGCCGGATGCCCTTGCCCGTATCCTGGATAAGAATCAGAACATTCTCCCCACCAACCTCGGTGGTGATGGTGATGGTTCCGCCTGCTTCGGGTATGGCCTCTTCGGCATTGCCGATCACGTTGAGCAGCACCTGTTTGATCTGATCCGGCACCGCCTGAATCATGGGCAGTTCCCGGGCAAAATGCCGTTCCACCATGATCCGCCTGTCGCTGAGCTTCTTTTTGCCAAGCAAAAGCAGCTCCTCGATAATCCGGTGCAGATCAACCGAGGCGACCTTGCCGGTGGTGGGCCGGTTAAAATCCTGCAGGGTACTGATCAAATCCTTGACCCGCGCGCATTCGCCGATGGCCACATCCAGCATTTCGGCGTCGCTTTTCTCAAGCTTCACATATTTGCGCAACCCCTGCAGGAAATTACGGATCCCGATGATCGGATTACCGAATTCATGGGCGATGGAGGCGGCCAGCTTGCCCACCGCGCTGAATTTCTCGGCGTGGAGCAGTTGCTCATAGGTACGGGACAGCTGATCGGTCCGTTCCTCGACCCGTGCTTCCAGCGCGTCATTCATCTGCCGGATTTCCGCCTCCATCGCCTTACGGGCAGAAATGTCCTGCAAGGTCTCAATGGCGCCGATGATATCCCCGGCCAGATTCTTAATGGGAGCGGCAGTAAAGAAAAGCCACTTGCTCTCATGGCCGAAGTCAAAAAAATCCTCCACCTCATAAGCTCCCCTTACCAGGGAAGAAAGCCGGTACTTGCCGGAGTAAAACTTGGCAACATGCGACTCGTTAGCCCCGTCCAATACCAGGTCGGCGAGAATGGGCCGCTGGTAGAGATAAAAAGCCTTCCATTGATTTTGGGTGCCCACCATTTCACTGGCCGGCAACCCGGTCATGACGGCGCAGGCCTTGTTCCAATGGGTGATGGTATGATTCTCATCAATAACAAAGGTGGGAATGGAGCTGGCCTGCAGGATCTGGGACAACCGCTCCCCGCTTTCCAAAAGATCCTCTTCGGCCTGTTGCCGTTCAATGATCTCCTGGGCCAGAATCGCGTTGTATTCCTGATAGCTGCTGGTGCGGGAGGTGATCTGTTTCTCGAGAGAGTCATAGGCTTGGCGTAATTGCGCCTCCCGTTTCCGCTCCTCGCTGACATCCCTGATCACCTCGGAAAAACCGGCCAGCCTGCCATTATTATAGACCGGACTGAACGAGCGCTCGAAGGTACAAACCCCTCCCCCAGGGCAGTTCCTGCTGAAATCCACGGTAAATTTCTTGCCGGTCAGCGCCCGCTGATACAAATCACTGGCCCAGGCCCGCTGATTGTTGGGCAGAACATACTGGTGCCGCGATCCAGGCCCGACCGTCAAGTTGAAGACCTCTTTCAACAGACGGACATAGGCGGGATTCACATAGACAAAACGCGCCTCGATATCAACCAAAGCCATGCCTTCCGGTCGGCTTTCCAAAAGCACATTTGCATCGAGAACCGTTTGGGGAATCAGGGAGCCTGCCATGAACGTGCCGTGCTAAAAAGGTGAAGATCGGGAAAAAGCTTCTCCGTGCCACCGTAAAGCAGAATTGCCAAGTTTTCCATCAAAAAAGAACTCCCGTTGGAACCACTCCATGATTTACATAGGCTGCTGGAATTGGTATCAAACAGATTATGGCAGGAAAAAACGCGCCCCCCATGAAATACAGCCTGCAACATCGCTATATCGCCACCGTGCTTGCCCTGATGCTTGGCGCTGTCCTGGCGCTGGGCGGGGTGTTTTTCATAACCCTGCACTCTGTCACCCATTCCATCACCCACCAGAGCATCGACACCAGCCGGGAACTCATGCTCGACCAGCACAGGGATCGCGGCGCCCTCATGGTCAACCTGCTGACCGATAATCTTGCCGCACCCCTGGGCGTCTCCGCCCTGAAACAGCAGAATGTGCAGTTCTTCCGTGTCTTCACTCCCACAGGCGAGATTCTTGACGACGGCCGGGACAATGGACCCCTTTCCGGCAAACGCCTTACGGACCGGGTGTCGGAACAAACCGTGGCCGCAAACGCAACCCTGGTGCAGATCGAAAACGAAGTCATGGACGTGTCCATGCCCATCTTCGTCAACAATACCCGTATCGGCGGGGTCCGGGTCGGCTTTTCCATGAAAGAACTCTACCGGGAAATGGAGGAACGGATATCCTCCTTCCACGATCTGGGGCATGCGAAACGCGATGAAGCGCTGACCATGCTCTTCGTTCTCTCCGCCTGTTTTATCACCATCGGGATCATCCTCGCCTATTTTCTCGCCAGAAACATGAGCAACCCTGTCCGATCCGCTGGCCCATTACGCTTAGCGGATCGGACAGGGCGATTTCGGCTTCCGCTTTTCCCTGAAACGCAAGGATGAGCTGGGGTTGTTGTCGATAACCATGAACGAAATGGCCCTGCAGATCAACGAAAAGAACAAGGTGGAAGCGGCCAACCGGGCAAAATCCAATTTTCTCGCTAATATGAGCCATGACATCCGCACCCCGATGAACGGGGTGATCGGCATGACCCAGCTTGCCCTGCTGGCCTCCCCGCCCCCGGAACAGCGCGAATACCTGGAGCTCATCGAAAAATCCTCCTACCGGCTCCTGACGGTGGTCAACGACATCCTGGATTTTTCAAAGATAGAAGCCAACAAGCTTGAGCTGGCAAGGAAACGCTTTGCGCTGCGGGAGACCATTGCCACGACGATCCGGGAATTCTCCTTCAAGGCCAAGGAAAAGGGTATTGCCCTCGAGTGGAGCGTTGCGGATGAGATCCCGGACGACTTCATGGGGGATGCGGGCAGGTTGAGCCAGATCCTCATCAACCTCATAGGCAACGCCATCAAGTTCACCCAGGCAGGCACGATCTCGGTGCGGGCTGAAAAGGAATACACCGAGCTGGATGAGTTCGTCGTACATTTTTCCGTCTCAGACACCGGCATCGGCATTTCCCCGGAATATCAGGTGTCGATCTTCGAGGCCTTTTCCCTGGCCGATGAATCCCACAGCCGTCAGTATGAAGGCACCGGTCTGGGGCTTGCCATCTACGCCAGGCTGGTTTCCCTGATGAACGGCCAGATCTGGGTGGAAAGCGAAGAAGGACAGGGCTCTGTTTTTCACTTCACCGCCCTGCTGAAAAAAGCGGCGCCTGAAAACCACGAGCTGGACGAAGGCGCTACGCTTGGGCTACCTGCCGAATCACCCCAGGGGCAACCCGGCCCGCGGCTTGAGATTTTTCTGGTGGAAGACAATCTGGTCAATCAGAAGGTTGCCGGCAAGATGCTGGAACACTCCGGCCATGGGGTAACCATTGCCGCCAATGGCCAGGAGGGGGTGGACGCCTTTGCCCGGCAACACTTTGATCTGGTGCTGATGGATATCCAGATGCCGGTGATGGATGGGGTTGAAGCAACCCAGGCAATGCGCGACCTGGAAAAAGAGTCGGGCAGGCACACGCCCATCATCGCCCACGCCATCAGCTGCTACCGCGAAAAATGCCTGGAACCCGGGCTGGACGACTATCTCTCCAAGCCGATCAAGATCGCCGACCTCAACGCCAAAATCACCGAACATCTTCTGCCAAGGGAGAGCACCCCCACGGAAACAGCCTGATTCGCCCTTAGCGGACCACCTCCGCCCCCTTTTTGAAATCCCTCTGTTTCCAGAGCATATAGATGGCCGGATAGATGAGCAGCTCAAGAATGGTGGAGGTGCCTATCCCCCCCACCATGGGAGCGGCGATCCGTTTCATCACATCGGCGCCGGTGCCGGTGCTGAAGAGAATGGGAACCAGGCCGAGCAGCGTGGTGCCCACCAGCATGAGCTTGGGCCGAATCCTTTTCACCGCCCCGTACATGATCGCCTCTTGCAGATCGCCGATGTTCTCCAATTTCCCCGCCTTCTTCCATTTGTCATAGGCCAGATCGAGGTAGAGGAGCATGACCACCCCGGTCTCCGCATCGATGCCGGCCAGAGCGATGATCCCCACCCAGACCGCGATACTCATGTTGTAGCCCAAGGCGTACAACAGCCAGAAGGAGCCGACCAGGGAAAAGGGCACGGCCAGCAAAACAATGGCCGTCTTGACCACCGACTTGGTGTTGAGATAGATGAGGATAAAGATAACCAGCAGGGTAAGGGGCACCACGAGCTTCAGCCTTTCGTGGGTCTTGACCAGATGCTCGTATTCCCCGCTCCACTCCAGGCGATAGCCATTGGGGATCTTCAACGAGGCGACCCGCTGCTTGGCCTCGTCCACGAAGCCGCCCACATCCCGGCCGGAAAAATCAATGTACACGTAAGAGGCCAGGAGCCCGGCCTCGCTCTTGATCATGGGCGGACCCTTGACGATCCGGATCTCGGCCAGGGCGCCGAGGGGAACCTGGAGCAAATCGCCGGTGGGCGGGGGAGCCGGCTGGGCCGAAGACATGTTGCCCGAAGTCGGCGCTGCCATGGCCGCGGGCACCGGGACCAGCACCCTTTTCAGCTGTTCCACGTCGCTCCGCAACTCCCGGGCATAGCGGACATTCACCGGATAACGCTCTCTGCCCTCCACGGTCACGGTGAGGTTCATCCCGCCGATGGCCGACTGGATAACCTCCTGCACCTCATCCACGGACAAGCCGTAGCGGGCCACCTCCTCCCGTTTGATGGAAAAATCGAGAAAATAGCCGGTGGTCACCCTTTCGGCGTAAACGCTGCGGAGGCCGGTGATGCCATTGAGACGCGTTTCGATGTCGGTGCCCAACCGCTCCAGCTCTTCAAGCCTCGGCCCCATGACCTTGATCCCCACCGGGGTTCGGATGCCGGTGGCGAGCATGTCGATCCGGGCCTTGATCGGCATGGTAAAGGAGTTGGCCACCCCGGGAATGGAAAGGGCGTCGTTCATCTCGTTTTTCAGCATCTCCACCGTCATCCCCTCCCTCCACTCCGACTCGGGCTTGAGATTGATCACGGTTTCAAACATCTCCAGGGGCGCCGGGTCGGTGGCGGTTTCCGCTCTGCCTGCCTTGCCGAAGACCTGGGCCACCTCGGGGATCTCCTTGAGGATCTTGTCCTGAAGCTGCAACAGCTTGGACACCTCCGAGATGGCTGCGCCCGGAGAGGTCACCGGCATGTAAAAAAGCGCGCCCTCATACAGCGGCGGCATGAACTCGGAACCGAGCTTGAGGAACGGGTAGACGCTCACGGCCATGACGATGAGCGCCCCAACGATCACCATCCTTTTAAAGCGAAGAACAAAGCGGACGATGGGCGCATAGAGCCGATGGAGAAAGATGCTAACGGGATTTTTATCCTCGTGCATGACCTTGCCCCGGATGAACAGGGTCATCAGGACCGGGGTCAGGGTAATGGCGAGAAAAGCCGAGAAGAGCATGGCAAAGGTCTTGGTGTAGGCCAGGGGCTTGAATAATCGCCCGGCTTGGGCCTGCAAGGTAAAGACCGGCAGAAAGGCCACGGTGATCACCAGCAGGGAGAAAAAGAGCGATGGCCCCACCTCCTTGGCCGCCTCGATGATCACCTCGGCACGATCGCCAGGCCTGCCCGCGATTTCCCACTCCTCCAGTTTTTTATGGGCGTTTTCCACCATGATGATCGAGGCGTCCACCATGGCCCCGATGGCGATGGCAATGCCGCTCAGGCTCATGATGTTGGCCGTGACCCCCAGGTAGTACATGCAGATGAAGGAGATGATGATTGCCACGGGCAGGGTGCAGATGACCACCAGGGCGCTGGGCAGATGGAAGAGAAAGACCAGACAGACCACACTCACCGCCAGGGAGATCTTGACCAGCTCTTCGGTGAGGGTGTCGATAGCCCGGTGGATAAGATCAGAGCGGTCGTAGGTGACCACGATCTTCACCCCCGCAGGCAGGCTCGGCTCCACGCTTTCTTTAATCCTTTCCTTGACTCGGTCGATGACGCTGAGGACATTCTCGCCGAACCGAACCACCACGATGCCGCCCGCCACCTCGCCCCGCCCGTCCAGCTCGGCCAGCCCACGCCGGATCTCGGGGCCGAGCTGGATGGAGGCGACGTCCTTGAGCAAGACCGGAGTGCCGTTTCCGCTACTGCGCACCGCGATATTTTCCAAGTCCTTGATGCCCTTGAGATAGCCGCGGCCGCGCACCATGTACTCGACTCCGGAAAACTCCAGCACCCTGCCCTCCACATCCTTGTTGCTCTTGCGGATGGCGTCCATGACCATGGTGATGGGCAGGTTGTAGGCCTGGAGCCGGGTGGGATCGATGCTCACCTGATACTGCCGGACAAAACCGCCGATGCTGGCGACTTGGGAGACCCCGGGCACGCTTTCCAGGGCCAGCTTGATGTTCCAGTCCTGAATAGAGCGGAGCTCGGCCAGGTTGTGGCCCCCGGTCTCATCCACCAGGGCATAGGAAAATCCCCAGCCCACGCTGGTGGCGTCCGGGCCCAGCACGGGATTCACCGAAGCAGGGAGCTTGTTTTTCACCGCCTGGAGATATTCCAGCACCCGGCTTCTGGCCCAGTAGATGTCGGTTCCCTCTTCAAAAATGGCGTAGATGAAGGAGGTGCCGAAAAAGGAGAAGCCGCGCACCACCTTGACCTTGGGCGCAGCAAGGAGGGTGGAGGTGATGGGGTAGGTGATCTGGTCCTCGATGAGATCGGGGCTGCGGCCTTCCCATTCGGTGAAGATGATGACCTGGGTGTCGCTCAGATCGGGAATCGCATCGAGAGGCGTGTTGCGGATGGCCCAGATTCCCCAGCCGGTGAGGGCAAAGAACAGGAGAAAGATAAAAAACCGGTTGCGGGCGCTGTAATCGATGACCCGGGCGATCATTACTTCACCACTCCCTTGAGCCGCGCTTCGGAATCAATGAGGAAGGTGGCGGCCGAGGCCACTTTTTCCCCGGCCTGCACGCCGCTCAAGATCTCCGCCATGCCCTCGGCCTTGACGCCGACCCCGACCTCGCGCGGCTCGAAATAGCCATCACCCTTGTCCACATAGACAAGCTGGCGTGCACCGGTGTTGATCAGCGCATCCTCGGGCACCACGAGCCTGGAGCCCAGGTCTAGCTTCAGCGCCACCTTGGCGAACATCTGGGGCTTCAAGTCGCCGCCCTGATTGTCCAGGCTGAAACGGATCTTGGCTGTTCGCGTTTCTCCGGCAAGCAACGGGGAAACATACTCGATGGCGGCGACAAACACCTTGCCCGGCAAGGAATCCAGGGTGATCTCCGACTTCTGCCCGGTTCGGACCAAGGCAAGCTCATGCTCGTAGATATCGGACACCACCCAGACCGTGGAGGTATCCACCAGATCATAGAGCTTCTCGCCTGGCTGCACCTTCATCCCCTGCACCGCCAATTTCTGTACGACATAGCCGCTCACCGGGCTGAATATGGCCAGGGTCCGCAGGGGGGAGCCGCTCTCCTCGATCTTGCGGATCTGCGCCTCGGAGATATCAAAAAACCGCAACCGCTGCCGGGCGGCCTGGCGCATGGCTTCGGCATCCTGCGCCAGCATCCGGTTCATGGCCGAGGCTTCCTCTGCTCCGGCAGGAGCAGCACCCTGCCGCGACCACTTGAGGATGTTGAGGTATTCCTGCTGGCCGGCAACCAGCTCCGGGCTATAGATTTCGGCCAGCACTTCGCCTTTTTTCACATATCGGCCCGTGTAGTCAACCCGGAGATTTTCGATCCAGCCCTCGATCTTGGTGTTGACCGTGGCGATCCTTCTTTCGTCATATTCAACCCGGCCCACGGTTCGGATGGTCCGGTGCAGGGGTTTTACCGCGACGGCGGTGGTTTTCACCCCGATGAACCGCTGGCCTGCCTCGGGAATCTCGACGGTCTGCGCTTCTTCCGGAAAAGCTGCGCCGCTTTCCGTCCCCCCAAGGGAAGAGTCCGCTGTCTGCGGCGGGACAGGGACACCGCCGTGTCCCAGATGCTCGGAGGGAGCAGCCGCCTGCTCGGATGGCGCCTGGACATTTTTACGGAAAATCCCGCCGCCCTTGCCGGAAAGCCCGACAAAGAGAACAGCCCCGATGAAAAGAAAAAGAACCACCATAAGTATGCTGTTCTTCCTGTTCATTGTCGTCCTTCCTCCGTGCGGGAATCGGTCTTTCCCGTTAAGGCCTCCAGCCTGGCCCGTGCCTTTTCCCGCTCCACCAGTTGCCCCCAGTAGGAGGTCTCGATCTCGGTAATGGCCTTCAGCCGGGAGATCACGCTCAGGGCATCGGTCTTGCCCGTAGCGTACGTGGCCAGGGCCGACTGGAAGTCCTGATGGATCTTCAAGGTGAGACCCTGCCGGTAGAGCTCCATCAGCCGCTCCGTGCTCTGGAGCATGGCATAGTTCTCCCGGATGGCGGCAGAGAGCCGCAGGCGGACACCCTGCAGCTCATTTTTCGCCTCGCGCTGGGAGGCCTCGGCTTCCTGCACCGCCGGTTGCTGTTTGGTGGTGTAATAGAGAGGGATGTTGAGGGTGGTGGTCAGGCTCCACATATCCTGATTCTCAAAGGCCGGGCCCTTGAGTCCATAATTACCGGTAACGGCGATATCCGGATAATACTCCCTTTCCGCCACCCGTACCCTGGCGTTGGTGGAAGCCACCATCTTCTCCCTGGCCCTGACCTCCGGGGAGTTCTCGTAGGCTACGGCAATCAGGTCGGGCAGGGCCAGGGGATAGGGGACAAATACGGGCGGGGCCGGCCTGTCCAAGGGCGCGGTCTGGTCCCGTCCCACCATGGCGTTGAGCTGGGCTTCCAGGGTCTGGATCTTCTGCTGCAGCATCGTTTCCCGCTCAAGCAGCATGTACTTCTCTGCCTGTGCCATGAGAACATCCTGCTGCATGCCGCCCCCGGCGGCATACCGGGCCAGGGCGGCGTCTTCAAGCTTACGCAGGAGCACAGCTTTCTCCCGGATCAGGTCCAGGCTCTGGTGGGCAAGGAACAGATCATAGTAGAATTCCTTGATCACGGCGATGATCCGCAGCTGCACCGCTGCGGCGGAGGAGGAAAGACTCTCCGCCTCCCGGCTCGCCGCCTCTCCCTTCAAAGCCCGTTTGCCAGGGAAAAAGAAGAGCTGGGAAGCGGAAAAGAGGTACTGGGAATCAGGCGACTCGTTGTAGGTGAGGCGGCTGGTGCCTTCATTCTGGTAGCCGACCATGACCATGGGGTCCGGCAGACTCATCGACTGCGGCACCCGAAAGCCAGAAGCCGAGGCCTTTGCCCGGGCCGCTTGGATTTCGGGGCTTGCCTGCAACGCCTCGGCAATGAGGCCTTGCAGGTGCAACTCCCCAGCCCAAACCGCTGCCTGCGGAACAAACAAAAGAATCCCGGCAACAAACAGGAGGAGCCTTTTCATCCCCCGGCGACCATCTCCCATGAACTGACCCCTCCCTTCGCCCCCAGGGCTATTGCACATCCACGCTGAACTTGGTGGACACGGCCTTGCCGCTACGCACGATCTTCACCACGATATTCCAAGGGCCGGACATGGAAAAATTCAATTTCCCCTGATAGGTATTCTTGCTTAAGGCAAGAATGGAGCCATAATTCATCGCCGGCATTCCCGGCATGGCAGGCATGGAATACTCGATCTTCACCCCTGCATCCGTCACCTCCTTGCCTGCAGAATCCTTCACCATTACGCTGACCCCATTCTCGCCGATCACCGCAGGATTTCTGTCCATCTTCACCACCACACTCAGGTCGCCCGCCTTTTTCTGTATCTCATAATCCTTGGCCCAGACAATCCCTCCACTCAGCAGCATAATAAGGGTAAAAAGCACTATTTTTTTCATCTGTTCCTCCTTAGGTTGCGTGTCCAGCATCGGATACTTTTTTTACTTAAAAAATCAGAGCGTATCTAACGTTCCCAATATTTCGCACTGAAACATGCCAGGAGATATAGCAAGGAACATGCCAAACAAACATTCCTCATAAGATCAGGCAAATAGCAAGCGATGCATATCCGGAACGGAGCTAAACTGAAGAATATTCTCTCCACACTGGAGAATATTCTTCACCCCATCTTATAACACATTTATTCTAGCAGATTTTTGAAAAAAGGTTGAATGTGCCACAGGTGGAGTCGAGACAGGAGAATACGGGGAGGAAAGAAGTGGGCAGGATAAAAAGGCAAAAAAAACCCTTCCTTTTAAGGGGAAGGGTTTACAGCAAAAAAGAATCGGCGGCGACCTACTCTCCCACCAAGCTTCCCTGGCAGTAC
>DUZW01000013.1 GCA_013349295.1 Deltaproteobacteria bacterium
GTCGATACTGTTGACGGTAAGACTGATGCCGTCAATGGCGATGGAGCCCTTTTCGATGATATACTTGCCAAAACCAGGGGGCACCTGAAAGCTGAAAAGCACAAAATCCCCAAGGGGCGTGCGGGTAAGCATGGGGGTCGTGGCGTCCACATGCCCGCTGACCATATGCCCACCAAGTCGGTCAGTGAGGCGCAAGGCGCGCTCCAGATTGACCAAGCTCCCGACCGCCAGCTGGCCGAGATTGGTACGATTGAGGCTTTCCGGGGAAACATCGACCAGAAAGCGCCTGCCGCTTATCTCCTTGGCCGTGAGACATACCCCGTTGACCGCGATGCTCTCGCCTTCCTCGGGGTCGGGCAGATCAAAATCGGCGCCGATGGCAAACAACATCCCGCCGCCGACCGGTCTTTTTTCCAGTATTCTGCCCTGCCCCAATATGATCCCGGTAAACATTCCCTATTCCTGTAACTGTTCAGCTGCACCGCATCTGGGTTGTCATCGGCCTGCTCATGTGCAACAGCTCACATCGCATACCTCTTACCAGTGTCTGCGGCATTGCGGAACAGTTCCCCTCTGACTTTATCATTGTCTCTCGATCAGCCCTTCGATCAGCACATCGTTGCCTAGCCGCCGCACCTTGGTGGTGCTAAAGCGGGGAGCGTCCGCAACCTTTTGCAGACCCAAGGTGTCCAGAAGCGGCACCCCATTGCCGCCGATGAAGAGCGGGGCAACAAAGATATTCACCTCGTCCACCAGATCGGCCCGCAGAAAAGCACCATGCACCCGGCTGCCCCCTTCAACCAGAACGCTGGTGATCTGCGCCCTGCCAAGCTCACAAAGAACCGCACCCAGATCAAGCTGCCCGGCTTCATCCAGCCTGACCTGCTTGATAACCCCGCCTGAAGCAATCAGGGCCTCGGCCCGTTTCACATCCGCATCCGGGCCGCAGAAAATCCAGGTTTCGGCGGAAGATGGCTGCTGCAGCATTCTGGCAGTAGCAGGCAGCCTGAGCGCCGTATCCAGAATCACCCGCAACGGGTCTCTGCCTTGACGGCCAGGCAATCTGGTAGTGAGCGCGGGGTCATCAAGCAAGGCAGTGCCACTGCCGATGAGGATGGCATCCACCCTATCCCGCAGACGATGCACCTGGCGCCGGGATTGCTCGTTGGTGATCCAGCCGCTCTGGCCGGAGCCGAGGGCCAAACGCCCATCCAAACTCATCCCGGCCTTCATGATCACCCAGGGCAACCCGGTGGTGACATGCTTAATAAAGGGCCGGTTCAAGCTCCGACATTCCTCGGCCAGCACCCCCTGCATGACTGCAACCCCCTGCGCTTCAAGGGTCTTGCACCCTCCACCCGCCACGAGCGGATTGGGGTCGAGCATCCCGACCACCACCCGTTTGATGCCGCCGGCCAAAATGGCCTGGGTGCAGGGAGGGGTCCGGCCCGTATGATTGCAGGGCTCCAGGGTCACATAGATTGTGGCGCCCTTGGCCCTTGCCCCCGCAGCCCGAAGGGCATGCACCTCTGCATGGGGGGTTCCGGCCTTTTGGTGAAACCCCGTGGCAATGAGCTTGTTATTTTTGACAACCACCGCGCCGACGCAAGGGTTGGGCGAGGTCCGCCCCAGCCCTTTTCTCGCTTCCCTGATGGCCAACTGCATCCAGGCGTGGTCGTCTTTCATTCTTTTATTTCTTCCGGGCCGCCCAGCATATCCTTCAACTCGGCCATGAACTCGCTCAAATCCTTAAACTGCCGGTACACCGAGGCAAAACGGACATAAGCCACGCCGTCGAGCTTGCGCAGGCCGTCCATGACCCGTTCCCCGACAAGCTTCACCGGAATCTCCC
This sequence comes from Deltaproteobacteria bacterium, assembly GCA_013349295.1. Classification (GTDB taxonomy): domain Bacteria; phylum Desulfobacterota; class Desulfobulbia; order Desulfobulbales; family Desulfurivibrionaceae; genus Thiovibrio. Next base: position 1,853 of record DUZW01000013.1, read on the forward strand.
GTTCGCCCATATCCTGCAGCTCCCGTTCCAGGGAATCGACAAACTCATCGATCTGCTCCATGCTGACCGGCCGCTTCTCGCAGGCCTTCTGCAGACCCTCCACCACCTTATGCCGATCCCAGGCCTCGCGGCGCCCATCCTTCTTGATCAGCATGGGCATGGTAACTTCAAGACGCTCGTAGGTGGTAAACCTGCGGCTGCAGGCATCGCACATCCGCCGACGACGGGTGATGGTGAAATCCTTATTCAGGCGGGAGTCAACAACCCGATTTTCCAGATGACCGCAATACGGACATTTCATAACTTCGCCTTACCAAGAGTTACGCCGGGGCAGGAACTGCACCAGTTACAACTTACCCCAACTGAACCACAGGGACTTGGGCTTCGGCCAACAGCAGAGAGGAAAGACTGTCGGCATACCCCTCTTTATAATAAATTTTTTCAATCCGCGCATTGATCAGCATCTTGCTGCAGATGGCGCAGGGCATATTGGTGCAGTACAGCGTAGAGCCCTCAACACTGAAGCCATGCAGGGCTGCCTGGATAATGGAGTTCTGCTCGGCGTGGAGGCCACGGCACAGTTCATGCCGCTCGCCGGAAGGAATTCCCTGCTGCTCCCGCAGACAACCGATATCAAGGCAATGACTGACCTTGGCAGGGGCTCCGTTATAGCCCGTGGCGATGATACGCTTGTCCCGCACCAGAATAGCACCCACCTTACGACGAAGGCAGGTTGAGCGCTGGGCCACCATCTCGGTGATGGACATGAAATATTCGTCCCAGGATGGGCGGGTATCTGTCATGATCGGTTACTCGTTGTTCCGTTCCATATCCGGATAGAGAGGAAAGGCATCGCACAACGCCCGAACTTCAAGGCGGATGGTGTTCAGAGCTTCCTTGTTCTGGCGATTCTCTATGGCCCGGTTGATCCAGTCGGCCACCTTGGCCATCTCCGGTTCCTTGAGACCACGGGTGGTCACGGCCGGAGTGCCGATGCGCACACCGCTGGTGACAAAACGACTCTGCTGATCAAAGGGGATGGCATTTTTGTTGACGGTGAGACCGGCTTCTTCCAAGGCCTCTTCCGACTCCTTGCCGGTTGCCCCTTTATTGCTCAGATCAACCAACAGCAGATGATTGTCGGTGCCGCCGGAAACAAGGCGGAAACCGTAACGGACCAGCCCTTCCCCCAAGGCTTGGGCATTTTTGACAACCTGCGCCTGATCCTTCTTGAATTTCACGCCCATGGCCTCCTTGAAGGCCACAGCCTTGGCTGCGATAACATGGACCAGCGGCCCACCTTGGATGCCGGGAAAGATCTTGCTGTCTAATTTTTTACCGAACTCAGCCTTGGCGAGAATCAGACCACCCCGCGGTCCGCGGAGGGTCTTGTGGGTGGTGGTAGTGACAAAATCGGCATACGGCACCGGTGAGGGATGGACCCCGGCCGCAACCAGCCCGGCGATATGGGCCATATCTACCATGAACAAGGCGCCGATCTTGTCGGCTATGGCCCGGAACCCGGCAAAATCGATAACCCTGGGGTAGGCGCTCGCACCGGCCACGATCATCTTCGGCTTGTGCTCAAGAGCGACACGCTCCACCTCATCCATGTCGATACGCTCGGTTTCCCGGTTCACCCCGTAAGAAACAAATTTATACAACTGTCCGGAAAAATTCACCCCTGCTCCATGGGTAAGATGGCCGCCGTGGGCCAGATCCATGCCCAGCACCGTATCACCAGGCTGCAGCGAAGAGAAATAGACCGCCATATTGGCCTGACTGCCGGAATGGGGCTGGACATTGGCGTATTCGGCACCGAAGATCTTCAGAGCCCTTTCAATGGCCAGGGATTCGATCTGGTCGGCATATTCACACCCGCCGTAGTAGCGCTTACCGGGATATCCCTCGGCGTACTTGTTGGTGAAAATGGAACCCTGAGCCTCAAGCACCGCCTCGCTGACAATGTTTTCGGAAGCAATCAGTTCGAGTTGATTGCTCTGCCTTGCCAACTCATGGCGAATGGAACGGTACACATCCGGATCACTCTCTTTCAAATACGACACTGCAGTATCCTTCATGGTTATTTGTGGGTTAAAAAACCGCGCCAACAATATTTCGACAAAATAATCACGGCCGAAAAATTACTCCAGGTAATTCCGGCCGCGCAATAATCAAGCGTGCTTTGGAGTCCACCGCTGGGCAGACTCGTTTTCCTAGAACATATCAATCCGCCGCTGATGCCGGCCCCCGGCAAAATCGGTGCTGACCCAAGCCCGGGCAATCTCCAGCGCCAGACCGGGGCCGACGACCCTGGCCCCCATACAGAGCACATTGGCGTCGTTATGCTCCCGGCTCATCCGGGCGGTGAAAAGCTCGTTACAAAGAGCGGCGCGGATCCCCTCAAAACGGTTGGCCACCATGGACATCCCGACCCCGGTTCCGCAGATCAGAATCCCGCGCTCGCATTCGCCTTTCTGCACCTGGGCGCACACAACCTTGGCAAAATCCGGGTAATCAACAGACTCGGTGGCAAAACAGCCTTTGTCATCCACCACATGCCCCAACTCCTGAAGCAGGGGAACGATTTCCGCTTTCAGGCTGATGCCGCCGTGATCGCAGCCGATGGATATCTTCACGGCTTTGCCTCGTACTGTTTCATGATCAAAACCGCATTGGTTCCGCCAAAGCCAAAGGAATTGGACATGGCAGCCCTGATTTTCATCTTTCGGGCCTGATTGGGGACATAATCCAGATCGCACTCAGGACTGGGGTTTTCCAGATTCATGGTTGGCGGAGCAATCTGGTCCTTGATGGCCAGCGCGGTGAAGACCGCTTCGATGCCCCCTGCCCCGCCCAACATATGGCCGGTCATGGACTTTGTCGAACTGATGGCCAGCTTATACGCCTGGTCGCCGAAGGCGGTTTTAATGGCTCGGGTCTCAACCACATCGTTCAGCGGGGTCGAAGTGCCATGGGCATTGACATAGTCAACATCCTCAGGCTTCATGCCCGCATCCTTCAAGGCCATCTGCATGCAGCGCACCGCACCGTTGCCATCCTCGGGAGGAGCGGCCATGTGATATCCGTCGCCGCTCAGGCCGTAGCCGGCAACCTCGGCGTAGATCTTGGCGCCGCGGGCTTTAGCATGCTCCAACTCCTCGAGAATCAACACGCCGGCCCCTTCGGAAATAATAAAACCGTCCCGATCCCGGTCAAAGGGACGCGAGGCTTTTTGAGGCTCGTCATTGCGGGTGGAGAGCGCCTTCATCGCGTGAAAACCACCGACCGCCAGAGGACAGATCACCGATTCGCTGCCGCCGGTAATGGCCACATCGCATTCATCGTTGGCAATGGAACGAAATGCTTCCCCCACCGCATGGGTGCCTGCGGCACAAGCGGTGGTGAGACAAAGATTCGGGCCCCTGGTGCCGTAAATAATGGAAATCTGTCCGGCGCCCATATTGGGGATAACCATGGGGATGAAAAAGGGGGTGATCCGCTTGGTTCCCTTTTCCAGGGCCACCTGATGGTATTTTTCAATGGTGGGCAGACCACCGAGTCCGCACCCCATGATACTGCCGACCCGGGGGGCATTTTCCTCGGTAATTTTGAAATCGGCATTACGCAAGGCTTCCCCGGCGGCGGCAACAGCGTATTGCACAAAGAGGTCCAGATGCTTGGCGACCTTCTTGTCGATATGCTCTTCGACCTGAAAATCCTTGACCTCGGCGGCGATGTTGACCCCGACTTCACTGGCGTCGAACCGGGTTATCGGGCCGATGCCGCTGATGCCTGCGCACAGTGCGCTCCAAGTTTTCTCCACACCTGTTCCCAGGGGAGTAACCAGTCCAACTCCTGTGACCACTACTCGTCTGCCCACGTTGATCCTCACAATCTATTTGCAGAGAAAGAACAGCCTTGGCAGGTCAAAATCCCACCAAGATCAGCCCTCAGATGTTCCCGCAATTTAACTGCTGACGACAAAAACTACCTGGATCAACCGGCAACCTTGTTGACATGATCGATGGCGTGCTGCACGGTGGTGATCTTTTCAGCAACATCATCGGCAATCTCAATATCAAATGCCTCTTCCATGGCCATGATAAGCTCAACCAGATCGAGGGAGTCAGCGCCCAAATCATCAATGAAAGAGGCACCCGGTACGACCTTTTCTTTATCAACACTCAGCTGCTCGGCAATGATATCAATGAGTTTTTCCTGTACAGACATTTTTTTCTCCTTCCTAGTTTACGGTAACATCTTACCAAGATTAGTTGAAATCGCAAAAAGGCACGATTACAACTGTGGTCATCTTGTAACTCTTTATTTTTGGCACGAACCTTGGACCATCGGTCCCTTTTTACGAGACCGACAAAATTTGCTTTTACAATATATCACATGAACATGCCACCATTGACATGGATAAATTGCCCTGTCACATAGCGCGCATCGTCAGAGGCCAGATAGGCAACAGCCCCGGCAATGTCCTCTGCCTCACCCAAGACCCCCATGGGGATCTCATTCTTGATCGTATTGGTTACTTCTTCGGAAAGATCCCGGGTCATGTCGGTGACAATATAGCCGGGAGCTACTCCGTTTACCGTGATTCCGCGGGAGGCAAGCTCCTTGGCCACGGATTTGGTGAAACCGACAATCCCTGCCTTGGCGGCAGCATAATTGGCCTGCCCGGCGTTTCCAGCAAAACCTATCACCGAGGTAATGTTGATAATCCGGCCCCAGCGCTGTTTCATCATCGTCCGGCTCACCGCCTTGGTGCAGAGAAAAACGCCCTTGAGATTGGTATTAAGCACCTCGTCCCACTGCTCATCCTTCATCTTCATGAGCAGACCGTCACGGGTGATACCGGCATTATTGACCAGGATATCCACCCGGCCATGCGTCTCGATAATATTCTTGAAAGCAGCTTCAATCTCCGCGGCAACCGCAACATTGAACTGGACCGGTTCGGCCTTGCCACCAGCACTCCGAATACTCTGCACCGTCTCTTCCGCAGCCGCGGGATTACTCACATAATTGACTATGACCGTGGCGCCCAATGCCGACAAGCGTTGACAGATAGCCCGACCAATACCTCGGCTTCCCCCGGTAACTACGGCAATTTTTCCGCTCAGAGTCATGAGCTTTTCCTTTCCTTGAATTTCTCAATAAGCTTGGGCACGATTTCAAAGACATCACCGACAATGCCATAAGTGGCCACGTCAAAGATCGGAGCATCGGCGTCACGATTAATGGCGATAATGGTATCGGCAGACTGCATCCCTACCAGATGCTGGATAGCTCCGGAAATCCCACAGGCGATATAAATTTTGGGAGCCACGGTTTTACCGGTCTGCCCTACCTGATGCGGATAGGGAATCCAACCGCTGTCCACCGCCGCCCGGGAAGCGGCAACCGCCCCGCCCAAGACATCGGCCAGTTCCCGGATCATGGCGAACCCCTTCTCGTTTTCCAAACCCCGACCACCGGCGACGACAATATCGGCCTCGCTGAGGTTCACCCGGTCAAGGTCTTCAACCACCGAATCAAGCACCTTGACGCGGGGCTTGAGCATGGCAGTATCCAGATTTACGACGACAATTTCCCCCTTGCGCCCAGCATCCCTGGCAAGGGGCTTCATCACCAGCGGCCGCACCGTGGATATCTGTGGGCGGGTATGGGGGCAGACAATGGTGGCCATGATGTTGCCGCCAAAGGCCGGACGGGTCTGGAGCAGTGCGCCGTCTTCATCGCGAATCGACAGATCAGTACAATCGGCGGTGAGGCCTGTGGCCAGTGTGGTGGCAACCCGAGGGATAAAAGATCTGCCGATGGCCGTAGCACCGGCAAGAATAATTTCCGGCTTGTGCTTCTTTGCCAGCGCACTCAAAGCATTGCCATAGGCGTCATCGGTAAAAGAGGCCAGAGCCGGATCATCGACAACAAAAACCTTGTCGGCACCGTAAGCAACAAGATCTTCGGCCATACCCTCAAGTTTCGAGCCAAGTAGAACAGCGGAAAGGGAAACCCCTCTTTTTTCAGCCAGCTTACGCCCTGCCCCAAGCAATTCCAGGGCTACGGGAGCGATCCGGCCGTGCCGGCATTCCGCGTAAACCCAAACGCCGGACCAGTCGGACAGGTTGCCCTTGATTGCCTTTTCCTCTCTATCAATGGAAAGAGCACCGACCTCGCAGACATCCACGCAACTGCCGCACAGGGTACAGGTATCGCCGACCACGGCCTGTCCGCCTTCAACCTTGATTGCCCCGAAGGTACAGGTACTTTCACAGATACCACAACCAATACAGGCTTCTATATCAATGCGTAACATAGGGAATTCCGTTCGTCTGAGCCGTTGTTTAATATAATCGAAAGATCAAAAAAATCTTATCCCGGCACAAAGTGCCTTAACAAAATGACCAAAAAACAAATAGATATTTCGTAACGGCGACTAACACCTACAAGAGAGGCGACATTTTTTCATACAGCTGGGCAACCTGCTCAGTGGCAGTCCCGCCAAGCATGGCCCGCGCCCCTTTCAGTTCCGGAGAGAATACCTTGACCACCTGGGTGGTGGAACCTTTGAGCCCCAACTGCTCCGGATCTGCCTCGATATCCACCGCAGTCAGTTTGGTGATATCGATCTTTTTCGCCTTCATCTTCCCCTTGAGGGAAGGAATCCTTGGCTCATTGATCTCTTTGACCACGGTGAATAAAGCGGGCAACGGGATCTCAAGCAAGTCGTAACCGTCATCCATGAGACGTTCTGCCCGGATGGTATTAGCGGTACAGTCGTTGATCTTCCGCACATAAGCGACAAAAGGAATATCAAGACGCTCTGCCAGACCGGGGCCCACCTGAGCAGTATCCCCATCGATGGCCTGCTTGCCGCAGAGGATAAGATCAAAATCGTCGATCTTCTTAATGGCCATGGCAAGGGTATAGGTTGTCGCCCAGGTATCAGCTCCGGCAAAAGCACGATCCGAGACAAGAACCGCCTCATCCGCCCCGCAGGAGACAGCCTCGCGCAACATCTCCTCTGCCTGGGGAGGTCCCATACTGAGAACCGTCACTGTACCGCCGTGCTTTTCCTTCAGGCGAACCGCTTCCTCAAGGGCATGACGATCATACGGGTTCATAATGGATTGCACGCCTTCCCGGGCAAGGGTGTTGGTTTTGGGATCCAAGCGAACATCCTTGGCGTCGGGAACCTGTTTTACGCAAACGATGATCTTCATTAGGACCTCATATACTCCTTGTTGAGTTCCTGACCAATAACATTACGCTGGATCTGATTGGTGCCCTCATAGATCTGAAGAATCTTGGCATCACGCATCATCTTTTCCACCGGGTAATCGCGCATATATCCATAGCCGGCCAGAACCTGTACCGCATCGGTGGCAACCTTCATCGCCATGTCGGTGGCAAATACCTTGCACATGGAAGATGCTTTGGACATATCATTTTTATGGGCGTCGATATGCTTGGCCGCAGAGTATACCAGAGCACGTCCTGCCTCGACCTGGATGGCCATATCAGCCAGAATATGCTGCACCGCCTGAAAGGAAATAATTGGCTTGCCGAACTGAACACGCTGCTTGGCATAGGTCACCGCCTCATCCAGGGCGCCCTGCCCCAGACCTACACCGAGGATCGCAATACCCGGACGGGACTGATCCAGGGTCTTCATCACAGTGATAAAGCCCATACCGACCCGGCCAATGACCCTGTCCTTGGGGATACGACAATCCTTGAAGATCAGTTCCCGGGTGGAAGAACAGCGGATGCCCAGCTTCTTCTCCTTAACCCCGTATGTAAAACCAGGGTCGGTATCCTCGACCACGAACATGGTGGCGCCACGGGGGCCCTTACTTTTGTCGGTGATGGCAATCACCGTATAGATCTGGGCCTCACCGGCATTGGTAATCCACTGCTTGGTGCCGTTCAGTACCCATTCATCTCCATCGAGCACGGCGGTGGTCTGGATGCCGGAGGCATCGCTGCCGGCATTGGCCTCGGTAAGAGCAAAGGCCGCCAGCTTTTCGCCGCTGGCAATGAGAGGCATATATTTTTGTTTCAGCTCATCGCTGCCGGAAATAAGAATCGGGTAGGCGCCCAATGCACTGGCGGCAAAGGCGGTAGCCACTCCGGTACAGCCGCGGGCAAACTGCTCAAGGGCCAGAGCCATCTCAAAACACCCACCGCCCAATCCGCCATATTCTTCGGGGATATACAGACCATACAAATCGGCCTTGGCAATAGAGGTCAAGATATCACGTGGATATTCTTCGGTTTCATCCAATTCCGACCTTTGCGGAATAATCATTTCATCGGTAATCTGCCGAGCAACATCGACAATCATCTGCTGCTCTTCGCTCAAGAAATAATCCACTATGCCCCCTTGTAGCTCAATTACTTTGATATGCGGTTAAGTAACGGCGCACCAAGCGTGCTTACCACCTGACCAGCGCTGCACCCCAGGTAAAACCACCGCCAAAAGTGCAAATAAGAAGGAGATCTCCCTTCTGCAATCGGCCTTCCCGGTTCGCTTCGTCCATGGCAATCGGCACGGTCGCCGCCGATGTATTACCATATTTGTGCACATTAATATAGATTTTTTCAAGAGGAACACCGAGGAGATCCGCCAGGCTTTTCAGGATACGGATATTGGCCTGATGGGGCACTACCAGAGAGATGTCAGCGATACCAAGACCTTCTTTTTCAAGAACGGCGGTAATGGCCTCCGCCATGGCCCGAACCGCGTAACGAAAAACATCCTTCCCCACCATTTTGATGAAGGGGCCGTCACTGTGCTGGGGCGAGAGGGCCGGGTTCAGGCTGGGAGCATTATCCATATGGAGCAATTCCCACAACCGACCATCCGCATAAAGCTTACTCGCCAAGATGCCTCGACCCTGATCGTTGCCGGTCACCAGACAGGCCCCGGCACCATCACCGAAAAGCACACAGGTATTTCGATCCTGCCAGTTGGTCCGTGAAGAAAGGTTTTCCGCACCGATCACCAATATTTTCATCTCCGGGTTGTGGCGGATATATTTATCCGCAATATCAAGCCCATAGAGAAAGCCGGAACAAGCGGCGTTGACATCAAAGGCAAAAGCGTTGACCGCCCCCAGCTCCTTCTGCACAAGACAGGCGCAGGACGGCATGGCCTTTTCACAGGAGATCGTCCCGAGGACGATCATATCAACCTCGGCCGGAGTCACACCAGCCATGTCCAGGGCACGACGGGACGCCACGCTGGCCAAATTGGAAGTTTCCTCACCGGCTCCGGCAATATGTCGGGTCTTGATGCCGGTCCTCGTGGTGATCCACTCATCGGAGGTATCAACCATCTTTGCCAAGTCCTCATTGGTGAGGATCCTTTCCGGCAAACAGGAACCCGTACCGATGATAACCGCCCCGCTCATGGAGCTACTCCGGCAACTGCGGCTTCAGCCGCGAGGGAATCATCCTGTTGGACAAGGATATGATCAAGGGACAAAAGTTCGAGAATTCGGTCATTGACCTTGTTGCGGGCCATTTCAGAGGCAACCCGAATGGCATTTTTGATCGCCACGGCACTTGATCGCCCATGACAAATAATGGCGTTGCCGCGTATTCCCAGCAATGGTGCACCGCCATACTCGGCATAATCAACCCGTTTTTTGAAGGAAACAAAAGCATCCTTGGCAAGCAAATAGCCGAGCTTTGCCTTGAAACTTTTCGAAATCTCCTCACCCAGCATCCCCATGACCGCCTCGGCCAACCCTTCGCTGAGTTTCAGGCAAACATTGCCGACAAACCCATCGCAAACCATGACGTCAACATCTCCCTGAAAGGTATCGCGGCCTTCAACATTCCCGATGTAATTCAAGGAGCTTTGCTGAAAAAGTTCGTGGGATTTTTTCACCAAGGCATTGCCCTTCCCCCCCTCTTCCCCGATGCTGAGCAAACCGACACGGGGTCGATCCAGACCGAAGAGCACCTGAGAAAAAGCAGCGGCCATCACTCCGAACTGAAAGAGATGCAGGGAGCGGCAATCAACATTTGCCCCGACATCCATCATTACCACCGGACCTTTCAAGGTGGGAAAAATCCCGGCAATTCCAGGACGAGCAACATTTTCAAGCCGGCCAAGCGACTTGATGGCTGCAGCCAGTGTCGCCCCGGAATTTCCGGCGCTGACAACAGCCTCAACCAGGCCCTCCTTGTGAAGGGCAAAGGCCTTCATGATTGAGGAATCTTTTTTCCTGCGGATGGCGTCAAAGGGGGATTCATCCATGCCAACAACCTGGGAGGCATGCACCAGATGAATTCGAGATGAAGGATGCCCGTGGGTTGCCAGGATACTCCCGAGCCGGACCTGATCACCAACCAGGCTGATCTCAAGGTCATATTCTCGCACCGCCATAACAGCCCCGGAGACCAGTTCTTCAGGACCCTTGTCCCCGCCCATGGCATCCAAGGCAATATGTAACGCCATGGCGTAACTCTATTACTCTGCGGTCAACTTAACAACAGTACGGCCCTTATACGACCCGCAACCAGGACAAAGACGATGCGGCAGCTTCGGCTCGCCACATTCAGAACAAGTGGAAACGGTTACGCCACACAGAGCATCGTGGGAACGACGTATTCTGGTACGTGCATGGGAATGTCTTCTTTTCGGTAATGCCATTACTTTTCCTCCAATTGGAAAGATCTCGGTTACAGCTTCTTGTCTGTAACGGGTTTCTCAAAAAAACTCAACAGGCTCAAAACAAACAACACAGTTTGTGCTCAAAAGCACTTAACAAAAAAGCATGTTCAACTTGCTGACAAAAAATCGCTTGGCAATGTCCGACGCATCTCAGCGAAGATCATTCCGGGGGGGATTCAAGATCTAATGCACCTTCAATTTTGCCAAAACATTGAAAGGGGATGCACCTGAACCTCTGGCGCAATTACACGAAAAACGATTCAGGTTCGCCCCGCACTCCGGACACAGCCCCAAACAGTTATCGCAACATAATTTTTTATCAGGCAAAGCAAGATATAACTGCTGCGCCAGTACAGAGAAGATGTCAACAACCGGCTCAGCAAGAAACTCAACATCCAACTCACTGCCTTTGCAAAAGTGGTCAGAGGCGACACTCGCCTCTTCCTCTTTGGCAAGCAGCTCAAAAACAACCTCAAACTCTTCATCCACGATATATGTAAAAGAATCAAGGCACCGATCGCACTCTAGAACTATGGTAAGATGCAAGGTGCCCGCAAGCAGAATCCTTCCCCCATCTTTTCCCAGGGAAACCGTAGCCTGCACCGGGCCTTGGCAGACGAAATCGTTGGCAGAAACCCAAGAATCATCGTCAACCCTAAAAAAAAGGCCACTCGCTGGTATTTCATCTAACTTGATCCGCACACTTCACCTGTTCACAATGCAAAAAATGGAACAGATCAATATAGATAAACGCAGCCAGTTGTCAAGCAAAATCACCGCTGGGCATTCCTATCATTGATGCCCATGCACAACCGATTCATCGGCAAGCATAAACTCAAACCATGAAAAAAGGAATTACGAGAGGTTACAACAGCCCGGAGAGACGTTCGCTCGCCTTGCAAAGACGGTGACCAAGAACATGAATAATGCGCCGGAAAAGTTTCAGCCCAAGGGCAGGTGACTGCCTCAGCATCAGCTCCATGTTTGCTTGAGAGAGGATCAAAAGATGACTTTTTTCCATGGCAATAACAGTGGCATGACGACGCCACCCTTCAACAACGGAAATCTCACCGACAAGACTTCCACGCTCAAGCATGGCAACAAGGATATATTTACCGGGGAATATCGTCTCCATCTTGACGGCAAGCCTCCCCTCGACCAGAAACCCCATAAAATCTCCGGGGTCACCGTTTTTCATCAAAATTTCCGAAGGTTGCCAAACTCGCAACTCAAGATAGGCAAATAACTCGCCCATCTCTTCCGCGGATAAAAAAGAAAATATATCATGCAACTCTTCAGGACTGTATCTCCCAAAAAGTACATCTTTGGCATTATCCATTTACGTTTATTCCGCAGCCCCCTTATGGACCTTCTCTTCCAGCTTGGCAATAAGTCCGGCAAAATCCTCCTTACTCATAATACTGGCAAACTGGGTCCGATAATTATTCACCAGGCTCACACCCTCTACCTCGACATCATAAACCACCCAACGGTCATCATTGCTCTTGAGCTTATAATTAACCGGGGTTTCCACATTCTTCCGGATCAAGTCACTATAAACGATGGCCTTATTCCCCTGTACGGCAGTTTTCTTAAAGACAACTTTTTCACCGGAATAGGTTTCAATCTTCGCTATGTATGTGTTTTCCAACAGCCTCTTAAACAAAGAAACAAATCGGTCCTGTTCTTGAGGAGTCCTATCCTTCCAATGACTAGCCAATGCCCGCATGGACATTTCTCGAAAATCAAATTTCTTCTCGACAATAGTCACCACGCGATTCTTCCTCTCCGCCCTGCGAGCCGGAACAGCAAGCTTTTCATCCTGAAGAATCGAAATAATTTCGTCAACGGCATCCTTTATGAAAACAGCAGGATCAGTTGCCGCTGCACAGGCCCCCCCTTGATACAAAACAGAAATAGCGATCGTCAGCACAATTACCGAAAAAAAACCAAGATACCAGTTATTACTTTTTTTCATTTTTTCCTCTACAATCAATCCATAACGCAACAAGATTACTGAACAACCCTGGCTTCGCTGAATCCAGCGGCGTAAAGTTTTTGCTCTTCCTGCTTGGCCAGATCAAACTTATTCCCGGCAGGCACAAGCAAAGCGTAATAGTTATACCCTCCCCGGTCATACACTCTAACAACCGCTTCAGTATTCATGGCAAGCAAGGTTTGCCGCATATCCAAAACCCGTTCGGAATCAACAGAGGTGCCGACCTGGACAAAATAATCGTCACCAGAAACCGGGGCGGTGTCCAATTCCGAAGAAGCCGGCCCAGGCATTTCCTGAGCATATGTTTTTTCAACCGTGTCGGCTGAAGAAATGTACACAGAATCACCGCCCACGGCAACATCACGTATTTTCTTTTGACGATACTGACGGTATGCATCGCGCAAGGCAATATACGGATCAATTGCGGAGTCCTTGAAATCTTCGTAATCACCCAAGGTAAGCGAGGTGTTATTCACCTCCCTGCCTGCTTCAACAGCCACCCCAGCCCCAGTATCCGACATAGCAAGATAGGATACAGGGCTCAAGAAAAAATCACCGGCGAGACCAATTGTATCACGCACATTCGAAGGGCCAAAGAAAGGCCAGCAGATATAGACCCCTTCTCCAAATCCGTACACCCCAAAGGTTTGCCCCAGATCTTCATCCTTGGCAGAGAGTCCGAACTCGTTTTTGGCAGGATCAGCCAGACCAGCAATACCGAGGGTGGAATTGATAACAAAACGTGCGGCTTCAACCCCACTGTTCGCAACTTTTCCCTGCAGGAGATTGTTGACAATCCGAACCGGAGCAAGGAGATTTTTCAAAAAACTCCGCACACACATACGCACGTCTTCAGCGATTACATAAGAATATCCCTGGGCTACCGGCTTAACCACCCAAAAATAAAGCTTGTCATTAAAATGAAAGAAAACCCGATTGACCGGTTCCAAAGGGTCCGATGCAATACCGATGTCCCGCTCCTCTCCAAAAGACGGCTCATCATCAGCAACAACGCCCTGCCCCATGGCGAAGGTTATTGACCCTAACCAGATTGCCAGACAACAGAAACATATCCTCCAGAGTTTAAGGGGAAAACTGTCATGATTTTTCATGGTTGGTCCTCTGTAACCAAATTTGGAAAAGGCTGGCCGAAGAGCTTATGTCGCTATACCGAACGGAACAGGACACACAAACAGATGATGCTATACATAACACAGTATACATTAATATATCTGACAGACACTCCGGTATTTTTCAAAGAAATTAAAAAGAAAAACCGTTGCCGAACCGAGAGATGGTGACTTCAGACCTTACCGAAAATATATTTGCTTACCAGCTCCTCTAAATCAACAGCAGACTCTGTTTCACTAATAACCCCGCCATCAACCAGCAATTCTTCCGAGCCACCCTGGCTAATTTTGATATATTTATCACCGATAATTCCCTGGGTTTTAATTGAAGCGATGGCATCATCGGTAATCTTAACCCCGTTATTAATCTGAAGCTGCACCTGGGCCTGATCATTTTCCCCCAATGAAATACTGCTTACCTTACCCACATTAACCCCGGCCATCTCAACAAGGGCTCCGCGTTTAAGACCTGAAACATTGGAAAACTTCGCCTGCACAGAATAAGTCTTTTCCATGGAAAACACGGAAAACTCTCCTAATTGCATAGAGAGATAAGCAAAAGAGAGAAAACCTGCCAAAACAAAAAGACCGACAATCGCATCAAAATTTTTCTTCTTCATAAGCCGTTATTCCATCTCCCTGCTTAAATAAATATTCCCCATGGTGTTCTGCACAAAGGCCTGAATCTCAGGAAGGTCACTCTGTTGAATATCTTCAGGGCTGGCGAAGGTGGTGAACTTGCCCTTATTGACCAAAATAACCTGATCAGCCAAATTAAAGATTTTAGGGATATCGTGACTTACGATAATTGACGTATATCCGAACTTTTTCTGCGTCTCCAGAAAAAGATGGTAAATCTCCAGGGATTTTTCAGGATCAAGACCCGTAGTCGGCTCATCAAACAGCATGATTTCAGGATGAAGCATTAAAGCCCTGGCGAGTCCCACCCTTTTTCTCATGCCACCGCTCAACTGAGCCGGATATTTATCCTCATGCCCGGTGAGGCCAAGTTGCGCCAAAATGGCAAGCACCTGCTCCCTGATCTCCTCGCCAACTAATCTTGTCCGCTCTTCAAGAGGCAAGGCCACATTCTCAAAAACACTCAAGGAATCGAGCAGCGCCGATCCTTGAAAAAGCACCCCGAATTTTGTCCGAATCCCGTTCAGTGCCTTGGAACGCATCCTGGAAATATCTTGCCCCCCCACCAGAATCTGCCCGGAATCTGGCCGCAAAAGCCCAAGAATGAGCTTCATGGTCACGCTTTTCCCCTGACCACTGGGGCCGGCGATAACCGTAGTTTTCCCGGCATTGATCGTCAGATTCACCCTGTCAAGAATGGTCTGCTGACCAAAGGATTTTACGACATCCTTGAACTCTATGACAGCCTGACTCATAGCAGTATCGCCGTGAGCAAATAATCCCAGACAAGGATCGCAATGGACGAAAGGACAACAGCCTGCGTTGTGACCTTGCTCACCCCTTCAGCGCCAAAACCGGCTCCACGGATAATGTGCACAAAATACCCACGCCCCGCACATACCCAGACGATCAGCAGGGCAAAGACAAACGACTTTATAATGCCCATGTTTATATCCTGATTCACGACACTTTGCTCCATGCCAGACCAGTACGCCCCGGGATTGACCCCCAACAAGCCGCATCCTGCCAGAAAACCGCCGAAGATCCCAATGACATTAAAAAAAAGTGTTAGAATCGGAACCGAGATAATCGTGGCAAGAAACTTTGGCGTAATGAGATAACGAAAAGGGTCGATGGCCATACATTCCAGGGCGTCAAGCTGTTCGCTATTGCGCATGATACCGATTTCAGCACACATCGCCGAACCGGCCCTCCCGGTAACCATCAAGGCGGTCAAAACCGGACCAAGCTCACGGATCAAAGTCAGGGAAACCGCTGATCCCAACGCGCCTTCCGAGCCAAATTTACGCAAGGTATAATATCCCTGTAAGCCAAGAACCATGCCGGTAAACCCTGCTATAAAAAATATGACCCAAAATGAATTGGCACCGATCAAGCGGATCTGTCGTACCATGGCAGAAAATCGAAACGGTCTTTTGAAAACTCCGCCAAGACCAAAAACGAGAAAAGAGCCCATGCGGCCTAAATCTTCCAGAAACCACAGGGTATTACTTCCTATTCTTTCCAGGTAACGGGTCATATACTCCTCTTGCATGTGTTTGTGCAGCAAAACGCTTCACCGCAACTGCTTGCCAGCACTCCATGCTTTAGCCAAATCTTCAGCTTACACCATACCATAAAATTTTTATGTTACCCACGGGACACAGACGGTGTCAAGCACTAGCTCCAAGGAAAACCGAATATCTAACCCTGCAGATAAAAAAAAAAGGGATTAGCTGTAATGGCTAATCCCTTTAATTTTTTTTTGGCGGAGTGGACGGGGCTCGAACCCGCGACCCCCGGCGTGACAGGCCGGTATTCTAACCAACTGAACTACCACTCCTCTTGTGGTGGGCGAAACAGGGATCGAACCTGTGACCCTCGGCTTGTAAGGCCGATGCTCTCCCAGCTGAGCTATTCGCCCCACATGAAGTCTGGCAACATATACCCTTGCGCCCATAATACGTCAAGAAAAAAACTTACCAAAAGCCAAAAATAAAAGAAGCGCGGAAGGCTGGCTCGTTCAACACTCGGCTAATGAGCCACATTGTTTGACGGAAGCACACCTTCCACTCCAAAACCACCAAAAGGAATCTCCTTAAAAAGAGTACTCCCATCTTGAAGCACCAAGGCCTTGGCCAGGACTTCATCCACATGTTCAACCAGCTCCACGGTAAGCCCCTTGAGTATCTTCGCCGGTATCTCGTTAAGATCCGCTTCATTCTCCCGTGGAATCAAAACATGTTTGATATTTCCCCGTCGTGCGGCAAGGAGTTTTTCGGTAAGCCCCCCAATGGGCAACACTCTGCCACGCAGGGTAATCTCACCGGTCATGGCGATATCCCGACGCACTGGTACCCTGAGCAAGGCGGAGACCATTGAGGTCGCCATGGTAATCCCGGCAGAAGGTCCATCCTTGGGGATGGCCCCTTCCGGTACGTGGATATGAATATCAAGCTTCTGATAAAAATCCGGCAACAGGCCAAGCTGCAAGGCCCGGGTTCGCACATAGCTCAAGGCTGCCTGGGCTGATTCCTGCATAACATCGCCAAGCTTTCCGGTCACAGTCAGCTTCCCTTTTCCTGGCATCAGGGCCGTTTCGATCTGCAGCAACTCCCCTCCCACCTCGGTCCAAGCCAAACCGGTGGTGAGACCAATTTTATCTCTTTCCTCGGCCAGTCCGAAACGATACCTCACACCGCCCAAATATTTGGCAATAGCTGTATCATTAAGCCGATATCGCTTCTCCGTCTTTTTCTTTTGCCGATCCCTGGCCACCTTGCGACAAACAGAGGCAATGCTGCGCTCGAGATTCCGTACCCCCGCCTCGCGGGTATATCTCCGAATAATCTCTAGAATCGCGCCGTCATTGAAGGTAATATCCTCCCGCCCGAAACCGTTGGCCTCCAGTTGTTTCGGCACCAGAAAACCCTGGGCGATATTCAGCTTATCCTCTTCGGTATAGCCGTTGAGCTTGATAACCTCCATCCTGTCTTGAAGCGGGGCAGGGATTGCGTGAAGATTATTGGCGGTGGTCACGAAAAAAACCCCGGACAGGTCATAATCGAGATCAAGATAATGATCGTTAAAAGCGACATTTTGCTCCGGGTCAAGGACCTCAAGCAGAGCGGAAGAAGGATCCCCCCTGAAGTCCATACTCATCTTGTCCACCTCATCAAGGCAGATAACCGGGTTCACCACCTTGGCCTTCTGCATGGACTGAATAATCTTCCCCGGCAAGGCCCCGATATAAGTCCGCCGGTGCCCCCTGATTTCGGCTTCGTCACGGACACCACCAAGGGAAAGTCGGACAAACTTGCGACCCATGGCACGGGCCAGAGACTTGCACAGCGATGTTTTCCCGACTCCGGGCGGACCAACCAGACAGAGAATCGGCCCCTTGATTTTCTCAACCTGGGCCTGCACGGCAAGGTATTCAAGAATCCGCTCCTTGGGTTTCAACAGACCATGGTGATCCTGCGCGAGGATTTCCTCCGCCTCACGGATATCGATCTTCTCTTCGGTTTTTTCGCGCCAGGGAAGGCTGAGTATGCAGTCGATATAATTCCGTACCACCGTGGCCTCGGCAGACATGGCCGGCATCATCTTCAACTTTTTGAATTCCTGCTCCAGTTTGGCTCGAGCCGCCTCGGGCAGGTTCTTCTCCAGTATCGCCTTATCGAGAGCTTCCACCTCGGAAGAGGCGTCCTCGGAGCTGCCCATCTCTTTCTGAATGGCGCGAAGTTGCTCGGCAAGGAAATAGTCCTTCTGCGTCTTATCCATTTTTTTCTTCACCCGGGCTCGAATAACCTCTTCAAGCTCGGCGATCTCAATTTCCTTATGGATAAGGGCCAACACCTGCTCAAGCCGCCCAACAACAGAAAAATTATCAAGAATTCCCTGTTTTTCCTGGACATTCAGAGGCAGATGCGCGGCAAGAACATCCACAAATTTTGCGGGCCTTTCAATGCGGGCCAATGATTTGATAACCTCGGCCGGCACTTTTTTGTTGTATTTGACATACTCCTTGAAACTTGCCTGAATCTCCCTCACATAGGCGATTGCTTCAAGACCACCTTCGTCCTCGGCCTCTTCGCTTTCAAGCTGCACAACAAAATAGTCGGGATTTGGCAAGTGCTTTATAATCCGGCCACGTCTTTTGCCTTCGACTAGGGCCTTGATCGTGCCATCCGGCAGACGGAGCAACTGCATGACCGTGGCAACGGTTCCCACCACATGCACGCTCTCCTCGGTCGGATCATCTTCGGACGCGTCTTTCTGCGTTGCCAGAAAAATCTCGGAACGTTTGGCCATCGCATCTTCAAGGGCCTTTATGGAGCGCTCCCGGCCAACCACCAACGGCGCCACCATATGAGGAAAGATCACGATGTCCCGCAAAGGCATCATCGGATATGCAACTTCCTGTTCAGGATCAAACTCAGGCATAATATTCAATATAACCTTGAAGGGTTAACCGTTTTAAGCAAACATAATGCCGGGTAAACGGCAAAAACGACACTCAGACCGCAACGAAGCAGCGCCGCGGGCGTTACTGCTCGCCTGTTCAGGCACTTTTCTTTGATTCGGCTTCGTTATCGTACAAGATCACAGGATAATCACCGTTGAGCACAACCTGCTCACTGATGACGCATTCCCGCACGTTTTCCTTGGAAGGCAATTCGTACATGATATCGAGCATGGCATGCTCCATGACCGTTCTCAAGCCACGGGCTCCGGATTTTCTTTTGATCGCCTGCTGGGCAATGGCCTTGAGCGCCCCCTCGGTAAAACGCAGCCGAATATTGTCAAAGGCAAAAAGCCGCTCATACTGTTTGGTCAGCGCGTTCTTTGGCACACGCAGAACACGGACCAAATCCTCTTCATCCAGCTCCTCCATGGTCGCCACCACCGGCAAACGGCCAACCAGTTCAGGAATCAGGCCAAAACGCAGCAGATCTTCCGCCTGGACCTGAGCAAGAATATCACCCACCGTCTTCTTCGGCTTGCCGACAACCTTAGCCCCAAACCCCATGGACTTGGTCCCGGTTCGCTGTTTGATCACCCCATCAAGCCCGACAAAGGCCCCGCCGCAGATAAAGAGGATATTGGTGGTATCAATCTTTATATATTCCTGCTGCGGGTGCTTGCGTCCACCCTTGGGGGGAATGCTGGCTATAGTGCCTTCAATGATCTTCAATAATGCCTGCTGCACCCCTTCACCGGAGACATCGCGGGTGATGGAAGCACTGTCTGACTTGCGAGCGATCTTATCGATTTCATCGATATAGATGATACCGCGACTGGCCCGCTGAATATCATGGTCAGCGGCCTGAAGAAGATTGACCAGGATATTTTCGACATCTTCCCCGACATAACCCGCCTCGGTCAAGGTGGTGGCATCGGCCATGGCAAAGGGAACATTAAGGATTTTTGCCAAGGTCTGGGCCAGCAGGGTCTTTCCACTGCCGGTGGGGCCCACCAGCAGAATATTGCTTTTCTGCAACTCGACCTCACTGCCGTCTTTGCTTCCGTGGGCCTCTATCCGCTTGTAATGATTATGCACCGCAACGGCAAGGACCTTCTTGGCCTGTTCCTGGCCGATAACATACTCATCAAGGTGAGCCTTAATATCCTGGGGCTTAAGAGTCGCAACCTCAAACTGCGATTCCAGCGCCTGCTGGCGATCCTCACTGACGATCTCATTGCACAGGTCGATGCACTCGTTGCAGATATACACCGTCGGCCCGGCAATCAGCTTTTTGACCTCATCCTGGCTTTTGCCGCAAAAGGAACAGGTTACTTCCACTTCACCATTATGATCTTTTGCCATGCCCACTCTCCTCATCAGGATTTGCCCGCTTCACCAAGACCTTGTCAATTATGCCATAGGCCTTGGCTTCCTCGGCTCCCATGAAAAAATCCCGGTCGGTATCAACCTGAATCTTCTTAAGCTTTTGCTTGGTATGGTGCGCCAGAATGGAATTCAAGGCCTGCCGCATCCGGAGAATCTCCTTGGCATGGATATCAATATCGGAGGCCTGCCCTTGAAACCCACCCATGGGTTGGTGCAGCATGATCCGGGAATTCGGCAGCGCATAACGTTTTCCCTCCGTGCCTGCGGCGAGAAGCACCGCGCCCATGCTGGCCGCCTGACCCATGCACAGGGTAGCGATATCACATTTCACATAATGCATCGTATCGTAGATTGCCATACCAGCCGTCACGACTCCCCCGGGGGAATTGATATAAAAGGTAATGTCCTTATCCGGATCATCGGCTTCCAAAAAAAGAATCTGAGCGATAATTATATTGGCTATATCGTCATTTATGGCCGTACCCAAAAAGATAATCCGCTCTTTCAGCAGCCGGGAATAGATATCATAGGCCCGCTCTCCGCGAGGACTCTGCTCAACAACCATGGGAACGAGGTTCATAAACATACTCCTTCAAAAATTTAGGAGCGGCACCGAAACAATGGTTTTCCGACCAATTCGCTACCGCACCTTACACCGTTATCACTGCTGCCGTTTCTCTATCATCCGGTGACGATTTATTTTACTGCAACGGCTTACTGGGGCTGATTCTCACCTTGGGCAGCAGCAGGCACGATTTTAATCTTGGCTGCATCAAGCAGAAAACTCAGTATTTTTTCGTTCAACAACTCCGCCATAAAGGGCAGCAGATCATCCCTGCTGGAAAAATATTTTTTCACTTCGCTGACCGGCATGTTGTACTGTTCAGAAATACGCTTAAACCCTTGGTCGATATCTTCATTTTCCAGCTTAAGCCCTTCCTTTTCCGCCACCTTCTTCAAAAGAAAATCACCCTTGACCCGTGACTGAGCCGCAAGCTTATACTGTTCGACCAAGGCATCCCTATTGAACCCGGCAGCCTCCAGAGTCATCCCCTGCCGCTCCAGATTATTTTCAAGCTCTTTGATCATTGCCTCGATTTCATACGCTACCAGCCGAGGCGGAATCTCAAAATCATGGGTTTCGATCAGTGCCCTCATCAACTTATCGGTGAGATCACCCCGTTGGGCATCCTTTTTGACCTTCAGCTTTTTTTCGCGGATATGGGTTTTAAGCGATTCCAGGTCGGCAAATTCCTCGCCTACTTCCTTGGCGAATTCGTCATCAAGCGCAGGCAATACCCGCTCCTTGACATCCTTAACATTGATCTTGAATTCCACCTTCTTGCCCGCCAGGATCGGATTGGCGAAATTTTCAGGGAAATCTATCTCCAGAGAAGCCTCCTCAGATTTTTTCAAGCCGATAAGTTTTTCTTCAAACTCTTTTCCATACTGGCCGGTCCCGACATCAACCGAATAATTTTGTCCAACCACCTGCTTGATGGGGTTGCCATTATGATATCCCTGAAAATCCACCACTGTCAGGTGCCCCTTCTCAATGGCGCGGTCCTCAAGACTCTGCAGGGGGGCCATCTGCTTGCGCAGCACCTCAAGCTCCTGGGAAATCTCCTCGTCCGTCACCTCAAGTGCGGTCTGTTCGATTTCAATTCCCTTGTACTCAGCCAGCTCAAACTGGGGCCGAACGTCCACCTCGGCGGTGTAAACAAAGGTACCGTTCTCGGCAAATTTCTGTTCACGGATATCCGGGTGCACAACCGCATCGATCTTGCTTTTCTCAAGCGCGTCAAAATAGGTGTCCTGAATCAATTTCTCCGCCAAATCGTACTCAACCTTCGGCCGATAATTTTTTTCCAACACCTGACGGGGCACCTTGCCCTTCCGAAATCCCTTCAGTGAAACTTCCGAGTTCAGTTTCTTATAAGCAGACTCAAGCTCTTGGGCAACCAGCGCTTCCGGCAGAGTTATGGTCATTTTTTTGGTAAGTGAACTTACATCTTCAACATTGATCTGCATGCAACACCTTCCTTGTTTCAAACATTTTCAACAACACAATCATACAGTGAAGGAACGTCTTCGAGGTTCTCTCCTCACGGTATGGATAAGATATCTCTCTGCTCCCCGGCAATCGAGACGGGGCTGTCTTCCAGTTGGTGCGAGAGGGGGGAGTCGAACCCCCATACCAAAGGCGCTGGTTCCTAAGACCAGTGCGTCTACCAATTCCGCCACTCTCGCTTTAACCTGGAAAAATAACCAACTTTCGGATCACAGTCAAGGACGGCTTGCGATTTTAAGCCGATTTATAGGCAATTGACCTTAAACACAAATGGAGAAAAGTACGCTTTGCCCCCATGGGGCCTACGGCACAATCCCTTTCATCGACGATGACGGAGCACCACTTTTTTACCCCTGATAATTCTGCACAGCCCCACTTGACAAGGCAGGGAAAAAAATGGTTTATTCATTAAAAAGACAAACACTTCATCATCCCGGAACACGGTGTAATTCCGTGGCGGTCCCGCCGCTGTAATCGGGGATGCTGGTAAGCACAGGGAATTCCCAGGTCACTCCCGGAACTAAATATTGGGGGGAAGACCGCAGACCAGCAGACGATCCGAAAGCCAGAAGACCTGATGATTCTGTTTCTACAGTGCGTACTGCTGTTCGTCTGGGGATTCTTATGGAAACAGAACCCGGAGTGGCTCCAATGGGGTTGCTCCGGGTTTTTTCATGCACGCAGTTCAACAATAAAAAGGAGAACACCATGAAAGCACAGAAAGAGATCATTTCGTACCGTCGGCGTTGCAACCTGATAGGCCAGGGCACCGGTCTTTCTCATTATATCCTGCTCGCCCCCAGCGCCAAGACAACACAAGAGGACGGCAGCAAGTAATGGAACAAAAACACAAACAGACAGCAGCGACCATTTTCGCCAACACCGGCCATGGCCCAAATTTTTCCGTGCTGGAGATAGGCGATCCCGACCGGGTTGCGGTTGTCGAGGCGGATACGGCTTACTGGGCCCTGGTTGACCGGGATGACCTGCCCCATGCCTTGGCCGGCTCCATGACCCAAGATTTCATAGTCCGCGAGTCGGAATTTCACACGGAAATGGAACACCTGCGCTCAGGATTGAAGCTCTCCGCCGCGTATGTGAACCCCACCGAACGGTGCAACCTGAACTGCAGCTACTGCTACCTCCCGGAAGAGATGCGCAAAAACGGCATCGACATGGGAGAGGAAAAGCTGATGCTCGCTCTTGAGCGATTACTGCAGCATTTTCGAAAGGTTTTGCCCGAGGGAGTAAAACCGCAGCTCATTTTTCACGGCAGCGAGCCCATGGTTGCAAGAGATGCCGTGTTTGCTGCAATTGCAAAATATAAAGATGAGTTCCATTTCGGCATCCAGACCAATGCCACTTTGCTTGATGACAGCGCAATCAGCTTTTTAAGAGCGCACGGGGTCGGCATTGGCCTTTCCCTGGATGCCCCCACGTCGGAAATTGCCAACAGCACCAGAAAAAACTGGCAGGGGAACGGATACTTCGACACCGTTGTTTCGGTGATCAAAAAACTCGTCGATTATCCGGCCCTCAATGTCATAACCACTGTTACGCAAGCAAACGTGCATACCCTGACCGAAATGGTGGACTTCTACCACGGGCTGGGGGTACGGGTGGTCATGTTCAATCCGGTGCGTTGCACCCGCCAAGGCGGCATGGACCTGAAACCGGACAACCGTGTCCTGGCAGAGGCTTTCTTCAAGGCACTGGACCGCTCCTTTGAGCTTTTTGAACAAACCGGCAAAAAACTTGTCATCGCCAACTTCGCCAATGTTCTGGCGGGAGTTATCGGTCCGACCGGCCGCAGACTGATGTGCGACATCTCTCCCTGCGGAGGCGGTCGTTGCTTCTTTGCCGTTTCCGCTGACGGCGAGGTGGTGCCGTGCAGCGAATTCATCGGCATGAACGAGTTTTCCGGAGGGAATATCTTCCGTGATGATCCTGCCGACATTCTCGCCAGCAAGCCCTTCCAAGAGGTGACCAACAGGAAGGTGGAAAAAATCCTACCCTGTGCAGGATGCGCCATTCGGCATTTCTGCGGGGCGCCATGCCCTGCCGAAATCTACAAGGTGTCCGGCGACATCAATGCGCCGAGCCCTTACTGCAGTTTCTTTGAAGAACAAGTGCGCCATGCCTTCCGAATAATCGCCCAACAGCGGGAGGATGCTTATCTTTGGGACAGCTGGCGGACCGAAACTGAAATGTCCTACTGCTGGAAGTAGTTTTTCCCATAAAACCCAGTCGGGGATTCCCTCGGCTGGGTTTTTTTTCGAAATCCTTCCCGGTTTTTCCATTCTCGATTACAATATCATGACACCACAATCATGATCACCGCAAAATACCCCCGGACCTCGCGGAGAAAAACAGATGACGAAGGAGATGCCATGAAAGTCGTCGCTTTTAACGGAAGCGCCCGCAAAGGCGGAAATACCGCAAAGTTGTTGAATACCACCCTGGAAGAGCTTTCCCTTCAAGGGATTGAGACGGAACTGGTGGAATTATCCGGCCAACCGATCTCCGGCTGCATTGCCTGCTATCAATGTTTCAAAAACAAGGACAATCGTTGCGCCGTGGAAAAAGACATCATCAACGATTGTCTTGCCAAAATGATCGCGGCGGATGGCATTCTTCTGGGCTCCCCCACCTACTTCGCCGATGTCTCCGCTGGAATGAAGGCCCTGATCGAGCGGTGCGGCATGGTTTCCCGGGCCAACGGCGACCTGTTCAAACGCAAAGCCGGCGCCGGGGTGGTTGCGGTCCGGCGAGCCGGCGCCTATCAAGTGTTCAACTCCCTCAATGCCTTTTTCCTGATCGGCCAGATGATCGTGGTGGGCTCCTCTTACTGGAACATCGGTATCGGCAGAGAACCAGGCGAGGTGGCAAACGACGAGGAAGGCATGAAAACCATGCGTGACCTGGGACGAAACATGGCCTGGCTCCTCCGGAAAATCAAGGCGGAATAAACTGCCCAGCCCAAGGGGAAAGAGCTTCAGACAACCCAGAACCGTTAGTATTGAGAACATGAACTGACCGATGACAAAGCAGGGTGGTGTTGCTCTGAACAGTTACTCAGCCTAGGAAACTCCAGGATTGCACCTCCCTCTGAAGCAGATGATGGTCGTACCGTTTCAGCAAGGCAATAGCCTCCCGCGTGGCTGTTAAGGAAAAATGGAGCCGGTCCAGCTTGCTTTGATCCATCTCCTGAACCCTGCGCAGCAATTGAATGGTCTGTATGGAAAGTGGCTGGGCGCTTACCGTGGCGTTTGGCTCGCATCGGCTGCAAAGCAACCCGTTGCGTAAGGGGCTGAAACGGTACAAAACCCCAGACGCACCAAGGACATGACAATCCAGGCAGCCTGTCAAATCAGGACGATACCCGACGATATCCAGCATCTTGACATGAAAGAAAATAATCGTGCGGTTGACAGCCGCCCCCGCCAGGCACAGCCTTTCCAGTGCCCAGACAAGCACCCGAAAAAGCTCTTCATCACTGTCATGCTCCTTGGTCCAATGCAGAACCAGTTCACAGAGAAGTGAGGCTGCGACGTACAGCTCATAATTTTCCCGCAACACGGGGAAAGGGTTAAGCAACTCGGCCTGATCCAGACGCATCAACGAACTGTGACGGCTTGTGGCAAAATGGATGGCAAGCAGGGAAAATAATTCAAGCTTGTTAACAAAACGCTTCTTGCTGCGTTTGGCGCCCTTGGCGATGAGCACGATTTTACCATGCTCCAAGGTGTACACAGTGACAATCTTGTCAGAATCACCGTGATCTTTAACCTGGAGCACGATGGCCAGGCTTTGCTGCAAGTGCATCTCTTATCGCTGAGCCTTATTCAGCCGGAAAAGAAACCCGGGCGCTTTCCATGGACTTGCCGATGGACGGGACCGGCTTGCCGTTTAGGCTAAAGACGACGCCTCCGGCATTCCCGATAAAAAGGGAAATCTTTTTTTCCGCCTGCCAGACCGCATAATCCCCGGGCTGGTAAACGGCCGACTTTTTCTTTTCCTTGTCTACCTGCACGGAGAGCCAGGTCGTTGCGGTGAACTTCGCCTCCAGGACATAATTCTTCCCAGGGGCTTTTACCGTTGAAGACACGGATGAAACAGCCGGAGCAGAAGTCGGCTTGGCCACGTCCGGATGCTCCTGGTTCTGTCCCGGCTTCTCCTTGGTGGCCTGCGGAACAATTACGGGCTTTGCATCATCTGCTTTTTTTTTAACCCCGGCCCCTGGCCCCCCATCAACTTTCAAGGGGTCCACTGCCTGGCCGGTCTTTTCCGGCAAGATCAGGGCCTTCTTTTCGTCTTGCCCAGTTTTTTCAGGACCGGACCCAGGCAGGGAAAGAGCCGGATCCTCTGCCCCCCCCTGCATCGCGGGCAATGCCTGCTCCGCGCCGGATTCTTCCGTCCCCGGCTCGCCAATCACTGGTGGGAGCGGCGGATTTTGTTGCTCAACCACGGCTTGAGGAGTCTCTATTTTTGTAGAAATATCGGCTGGCGGGGCAGACGAATTCAAAAAATCAAGAACGAGATATCCGGCAAGAAAAAGTAGGCCGGCAACAATAAAAAAAACAATGAAACGGCCCATCGGAAAAGTCCGGACCTCGGCCAAATCCTCGCCGGCAAGAACCTCATGGACATTGATTTTTTCCGTTGGCCTGACCTCACCATTATTCTGCTCAATATACCAAGCCAAGGCTTCATTGGGATTAAGCCCAAGATACTGCGCATAATTTTTTATAAAACCTCGGGTAAACACCTCCGCCGGCAGGGCCTTGGGATTATCTTCCTCAATGGCACGAAGAGTGGAAGCATGAATACGCGTCTTCTCCGCAATTTCCTCAAGGTTTTTCCCCTGACTTTGTCGATGTCTTTTCAGAAAGCTGCCAAGGGTTTCATCGGATCGTGAATAAACTGCAGATTGGCCGGTTGCTTCATCAACAGATGTTGAATCATTGGTCATAAGAGACATCCCTTAGCCAGAGGTTGTTGGTCAAACAAGAATAAGCCATTACCATTGCAATAAAAAACTGTACTGACTAAAAGGCTAAAACGTCACCGGCACCGCTGACGCTGCCGTGCCAGGCGATAGTGTTCCGTAACTGACCCTAAAGTATTTTTTTAATGTACGCCTGATCACGAAGCTCTTTTACCCATTTTTGGAACTGGCTGTTCAATGCCTCCTCATACAAACGCTGCCGGATCTGCTCTTTCACTGACTCGTACGAAGCCTGAAGATTCACGTCGCCACAATTGGAAAGGAGCTTGAAGAACTGATACCCGACAGGTGTCTCCTGAACGGCGCTGATCTGTCCCACCTGCAGACCGAGAATACTTGTTTTCATGTAGTCGGCCATTTCCTCTTTTTTGAAGACTCCGATATCTCCTCCATCCTTGGCCGAAGGCAGATCGGAAGATTTACCTGCCAGGGTCCGAAAATCCTGGCCGGCAAGTGCTTGCTTTCGAGCCTCTTCAGCCCGCAGCCTGGCATCATCCTTTGCCGCCTGAGTATTTTCTTTCCAGGTAAAACCCATCTGCAAAACATGATAGGCCTCTTCCTTCATTTTCTGAGCATAATTTTTTTCATAAAATTCACGAATTCGCTCCTCATTCACCACAACCCGTGAACGAATTTCATAGTCGATCAGCCTGTCCTGCAACATCTGGCTTCTGATACGTTCACGATAGTCCTGTTCGCTCGAACCCATGAGTGCAAGCTGCTGCCAGAACTTTTCAGGAGTAGTCTTATTACGCTCGATGATTTTACTGATGGCGGCATCCAACTCGGTATTGCCCACAGAAATCCCCATCTTCTTTGCTCGCTGTTCCACAATGAGCTTATCGATGAGACTGGAAAGCATTTCTTCCCTGGCTTTCAAAAGGGTGGCCTCAACCTTGTCCGGCGGAGCCTCCTGGGTAATCCGGCGAAACAACGCAGCCCCTTCTCGATTGAGATCGGAGAAGGTAATGACATCATCATTGACAATGGCAATGATGCGGTCCACCATCTCAGCCCGGGCAACGGGCAGCTGAAAAAAAACGAGAAGAGACAAAATTGCAAATAAAATGCGTAAGGAAAATTTCACTGATTCTCTCATAACCGTTTGAAAATATTTTTTAATCTTAAAAAACTTTATAGGCGATAAATCCTACCACAGTCATTTTTAAATGTCATCTTCCGCGAGCAAAGCAAGAATTTTTTGCGCACTTTCAAGTGTTTTCTCCGCCAGGACACCAGATTCGACCATAACGATCAATCGACCCTCGGGGGTGAAGCGCGCCTTATTTTTGTATTTTTCAAGCAGGAGCATAATCTTCTCCGGAGTTACCGGGGTTTTTTCATGAAAGGAAAAAACAAGATTTGCCGGCCCCTGTTCCAGCTTGCTGATCCACAGACGCCTGAGCAAGGTTTTCAGAGCCATAACCTCAAACAGGTTGATCGCCTCCAGGGGAAGTCGGCCGTACCGGTCGGCAAATTCATCCTTAAGATCCATCAACTCTTCCACCTGCTCCGCGTTGCTCAGACGGCGGTAGGCGATATAGCGCTGCTCTGTCGCTGGGATATACCGTTCCGGGAGAAAAGCCGAAATCTTGAGATTGATCTCAGGCTCTATCTGCTCGGAGGCATGATCCGCAACAGAGCCTTTTCGCTTCAAGTCAAGAACAGTCTGTTGCAGCAGCTCAAGATACAGATCATATCCCACCGCGGCAATATTTCCGCTTTGCGAAATCCCCAGGATATTGCCTCCCCCCCGGATCTGCAGGTCACTCATCGCCAGCTTGAAGCCCCCGCCAAGCTCATTGTAATCCATGAGCGCACGCAGACGCTGCTGGGCATCCTTGGACAACCCGTCCAGAGAGGGAACCAACAGATAGGCGTAAGCCTGCTCACGGCCCCGCCCAACCCTGCCCCGCAGCTGATAGATTTCCGCCAGACCGAGCCGGTCAGCCCTGGTGATGACAATGGTATTGGCATTGGGAATATCAAGACCTGACTCAATAATAGTGGTGCAGACCAGCACATCGATCTCCCGCTTGACAAAGCGGACCATGATCTCCTCAAGGGCCTTCCCCGGCATCTGGCCATGGGCCACGGCCAGCCGGGCCTCAGGGACAAGCTTCTGCACCCTGGCCGCCATTTCCTGGATGGAGTGGACCCGGTTATGGACGAGAAAAACCTGTCCGCCCCGTTGCAGCTCCCTGACCACGGCCTCCTTGATCACCAGTTCGTCGTCGCGGGCCACAAAGGTTTTCACCGGTCGCCGAAACTCCGGCGGCGAGCTGATCACGGAAAGATCCCGGATACTGAGCAAGGAGAGTTGCAGGGTACGGGGAATCGGGGTGGCGGTCAGGGTAAGGACATCGACCTGGCTCTTGAGCTTCTTGAGTTTTTCCTTATGGGAAACGCCGAAACGGTGCTCTTCATCTATAATCAGGAGCCCGAGACGCTTGAAGACCACATCCTGGGACAACAGCCGGTGGGTGCCGACAACAATATCAACCCTCCCCTCGCGCACCTCCTGAACAATCTGCTTCTGCTCCCCAGGGCTGCGGAAACGGGTAAGGCTTTCCACCCGCACCGGAAAACCCTGCAACCGTTCACGGAAGGTGGCGGCATGCTGCTCGGCCAGAACCGTGGTCGGCACCAAAATGGCAACCTGGAAATTGTCGGCAACCACCTTGAAGGCTGCCCGGATGGCAACCTCAGTCTTGCCGTAGCCCACATCCCCGCAGACCAAGCGGTCCATGGGCCGGGCCGCGGTCAGATCGTCGAGAACCTCGTTGATCGCCTTGAGCTGCCCGGTGGTCTCGTCATAGGGAAAGGACTCCTCCATTTCATGGAACAACTCGTCCGGCGGCGAAAAGGCATGCCCCTCCACCATGGCCCGCCTGGCGTACAAGCCCAACAGATCCTGGGCCACCTTCCAGACCTCCTCCTTCACCTTCTCCCGTCGGGCCTGCCAGACCTTACCACCCAGCTTGTCAAGTTTCGGTTCGCTGTCGGTCAGCCCCTGATACTTGCTGATCACCTTGAGCTGATCCACCGGCACGTAAAGCTTGTCCTCGTCGCGGTAAACCAGCTGAAAAAAATCGTTGGCTATGCCGCCCAGGACAATATTAACCAACCCTTCGTACCTGCCAAGGCCATGAGCCGTGTGGACCACGATATCGCCGACCTTCAACTCTTCAAAGCTCACCGCCGGCCTGTTTCGCTGCCCGACTTTCTTTTTACCTGCTCCCAGACGAAGGTCACCGAAAAGTTCGCCCTCCGAAACCCAATGCAGCTTTGCGGCAGGTAAATCAAAGCCTGCCGCAAGAGGCGAGTCCACGAGAATAATTTGACGTTTGGATGAAACGGCATCCAACACCGGGGCTTCGGCAATGCCAACCGGCAGATCGTATTGCCGAAGCAATTCGGCCATATGCTCCGCATGCCGTCTGGTTCGACAGGCAAGAAAGACAGCATCCCCGGCTTCAAGCCAGACACGCAGTTGCCTGGCCAACTCGGGCATCATCCCCTGATTTTTGCGCTGCAGCTCAAGTTGTTGCCGGAGAAGAACATGGTTGCCACAGGGAATCTCCAGGATTTCACCCTCTTCCATATCCGGATGCGCAAAATCATAGAATCGCCCACGCTGAAAACGGGTCAACCGGTCAAGCCATTCACCTTCCGGTAAAAATATCCGTTCAGGCGGCAAGACCGGCAGGCAGGCAGCGGTGGCCGCGGCGAAATTAGCGTCAATCCTTTCCCGGCAGAGGGCAAGACTTTCCTCTATCGCGGGGGGCGAGGAGAAAAAGACGATGGTATCGTCCGGCAAGTAGTCAAGTACTGTCGACGGAGTTTCGTAGAACAACGGCAGCAAAAATTCTATCCCGGGAAAACGCAGGCGATTCTGGAGACAATCCTCCATAACCCTGACCCGCTCACCGTCCCAGGAAAAATCCCCGGCAAAGGCCCTAAATCGATCGACCAGTTTACGCAACTCCTGCTCATCGGCAGGATAGAGAACATCACTTACCGGCAGGAGAATGATCTCCTCCAGCTCTTCGACCGAGCGTTGGCTGATGGGATCAAACTTGCGGATGGACTCAACAGTGTCACCACAAAAATCGAGACGGACGGGCATCTCAAAGCCGGTGGGGAAAATATCCAGAATGCCGCCGCGCAGGCTGAACTCGCCGACTGATTGCACCAAAGCAGCACCATCGTACCCACAGGCGGTAAGGGAGGCAACCAACCCTTCCAGATCGGTATCCTCTCCCCGCATGACCAATTCGGCCAGATTTGCAAGGGAAGCACGGGGAAGAACCCTTCTCAGCAGGGCCTCGATGGACATGACCAGGATAAATGGCTTATCGGCGCTGTGGATCTGAAACAGGGCGGCAAGGCGCTCGGCCACGGTTCGGCTGTCCGGCGACAACGGGGTATAGGGAGGGATTTCATGTCCGGGGAAATACAGGACGGGTATGTCGACAAAAAGAGCAAGATCCTGAACAAGATGCTGGGCTGCGGTCTCACTTGGCGCAAGACAGAGAATGGGCCGCTGCCCGAGCCGGGCGGTACGGCCAAGATGAAAGGCTGGGGCGCTTCCCCGCAGGCCGATGATATTAACGGAACGGCCCTCGATGAAGAGGGCCGCCAGCCTATTGTCCATTTCTTGTCTGAGGGAAGAAGGACCCGCCTAAATAAGGCGGCACGATACGAGGTGCCGGCATCTCCTAAAAAGCCCCACCAATGCTGAAATCCCAAACCCCCTGTTTTTCCCCTTCTTTCGGATCGAGGTTATAACCCCATTCAAGACGCAGGGGACCCATGGGCGACAGCCAACGGAAGCCAAGGCCGGTACTGTAGCGAAGGTCAGCAACATCCCAGGTTTGCGAATCGGTGTAGACGTTACCCAGATCGAAGAACACCAAACCTTTCAGGCCGATCTCCTTGACAATGGGAAAGATCCATTCCACGTTGCCATACCACATTTTTTCTCCACCGATCCTGGAATAAGTGCCATCGGCATTTGACTCCAGAGGACTGACCTTACCGCTGTCAAAACCTCGGATGGTATTGAGTCCACCCAGATAGAACTTTTCATAAACCGGCAGCTTTTTCTCTTCATTTTCAACAACATAGCCGATCGAACCCTTAAGATGGAAGGTTGTTTCCCACCACAAGGGATAATACCAACCGGAGGTGGCCTCGTACTTGGTAAAGGCGCTATCCCCGCCCAAGGGTCCGCCCGCCTGCTTGATGGAATAGGTGGTTAGCCAGCCCTTGGAAGCATCGGCGAGCTTATTCCTGGTGTCCTTGGAAAGACCGACCCGAACAAAGCTTGTGGTCTCAATGTGCATGGAATCAAGGATAATCTGTGAGGCATAGGGGGAAACATCGCTGAGGGTTGTATCATCATAGCCATACCCCCAACCGAGAGTCCACTTGTTCCAGACCGGGTAGGCAAAACGCAGGGCCGCGCCGGTGGATTCTTTAGTATAATCGTCGTATTTTCTGGACCAGTTGTAGATATCGTAGCCGAACAACAGCTTGGTATCGTTGAGATGGGGCTCGGTAAAGCTGAAATTGTAGCGATTGCTCCGGGAGCTCAGGTTGGCTTGCAGGGAGAGGCGCTGTCCTTTGCCGAGGAAGTTATTTTCACTGATCTCGCCCATGAACATGAGATTGTCCACCGAGCTGTAGCCCGCCCCGATACTGAAGGTGCCGGTGGCCTTTTCCTTTACATCGACCACGACATCCATCAAGTCTTCCTGTACGGTCGGTTGAGGGGTTACGTTTACCTCTTCAAAAAAATCAAGCCGTTGCAACCGTTCGCTGCTCTTTCTGACCGCACTTGCATCAAGCAGCCCGCCCTCCTTGACCTGCATTTCCCGCCGAATGACCTTATCCCTGGTTCTGGAGTTCCCCTTGATGTTGATCCGGTTGATATGCACCAAAGTTCCCTGGGCAATCTTGAGGGACAAATCCATGCGTTTGTCTTCTTCATTCTTGCTGAGCTTCGGTTCCACCTCGGCAAAGGCATAGCCGCTTTCCGCGTAACGGTCCGTAAGGCGCAATACATCATCCCGCAAAATCTTGCGGCTGAAAAACTTTTCTTTACTCAACTCGATCAGACTGAAAAGCTCGTTTTTATCGCCGACGATGTCCCCTTCGATTTCAATGGTACCGACCCGGTAACGATCGCCCTCCTGAATATCAAAGGTGACATACAGCCAGTCGCCTTCATCGGTTATTTCCGGTTCGCTGATCCTGGCCTCGATGTAACCGCTGTTGTGATACAAGGAGCCGAGCCGGGAGCGATCCTGTTCCAAAAGATCGCGTTTCAACTTGCCGGAATCGGTAAACCAGGAGAGCAATCCTTTTTCAGAGGTGGTCATCTCCTTGCGCAATTCCTTCGCGGTAAAAGCTTTGTTGCCGACAAAACGAATGTCCTTGATATACATCTTGACACCTTCTTCGATGTCAAAGGTAACATTCACCTTATCCGGCGTGGGATAGTTGAGTTTGGCTGCGACGTTGGTCCGGTAAAACCCCTTATCCTTGTAAAGTTTACGGATATTTTCAACAGAGGCCTGCACCTCCTTGGTGTTGATGATGCTATTGGCCGCAACGCTCACCACTTCCTTCACATCTTTTTCGTCAAGTTCCTTCTCTCCGTTAATAAGAACCTGGCCGATTACTGCCTTTTCCGTAACCTGAAAGATGACTTCCTTGCCTTTTTCCGTATCGCTCACAAGAATCTGCACATCATCAAAATACCCCATCTGAAAGATGTTTTTCAGATCCGCCCGCAAAAGTTCCGGGGCATAGCGCTCCCCTGCCTGACTTTTTATCTGACGCATGATCGCCCCGGAATCTATGCGGGCATTGCCGGCAACACCAATGGACTGAACAAGAAAATACTGACCCGTATGGGAGAGAATATCGTTGACCATCTGGGTCATGGATTTGTGCAGCTCGGTCTCGTTATTGCTGACCTGATAATAAAATTTGGGGGGATTATTGCCGAAAATGTCATAAAGGACAAAATCCAGACTGAGCTGCTCCCCAAGCTTGGTAATACTGCCGACCGCGACATAGTTGATCGCCGGAGAGGTGATCAAAGGCTTCAGGGCCTCTGCCTTGGGGGGCCACTGGGCATAACCGATCTTCTGTTGTACTTCTTCCCTGGGCAGCATAACCAACCCCTTGCTCTGCGCAACCTCAAGCAACGTTTTGTCGCTCAAGGCGAGAAGCTGATCAACCCCTGACGGGGCATTGATCAGGGGCGGGACAATGACGGTATTCGGCTCGTAGCCGGCGCCAAAGACCTCACCTGCCAACGGCAGAAAGCCCTGCATCATAACAAGGACAAGGGCGGTAAAGATCATTTTTATGGATCCAGAAAAAACGCCGGAGCGCAATAGGTGCCGGACTGACTTGTCTTGTTTCATACTCTCGATTTCGCTGTGAAGGGACTTGAGTGACCGCCCCAAAATAAGGGGGCGGGCGGGCGATCTGCTAGTTAGTTTATCAGAATTATCAGGCATTGGCCCTACTGTCAAGAATCTTTGCTTTCATCCCGGGTTTCGTGCAAGCCCCCGTCCCGCAAGGTGAGACAACGGCTCATCCGCCGTGACAGATCAAGGTTATGGGTCACCATGACCGTTGCCAGGGACAGGGTTTCGCTCAACTCCCGGATAAGTTCAAAAACCTTGAGCCCGGTTTTAGGATCAAGGTTCCCGGTTGGTTCATCCGCCAGAAGAACCGCAGGCTTCATGATCAAAGCCCGGGCCAGGGCAACCCGCTGCTGTTCGCCGCCGGACAGCTCGCCCACCTTGTGGGTGGAGCGATTCAATACCCCGACCCGCTCCAAAAGATATTCCGCATATCCGGCGAGTTCCGAACGTTTTTTTCCGGCAATAAGTCCGGGCAGCAAGACGTTTTCCAGGGCATTGAACTCCGGGAGCAGGTGGTGAAACTGAAAAACAAAACCAACAGCCTGATTGCGAAACACGGCCAACTGGTCAGCATTTTTCTCAAAAACATTTTCGCCACGGTAAAAAAGCTGACCCCGGCTGGGCTGATCAAGGGCGCCCAGGATATGCAACAGGGTTGTTTTCCCGGTGCCGGAAGCGCCGACCACGGCGACCATCTCCCCGGCGACAAGCCGCAGGTTTACCCCGGCAAGCACCTGCAGACTGCCGTGGGTACTGTATTCCTTGTAAATATCCCGCGCTTCAAAAAAGAAGGGTTGTTCTGGTGCGCCATTGAGCATGATTGGACAAACTCCTCTATTCGTATCGCAGGGCCACGGCCGGATCGACCTTGGCTGCCTGCCAGGAAGGATACAGGGTGGCGACCAGGGTAATAACCGTTGCCGACAGGGCAATGAGGATGACATCCGAAGGCAGGACCAGCACCGGCAGAGTGGAAATCGGATACACGTCAGGCAGTTTGATGAACTGATAGCGACTCAGGATCGCGCAGAGGCCCAGCCCCCCAAGCACCCCAAGCAAGGTGCCGACAAGACCGATAACCAACCCCTCATAGATGAAAATCCGCATGATACTGCCGGAAGTGGCTCCCATGGATTTCAGGATGGCGATATCCTTATTCTTCTCCATGACCACCATGATCAGGGTACTGACGATATTGAAGGCTGCGACCATCACCACCAGGGCCATGATCACCGAGAGAGCCGTTTTTTCCAGGGCGAGGGCGGAAAAGATATTCCGGTTCATCCGCATCCAATCCTTGGCGAAGAAATTCGGACCCAGAGCCTGCTCAATCCGCCTGGCTATCTGATCCGCCTGATTGAGATCGGTGGTTTTCACCTCCAAGCCATGCACCGCGCCGGGCAGATCGAAGAATCGCTGTGCCGTTTCCAGGGAAACATAAGCCAGGGCGGAATCATACTCGTACATGCCGGTTTCAAAAATCCCTACGACCTGACAGGTAGAGACCTTGGGAATCACGCCCATGGGCGTAAGAGGTCCCGCAGCCGAGATCAACCGCACCCGGTCATGCAGGGCGACATGCAACTGGACGGCAAGCTCCTTGCCCAGGATGATACCCGGCGGTTTGCCCGCGCCAGGCTGGCCGAACGAGAGATCGGCGATTTTTCCATTGCGCAGATGCTTTTCCAGACTGAGTACGCCGGGGGCGGTGGCCGGATCAAGACCGCGCAACACGGCGCCGGTTCCGCCTTCGCCACTGGTAATCATGGCCTGGCTGTACAGATAGGGCGTGACCCCGCTTACCCCTGCAACCGTACGGACCTTAGCCGCGACCTCCTCGTATCCTGTTATATTCCCGGTAAAATCCTGAACCACGACATGGGAGTTGATCCCCAGGATCTTATCTCGAAATTCGGAGGTAAAGCCGGTCATCACGGCAAGAACCACGATAAGGGCCATAACCCCGACCATGACTCCGGCAATGGAAATCAACGAAATAAGCGAAATGAAGCCGTGTTTGCGCTTGGCCTTGAGATATCGCAGACAGACAAACCATTCAAATTGCACAATTTACCTCTCTTACTTATACGGCACCCAGACAATTGTAACCGTTCAGGAGCGCCGCAGAGGCGCGGAAGAGGCCTGCGAAGTGTGCTATTGCACTCGAGCAGGCCGATGACAAAGCAGATGCCGTGCTCCTGGACGGACGGTTACGCGGCTTACTTGCTCTCCGGGCGCAGATGCGGGAAAAGGATAACATCACGGATCGAGGCGGAGTCGGTAAGCAGCATAACCAAACGGTCGATACCGATTCCCTCACCTGCAGCGGGTGGCATCCCATATTCCAAGGCCCGGACAAAGTCCTCATCCATCTCGGGAAAGATTTCCTCGTCATTGCCCCGTTCGTCAATCTGTTTTTCCAACCGCTGTTTCTGGTCGATGGGATCATTGAGTTCGCTGAAGGCATTGGCTATTTCCCGACCGGTCACGAACAGTTCAAACCGATCAGTGACCTCGGGATTCTTCTCGTTACGGCGGGCCAGCGGCGAAACCTCGGTGGGATACTGAGTCACGAAGGTGGGATTGATCAATTTTTCTTCCACCAGCAGCTCAAACAGTTCGGTCTTGGCCTTGCCATGCCCTGCCAGCGGCTCAAGGGCGATACCCTTTTCCATGGCAAACCGACGGGTAAGAGCCGGGTCGGCGAGCACCGCCATATCAACCCCGCCCACCTCCATGAGCGCCTCATCCATGGTATAGCGCTTCCAGGGCGGGGAAAGATCGACCTCCTGGCCCTGGTAGCTCACGACCATGGAACCGGTGACCTCAGCGGCCACGTAGGAAACCATCTCCTCGGTGAGATCCATGAGATCCTCGTAGGTGGCAAAAGCCTGATAGAACTCAAGCATGGTGAATTCGGGATTATGCCGGGTGGAAAGCCCTTCGTTCCTGAAATTACGATTGATCTCGAAGACCTTTTCAAACCCTCCCACCAGCAACCGTTTCAGATAAAGCTCCGGGGCAATGCGCAGGTAGAGATCCATGCCCAAAGCATTATGATGGGTCTTGAAGGGCTTGGCCGTGGCCCCACCGGCAATGGGTTGCATCATGGGGGTTTCAACCTCCATGAAGCCTCGGTTTACCAGAAAATCACGGATCAGACGGATGATCTCAACACGTTTACGAAAGGTGTCGCGCACCTCCGGGTTCATGATTAGATCGACATAGCGCTGGCGATACCTGGTTTCCACATCGGTGAGGCCGTGGAACTTCTCCGGCAGGGGGCGCAGGGATTTGGTGACAGGCTTCAAGGTTGCCGCGTCTATGGTGAGCTCTCCGGTCTGGGTACGGAACAGAGTCCCGCCAAAACCGACGATATCCCCGAGATCAAGTTTCTTGAAGATCTGGTAGGTCTCCACCCCAACCTCATCGCGCTTGACATACACCTGAATCCGGCCGGTTTCATCCTGGATCTGGACAAAGGCAGCCTTGCCGAACTTGCGCAAGGCCATGATCCGGCCGGCAACTGATTTGATCCCCTCTTCCAGGGGGGCGTCCGGATTGTCGTTTTTTGCCAGGATATCGTTGATCCGGTGGGCGGGCTTGAAATCGTTGGCATAGAGGTTAACGCCCAGATCCGCGAGTTCCTGGGCCTTTTGACGGCGTTGCTTTAAAACCTGATTCAGTTCTTCCATTGCTCAATACTCAATTTTTATAGTGGTTGGATAAAGGAGTTGCCTGCGGCGTTTGCGCTACAGATATTTATCACGCAACAGCTTGGAAAGATCCCTGGTCAGGGCCAGCACCTTTTTGGCGTGGGGCAAAGACAGGGAGCCGGTTCCGCAGCTTGGGGTTATCAAGGTCCGGCGAAGCAGTCTCTGGTAATCCCAAGAGCCGTTCCCGCCGCCGACAAGCTGAGCGGCCTGCGTCTCCCAACGGGCCAGAAGGGACTCCGCTGTTTCCTGTTCAATATATTCCTTTTCCGAGGTGGGCACGATCCCCCAGGCAATAATACCGCCCCGGTTCAGGAAGGTGTACAGCGCATCCTTGCAAGCGACAAGCTTGTCGAAAAAACCGTAGGCGTCAAAACTGACGATATCAAGGGAGGTGGACAAAAGAAATTCCCAGTCCGTGTTGGCGCAAACATGGATGCCCACCAACCCGCCCGCTGCCTGCGCCGCGCCGATAATCTCATTGAGATCCCGGCCAAGCTCATCCAGGGAAACACTGAGAAAAGCCGAGGAACCAAGACCGGCCAAGGCCGGCTCGTCGATAAAAAGAATAACCGGGGCCTGCGATACCGCGAGAAGCCGCACCTGCCAGGCAGCCTTAAGGGAAAGTCCCTTCACCACCATTTCCCGGATGGTAGGCTCATAATAAGCGGCTCTCCCTTCCCGGTCGTGGAGCCCGGTAAGCAGGGTAAACGGGCCGGTCATCTGCCCCTTGACCGCGGCCACGGTTTTTCCGGCAACTGCCTCCTCCAGGGCGAATAGGCCTTGGGCCCGGTCCCGACTCACGGCAAAAGGCGAATCCGGTAAAAGGGTCGGGTCGTCGAGGGCGGCGAGATAGTGCTCGAAATATGCGAGCATCTCATCGGCAAAGGTCTCGGTCCGGATATCAAAACAGGTGCGATCAGCCTCTTCGATAATACCGGGCATCCCTTCGCTGAACTGACTGAGCATTCCCTCCTTGGGGTTGCTCGGCAATTGCGGCCACAACGGAATATCGGGGGTATGCTCAAAAATAAGGGAAAACGCCTCCCGATGGTCTGCAACCGGCAGACTGCCAATGAGGGTCGCCAGGCCATTTGCCTGAAATCGAGAGGAGGGGTTGTCTTGGCTCATAGCTTTTACCAGTATCGGGGAATGGCGCTGCGGTATGCGCCCGATTGCAAAACAGGATGATAAGAAAGCGAAACCCGGCTTTTTTATCATCCTGCTAGCTATCAACAATAGGGCGAAAAGTCAATGGATTTTGGGGACAGCGCCGTCTTGCCCGAGACCGGAAACCCCTTGATCGCTGTAAAACGGACGACCACAAACCCCACGAAAGAACACGAAAAAAGCTTACGAGCCAAGAAACCTTTCCTGATTTTCGTAGCGCCTAAAAATCAATCCAACGGGATTCCCCAGATCTCACGGGCATATTCCCGAATGGTCCGGTCGCTGGAAAATTTTCCCATCCGGGCCACGTTGAGGATGGATTTACGAATCCATTTCGGTTGATCGCGATACAGCTCGCCCACTTCCTTCTGGCAGCGGAGATAATCCTCCAGATCAAGGAGGAGCAGGTAGGGGTCGTTGAGGTTGAGCAACCCCTCGACGATGGGGGCAAAGAGAGTGGTGTCGCCCCTGCTGAAATAGCCGCTGCGGATGCTATCCAGGGTGCGCTTCACCTCCGGGTTGTCACGATATACATCAAAGGCGTTACGGAGCGGATTTCGCTTGGCCGCCTCAACCTCTTCCGTGGTCATGCCGAAGATGAACATATTCTCGGCCCCGACCTCATCACGAATCTCGATATTGGCGCCGTCAAGGGTCCCTATGGTAAGAGCGCCATTTAAAGAAAATTTCATGTTGCCGGTGCCGGATGCCTCGGTACCCGCAGTGGAAATCTGTTCGGAAAGGTCGGAGGCCGGAAAAATCTTTTCGGCGACAGAGACGCCATAGTTGGGGATAAAGACCACCTTGAGCCTATCTCCCACCCGTGAATCCTGGTTGACCACCTCGGCCACCGAATTGATCAGCTTGATGATCAGTTTTGCCTTGAAATACGAAGGCGCGGCCTTGCCCCCGAAAATGACGGTGCGCGCGGGAGAATCCGTGTCCTCCCCGTTGGCGATCCGATGGTACAGCGTGATGACATGCAGGATATTGAGCAGCTGGCGCTTATACTCGTGGAGCCGTTTCACCTGAACATCGAACATGGTGTGGGGGTTTACCACCACCCCGCATTCCTCCTTGATGATC
The DNA here is from genome assembly GCA_013349295.1 of Deltaproteobacteria bacterium. Taxonomy (GTDB): domain Bacteria; phylum Desulfobacterota; class Desulfobulbia; order Desulfobulbales; family Desulfurivibrionaceae; genus Thiovibrio. The sequence continues at coordinate 42,673 of DUZW01000013.1, forward strand.
GCGGCCAACCGTTTTTTGTTTTCCGTTTTCACCTTGGCCCATTTTTTTTGAAACTTCGGCTGATCGGCATAGGGTTCCAAATTCCGCAGATGGTCGAGATTGGTGACCCATTCCCCGCCGATGGTGCTGGTGATCAGGCCGGCCATGCCGGGATTGCATTTGAGCAGCCAGCGCCGTTGAGTTATGCCGTTGGTTTTACAATTAAAGCGACCGGGATAAAACTCGTGGAAATCCTTAAAAAGCCTGGTCTTCAGCAAATGGGTGTGGAGTACGGCCACCCCATTGACCGAATGACTGCCCACGATGGCCAGATACGCCATGCGCACCCTTTTCACCGGCACCTCTTCGATAATGGACATGTCGCGCAATTTATCGTCCCTGCCCGGATAGCGGGCCGCAACCTCTTCGAGGAATCGACGATTGATCTCGTAAATGATCTCAAGGTGCCGGGGCAACACCTTGCCCAGCAGCTCCACGGGCCAGCTCTCCAGGGCCTCAGGCATCAGGGTGTGATTGGTGTAGCCGAAGGTGCCGACGCAGATCTGCCAGGCCTTTTCCCAGGGAACCGACTCCTCGTCCACCAGAAGCCGCATGAATTCAGGAATGGCGATGGACGGATGGGTATCGTTGAGCTGCACCGCGATCTCTTCGGTGAACGAATCGAAATCACTGTGCTTTTTTTTGTGCCGCCGGAGGATATCCTGAAAGGTGGCGGCCACGAAAAAGTATTGCTGCTTCAGACGCAGCTCCTGACCCTGCCGAATATCATCCGAGGGATAGAGAACCTTGGAAATCGTTTCCGACTGCACCTTGTCCTGCACGGCCGAGATGTAATCGCCCCGGTTGAACGAGCTAAGGTCAAGCTCACGGGAAGCCTTGGCCGTCCAGAGACGCATATTAATGACATTGTCATTGTTAAAGCCAGGCACCAGAACATCACAGGCCATGGCCATGATCTCTTCGGTCTCGATCCACTCGGTACGCAGCTCGCCCTTGTTGTTCCGGTAGCGCTGCACCCGGCCGTAATATTTCACCGGATAGAGATTCTGGGGCCTTTCAAACTCCCAAGGGGTGCCGTAGCGCAGCCAGTTATCAGGATACTCCACCTGGAAGCCGTCAATGATGCGCTGATAAAACAAGCCATACTCGTAGCGGATCCCATAGCCGTAGGATGGAACGCCCAAGGTTGCCAGGGAATCAAGAAAACAGGCGGCCAACCGACCAAGGCCGCCGTTGCCGAGCGCGGCATCCTCCTCTTCCTCCCTGATTTCTTCGAGATCGTAGCCCATCTCCTGCATAACCCCGGCCATCTCATCATAAAAGCCGAGATTGATAAGGCTGTTACCCAACGATCTCCCGATAAGAAACTCCAAGGACAGGTAGTAGACCCGCTTCTTGTTTTTCGCGTAATACCCCTTTTGCGTTGCAACCCAACGCTCGATCAAAAAGTCACGGATGGTGTACGCCAGAGCCTTATATACATCCCTGTTTCCGCCCCGTTGCGGATCACGACCAAGAAAACTCAGCATGTGGTGATTGATCGTTGTCAGGAAATCCTTTTCATTAAGCGATTTAATAAGGGTACAGTATGGGGCTTGCGGGGTTTTCTCGTTCATGGGTTACTGCCTGCATCCTTGAGGTTGATCTGCTTAAAAAACGCCCCCGGTCTCTGCGACAACACCTGCTCGATTCACGGTACAACGGGGCTGAATAAACAGCTAAACTTATTTAAGAGCCATGACGGAATAATCTTTCCCTTCCTAATGAGTTCCTAACGCTTCTGCCCATTATGCCGTTTTCCCCGTCCAATTGGCAATATCGTTTTGCTATGACGACGTTGTTGATGCCCCGGCCTCAAGAAATATCTTCACCCAGGCCAGGGCCTGTTCCCGGTTCGCCACCACCCCCTCCACCTGCGCCGTCACCACCCCTTCGAGGATCTCCTTGAAGACCGGGCCGGGTTCAAGAGCAAAGATCCCGATAAGATCATGCCCCGTGACCAGCGGCGGGCCGGCGAATACCGGCTGAATATATTCCTCATATACCCCATGCACCTCAAACAAGAGCGCGGCCAGATTTGCCTCCATGCCCTCGGGTTTTCCCACCCCCTGCCCGGCAAGGCTGTCCGCCATGGCCAGCAGGAAGAGGCCGGCCAACTCATCGCCAACCGCCTTGACCAGACGCAGACAGGCCTTGCGAGTGATCCCGGTACGCAACCGGGCATTGCTGAGATGAAACGGCCACATATGCAGGGCAATAAGCCGGGCCACCCGATTGCGATCATCCTTGGGCCAGTGCAGCCTTTCGGCGATCCTTTCAAAAATCGCGGCCCCAGCCTGATCGTGATTATAAAAGGTTATCTTTTCTTCAAGCAGTCGGTGCGTCTCCGGTTTACCCAGATCATGGAACAGGGCTGCCCATTTCAGCAAGAAGGCCCGTTTTCCTTTGACCGCTTCCAGGAACAGGCCACCCTGCCCAGGAAAATACGCCTCCGGCTCAAGCAGGATTTTTTCCAGCCAATGCAAGGCCTCCAGACTGTGCTCAAACACATCGAGATGATGACTGGCAGGCTGAACCAGACCACGGCCCGAAACAAGTTCGGGAAAGACAACCCAGAGAAGACCGGTTTGCGCCATGCGGCTGATCGTCCGCCAGGCACGAGGCGAAGCGATGATCAGACCAAGCTCATAGGCCACCCGCTCCATGGCCGGTTTGCTCAGCAGCTCGGCATGGGCGGCAATAGCCGCCTCGGTCCGCGCTTCGATGGCAAAATCCAGGCCGGCCGAAAAGCGGTAAGCCCGCAGCAGCCGCAAGGGGTCGGCCAGCAGATTGGCCAAAGCCGGGGTACGGATGAGCTTGCGCTCCAGGTCGGCCACACCCCCGAAAGGATCAATAACCGTGAGCGCGGCAAGGGCGCCGCCGCTTCCAGGGGCAAGGGCAACGGCCATGGCGTTGATGGTAAAATCCCGCTGGCCAAGGTCTTCTTCAATGGTGGTGGTCTGGTTTCTGAAACCGGAAAAATCAAGGGTAAAGCCCTGCCAGACAACCCTGGCCACGTCTTCCGACTCATCGAGCAGAACAAAGGTTCCTCCCAGCAGAGTGCAGACCTCGCGGGCGCAGAGCACGGCGCCAACCGGCACGGTGAGATCAAGATCCTTGGCCGCCACCCCCAGCAGCCAATCCCGCACCGGCCCGCCCGCCACGTACATGGGCTGCCCGCTGCGGTTCGCGACCCGGCCCAGGGCCCGGCGCAGCTCCTCGGGATACGTTTGCAGCCAATCCTGGGTTAATACCGTTGCCATGCCGATCCTTACAAATGATTGACGATTTCCGCCAGGGTGGTTTCCAGTCGACAGCAGACATCGTGAATATGGATGCTCTCCAGGCTCAACGAGTCGATCGCCACCAGGGTTTCCGGCGGCAATACCCTGCCGAACCGCTCCCCTGCCCGTCGGGCCACCTCCCGCACCGCGTCCTCGGCAAACTGCGGCAGACTGTGCGAGGTGTAGACCAGTTGGGCCTCATCGGTTCTTTTCAGCAGATCCTGGGTCACATGCAGGGCCTCTTCCATGCAGGCCAAAAGCTCGGCAATGGATGGGGAAAACCCGGACGACTGCACGGAAAGGGTGGTCTGGGAGCGTTGCGAATGGGTGGGCAGGGGGCAATCATCGCTCTCTTTGCGAAACAGCGTCTGGTTGTACGCCTGGGTGCAGGGGCAGGCGGTGATGTGCGCCACGCCGACTCCGAGCATGGCCACGCTCTCCAGATTCTCCCCCGCTCCGACCAGCTTGAGATCAAGGCTGACCGCGATGGAATCCACCGATTGCCTGCCGCTGACCACGGCTGTCCTGATGAGCGGCAACTGCCCGGTCAGCCGCACCCTGCCGACACTTGCTCCCTGACGCGCCATCATCTCCCTTCCAAGCTGCAGCCCGTAGTCGCGGAGATCGGCAAACTCCTGCTCATAAAGGGCGGCGATCACCTCTTCCATGCGGGACATATGGATGCCCCGGACCTGCGCGGCGAGATTCACCTCAAGCCTGGCCGAAAAAGGAATCCGTCCCTCGGGCAGCCTGACCCATACGGTTTTCCCGCAGATGCCGACCTCCGGCAGGGGCAGGGCAAAAGAAGGCTGCTGCTGGGGGATATCAAGCCCTTCCGCCAACACCCGTGCATGGTCCTGGGGGGATATGGATGTTTTCAAACAAGCGCCTCCTCTTTCAGGCAAATATACCACTGCTGAATACTCTGCCAATCCCCCTGTCGCCGGGTCCAGTCGGCCAGCGCCTGAAAACGGCTTACGTCCTCGGGCAAGGCCCCGGACTCCGCCAGGGCAAGCCCCACCGAGACCAGCAGGCTCTCAAGCCGCTCGCCCCCGACACAATTGCACAGGCTCCCCCCATGGAGATGACGCAGGGTGATAGGCTCATCCCCGCAAAAGCCAAAGGAGAATCGCTGGGCAAGCCGGATGAAAAAAGACCAATCCTCGCCCAGCTCCCCGCCCCCGAAACCGCCCGCCGCGACAAAGGCCTCTTTCTCCACGGCCATTGCCGAGGGCACCAGAAAACACCAGCGGGCCAGCGCGGCAAGGCATTGCCCTTCCACGGCCATCCCCGGCTCGGGAATAAAAAACTCTCCGCCGCCGATCCTGTCGATGTTTCTGGTCAACCCGTAGGCCACTGGATAGCCACGGGCCAAGGTCCGCACCAGGCCGGCAACATGGCCCTCCAACCAGACATCGTCGGAATCAAGAAACATGATTACCTGGCCGCTGGCGGCAGCAACCCCGGCATTTCTGGCCAGACCCGGACCAAGACCGGAACATTTCAACAATCGCACCTCGGGAAAGCGGGCGGCAACAAGGGCAACCGTGTTGTCCGTCGAACCATCGTCCACCACAATGATTTCGCTCACCGGCGTATCCTGAGCGACCACGCCGGCAATGGCCCGACAGGTCATCTCCGGCCGGTTTCTGGTGGGGATTACGCAGCTGATCCGCATGGTCTCTGGTGGCTCCTCATGCTCTGCCTCGTGATTACGCCTGTGCCGGGCAGTAAAGCACCGTGCCCAGCCTCCAGCATAACACACACAAAGGGACTCCTCCAAGGATGAAGGGGCAAGGATTTCAAAAGGAATCATCCACGGAGACCACCCTCTGCCATGCCACAGAATACGGGCAGGAACTCGACCGATTTTATCCTTGCCTTTCCATGCCCTGGCACCTAGAATCACTAGGTGTTGAAAGCAACGAATAACTGAGAATGGTCAACGATGACTTGCTGATGACGGTAAACGGGATGCTCGCAGGAATAGACGACCGGCGTCTTTTCCTCTCAAAAGAAGATGACGACCTTGATTTTCTAAGCGAAAAAACACGGACCGGGCGACCTTGTGGCAGCGAGACCTTTTACGAAAAAGCACAACGCCTGACCGGCAGGATTTTACACCAAGGAAAACCAGGACGGAACCCTGCGGAAGGCAAACAATAATCAGGTATTACGACCCCGTAATTCCTGCAATCCCCTGGTGGCCACGGAAGGAGAAAAACAATCATGCGTTTTGCGGTGGAAAGCGACCTTCCGGCGATCGTTGCCATCTACAACTCGACGGTGCCGACTCGGCAATCTACCGCCGACACCGACATGGTTTCGGTCGATTCCCGAGAAGAATGGTTCAGCCGACATATTCCCAACAAACGCCCACTCCTGGTCCATGAACACGATGGCCGGATTCTTGCGTGGGTCAGTTTTCAATCCTTTTACGGAAGACCCGCCTACGACCACACCGCGGAAATCAGCATCTATATCGCACCGGAGCATCGGGGCAAGGGGCTCGGTCGCATGCTTCTTGCCGAAGCCTTGGCGATGACCCAGTCGCTGAACATCAAGACAGTGATCGGCTTCGTGTTTTCGCACAACGAACCGAGCATTCGCCTTCTGAGCTCTTTCGGTTTCGAAACATGGGGAAAACTCCCTGACGTAGCCGAAATGGATGGGAGGGAATACAGTCTCTCCATCTTGGGGAAACGAGTGAATGAGTAGGAACACTCAAGGGGATGAGGTTATTTTGCTGATCTCCGGCCGCACGGGACATCTGCTCCAAAACAAAAACATCATGAATAGCTGAAGATGATCTACCGCATAGCCGCCGACTGCATCCTCCTGTTGCATCTTGCCTTCACGCTTTTTGCCGTGCTGGGGGGATTGCTGGTGCTGCGACGCCCCGGCCTTGTCCGGCTGCATCTTGCCGCCGTGTTCTGGGGGGTGGTGATCGAATGGGCGGACTGGATCTGTCCGCTTACGCCGTTGGAGATTTTTTTGCGGCAAAGGGGCGGCGAGGCTGGCTATACGGGAGGATTCATCGAGCATTACGTGGCCATGATTCTCTACCCCGAGAACCTCACCATTGAGCTGCGTTACCTGCTCGGCCTGGGCCTTGTCGCAGCTAACCTGATCATCTATGGCTATGTTTTTTTGATACGCCGCCGGAAACATCTCCCATAACCCCTTGGCACTCTTTCCCGCCGGGGTGCTATATCCTCCGGTTACCGGGGGGAAAACACAAAGCCGCCTCCCGAACCTGCCCAGCCAGCCGGTGCTCAATATACTCCCCGACCCGTGGCAGCATATCATCGAGGTACTGCCCGATTTCACGCTCCGTGGCCGTGGTCAAGGTCTGACAGAACAGGCATTTCCTCTCGCCCCCGCCCGTGGAAGGCAGGCCGAAATCCTCCAGCACATGCCGGGTGATCATCTGGTCGTCAAAATCCTCGTACACCGGAAAGGTGGTGCTGATCCCGAACCGGGCCGACAACTCGCCGATCTTTTCCATGAAGACCGGGGTCTGCTCGGGATAATGGTCCTGTTTTTTGGTGTATCCGGCCACGAAATGGGGGACAAAATGCTCGTGGCAATAGATGATGGCCCGCGCATGCATGCCAAGCTTGCAGGCCACGCAGACAAGATTTTTTCCGTTGTAGCGGGGCATGTATTCTTCATACGAGTCGAGCCACAGACCCTGGAACAGCCTGCCCATGTCGAGCTCCACCATCTCCGCCTCCGGTATTTTCGCGGGGTCGGAAGCATTGGCCAACAGAATCTTTTTCGCGACCAGGAAACGGTTTCTGGGAAAATCGACAAAACGCCCCATGCCGTTGAGCATATGGAGCAGATGGATGCGCACCGGCCTGGCCAGGCCTGGATGATGCCCCGCACTGGCCAAGGCATAAAGCGCGAGGGAATCAGTCCCTCCGGAATACAAGATCGCCAGTTCCTGCTGCATGGTTACTCCCCCTTGCTTACCCGGTATTTCACGAATAGTTCCCCGGTTTCCGCAGCCTCGCATGAAACCAGGATCAATGGCAGAAATGGATCGCCCAGCGGACCAGGGCCGCCGCACAACGAGGCCGCTTGCTGGTCTCCGGATATTTTCGGCGTCAGGGTAAGAAGAATCTCATCGACAACCCCTTGCCGCAAACAGGCGTAGTTCAACCCGCCGCCACCCTCGACCAGCACCGAGGCCGCGCCGAGTTTTGCCAGATGGGCAAGGGCCGCGGCCAGGGAAAGCCCGCCGGTGGACGCAGGCGGCAGCGATACAACCTGGGCCAGAGCGCCCAGCCGGTGGTGTAATCCCGGCACCTGCGCTTCGCCGGTAAAAATAAGCGGCGGTGGGCCGTATTGGAAGATCTTTTTCCCGGCCACCGGGATGTCGCCGGACTGGGTAATGAATCCCCGGATTCGCTTGGGCAAGAGACGCCCTTCCGGCCCCCGCATCTCAGGATCGCCCTGGCGCAGGGTTTCCGCCCCCAGCAGGCTGGCATCGGTCGCCGCCCGCATTTTTTCGAGAAACGAGCGATCAACCGGGCTGCCGGTGAGACCGGGACCGATGCGTCCGCAGATGGTGCCGGCCGCAATGATGGTTACTTTCATGCCGCCCCTCTCTAAAAATCCCGACAGGTTTTCATTGACAAGATTGGCCTTTTTTCCCATAGAGCCAAGTACGATTACCTTGTAAAAAGAGAACATCGTCCCCGGACAAATGCTTCGCCAGGCTCAGCACGAACTTCAATGAGGATTAGTGCGCCACCGCTGGCCCTGAACCCGTCGAAGGGCACTTCTAACGAGTGCACAAGCGACCCTGAAAACAAAAAAATCCGTCAGCTGCCCATGAGAATGCCAATGCCGCCCGCTTACCGCTCAAGCCTCGTCAACCTGCACCACATCAATTTTCAGGATTTCAGCAACAGCCTAACTCCGGAAGAAGCGCGGGAGCCAAGCGCGGAACTGCTGGAATCCGTGGCCCGAACCGGGATTCTCCATCCCCCTATCCTCAGGGAACAGGGCCGTACCACCATGGAGATCGTCACCGGCCGCAGGCGCCTGATGGCAGCCCAGCAGACCCATCACAACATCTCGGCCATCTGCCTGGTGCTGCCGGCGGAAACCTTGCCGGCGGAAACCCTGGCCATCAATCTGGAAGATACCATGCTCCGTGGCGACATCACCGTGGTCGAGCAGGCAATTTTTTTCCAGAAAATCCTCGTCCATCTGGATGAGAATGAAGCGGCCAGGAGGTTTCTCCCCGCTCTGGGGCTGGAACCGCACCGCCATCAGCTGCACAACCTGTTGCAGCTTCTTGGGCTTGAGGAACACCTGCTCACCGCACTCCATGAAGGACGGCTGCACGAAGGGGTCGCCAAGGAACTGCTGACCCTGAATTTCACCGACCGCCTCTCCCTCTACGAGGTCATGGAAATGCTCAACCTCAGCGTCGGCAACCAGAAGAAACTCTCCGCCACCTGCCGGGAGCTGGCAGCCAGACACAACACCTCGGTCATGGCCCTGCTCTGCCTACCCGAGGTGCGGGAAATCCTCGATCCCCAGGAGACCAACATCCCGCAGAAAACTGCCCGGCTCATGCAGTGGCTCACCGATCAGCGCTTCCCGAGGCTCGCCGAGGCGGAACAAGAATTCCGCGCCTTCGCGACCGCACTCAAGCTGCCGAAAGATGTGGTCCTCAGCCACTCTCCCTCCTTTGAGCAGGATCAGGTCCACCTCTCCATCCCCTTTGCCGACAAGGATGAACTGAGCAGACTCTGGCCGCTCATCGCCGAGGCCCTGAAGTCAAAATAACCGCTACCCGTCCAGGCTGGTTCTGATGGCCAGGATCGTGTCGATATTTTCAAAAAAGAGATCCACCAGAACCGGGTCGAAATGCGCGCCCCGTTCCTTGCGGATAAGATCAAGAATGGCCGCCATCTCCCAGGCCTGGCGGTAGGAACGGTCACTGCCCAGGGCATCAAACACATCGGCAAGGGCTGTGATTCGCGCGCTGATGTGGATATCCTCCCCCTTCAAGCCTTTGGGATAGCCGGTTCCGTCAAACTTTTCGTGGTGCTGCACGGCAATGATAATAGCGCTCTTGATGAGCTCCCGGTCGGATAGCCCCAACATCTCCTGGGCCCGGATGGTATGGGTCTTCATAATCTCAAACTCGGCGGCGCTCAGTGGCCCGGTTTTATTGAGAATGGCGTCGGGAATGGCAATCTTGCCCACGTCATGCATGGAGGAAGCCAGACGGATCTCCTCCACCTCCCGCGGGCTCAAGCCATGCTTCTCCGCCAGTAGCCGACTGTATTCCGCCACCCGCCGAACATGGTTGCCGGTTTCGACGGAACGCATCTCGGCAAGCTCGCCCAGGGTATAGATGATCTCCTTCTGGGTTCCTTCAATTTCCTGATTCAAGAGCACGTTTTCGTAGGCCACCTGCACGTTGCCGCAAAAAACCTCGATCATCCTGCAGTCAAGTTCACTGAGATCACGCCAGCCCTCAAGATAGATAACCGTTTCTTCCCCACGCTCACCGCGAAAATAACCGACATAGCGGTTGTCCTGGCAAATGGATTGCCTGAGCGTGGTTGCCCGCTGGATATAACCAAGAACCTCGGCCGGCAAATCTCCCTTGCCCACGGCATCGATATACGGCTCGTAAGCCCCGGTTGCGGCCAGCATCTTAAAACTGCCTTGGACATTGCTCACCGCGATACCCGAGGTCTGGCAACACAGAGCGTTTTCACCGAGATGGAGGATGGAAACCAGCTGGATCAAGACCCCGCTGGCCAACTGCTGGATTGAGCGGAGACGGCAGATATAGGTGGCTGCATCGATAATTTTTTCCAGCCCCTTGCGGTTGGCCTCGATGGTGAGAATGTCCCGGTAGGAGCGCAGCGAGGCCACCATGGTGGTGAAAAGTTTTTGGGCGGTGAGTTCGGTTTTCTCCTTGTAATCGTTGATATCATACTCAATGATTACCTTCTCCGCGGGCGCCTGGCCGGGCTGGCCGGTGCGCAGGATAATTCGGACAAAGGAGTTTTTCAGCTCATCCCGGATGTGGCGGACCACTTCGAGCCCGGCATTGTTTTTTTCCATGACCACGTCAAGAAAAACAATGGCGGTGTCCGGGTGCTGGGCAATAAGTTCCTTGGCTTCTCTGCCGGAATAGGCATGGAGAAAATGCAGCCCTTTATTCTCGTAAGAAAAATCTGCAAGAACCAACTTGGTGACGGCATGGACCTCTTCCTCATCGTCAACCACCAGCACCTTCCAGACGCCGTCTTCCCCGGTCCGTTGTCGGGAAAACAAAGCCCCATCCAGCTCATCCGCAAAAAAAACCACCTCATTTGCTTCATCCATGCGACGGCACCCCAGATATAATAGCCGGGAAAAGGAGAGCAAAGGATGTTCCCTTCCCCGGCTTGCTTTCACAAGTGATTGTCCCCATCAATTTCTGGGTCACAAGATTATATACGATATGCAGCCCCAAACCGCTCCCCCCTTTTTCCCGGTTTGTCGTAAAAAAAGGATCAAAGGCATGGTTGAGCTGATCCTCGCTCATCCCCTTGCCATCGTCGGAGTAGCGGAACAGGACATTGCCCCCCTGCAAGCTGATATCAAAAAGCAGAGAGCCGGCCTCATCCCCGTCGTAGGCATGGGCCAGGGAGTTGGTGATGAAATTAGTGACGATCTGGGAAAAAACCCCGGGGTAACTGTTCAACTCAAGATCCTCGGGACAGGAGATCTCCAGACGATGGCCGGTGTTCTTCAGAACCGGCCTGAGACTCAGGCAGACCTCGGCCAGATACTCCTTGACCCGAAAGGTCCTGCGCCCCTCCCCGGACTGATCCACCGCAACCTGCTTGAAGCTGCGAATGAGCTCCGCCGCCCGGATGAGGTTGGCAAGAATGAGCTTCGCGGCCTCCTGACTGAGCGCAAGATAGCGATCAAGATCGCCGCGCTTCATGCGCCCCTCCCCATAGAGCGCCGCGATTTCCCGGGTTTCGTTTTCCAGATGCGAAGCTGCGGTAAGGCCCACGCCGACCGGGGTGTTGATCTCATGGGCAACCCCTGCCACCAGATCTCCCAAGGCGGCCATCTTCCCGGATTGCACCAGCTGGGCCTGGGTCTGCTCCAGCTGGCCCAGGGTTTCCCGCAATTCCTGGTTGGCGGCATCCATTCGGGCGGTGCGCTCCATGACCCGCCGCTCCAAAGTATCGGTCAGGCCAAGCAATTCGTGTTCGGTCTGCTTGCGGGCGGTGATGTCTTCAAACACCACAACCGTACCCATGATTCTTTCCCCTTCCATGAGGGGGGTGCAGACAAACTCCACCGGAAAAACCGCGCCGTCCTTTCTGCCGAAATAGCTTTGCCCTCCCTGGTTTTTCCTACCCCCGGCATAGGCCGAGCACACCGGACAATCCTCCCGGCCATAGGGTTCGCCATCAAAGCGCACATGATGCCGAAAATCATGCAGATGGCGGCCGATCAATTCCGCTTCATCATAGCCAAGGATCTGCAAGCCCGCCGAATTGACAAAGGTTACGCAACCCTCGGTGTCCAAGCCATAGATGCCCTCGCCGGCTGAGTTCAGAATCAGCTCGTATTCCCGATGCAACCTGGCGAACTGCTCTTCCGCGGCATGACGCTCGGCGACCTCCTTCTGCAAGAGAAGATTGGCATCCTCCAGATCAACGGTTCGCGCCCGGACCCTCTCCTCAAGCTGATGCCGGGATGCGGCCAGTTTCCGCTCCGTTTCCAGACGCAGGCCGATTTCTTTTTCCAGGGGGGCGAGGGCGATACGCCTCAGGGTGAACCACAGGACAATTCCGGCAAGAGCCGTAAGGAGAAACGAGGCGAGCCCCAGCTGCCAGTGGAGTTTGCGCAGAAGAGCATCCACCTCGCCGAAAGAAGAGACCATCTGTAAAAACGGCAACTGGACCCCCTGATCGAGGAGTTTCTCTTCGACCAGAAAGGTTCTCTCCCCATCTTTGGGGCGGTTGAAGGCAAAGAGCTCACGCCCGTCTGAGCCGACGACGGCCAGATGCACTACCTCGGGATGTTCCTTTCCCCAGCGCAGGACGAAGCCCTTGATCCTGTCGTAGTCGCCTTGGAGGAGTGGCTCAAGGAAGTTGGCCGCCATCAGTTGCAGATCGCGGCGGGCCTGATTTTCCGCCCGGGAAAACAAAAAGTTTCGCTGATGGTGGGCAATGATAATATCGGCCACCACCATAAAAAACAACAAGACGGCCATGAAAGCCATGACCGCCTTGTTGTATCTGCCTTGCCGGGGGCCGGATTGCATGCAAACTCCCTCTTGCCCGATCAGCAGGAAGAGTAGCCGCAACTCACACATTGGTTACACCCGCCGCTGCGCCGCAGGCTCAGCTTGCCGCAAGCAGGACAGGAAGCATAGGAAGACGGCCCGACATACGGATCCGGATCCTCCTTCAACTCGTCTTCCGCGTTCTTATCAAGAACCTTGGCCAAGGCTGCGGGTATGGAATAGCACCGGCCGAGCGAGGCGCTGATCCAGGCCCCGTCGGAGGAGATATCCTCCAGGGTCCGGGCGATCTTGCCCACCAGCCGGTAATCGTGCTGGAGCGCCACGGAAATGACCCGTCCCAAGGCCTCGCTCATCCCGTGCAGGGTCGAGCCGGACTTGGTGGTATTAAGAAAAATCTCGCGCACATGCCCCTGCCCGCCCTTATTGGCCGTGATATACAACGGAGCGGGCCCCCTGAACTTGTAAGTGCTGCCGCTGCGCACGTCCATGTCGCAGAATTCGCCGGTCGCCTCCAGCTTGGAGCCATGATCGCTCAACACCCCTTCCATGGAAGAATCACGGAACATGGTGATGCCCTTGAGATTGCTTTTCCGGGCGTACTGGAGGATCTTCTTGATCTCGGCCACCGTGGTGTCGGCCGGCAGGTTGATGGTCTTGGAAACCGCGGTATGATTAAAGGCCTGGCACGCCTCAAGAATACGGATCTGCTGGTACGGCTCGATCTTGTGGGCGGTCTGGTCTGCAACCCACTCCAGTTTCTCCTCCTCGTACTGGTAAAATTCCAACGGCACGAGGACAAACTCCTTCCAGGTGTCATCCACGTCCTTAACCTTGCGGCGCTGGATCATGGAAAAATAGGGCTCCACCCCGGTGCAGGCCACCCGCATCAACTGGGAGATGGAACCGGTGGGGGCCTGGGAGGTGGTCACCGAGTTGTACAACCCCCCGAGCTTGCGCAGGGTGGTGAAGATATCGGTGGTCCGCTTGCGCCACTGCGCCTTGTTGGGCATATCGGAGGCGATGAAGGCCAAGGCCTCGCTGTCGATCTTATCGACATAGGTCATGTTCCATTCCTGAGGAGTGAGCTTTTTCTGCTTGCCCTCCTTCTTAATGAACTCGGCGTAATCAAGACTGCCCTGCATGGACCCCAGCATCAAAGCCAGCTGGGTAGCCTTGGCAAAAAGCGGGGCCTCGTGCTCGTCGGCATAGGAGACGCCAAAATAGTTCATGGCATAATGCAGGCCGGTAAAGCCTATGCCGATGGGGCGGAACTTGAGGGTATTGATCTTGATCCTCTCAATGGGCGGAAAGCCGCCCAGGTCGAGAATCTCGTTGCCGGCGATTGCCGCAAGCCTCGCCGCCTCGAAAACCCCGTCAAAAAATTTATCCTTATCCTCGTGGAGGCACTTTGGCAGGCAGACCGTCAGCAGGTTGCACGCCGTATCCTTGGTGGAGAGGTATTCGCCGCAGGGGTTGGAATAGACCGGATTGTACTTGGCGGGCACCGGGGTATTGGCCATGCTTTTCTGGGTAAAGAGCAAACCCGGATCGCCGGATTTCCAAATGTATTCGGCCACCAGGGTGGTGAGCTCCTCGTTTTCCCAAAATTTCTCGTCGGTCACGTTGAGGGAAATGTTGCAGCCGGTGTACTGTCCGGGATTATCCCCCTTGAAGGTGATGAACTCCTTGACGTCCTTGATATCCCAGTCTCCCTGAATCATCAGGGCGCCCCGCCGCTTGCCGCCTTGACTGATGCGCTCCGAGAGATGGGAAAATCCCTTGGCAAAGGAAACCGGTCCGGAAGCGAGCCCCTGGCCGTTGTCCACAATGGTGCCCTTGGGCCTGATCTTGCTCACGTCGATGCCGCCGCCGCCGGCATGCTGGAAGATGCTGACCAGATCCCGCTCCATGTCAAAAATCGCATCGGTGGAGTCTTCCACGTCGCCCAGGGGATAGCAGGAATAATAGCCGGCCCGGCGGGTATAGGGGTTTCCGCCGTTCATCAAAAAGGGCGTAGCCGTAATGATGGTGCCGTGAATCAGGGCCTTGGACACCGCCGGGTGCTTGAACTGCTTGCTGATGCGCAACAACACCTGGGTCATGTCTTTTTCCATGGGCACCCCGGTTTTATTGTTGCGGATAGCATACCTGGCCTGCACCAGATACTCTTCAAAACGCTCCCATTCCTTCAGCGCTTCATCAAAACTGATCGGTAAATCCATCGGGCACCCCTCGGGTAAATGTCTTGATTTTCACGGAGATAAAACACGATATGGCGCACCAACCGCATGCGCCACCACAATATGTGGTACATATATACCCAAAGAGGGGCACAGAAGAAAGCACTTTTTCAGATAAAAAACGAAAGAAAAAAGGACGGACTGCTTCTTTTTGGTTGGGGCCTTGCCCCCCAAGGGTTGTCAACCTTTCCCGATTGCAAGTCAGGTGAAAGCCCGAATGGGGTCCCTGGTTTCCTTGGACGACGCGGACTGAAAAAAACGTTCCGAACTAGCGCTTGCGCTGGTCAACGGGCAAATGAATAATAAAAACCGAACCCTCGCCGGGCCTGCTTTTGGCGGTGATCTTCCCGCCGTGCCGGGCGACTATTTTTTCACAGGTTGCCAGGCCGATCCCGGTCCCCTCATATTCATGCCGTCCATGCAGACGGACAAAGGGCTGGAAAATCCGCTCCACATGCTTTTCCTCAAAGCCGATGCCATTGTCCTGCACGGTAATTTCATAAATTTTGCCCGGCAGCTTTCTGCCCTTCACCTCAACCAGGGGAGGAAGATTTTCCTGTCGGTATTTCAAGGCGTTGGCAATAAGGTTTTGGAAGAGCTGGCGAAACTGAGTTCTGTCTCCCTCGATGGCCGCCAAAGAGCCCACCCCAACATTGCCCTGCGCCTGACTGATCCTCTCTTCAAAATCGGCCATCACCTCCCGCAGGAGATCATCCAGCGCAACCATCTCGAAGGGCCGATCGCAACTGCGCACCTTGGACAGCTGCAAAATGTCATCCACCAACTCCTGCAACTGCCGGCCGGCCTTGAGAATACGTTCGAGATATTCACCCGCCTTGCCCTCGAATTTTTCAGGAAACTTGCCCAATAAACGCTCGGCAAAGGCGACGATCAGCAGCAGCGGCTCTTTCATGTCGTGGGAGGCCACATGGGCGAACTGTTCCAGTTCGGCGTTGGACCGTCTCAGGCTGGTCGCCAGCCGCTCAAGTTCCTGCTGCGCCTGCTGACGCTCGGCCACCTCCAGCAGCAACTGCGTATTGATGCACTTTACCTCCGCGGCCCTTTCATCAACCAGATCCTCGAGCCAATCTCGATATTCCTGGAGTTCCGCTTCCATTTTTTGAATCTTGGTGATATCGGCAAAGACCCCGTTGGCATAATCGCCGCTAGCCATGGCCCGATCGTGAACCCATAACCATTTGCCATTTTTATGACGCAACCGGTAACGGAGGGAAAGCTCCTTGCCCTTGGTAAAAAGCAGCCCATATCGCTTCCGGAGTTCATCAACATCCTCGGGATGCACGCGACTGAACCTGCTCTGGCCAAGGAGTTCACCCGGCTCATAGCCAACGATCCTGCGGATATTCGGACTGACGTAGGCCAGAGTCCCCTCTGCATCAGCCCGCCAGGTGACATCCGGCACATTTTCCACCAGGCTGCGAAACTGCTCTTCGCTTTCCCGCAGGGCCAAGGCTATGCGTCTTTGCGTGGTGATATCCTGCAAGATGACAATGCCGCCGGGCACGCCGCGAACCTGACCCAAGGAAGCACCGCTTATCAAAACCGTCCGATTTTCACCGGCAACCGTGATGTCAACCTCGACATTGGCAAAAGAACCAAATTCAGCCAGATTTTTTTCAAGCAAACAGGCGTTGCAGGCCTCCGCCCCAAACACTAAAGCACACGGTCGGCCAAGCAGCATCTCGCCCCGTACCTGGAAAAAATCCGCAAAGGCATCATTGACATCGAGCAAACATCCACGCTGATCAAGAATACAGGCAGGCTCGGCCATCCGCTGAAAAATGGCGGCATAGCGCCTCTTTTCGTTGAGAATAAAATGCTTCGCTTCGCGAAGCCTGTGCTGGGCGGAGCTGGCCTCCTTCTTAAGCCACTGAGCGGCGGCAGCGGTTTCCAGGCAGTCAAAAAATGAGGCGCAGTTTGGCTGTACTTTGGCAGGCAGGCGCGGATCGTTGAGCACGGTCCGGCGGAGACATTTCAAAAGAGAAAAAAAGACAGCAAAAGGCAAATCATCCTGGCGGAAGATCTTGACGGCTTCATGGCCAAGCGCGCCGGGGATATCGGGGAAAAGATGAGCAGAGAAGGCAGGGCTGTTCACCCCTGGAATTTCGCGGTCATTATGTGCGTTGAGAAAATCGGCAAGACCTGTCGTCAAGCGGGAGACAAAAAGACGCCAGGCATCTTCCTGCAAGAGAAGGTGCTGGGCATATCCGGCCTGTTCGACCGCAAGGATAAAGGCATCACCCAGCCCCTGACCAGTGGAACCCAACACCCCAAGATTATTGCCCGGCAAGCCTTTAGCCATATTCTTTTCGTTGTCGTTCCTTGAGGATGATCTTGATGGGGATGGAGTCCAGCTTGAGCCCGGCCCGAAATTGATTCTGAAGGTAACGGAGGTAGGAGAAATGAACCCCCTTTGGATAATTGGTAAAGATGATAAAGGTGGGAGGCTTGGAGGAAATCTGGGTCGCATAGTAGAACTTGAGCCTGCGCCCCTGGTGCATGGTCGGATTATGGCTCTCCAGCGCTGCCTGCAAAATCCGGTTGATCTTGCCGGTTGAAAAGGAACCGCAATACTGCTTGTAGATCTTCGCCACCGTGGGAAGCAACTGCTTCACCCCGGCGCCGGTAAGGGCGGAAATCTTAAGCACCGGGGCATACTCGACAAAACTCGTTGCCCGGGTAATCTCCTCCATCAGCTGTTTCTGCCGTTTCGCATCCCCATGGAGCAGATCCCATTTGTTCACCAAAATCATACAGGCCCGACCCCGTTCAAAGGCATACCCCAGCACCTTGGTGTCCTGCTCGGTGATCCCCTCCCCGGCGTCGATGAGAATCAGCACCACATCGCAACGCTCCAGAGCGCCCAAGGCCTGAAGCACACTAAACTTCTCCAATTTTTCCTGCACCTTGCCCTTGCGTCTGATCCCCGCCGTGTCGATAAGCAGATACGGCTGCTTGCCAACGGTGAGCAGGGTGTCCACCGAATCCCTGGTGGTGCCAGGGACATTCGAGACCACCATCCGCTCTTCACCCAGCAGCCGGTTAACCAGGGAAGACTTGCCCACATTGGGCCGCCCAAGACAAGCCAGGCTTATGGTCTCAGGCGGAATATCTTCGGATTCGGGGAAAACCGGCAGGGTTTCAAGCAATGCCTCAAAAAAAGGTTTGACCCCATAGCCGTGCGCTGCGGAAACGGGCCAGAGCGTATCCACCCCCAGTTCATAAAATGGAGGGATCAGCCGTTGCTCCAGCTCCGGGCTGTCCACCTTGTTGACCAAAAAATGAACCGGTTTCTCCGTCCGCCGCAGGTAATCGGCAACCTCAAAATCTTCCGGCAGCACCCCTTCCTTGCCGTCCAGCAAAAAAAGAATCACATCCGCTTCCCGCATGGCCTGCATGGTCTGCTCGCGGATCAAGCCTGCCATCATTTCCCGCCCGTCACCCTCAATACCCCCGGTATCAACCAGAATAAACGTCCGCTCCTCCATGGTCACCTGTTCATAATGACGGTCGCGGGTTACACCGGGAGTGGGGTCGACAATGGCCTTACGATGTTTGGCAAATCTGTTGAAAAGGCTTGATTTGCCGACATTGGGTCGGCCGACCAAGGCAACTATGGGGTATCGGGTCTGCATAGAATTATAATGTTCCGTATTGGTTTGAGGAGCTGTTACACACTCACCATCGCCGCTTGCGATGATTTTTTTTCCAAACGACTGCTTCCAGGAAGCCGGTATCGCGAAATAAGCATGCCATTCTGGTGATAAAACGACATAAAGAGCCGTAACGAAATGGACTGAAACATACTACTTATTACGTAACGGCGCCCAAATCTCCTAGCTGTTCCACCACAGCGCGAAGAGAAGGAAAGTCTCGCCCCTGCGGCGCGGCCAGGTGTTCGTGGAGGGTCCCGGCAGCAGGCTTGATGAACTGCCGAAAAAATTGTTTCCCCCTGCTTTTCGAAAGAAAGGCAAAAGCTCCAAGAATCTGCAGGTTACGCTGCAGGGCCATATAATAATATCCCTCAATGAATCGTCCCCGGTCAAGGGGAATGTGAGAGGCGAGCGCATCCAGATAGCACTCAAGGAGGATCTGCTGCCTGTTCGGGGACAAACCGGCATAGGGATCGATGAGCAGGGAGGCCGGATCATACCCCAACGGACCCAATCTGGCACCCTGAAAATCGATAATCATGACTTTGCCCTTGTGCACCATGAGGTTGCGCGACTGAAAATCCCGATGCAGGATGAAATCAGCCGGTTCCTCCATGGCCCGCTCCGCCAGAAAAACAAATTCCGCGCCAAGCCCTTGGGGCAAGTTGGTCATGCCCAGGAAATCCTCGCACAGGGCCTTCCGGAAATAACCGGACTCCCTGGCCAGCATGAGGGCGCGGTCATAACGGGGGGTATCCCAACACCACTCCGGCTGAAAACCTTGGCGCGTCTCGGTCTGCAAATGGGCCAAGACAACCAGGGCCTGACGGTAGTATGCCTCAACCTCCGGAGCTTGTACGCCATGCTGGAGAACCAGATCATGAAGCTTGGTATCCCCCAAATCCTCGAAAAGAAGCAACCCGCACTCCTCGGCAAATCCGTAGATTTCCGGAACCGCCGCCCCATGCTTGAAAAAATGACACCCGATGGCATACGCGGATCGAGCCTCGGGCATGCCCAGGGGTTGACCGGCGCTCGGCAACACCGCAAGCAGGGAAAGGTCGCCAACGGCTAAACGATAAAATTCTCGATCCGAGCCGTCCCCCGCCATTCTCTGGCCCACCTGAACATCCGGTGGCAGACCCTTCGCGGCAAGCAATCTGCTCAGGGCCTGTGTTTGCTGATCCGTAAACACCTTAATCCCCCCCCATAATAATAGTGTCCGTTACGATACTGCCCGGGGCAACCCTGGCGCCATCCCAAACCACAACCCGCGAAAGACTCGCTCCCTCGCCGATGGTTGCCCCATGACCGATGGCGACCCAGTCCTGCAAGGAGACACCGCCCCCGAGCACTGCATCTTTTGCGAGATAAAAAGGGTTCCCCCCATCTTCTGCAAAAAATCCAGGCAATCTCCCTTTCAGCAAAAGATCTTCGTGGAGCCGCAGATAATCAGCCGGAGTCCCCATGTCGGTCCAGAAATGATCCGAAACAACCAACGACTGGATATTCCCCCCGCTTTTAAGCAAGGAGACATAGCAGTCAATGATGTTATAAAAAACGCCCTCGGGAATAAGAGAGAGAACGGTCGGATTAATAACCTGCACTCCGGTGAAGGCAAGAAGACGCTCACCCGCCCCTGCCGCCCCGGAAAAGCCCATGATTCGCCCCTCGTTATTCACCCGCACATTATTGAAACGCGGACAGTCGTGCAGAACCATGGTCACATCGGCAGCGGTAACGCAATGGGCTGAATAGGCAGCAACCAGATCAAGATCATGGACAATATCGCCATTGACCGCCAGAAAGGGGGCCTCAGCAAAATGGTTTTGCGCGAGACGCAGTCCGCCCCCGGTACCCAGCTCAATGTCCTCCATCTGGACATAAACATCCCCTTGCCCTTGGAGCATGCCCCCAATCTGCTCCCGCAGATGATGGGCATTGACCACTATCCCCTCAACCCCGCTCTGCCGGAGCTGGGAAATGGTATGCGTCAAAAGAGGGGTGTCAAGCACGGGAAACAAAGGTTTGGGGCGTTTCAGGGAATAAGGATGCAGGCGTGTTCCGAGGCCTGCGGCCAGAACCATGGCTTTCATGAAATGTCTCTTCCAGATGGTTGATTATCGGTAACGAAAAACATAGGCCTACAACAAGTAACTGTCCGGCAATGCCACAGAGGCGCGGAAGAGCCCCGCGAAGGGTGCAAGCACATGAGCAGAACGAGGACAAAACAGAGGTGGTGGGGCTGGACAGTTACTACAATGACAGGGTTCCGTCCGCCAGCTCCTCCACCCCGACCACGACAATCCCGGCCCGGTTGGCCATTTCGATTACGGCCTCCCGGTCAAAGAGCAGAGACTGGCCGGTTTCCACCGCCAGGACAGCGGCCTTGACCGAAGACATGGTCTCAATGGTTTTTCCGCCGATGGCCGGCAGATCGAAACGAAAATCCTGCTTCGGTTTTTTCACCTTGATGACCACGGTCTTCTCTCTGCCCAAGGCGCCGCCCCGAGCAATGGCGGCATCCGTTCCCTCTATGGCCTCAACCGCCAGCACGGTGCGGTCCCGGACCACAACGCACTGCCCGATGTCAAGGGCTCCGATAGCCCTGGCAGCCTGCCAACCGAAACGGATATCCTCCAGCTGTTCGGCGGAGGGCTTTTTCTTGGTAAGAACTCCTTTGGGAAAAAGCAGATCCTTGAGGTAGAGGGTGGATTCGAGGACATGAATACCTTCTTTTTCCAGGGCCTCGGCCACAGCCCGCAAGATCGCGTCATCCTGCCGGGCGTCTATTTTGTTCCACAGGGTCAGCCCCTTGAGGTCCGGCCAGACATCCTTGAAAATCTTGGTCTTGGTGATGGCGCCCAAAAAAACGGTTTCCGTAACGCCATGTTCCCGGAAAAAGCTTATGATCCGGCCAAGCTGGCCGAGCTTTACCCAGCAGAACCGGTCGGCGACACTTTCGAGCTCAGGCCAGGACTCCCCCTGGTGGGCAACGATAACTACCTCGCGCCCCGCTTTCTTGGCAGCCTCGGCAAAGAGTTTCGGGAACTGACCGCCACCGGCGATGATCCCTATCCTATTCTTCGTCATCACCGGCCATGCGCACAACACTGCGTTTTGAAGTGGTGAAGAAATTCACCAGCTTGGTAACCGGCGCACAATCGGGAAACTCCTCCAAAGTCTTGGCAAGAGCCTCCTGCAACAGCAATTCCGGGCTGCGGAAAATTATCTTGTAGGCCTGCCCCAGTTTTTTGATCTCATCCGCCGTAAAACCCGAGCGTCGCAGGCCAATACGGTTAATGCCGGTCACCCGCATCTGGTTGCGGACACCGGCCATGATCACATAGGGCGGCACATCTTTGCTGAGCCCGGACATCCCGCCGATGTAAGCATACTCGCCGATGCGAACAAATTGGTGCACGGCGGTGAGCCCACCGATGATCACCCGATCGGCCACCTCGACATGCCCGCCCAAGGTGGCGGCATTGGCCATGATAACCTGATTCCCGACCACGCAGTCATGAGCGATATGGGTGTAGGCCATCAAGAGATTGCCGTTACCCACCGTTGTCACCCCATGACCGCCCGGGGTACCGCGATGAATGGAAACGTACTCCCTGATCTGATTATCATCTCCGATAACCAGCCGGGTAGGTTCATTGTTGTATTTCAAATCCTGGGGCGGCCCACCGATATTAGTGAAGGAGCCGATGGTATTGCGAGCGCCGATGGTGGTCAGACCGGTAACCACGGCATGGGGGCAGATCACGCAATCAGGGCCGATCACCACTCCTTTTTCGATAACGGCATAGGGACCAACCGTGGTGGAGGCATGGACCTGCGCCTCGGGGTCAATAACTGCGGTAGGATGTATGTTCATTGCGCCTTCGCTTGAATTTGGTTAGGTAGGACATCAAAAACGAAAATTAAGGATTCGGGCAAACGGCTCAGGCAAAGGTGGCCATGAGCTCTGCTTCGGCCACGAGCTTGCCATCGACAAAGGCTTTGCCGTCCATCTTCCAGAATCGGGTCTTCCGTTTGCTCACCGAAAGTTCATAATACAACTGATCTCCGGGCACAACCTTTTGCCGGAATTTCACTCCGTCAAGACCGGCAAAATAGACGAGCTTGCTGGCAACCGCCTCGGGATCGGTAAGATAGGCCAGGATCGCGCCTACCTGGGCCATCCCTTCAAGGATCAAGACCCCAGGCATAACGGGCTGCCCGGGAAAATGCCCCTGGAAAAAATTTTCATTCATGGTCACATTTTTGTACCCCCGGATCGAATCACCGAGATGCACCCCCGTGATTCGATCCACCATGAGAAAGGGATACCGGTGGGGCAAAATCTTCAGGATTTCCAGGATATCAAGCTGTTGCAAATCAGAATTCATGCCATGTCTCCTCTCTTTTCTCTGAACAAAACTGCTGTAAAATCATCTTACTGCGGCAATCAACCCAACCATTCACTCATTGTTGCCGGGGCTATTATCTTCGCCCGGCTCCATTGCCAGGGACAGCTCGGCAACCTTCCGTTTCAGCTCCCGAAGCTCACGTACCATTTCCGGAAGTTTCGCATAGGCGGCGCTGGAACGCAGCCAGGTTTTATGGGGGATCGCCGGAATACCGGCCACGATGGCGCCCGGCTCCAAGTTGTTATGCACCCCTGACTTGGCCGCAATCATTACCCGGTCCCCGAGATGGATGTGCCCGCCAAGACCTACCTGGCCACCGATAACCACATTGTTGCCGGTGCTGGTACTGCCTGCCACGCCCACTTGGGCGACAAGCAATGCGTCCTCCCCGATAACCACATTATGACCAAGCTGCACAAGGTTATCAATCTTGGCCCCCCGCTTGATCCAGGTCTTGCCGAAGGTGGCCCGATCAATACAGGTATTGGCCCCGACCTCCACATCGTCATCAATCTGGACCACACCGACCTGCGGTCGTTTGACGTGATGCCCGCTTCCATCGGTGGCGTAACCAAAGCCGTCACTTCCAATCACTGCGCCGCTGTGAATAGTAACCCGGTTCCCGATCCGGCAACCCTGGCCGATCGTTACATTGGCATACAACACCACATCGTCTCCGATAACGGCGTCATCGTACACGACCACCCCGGGATGCAGGGTTACCCGCTGCCCGAGCTTGACCCGGTTACCAAGATAGACCAGTGGGCTGATGGCGACCTCGGCGGAGATATGACAATCATGGCCGACAACCGCCCGCACATCAATGCCGGTGGCGACAAATGGCTCTGCAACAAACAGGCTATGAATACGGGCCACGGCCAGATAGGGATTACGTACCCGGATCGCCGACCCAATGATCTCGGTGAGCGCAGTGGGAACAATGATCGCCGAGGCCCTGCATTCGTCAAGCCGAGCCCCTCGTTTCAGGTCGGCAACAAAGGTTATCTCTCCTTCACCGGCGCTGTCAAAATCGGCAACGCCGCCAATGAGCACCTCGGGGTCACCAACCAGCTCCCCCTCGACCAAGGCCGCCAGTTCCGCAAGACGTTTCTTCTCACGAGCCATGTCCTCTCCCTCTCTCTGCTTGCCTGATGCCCGGCAACATCCCGAGGCCAAAGAAAAAAAGTTCGCCGTTGTTCACCAATAAGGGCAACACTAAAACGCCATGGTCGGCACAAGGCGCCACTGCAAAATGGCCACAGGGCAATGATTGTTTCGAAACAGATCCTAAAAAAAAAGACGGGCTGCCTCCTTGCTGCCAAGGAAAACATAACCCGTCTTGATAAGCCGTTGTTTACAAATAACCGTAACATTGTAATGCCGTGACCGACATAAGGGGCCGTGACGAACCGGGCAAAGATGTAATGGTTATTTCGCAACGGCCCCTGAACGTGTCAGCGTCGAAAATACGCAGCCTCGCAGAGAGCCGCTATTGTTCGCCGTTAATCCTGGAACGCAGAAGTCCGGACGGCTTGAAGGTCACAACCTTCCTGGCATCCAGGATCAGTTCATCGCCGGTCTGAGGATTTCTCCCCCGCCGGGCATTTTTCTTTTTCACATTGAACTTGCCAAAACCACTGATCAACAGATCCTCACCGGTATTCAGGCATTTCTTGGCAATGCGCAGAAAAGCCTCAACGGCCTCGGCAGCCTGGGCCTTGGTGAAGTTGTGATTTTGATATACCTTTTGGACAAGATCCGCTTTTGTCAGGGTCATGGGGCACCCTCCTTATATTGGCTCACAACATGT
Source organism: Deltaproteobacteria bacterium (assembly GCA_013349295.1). GTDB lineage: Bacteria > Desulfobacterota > Desulfobulbia > Desulfobulbales > Desulfurivibrionaceae > Thiovibrio. The sequence continues at coordinate 67,433 of DUZW01000013.1, forward strand.
TCAACCAATTGATAATTGTCAAGAAATATATTTCAAGGCAGCCTTGCCGGCATACCTGCCCGCAGCACCCAGCTCATCTTCAATCCGCAGCAACTGGTTGTATTTGGCGACCCTATCTGTCCGAGAAGGTGCGCCGGTCTTGATCTGGCCGGTATTCAGAGCCACGCTGAGATCAGCAATGGTCGTGTCCTCCGTTTCGCCGGAACGGTGAGAAATAATCGAGGTATATCCGGCGCGATGGGCCATCTCCACGGCATCGATGGTTTCCGTAACCGTACCGATCTGATTGAGTTTGATCAGGATGGAGTTGGCAACCTCTTCTTTGATGCCCTTGGCCAGAATCTTGGTGTTGGTAACAAAGATATCGTCACCGACCAGCTGCACCTTGCCCGCCAATTTCTTGGTAAGTTTCTTCCAGCCCGCCCAGTCGGCCTCGGCCAATCCGTCCTCAATGGAAACGAGGGGGTACTTTTTCACCCAGCTCTCATAAAAAGCGATCAGTTCATCCGCCGATTTATCAGCTTTTTTCTCCGCGGCAAGCACATAGCATTTCTTCTTCGGATCATACAGTTCACTGGCCGCCACATCGAGGGCGATAAAAATATCCTTGCCAGGCTTGTAACCGGCCTTAACAATGGCCTCCAACAAAAACTCCATGGCCTCCTCATTGGAGCGAAGATTGGGAGCAAAACCGCCTTCGTCGCCGACCGCAGTCTGAAGTCCGGCTTTTTTCAGCACCCCCTTGAGACTATGAAAGGTTTCAACCCCCATGCGCAGGGCTTCGGCAAAAGAAGCGGCCCCGGCAGGCATGACCATGAACTCCTGAATATCCACATTGTTGTCGGCATGTGCCCCGCCGTTTAAAACATTCATCATCGGTACTGGAAGCACCTTACCGTTCACCCCGCCCAAATAGGTATAAAGCGGCAGACCGACCTCCTCGGCGGAAGCCTTGGCCACCGCCATGGAAACCCCGAGAATGGCGTTGGCGCCAAGATTTTTCTTGTTCTCGGTACCGTCCAGCAAAAGCATGGCCTGATCAACAATCACCTGCTGGGTGGAATCAAGACCGATGATGCCCGGGCCGATCTTTTCATTCACGTTGGCCACCGCCGTGAGTACCCCTTTACCAAGATACCGCTTCTGTTTCGTGTCGCGAAGCTCCAAGGCCTCGCGGGTGCCGGTGGACGCACCGGATGGCACCAAGGCCCGCCCGACCACCCCGGAATCGAGGAACACTTCAACCTCAACTGTGGGATTGCCCCGTGAATCCAGAACCTCTCTCCCCAAAACACCGATAATTTCTCCCATTTCTTCCTCCGAATCAGATTAAAAAAACAATACAGGATACTCCCTGAAAATCAACCGCCTACCGCCCCCGCCATGCTGAAGATGGGCAGGTACATGGCAATAACCAATCCTCCGATCATACCGCCCAGGAAAACCATCATCAACGGTTCAATGGCCGCCGTCAGATTCTCCACGGCCTGATCGACCTCCTCGTCATAAAAATCAGCAATCTTGGTCAACATCACATCAAGGGCGCCGGTGGCTTCACCGACATTGATCATCTGCACCACCATGCCGGGGAACACACCGGTCTCTTCCAAGGGCTCGGCAATGGCCCGCCCTTCGCTGATGCTGTCCGTCACACGGAACACCGCCATCTCAATAATCTTGTTTCCCGCGGTTCTGGCTACGACATTGAGGGATTCCAGAATAGGCACACCGCTTTGCAACATGGTGCCGAGGGTCCGGGTGAACTTAGCCACCGCCACCCTCCGCACAAGAGGGCCGACAATGGGCATGTTCAGCATCATCCTGTCTATCTGGATACGGCCTTTTTCCGTCTTATATATCTTTTTCACCAAAAATACTGCGGCAAAGATCGCCCCGATGATGAAAAGAAAATTCTTTTGGGCAAATGCACTCATATCAACAACCATCTGGGTCGGTGCAGGCAGAGCGCCGCCGAAATCCGCAAACATCTTCTCGAAAACAGGCACTACGAACACAAGCATCACCGCCATGACCACAAAAGAAATACAGATACAGATTACGGGATAGGTCATGGCGCCCTTGACCTTTTTCTTGAGCGCCATATTTTTTTCCATAAAGCTGGCCAGCCGATTCAAGATGGTATCCAGAATACCGCCAACCTCGCCGGCCTCTACCATATTACAGTACAGGGTATCAAAGCAGGTAGGATGTTTTTTCATGGCATCGGCAAAGGTAGTGCCGGTCTCGACATCCGACCTGATTGCCCGCAACACTTTTTTAAAGCTCGGGTTTTCCATCTGCTCCCCAAGAATCTCCAAGCTTTGCACCAGCGGCAGGCCGGCATCAATCATGGTGGACAGCTGACGGGTAAAGACAACCACATCCTTACCTGTTATCTTGGGCTTTAAAAAATCAATAGTTCCAAGCAGATCCTTGGGGGCTTCTTTCAGCATGGACACCGTTATCCGCATCTTTTTAAGATGCGCTTGCGCCATGGCTTCGCTGGGCATCTCTATCTTGCCCTTGCGTTTCTCCCCATAGGAATTGACCCCCTTCCAGATATAAAACGGCATACCCCTCCCTCTCTTTCTGAAATTAAACAAGCACTTCTATCTTATATCTTAAGATTTTTCCAAAAACAATAGATAGATAGGGTTTATTTATGCCTGAAAATTCACCGCCTCCTATATTTTTTATCGGGAAAGACCTTGGTCAGGCCGCACATCCCACTTCTTTTTTTATTGACACAACAGGCTGTATAATTTAAATAAGCTGATTCTTTACTGAGATGTTGCGTCGAATTGCGGCGACATCCTGATTACCCCACAAACTGTACCCAATCAGGAGATGAACGCGTCTCCAAACATGGGTTTAATACGGAGGATGACAATGGCAAAAGCGGCCCCCAAGGATATGGTCAGCAAATATACCACCGGCCAGTTTCAGCAGATCATTGATAAATGCGAAGGTTGCGAGCGCACGATCGAGGTCGAAACTGCCAAATATTGCTCCACCTACACCATGCCCGAAGCCAAATGGCGCCTTGGCATTTGCAACTTCGCAACCCATGTGAAGCCCGAGATCAGCGTATCCACAATCAAGGTTAACCCCTTGAAGGCTTCTAAACGCGCGGCCTCGAAAGGCAAGAAAAAATAACATCTCCCCAACAGCACAAAACTCAAAAAGCCCTTCCGGATATGGAAGGGCTTTTTTTTGATGAAACAAAACACACGTCTATTACAATATCGCCTTGGGGTACAGGGCGCTCAATAATTTTTCATCCTCCTTGATCTCCTTAAACCTCTCATAGGCTTCCTGAAAATGAGGAGGCATATCCGCACTTCCCGTCAACCTTTCGGCCGCCTGGCCCAGAAGCTCTTCCGAACAATCATATACCGCCTGAAACACCTTATCGACCACCTGTTGCGGATTTTTCTCGTATGGCGGCGGTGCCTTGCTCATGGCAATGACCGCCAGAGATACCGTGGGATCGGCAACGCACCTGAAAAGATCGGGGATATCATAGACGTCGGCAGCGCCCAGCATCTTTTCTATGGCGCTGCCGCTCAACGAATGCAGGAGCCCGCGAACCCGCTCCAGATTCCCTTCCCCATCAGGCGCCATAAACAGCTTGATATATGGCGTGATTTCATGGGAGGTCAAGGTGCCCTTGCGAAAGGCGGACTCTAGCCAGCGCAGTTGCATTTCCGGACTTCTCGCCACAAATGGCAGATATTTTTCATACCATTTCCGTTTTTCTACCACAGCGGCCCCTGTTCCAGTACCCGTGCTTCCCCCCTGTCTCTCCCTCAGTCAGAAGAACCAGGCATCCCATTAATTTCCCCTGAAATATCTTGACGATTACATAGCATTCCTTACCCTCACCAGCTGACAGCAGCAAGTTATTTTGTCTCAGCTCTACATTTTTTCATTTTTTTCACAAGGCCGTCATATTTTCATTTATCAAACCGGAAACCTCCCGCCTATATTACTTGCAAGAAGCGCAGGGATCTATGGCCGGAGGCTCACCTCCCGACCCTACTAAGAAATATGAATTTACTCAACTTTTCAATCGGTTAACAACCGGCCTGTTTTCATTTGACCTCAAGACCGAGCCGGGATACACTAAATATCCTGGCAAACCTTTTGCCCCCTGCAACTTATCGTGGACGCGAGAGAGACATGAACCAACCAAACAAGCCCGCCGCAAGAAAGAAACCCGTTTCCCCAGCTTCCATCGGCATCATAATCCTTGCCGCTCTCGGTCTTTCCGCCGGCTGGTATTTCTCAAGAGACCCAGGCCAAAATCCTCCTCCTGAGTCCCCGGAACAATCTACGGAGTTGACTTCCACAACGCCGGCGCCGCCGCCGGCTACCCCACTTGACAAGGAGACCCAGACAACAAAGGAGGCACCTTCAATTCCGGTCCATTCTTCGACTGAACCCGGGATTACCAAGACAACCACCTGCGAACAGATAGGGGAAGATATCACCTCTTTCTTTAGTTCCCTGGACAATGCCGATTATATCGGCACGAGGCAGCTCAAAGGCGGCAGTCAAAAATATTTCAGCCTGCTTATCAACAAACTCCTGGATAAACCGCCCGTTGTCGCCAGGGAAAGGGAAACCCTCACTTCCATTCTGCACAACACCGCCCACCTTTACCGCATACTTGGAAAAAATGATGTCTCGCTCATCAAGGAAATCCTCGAACAGGAAAGCGAATCGCTGGAATCCACCATGGCTCTGTTTTATCGCTGGTCGGAACTTTCCCCGAAATGCGACACGGCCAAGGCCACAGTCCGCCTGCCCCTGCCTGGTCTTTATGAATACGCAGGCTTTTTCCTCAACACCCTTGGCGGACAATCCTATCTGTTCCGCAGGGAATCGCGGGTACGGATGCTGGGCAGGTACTACTCGATCCTGATCCTTGACCGTGCAAATGACGCCTCCCTGAACCGATACGGCATCGACATCAGACCTTCGGTGGATTCCCTGCTGGAGGAGATGAAAACCACCACCAGCCTTAACAAACGGGACATCTATCTGGCCCGGCTCATCCTGCTCCGGGACAAATACCTTGCCCGATACGGAGCGAAAAACGCTGCACCTGCCATCGGCAACTAGACGCACTCCCTGTTTTTTGAAATTCGCACAAAAAAATCCGGCGCGGAACTATCCGGCCGGATTTTTTATTTTCCTGAATCCAGGAAACCGTAACTATGAAAACAATTGCAAAAAACTGAAACAACCGCCCCCTGGTTTCTTGGGGCTTTCCCCAACCTGACTCGCACACCCGCCAGCTCCGATCAATACCGCCAAACACACCAGCAGGGCTCAGATTTTCACCCCGTACACCAATAGATTTTTCACCTTCCGCATTAATTTTCTCCTCTCGGGTAAAAGTAACCACTTTTTTCGTTGCCTTTGCAAGCCACCGTCTTACACAGGCGGCCTCGCAAGGTAAAGCAAACCCAAAGGATGTCAAATCGAAAGAAAAACCGATTATCGTCAGGGACAATCGGTTTTTTCTATCTGCGGAGCACAGGAGTTAACGGCGGTCCCCCAGGAAACGGAGCAGCATGAGGAACAAATTGACAAAATCAAGATACAGGGCCAACGCCCCCATAATCGCGCCTTTCCGAATCGCCGCCTGACCATTTTCCATAATCCCGCCAGAGCCGATACGGGTGATCTTTTGCACATCATAAGCCGTCAGTCCGGTAAAAACAATCACGCCGATGGCGGAAACAACCCAAGAAACCATGGAACTTTCCAGAAAAATATTCACCACCGAAGCGATGATCATACCCACCAGCCCCATGAACAGAAAGGAGCCCAGACTGGTGAGATCTTTTTTGGTCACCGTGCCGTAGACCGCCATGGAAACGAACATGCCGCCCGCAACAAAGAAGGTGGTGGCAACTGAAGTGCCGGTATAGAGTAAGAGAATGGCGGAAATGGTCGCCCCGTTCAAAACTGAATAGCCCAGAAAAAGATTGGTCGCCATGCTGGCGGACATCTGCTCGATCCGGGCGGAGAGATAGATCACCAAGCCGAGTTCGCCGAAGACAAGGCCATAAAAGACGATCTTGTTGCCGAAAATGGCCTGCTGTAAGGACGGAGAACCGGCAACCAGCAAGGCGGTAAGACCGGTAAGACCGAGCCCGATAGCCATCCAGTTGAAGACCTTGGCCAGAAAAAGAGTGGACGCCTGAGATCGGGACCGGTCAATAACCATTGTTCTGCCATTATCACTGCTGTACATAATTTCTCCTTGCACTAAAATTTTAAAGTTGGCCGACACATATGCTTAATAAGTTAATCACTCCGCCCCAAAAAACCACTATTCAGCGCTGATCATCTTCGCCAGAGGCATGGCTGGGTCATACTCTTCCATCGCGATATTAAACGCCGCGGTCAAGGGTACCGCCAGCAGCATGCCGACTCCGCCCCACATCCAACCCCAGAAAATAAGAGCGAACAGAATCACCAGCGGACTAAGGTTAAGACCGCGCCCCATGATCTTTGGTTCCAGATAATTTCCTACAACAAAATGAATAACTACAAGAACACTTGCCACCAGGAGGGCAAATCCCGGTGAACCGGACTGAAACAGGGCCATGATAACCGGCGGCACCGTTGCGAGAAGCGCCCCGACATTGGGAATAAAATTCAACAAAAAGGCGAGAACGCCCCACAACAGGGCAAACTGGACACCAAACAGCCAGAGTCCCACGCCGGTAAGCACTCCGGCAAGCAAACTTATCAAGGTTTTCAGGCCCAGATACTCTTCGATCGATTGACTGATCCTCCCTCCGACCTTGATGATCTTTCCGGCGCGCCGATGGCCAAAGGCGTTATGCAACCTTTTTTCCATCCCGTCCCGTTCTGCAAGCATAAAAATCAAAAACAGCACCACCCAGACAAGATTCCCTATGAACTGAAAAAAAGAACCGCCGGCAGCTTGAAGAAAGGAACCCAACGGCTCCATCTTCTTACCATTCACACTGCCGACGAAACTATCCAGAATCTCTTTTCCCTGATCCACGGTTACGCCGTAAGGCGCCAGCTCAATGGCTACATACTCAGAGAGCTTCTGCTTAAACACAGGCAGTTGACTGACAAATTCCATGATATTGGCCTGCAACAGTCCGCCAACCCAGTACACCCCATCGAGGATAAAAGAGACAACCAGCAAGATGCGGAGCCAGCCAGGCACTCCGAAACGCCGGAGAAACTCCATGGGCATGCCCACCGCAAAAAAAACGAGAACAGCCACACTCAAAGGAATAAAAATAAAGGAAAGGGTTTTCACGATGAGGGTGACAAGCACCACGATCACCAGCCAGGCGGCAACCTCCTGGGGGCCATAACTTCGAACTACTGTTTCCTCCTGATCCATGCCACACTCCTGTTTTGACCATCCCAAATATTACAAAAGCAAAGTCTCTCCCGCTGCCGGCAAAAACACGTCCGACGCCCTACCCGGCGGACACAGCTTCCGGATTTCGCCCGCCGCCGCTTCGCGCTCAAGACGACCGACATGCACCAAGGCCAGTTTTTGACAGCCGGCCTGCCGAGCAAGAGCAAGGCAGCCGGCAACGCTGCCGTGCCCGGGAATATGCCCGGACACACTGTAAGCCTCATGCACCACCAAATCGCATCCCCGCGCCAGTTCAACCACCGCCTCGGTAGGACGCCCATCCCCGCTATACAGCAGCGACTTTCCGTCACTGGTTACCTTGACGGCAAGGCAGGGCTCGGAGTGGTCCATCGCCGCGGTCTGCCAAAAAAAACCTGCGGCCTCAAACGAGGCCGCCTCCCCAACCGGGAGATATCGCAGGGCATAGCCCAATTTCAGACGAAAAGAAGGATACGCCAAGTCAAGGGCCATTTCAAGCTTCTCCTGCAGACCACCTGGCCCCACAAGCAACAACGGCCTGGTCCGCCTCATCTCCCATAAACGCAGGAGCAACAGAGGAACACCGAAAAAATGATCCCCGTGGAAATGCGAAATCCACAGGGCCTCAAGCTGCTCCGGATCGGAACAATCAGCAAAATATCGATGGGGGGTGGTAAAACCGCAGTCAAGTAGGATATAATGTTTTTTGCTCCCGCTTAAAACCAAGAGCGAGGTATTGAAGCACTCCGGGTCGCAGGCTTCACCAACCCCCAAAAAATGGATTTCCATGCACATCGACCTCATTACCCCTTATCTCTTAATGATCGACATTATACCATGAATACCCTGATTGTTGCATGCCCAAGCTGTATGACCAAAAATAAAATGGTCGCCATCAAACAACATCGTGGGCCGCGTTGCGGCAAATGCCAGACCCCTCTGCCCATGGCCGGGTATGCCACGCCGGTGGAACTTACCGACCAGGACGCTTCGCAGGTGATCCGCGAGGCCGACCTGCCGCTGCTGCTTGACTTCTATTCACCAAGCTGCTCCCCCTGCCGAACCCTGATGCCGATTATCGACAAACTGGCGCACCATTTTTTCGGGCGGGCAATCATTGCCAAGATCGACACCAGTAGAAACCATCTCAGTGCGGGACAATTTGGAATCCGAGGCGTCCCGACCCTTCTTTTTCTTAAAAACGGTCAGGTTGTCGATCAGGTTGTCGGGGCATTGCCCGAGGACACCCTTGTCACCAAACTCAACAGTTTCATCCGGACTTAGGATCGCTGCCTTGCCATTAAGCACACCGCAAAAAAAACATGAACGCTTGTGGTCCGCATACCAGTCCTTGCCGGCCAAATCCCGCTTCGTCCTACAAGCCTGCGCCCTGACAGGAGAAGCGACCAGGGAAGCCGCCCTGGCGTCCTGCCTGTTCCCTCCTGCAGCAGATCAGATCTGGCCCATTACCACGGAAAAAAATCTCCTTGCTGCCTTGGCCGAGCTTACCGAGAAAGATCTTCTGGAAAATGGTTGCTCCTGCCGCCGGGAAATCCTTGAAATCGTGGCGCACGACGCCAGAAAGCGACCGTATTTCCCAGCCCTGGCCACAGCCATCAAGCAGGCCCGGCCAACTCCGACCGGGGAAGATAACCCCGAACCTGCCTGCCTGTGGCGTCGATCCTTGCGCGATCTTCGTATTGCCCTGCTGACTGCGGATGAAACAGAATACAATCACAATCTTCTTTGCCTTCTTAAACTCCAGGAAGAGTTTCCCGACCGTTTCCCGGAAAACCCGCTGGTCACTCTCTGCGGCACCCCCTTTGATCCGCCATGGTTTGCAGGGCTTCCCCTGCATGTCCAGCTCTATGCCCTGCACCAGATTTTCCTGGGCGGCCTGCTCCTTTTGACGGAAATCACCCGGCCTCTGGAATACCTGCAAGACAAACGTTTCCTCAAAGGAGTTCCCGCGAAAAACCGTGAGCCATTTTCCTATCTGCTCACCTCCCATCTGCTCATTAAAGGACAAACCCAGGCAGCCGCGGCCTGGCTTAGCGAAAGCCGGCAACAGGCGCCGCCGCTTGGGATCCTGGGATGGCAACAGTTTCTCGCCGGGGAAACAACCTCCGCCATTCACTGCTACGAAGAAGATCTCACCAAGATCAAAAAGGTCAACCAAAACAAGCGGGCATATTTCACCGGCATTGAAGGATTATTCCACCTGATGGCCCTGCTCAAAAACGGGGATTACACCACACACCAGCAAGTCAGGGACATTATCAAGGACATTGAGGACATCCAACCCCACAACCTCTTTCTCCCCGCCTACACCCTGCTCCTTGCCCTGGTGGAAGCGAAGGAAAACCGCCTTGACCTGGCCCGTGACCTGCTCACAGCGGTCAGCCTTCTGCCCAAGCCGCACAGCATCACCACACTTTTTCTGGCCCTTGTCACTTATTGGATCGAAGGAAAGCCCAGCCCGGTCTGCCTACCGCACCTGAAGTCCTTCCAGAAAAAAGCCGCGGCCCACGGCTACCTGTGGCTTAACCGTGAGTACGCATCCTTGCTGCGTCTGGCCGAAGAAAGACCGTCCTCCCCCGCCATCATGCCCGAGTTGACGGAGGCCTGCTCCCTTGTAAGCGCAATTACCCCCGAGGAACAATGGCAACGCGCCCTGCGCGCCCTCAGCTTCAGCTCGGCCACTGCCCTGAATTGGCCCAAGCCGGAGACCTCCTCACGACTGGCCTGGATGATCGATTACCGCAACCAGGATGGGGAGGAAATCATCTCTCTGAACCCAAAAATCCAGAATCTCACCCCTCGCGGTCAATGGACCAAGGGCAGATCCGTGGCGTTACGAAAACTGTTTCGCAAAAACAAGCCCGCCTTTTTAAGCCCGCAGGATATCCTTCTGTGCGAAAGCATTGAGGAAAAAAAAGACAACCGGGGCGTTTTTTTTCGATTTGCCATGCCCCATGCCTTGCTGGTCCTCATCGGGCATCCCTATGTCTTCCTTGCCGATTCGCCAAAAACCCCGGTTGAAATTCTGCAAGGAGAACCGGAATTACGGGTTGACCAGCAGGGTGACTCACTGCTGATCCAGTTCTCTCCATGGCCCGACGACACGGAAGCAATAGTTCACAGGGAAACCCCGGCCCGATTCAGGATTTACGCCATTACCGGTGACCATCGTCGAGTAGCCCAGGTTATCGGCTCCAATGGCTTGAGCGTTCCCCTGGGCGGCAAGGACGAACTTTTTGCCACTTTAGGCAACATTTCCTCCTTCATGACCGTGCATTCGACCATCGAAGGAAGATCCGTGGGCGTTGCCGAGGCGACGGCGGATTCACGCATTCACATGCAACTATTGCCATACGGAGCAGGGTTCAGGCTGGCCATGCTCGTCAGACCCCTCCAGCCAGACGGGCCATACCAAAGGCCGGGAGAAGGGCCCAAGACCATCATCGCCCACAGCGGCGGCAAACGCACC
>DUZW01000014.1 GCA_013349295.1 Deltaproteobacteria bacterium
CGATATTATGGAGAAAAGCTAGTGGGATTCGATTTACGGTACAATCTGATGCATATTGGCGACAACTTTAGTGATGCAGTTCATAAGACAGCAGACACTGCCATCCAGTGTTCAAAGGCTGTCTTTTTTTCGTATGACATCCAGATGCTTCAGCGGAAAAAAAACAAGGCGGCTCGAGAAGTTGGCGAACGAGTATCAGCGTTGGTCAAAGAGGGCACAGTCGATATATCTCAAGATCTGTTGCTGTCTGGGCTTATTGCCAAGCTTGATCTCATCGAAAAAGAGCTGGCGGCCCAAGAATCTGCGCGAACCGACTTGATGAGTTTGTTTACGATAAAAAAAACGGCGTGTGCATGCACTGCTAACCCTGCGGGGAAGGAGTAATTTATGAGCAAGATATTGATTGGTGTTTTTTCGGGCATCTTTATTGGCGCAGTCATCTATGAACTGGTCAACAGGGCAAACCCGGATTTCATAAAGAAAATCGAAGATCTGGCCAGCAACAAGGTTGACGAAATGTTAGGCGTTGCTAGTGGTGCTGTCGTAAACGAGACCCATGAAGCGGCTTAATCTTCTCGCAAATCCGCTGTTTCTGCTGCCGCTGATCGGGGCCTTTATCTACGTTTATTTCTTCTATTTTACTGACGGACCAGTCAGAAGAAAAGACGCCCTCGAAGCAGAAGCCGAGATGGGCTGGCAGGTTGCCCCGCAAAATAACCCCAAGGCCGCGCAGCAAGCTGCCCCTGGAGTTATCATGCAGGAACCGGAACAGCTTAATATGGGCAATGCTCAAGGGCAGACGAATGCCATGAATGGCGAGCCGTTTTTTGATAATCAGAATCGGCAGCACCAGATGGAATTGCAGGCAGAAAATATGCTCCCTCCGCGCAGCCAAAGAATGCGCCTCAGCCGTCAGGCTGGTGATCCGATAGCCATGGCCAATCAGAACGTTCAGCCCTTAGACTTCCAGCCTCCGGCTACGCTTGCAAACCCCGTGGTTCCGGTTGTCGGTGCCGCTATGGGAAAAACCTGGATCGAAGCGCATTGGATAGGTTTGGAGGCTGGACCCTTGCTTCCGGCGGTGGCAAAAGCCAACAATATCCCGCCTGACGTATCTGGCGTTATGATTGACGAGGTAACCTTGCTGTCCGCCGATTCAGGATTGCTGGCCGGTGATGTCATTACCGCCGTCAATGGCAATCGTGTCAGCGATCTTAAATCATTTCAAAATGCTACCAAATTGGTGGCTCAGGGAAACCAGGCCAAGCTGACCATCTACCGGCGCGGCGCCACCAAAAATATCATGGTTACCGGTCCGGATGAACTCGGATGGGCGCAGGTCGAGGGGGCGCCGATGATTCTTGCTACCGACAGAGCGCCACACGGGAGTTATGGTCCTTGCGACAAATGTCATGTTATCGCCCCTGGTAAAACCAATACCGGTCAGATGGCGAAAGATCTGGGCGATATCTTGGCTAAAACAGCGCCAAACATCAAGAAAGGTACGCCTCCACCACACGGCAACCGGGGGGCATGTACCCAATGTCACGTACTTCTTTGAGTCAGTGCAACAGTAACGGCACTCTGCAAGAATGTCTGGCTTGTGAAAAAAAAGCCATATGGGTTGCCGTTTATGCAAACTTTACGCTGGCCATTTTTAAGGCTTTTATAGGGATTGTCAGCGGCAGCATGGCTATGCTGGGTGATGCGCTTTTCTCGTTTAAGGATTTTATCGCCTCTCTCGTCGGTGTTATCGGCATCAGGGTTTCAGGTAAACCTGCTGATGAGCAACATCCATATGGCCATGGAAAAGTTGAATTTGTCGCCTTGTTTTTGATCAGCATGGGCCTTCTGCTGGCAACACTCTTTCTGCTTTTTCATTCGCTCAAGGGCATATGGCATTGTTCACAAGGTTTCGGCCGTGCTCCGAAACTGGTTGTCTTTGGGGCGGCTCTTATCTCGGTAGTTGCCAACTATAAACTGGTGCAGTATCTGAGTTGTGTCGGAGACAGGCAAAAAAGCCACGCCATTCGTGCCAATACCCGCCAAAATCATTCTGGCGCACTTTCATCGATCATGGTTGCTGTGGCAATACTGGGAGCCCGCCTCGGCTACGTGTTTCTTGATCCTCTTGTCGCCCTTGTCGAGGCGGTTTGCCTTCTGTTCATGGGCCGGGATATGTTCCTGTCCGCACTCAAAGGGCTGTTTGATTCTGCGGCCCCTGCTGCGACGGTGGAGCGGATCGAATCGGTTGCCAGAATCGTCCCGGGTGTACGTAAGGTTGCCAAGATTGTTGTCCGTCAGCAGGGACAGGGACTCTGGATCGAGATGATGATCAAGATCGACCCGGACCTGACGCATCAAGAAGGGTATCTGATTGGCCTGCATGTAAAGGAAAGCATCCTGGCCACGTTTGGCAACAAGACCACCGTCAATGTTTCTTTTGAGCCTTACATGCCATGACAGATAACGGCTGGCTTTCAAAACTATTGATGATTACCGGCAAATCGCTTCCGGTCATTCAGGCGCAAGTCCAGGAAATGAAGCGTGAATATGAGCTGGCACAGGGCGGCAAGCCTGAACGTTATGTTAATTATGGGGTCAGCAGCAAACTGATTAAACGGGCCTCCATGAAAACGGCAGCCTTCGGTGGGCTGGTCAGTGTTCCCGCCACGATTCCGGGGGTTGGTCTTATTGGCACGTTGTTGGCTGGGATAACGGCAGATCTTGTCTATCTGGTTAGGACGCAGATTGAACTTTGCTACGCCATCTCCATCGTTTATGGCGTGCAGATGGATGAAGATGAACTTAAGGCTGTTTCTCTGGCCCTACTCGGATTTTCCGGCAGTGCTGAGGCGGCAAAGGGGATTGCGGTCAGAACTTTGCGGGGGGCTGTGGATGAAATAACGGTTGCCTATCTCCGGCGGGGGATTCCAGATTCGGCCATGGATGTGTCGGCAAAACTGGTCCCACGCTTTGCGGGAAAAGCGTACCGGCTGATTCCGTTTCTGGGCATCCCGATCTCCGCTTCGCTTAACATCGCTTCGACCATGATGGTAGGCAACCAGGCGCGGAAATATTTCAGCACCTGGGAGGATTGCCCTGAACTTTTGAGTGCTACCGGATGCTTAAGCGAAATCGTCACGTAGTAGTGTTTGTTATCGTTGCCATGCTGCTGTATGTGTTTGCCAGGCACACCAAAAATGTTTTTGTCGAAGAACAGCATCTGCTCTTTATGGCATCAGGCTTGCTGGAAATCGAGATAAAACGGCGGGCAGACCTGCTTGACGGGGTAAGAGCGGCCGTGAAGCAGTATACCGAACTGGAAGAAAAGATACATACACATATGGTCGAACTGAATGGCTTGCAGACCCCCCGAAGCACAAACAAGGAACGCCTGGAAAAGAGCAATGAGATTTTGGCGCTGTTGAGCGAGATGGATGTACTTAAGGAAAAATATCCGGATCTGAAGAGTAATAATCCTTATCTGGCGTTGATGAAAGAGATGCAGACATCTGGGCTGCGGGTAATGAACTCACGGTTGATATACAACAGAAAGGTGAATGAATTTAATACCTTGCTGAACATATTGCCCTATAATTTTTTTGCCAGACCTCTCGGTTTTCACAAGCATCCTTTCCAGCAAGGGGCAGGGGAAAAGTTCCTGAGAAATGAAGATATTCGTCACTATAAATAAGCGGCTGACATGATACTATGAAGTACACTGATTGTTTAAAATGTGGAGAAACCTCCCCGCGCTGGAGCTTCTTCGGTAATACCCTGGCGGCAATCTTCAAGGTGCTGATCGGTACTCTTACCGGGAGTAAGGGACTGGTGGCCGACGGTGTTCATTCGCTGGCTGATGCCATATCATCGCTGTTTATCATGGTCGCCCTCAAGGTCGCCGACAGGCCGCACGACGAGAAGCACCCTTACGGCTACGGCAAGATCGAGTACGTCAGTACGATATCTGCCAGTCTTTTTCTCTTTGCCGGAGCTGGCGCCATTTTTATTGAAGCCCTCAAAACCTTCAAGCATGGTGGCCATGAATTGCCGGGCAATGCAGCGCTGCTTGCCACGGTCATCTCGCTTTGTTTTAGTTATTTGATGTATATCTCGAATACCTGTGCCGGCACCCAGCTTGGTAGTCCGGCTATTCTTGCCGATGCCAACGAGAGCAAGGCGGACAGCATTACCTCCGTCGCTGTTTTGCTCGGATTGATTGGCGGAAAGCTCGGCTATCCGAGTGCCGATACCTTTGCCGCCATAATCGTCTCGCTCTTTATTTTCAACATGAGTGTCGAGATGTTTCTGCAAGGGACAAACGGCTTGATTGATATGTCGGTTGATCCTGAGGTCATGCAGGAAATTGTCGCGACAAGCATGAAAGTTGAAGGGGTTGCCGGGGTTAAATCGCTTAAAACCCGGCAGATGGGGCAAAAAAACTGGGTTGATATCGAAATATCCGTGTCAAAGAAGTTATCGGTGTTTGAGGTTCATGGCATTATTGAAAAAGTTCGTGAAATGATAATGAGCGACGTTGATGGTATCAGAGGTATATCGGTTTCTACATATCCGATTTCTTAACGTGCAGGGGGCAAATTTTTTGTGATGACCAATGAAGCACTTTGCGAAATTTTCGGCATACTATGCTTACTGTTGTTCGTGTTTGCTAATGTATATTATCCGGCCCGATTGATCGCCTATCAGTATCGCCCTTGGCCCAAGGATATCGTGATGTTTTTTAAAAAATATCGCGAACTCCACATGTCCGTAAATATTTTTGCATTCGTTGCCATGAGCATTCACGCGTATTTTTCCGATGAGCGCAACATCTTCCTGTACGCGAGTCTGCTGGTGACCGCCTGGTTGACGTTTGCAGGAATCCTGATGCGGTCCAAGCGTTTTTCCGGCGATACCAAAAGACAGATGCGGCTCATTCATACCCAGCAGACGATTTTTTTAGTATGGCTGGCATTGTTGATATTTGGTCACGTTGTCGAATAATTTAATTTTTAACAAATCAAATACACGCGGAGGGGTTTTTTCATGGCGATCAACATTGACACAAGTGAGCTTCAGTTTTTTGTAAAAGCATTAACCATAAATGCCAAAAAACTGGTCGACAAGTCCATTGACGCTTACAACAGCCTGCTCCAGATAGATCCTCAAAGCGCTATGGAAATCCATAACGAACTTGGCGATGATCTGGAGAAAAAAGGCAACTACGATGGCGCCATAAGAGCCTACCAGAAGATCCTTTTGACTGATCCGAACAATGTCGCCGTACTTTTCAAACTGGGCAAGATCTACACCCGACTCGGCTTAAGTAGCGAAGCGCTGGAAACACTGCGTAAAGTTACCATCCTTGACGAACAGATCCCTGAAGCATTTTACCTGCTCGGGTCGGTTTATTTTTCTGCCGACAATAACACCGAAGCCCAGGAGGCTTTAAATCGGGCAATCGCCCTTAATCCAGGGTATGCCGATGCTTACTACAAGCTTGGCCTCATTGCCGATGCCCGCCATGATCAGGATGCGGCCATCAAGAACTACCTGAGAACAATCGACTTGAAGCCTGATTTTGTCAAAGCGTATCAGAGCCTCGGTTTCGCCTATGAAGCAAAAGGACAGCGTGACGAGGCCGTTAAATATTTCAAGAAATCTTTGGAGTTGGAGCAGAAAAAGAGCTGATTGGTATTATAATTAAAATCGAATCGGGGACAAATTTTAAATCTGTCCCCAGAAGTTCAAAGGATCATTTTAAGTAAAAAGGAGAAGGCATGTTAAGTATCGTATTTGGGCTTATTGCACTGTGTCTCGGGTTTTGGAGTGTTATCCGCTACTGGTGGTACATGGTTGATGTGCTGATCGCCATCCTCCCGCTGCTGCTTATCGCGGGTGGCTCCATCGCCTTGTTGGCCGGCATCAAAAATACCGGCATTAGAACTTCTATCCAAAAAAATGTCCCAGAAGAAGAACCAGTCGCTAGAAAAACAGACATATAGGTGTCGCTGATGTCATCAGAGAAAAAAGCTGAGAATACAGCAAAAACTATCCTGCAACCTGAGCGGAAATGTGACCGTGAATACAAACCGTGGATATGGACACTGGTGGCAATGTCACTGGTTACCATCGTCTGGGCATTGTACGAAGGTTCGCAGGAGCAAGGGTACGTCAATAACTTCCTCAGCAACCAGCCTGAAGTCAATAAGGCGTTACCTGGAACGGGTACTCAGGTCATGCCGGCCCCTGGTGCTGTTGGTGATGTTCAGATCTCCTATCATGGCATCATCGATGCGATCAGGCCTGCAGTGGTGAGCATCGACGCCGCCATGAAAATCGTGCCGAACGCCGCCAATCAGGGCATGGTCGATCAGTTCCCCAATGACGTTGCCTTCAACAAAATTGGCTCTGGTGTCATTATTGATCCAAACGGCTATGTCCTGAGCAGCTACCACGTCATTGCTGGCGCGGAGGCCTTGAAAGCCACGGTTTACGGCCCAGGCGGAGCCACGGAATACCCGCTGAAAATGGTCAAGGGTGATCTGCGTACCGACATGGCGCTGTTGCGCATTCAGGGCACCGGTCCGTTTCCTCATGCCACTCTCGGTGATTCTGACGCGGCCAGAACCGGTGACATGGTGCTTACCGTCGGCAATCCGTTCGGTTTTGAACAGACCGTCACCTCCGGCATGATCAGCAGCCGCAACCGGACCTTGCAGGTTGGCGACGCTATCTTTGAAAACCTTATTCAGACTGACTCCGCTATCAACCGTGGCAGCAGCGGCGGCCCGATGCTCAACGTTCGCGGGGAAGTAATCGGCATCAACACCGCCATCTTTGCCCCGACCGGCGTGTTTAACGGGATCGGTTTTGCAATTCCGATCAACCGAGCAGCCGAACTGGTTGGCGGCGTTGTCGACTTCAACAACACGGCTCCTGCCGGGATAACCGGTCAACTGGTCGCCATGACCAGCCAGGGTAGACAGGTAGGTAACGCCTACCGCATGCCGAACGGGCAAATGGTTACCCCGCCTCATACTCCACGGGGGTCATGTGTTGACTGCCATCCGCAGCTCTTTTTACAGCAGCATACGGCGCAACCTGGTGTAGCTGCAAACGCAGATCCATTTTTTATGATGCCGCAGCAACAACAAGGAGTTATGCCGCTTGGCGCTGGCGCCGGACCGGGAAGAGGACTTTTTGGCCGCACCAATGGCGGGCCGATAACCGGTAATGGGCAATTTATTTTTAACGGTCAGCAGATGACTTTCACTGAACCGCTGATGGGAGTAGGACTTGTCGATGTCGACGATATAATCTGCCGTCAGGCTCAGATGTTGCACCCGGAAGGCGTCATGGTTGTCAATGTCATCCCGAACTCTCCGGCTGATATTGCCGGTATTCAGCGTGGGGATATCATGGTGCGTCTTGCCGGCCGGAAAATCCTCAATATCGTCAAACTCAACGACCTGCTGTCAACACAAAATATCGGGCACAAGTTCGATATCGTCTATCTGCGTAACGGCTCACGCATGACAACAAAGGTGAAAACCGGCTTCAAGAGTCAGGCTCAACAATTTCAACAGCTTGGCCCGATGCAACAAGCTATATATCAGTGGCAGCTCGGAGCCACGATAACTCCCCTGCCCCCGGCATTTGCTAATGTCACAAATGCCGGGGTGTACGTCCAGAACAGCGGTGGTTTGCTTGCAGCCAACGGCCTGAGAAGCGGCGACATCATCAGGGGAATTAACGGGGTTCAGGTCGATACTCTGGATGCTTTTGTCAAGCAAACCAAAAAGGTTGATAGCACCAAGGGCTTTGTTCTGGATGTCATTCGTTCGGGCAACTCCATGTACCTGACAATAAGAGGGTAAAACGCCATTGAAAGAGATTATTGAAAAACTGTACGCTAAAGAGTTGAACCTTATCACGCCCAAACCGGTGGAGCTTAAGGAGACAAGGCGGCCGTTGGCAATAAGAATCAAAGAAATAGCCTGGGACAGGCAGACGACTGCGGCTAAAATCGCAATGGTCTCTTTTGTCCTCCTTATTATAAGCTGCGGTGTCTACTACTATAACCTTTTCACGACAGAATCTTACATGGTTCGTCTTGAGGCGGCGCAGATCGAGGCGGAACTCCAGCGCAGAAAAGACCTCATTCCCGGCCTTGTCAAGGCGGTCAACGATTATATGGCATATGAGGGTAAGGTTTTTGTCCATGCGGCAGATGTCCGTAGCGCACTTGGTTCGTTGAAAGAGATGACCACGGCTACTGCGGCGGCGCCCGCTCTACCGGCGGACAAGGATCTTGCCAGTTTCAAGGCGGCAATTTCAAAGTTTCAGGCGGTTGCCGAAAACTATCCTGACCTAAAATCCTCGGTGACCTATCAGCATCTCATGGCCGAGCTTGCCAACACCGAAACAAGACTGGCCCTGGCGCGGGCAAAATACAACATCGCCGCCAATATTTACAATACGAGCATGGAGCTGATACCCGGTGTTTTCTTTGGCTACACTCTCGGGTTCAGGCATGCAAAAACCTTTATTGCTGATAAAGAGGTCAAGCTTCCGTCTGCTGTGAAATGAAACAAATAATCAAGTATCTGTTATTTATAGTTTTTTTGGTGGCAGCCTCATTTGCGGCCAGCAATTATGATCTGTCTGCCATCTTTGCGGCAAAGACAGCTTCGATGGCAAAGGGGGCAACGAAGAAGCCTGCTCTCAGCAGCCCCGGCATTGCGAAAAAAAGATCTGCCCTGTTAAGCGGGCTTTCCGGACAGGCAGAGATTGATTACAGCCCGTTGTACAACCTGACCGTAGCCGCAGCGGATGATCAAATCTTGGTGTGGAAACTGCCGGATACCGTTGCCCAGCAGGAGATCAACAGCGGTGAAGGCTTTCAGGCGTTGACGCTTCGTTTTATTCCGACAACCTCCCTGGTGGTGGTCGGCGGAATGACCAAAGCATATGCTGGAAGCATCCGTTTTTTTGACGCGGCGACCGGCAACCCGCAGATACAGATTGATGAGCCTGAACCGATCCTGTATCTCGATCCGCACCCGGCCGGAAGGTATTTGCTTGCGACCTGCGAAACATACATCAAAGTGCTGGACATGAAAAACGGGAATACCGTTGCCATCATGCAGAAAAGCACCCCGACTGCCAGAGGGTATTATTACGGCAACGGACAGTATGTGTTGCAGTCCGACACTCTGGCGCTGTTTGATCTGAAAAAGCGGAGCGTGGTCGCCCCGCTTGATGCTGCCAAACCGCTTCTTTTCAAGAAGGGGCTTGATGGAGTAACCTTTTCCTGGGTTTCGGCAGAGGGTGTCACTGTGGTACCGGCAGCCGGTGGCGGCAAAAAGTTTTATCCCCTGGATACCAATGGAATAAGCGCCTTTGATATTGAAGCAAACGGTGCCTGGGGAATATTCTTGCTTGATACGCAAAAGCTGGCGGTGATTGACCTTGCCGCCGGAAAGATCGTCAGGACGATTGAGACAACCCTGCCGGTCGCGGATGTCACTTTTAGCGCGGATGGATCAAGTGTGTATTTGCAGCATCCGAGTGGCTCTATCTCTGTTTACGACATTGGCCTGCGTAACATAATCAAAGGAATGCAGGTTGATCTTGCCAAGCTGTTTGGCGCCATGAAGAGTAAATTCGGACCGGCAGCAAAGCCGGAAACGAAACAATAGAAGGGCTTATGCTCTACAGGTTTATCAGCTCAAACTACACCGACATCTTTGCCTATGCCTCGGCGGTGGTTGCGGCTCTCTGGTTGTATGCGGTGCGCCAGCAGCTTGCGCAGATGCCCGCATTTGTGGCTGGTTATCTGACCGCCGTGCCGCCTGAGTATGGCATTGCGGTTGCCTCCTTTGCCGGGGCGCTGCTGCTTGGCAAATATATTTGCCAGGATGGAACTGCGCAGATTATTGATACGATTAACGAAGAAAAAGCCAGCCTGGAAAGGGTTGTCAAAAAACGTAATTTGACGGTTACGGAATTAAAAGAAAAAGCGGCGGCCCTTGCCTCGGATATTAGCGTACTGCACAACCGGATCAAGGATATGGAGGAAAATTCTCCAAAAGCTCAGTTGAGCAGCCTACGGATAAAAATGCGTACCGCCGAAGAAGACAGCAAGTCGGCATTGTCGGTTCTGCTGAAAAATCTTCAGACCCGGCTGGCAATGATCATGGATGTTAATGATTCCCAGCTGCTTTTCGCCGCAGACGTTTTGCGCCAGGAGATTGATCTGATCGAAAACGAAATCAAGCGGGGCGAACGTACCTATTACGAATTGTGCTTGAAGATTGTCGACATCAACGAGAAAATCTTCGAATTGAAAGAGATCGCTCTTGCCGTAAAGGTTGAGAGCAAGGCCTCTGATGGCACGGCTGTTGAGGCCTGGCTTAATTTTATCCGGGTTAACGATAATGATGATCAGGATGCGGTTGATCGCTCATTCAAATTTTTCAAGGTTGCCTTTCATCCGGACAGATTTCCTTCAGATTCGCTTAAGGCCGAAGCAACCAAGTATTTTCAGCATAGCATCAACATGCACAACAACATAAAGAAGATGGATAACTGAGTTTTATGAAAAAATATATTATCTCTTTATTCATCTTGCTCGTGTTTGCCAGCAGCGCTTATGCCGGGCCGGTGGCCTTTGACGGCCATGCGGTGGTTGCCGATCTGCCAGAGGCGTTGCTGCTGATCATCTTCGGTTGCGCGGTCGGTTTGATCGGCACGCTGATCGGAGCTGGCGGCGGCTTTATTCATGTGCCGGTGCTGATGGTGTTTTTCGGCTTTTCTCCGCAAATGGCCATCGGCACCTCGATAACTGCCGTGTTCATGAACGCGCTTTCCGGAACCTTATCCTATGTCACCCACAAAAGAATCGACTACGAGCTCGGCATCAAGTTTGCCACGGTAGCGGTTCCCGGCGTTATCATCGGTGCCATTATTTCCCAGAATTTCACCTTTACCAGTTTTTCGATTCTATTCAGTATTATCCTGATTACTCTTTCTCTGCACTTTTTCGCGGAACAGGATATCACCATTGTTCAGACAAGGGCACTGGAATCTCCGAAAGAGCGCCAACTGTACGATTCTGATGGCGAACTGCATTCCTATGCGCCAGATATGGGCATCGGAATGGCTGGGAGTTTTTTCATCGGGATATTTTCCGGTCTGTTCGGGATTGGCGGTGGCATCCTCCATGTGCCTCTGATGTGCTCAGTGCTTGGCATGCCGGTTCATGTTGTTACGGCGACTTCACATTTCATCCTTGCCATTACAAGTTTCATTGCCGTAATCATCTTTACCGGAATGCATGAGATTGATTTTGACTTTGCCGTTTTAATCGGCATCGGCGCTATTCTCGGGGCATATTTTGGCGCATATATTTCGCTTAAAACCAGCCCTCGTTTAATCAAGGTGTTAATTGCGATCTGTTTGTTGCTGCTCGCCCTAAAACTGATCAGCGGTGTGATGTAGTCACTTTAGGGGCCGTTAATAAATAATCTATACTTTTTATCCATTCCTTTACGGCCCCTTATGCCGTTCATGAGACTAAAAAGTATGATTTTTTGTTTGAACAACGGCTTATTTCAATGAGAGAAGGGAGGGGACAAAGCCATGGGAAGTGATTCAATCTTGCTGAATGCGATTACCAAGATGTTGAATGTCGGTGGCTCGGCTATTGTTGCCGCCTACGATATCGGTGCCGATACGTTTAACGCCGCCATATCGACAGTTTCTCCCGGGGAAAAGATACAACTCCGGGTCAAAGTCAAGGAAACCGAAAGAAAGGTTCAGTCCCTCTATGCAGAACTCGGCAAGTTGTCGGCAAAATACGACGATCCGGTTGAGGCGATGTCCTCGGAAGCGGTTGTCGCCATTGTTGGCAATATCAAAGAGCTCAACAAAGACATTGAAGCGATAAAGCAACGGATCATTGAGATTGAAACCACAAAACCGGAGCAGGCAAAGCCGGCTGCGAAAAGTGCCCCGATGGATACCCGCGCGGTGGTTTCGTTTTTCGGCAAGGCGATCTCCAACTCGATGGCCGCTTATCTGCCGAGTGAACGAAAAGCCTTTGAGCAAAAAATTGCCGAACATGAGAAGAATATCCATTCATTATATGGCGAACTCGGCAAAGTCACGGTAGGTTTCGAGGATCCTGCTGAGGCTCTTCATGCAGAGCCGACAAAAGATATTATTGCCAGGATCAATGTGCAAAAAGACGCAGTTGAGACACTGAAGGCAAAGATTGCCGCACTTTCGCCTGTGGAGAAAGCGCCAGTAAAAGCGAAAAGCGGTGCCGCACCCGTACAGAAGACGGCTGTGCCTGAAACGGCCGAAGAAGATGAAGAGAGTCTGCCGCCATCACCGGTTTGGCCTGAAGCCGCTGAGGAGGTTGATGCACCTGAGATCGTTGCTGATAGTGAAGATTCTGCTGAAGTGCCTGAGCAGGCTGAGCAATCCGAGGTGGTTGAATCAGTGGAAACCGTGGCTACCGCCGGTGAAGAAGAATCTGTTGAGAAGCCAAGTGAAACCAGCAACGGGCTGAACATTGGTGTTGGGGGTCAGCAAGAAGCTCAGGAAAAAAATCCAGAAAAAAAAGCAGCGAAGAAACGTGCCGCGCCAAAGAGTAAAGCTGCCTCGGCAACCTCTGGAAATCTCGAGCCCAAGCCAAAACGGGTACGGGCAAAAAAAACTGTGGATAGCTGATGGATCCGGATAATTCCATATTGGATGACAGCAAACGCAAATTTATCAGCACCTGTCTTGGTGGTTTGGCCATCCTTGCCGTTACCGGCGGGGCTGTGGTTACCTCTTCGATTTTTCGTTATTATCTGATACCAAGACCAACCACTGACAACAAGGGTAAGATCACCATCCCGGTCAAAGATCTTGCCGCAGGTGCTGCAAAATTTTTCGAATACAACGGCTATGCCGCCGTGCTCGTAAAAAAAATGGATGGCAGACTGGCCGTCCTTTCCGCTGTCTGCACTCACCTCGGTTGTATTGTTCAGTGGGATGCAAAGCGGCAGGAATTTATCTGTCCCTGTCATGCCGGTTATTTCACTCCTGATGGCGAAGTCATCTCTGGCCCGCCACCAAGCCCCTTGGACAGGCTGCCCTTCAACGTCGCCAATGGCATAGTCACAATCGGCTAAAGATGAGTAATCGTTTACCCGGAACGGAAAAACGTTGTTAAAACTCGGCATGTAACCGTTCAGCAGCATCACATCTGGCTTTGTCATCGGCCTACACATGTGGACCTAGCACACTTTGCAGGCCTCTTCCGCGCATCTGCGGCAATGCTGAACGGTTACAAATGACATGATACCACAAAGGTCTTGCTTTGATATACCTGTTAAAGCACATATACGAATGGATTGACGTCCGTCTCGGTGTGCATGAGATAATCAACAAAAAGCGCACCAGCTACCTCATGCCGCGCAACATCAATGCCTGGTATTCGCTTGGCAGCGTGCTGTTGGTGAGCTTTGTCTTGCAGATCACCTCCGGTCTGCTGCTCATGCTTTACTATGTCCCTGACGTTGACAAGGCCTTTGCCAGCGTCTCTTTCATTATGAACGAAATCCCCCTTGGCCGGTTGGTCCGCCTTTTGCACGCCGTTGGTTCCAGCATGATGATCCTGGTCCTGCTGATGCACATGCTTTCGGTACTCTTCATGGGGAGTTACAAAAGCCCCCGCGAATTCCACTGGCTTACCGGTTTCACCCTGTTGCTCCTGGCCATGGGGATCTCGCTTACCGGCTATCTGCTCCCTTGGAATCAGCTTTCTTTCTGGGCCACCACCGTGGCCACCGACACTGGCAATGCAATCCCGCTGGTTGGCGAGTACCTTGTCGAGTTGCTTCGCGGCGGCCATCAGGTTGGCCATCATACCCTTGGCCGCTTCTATACCCTGCATGTCGGCATAATTCCGGCAACCATGGCGGTTCTCATTATCATCCACATCCTGCTTGTCCAGCGAACCGGCATCTCCACCCCGCCATTTGGTCTTGAAGATACCACCAACAAGTGGAAAGATGATAAATTCGTCTACGAAGAACACCCCGACGGCATCCCGTTTTTCCCCAATTTTCTGCTCCAGGATTTGATTTCCATCTCGCTTTATCTTGCCTTTTTTATGACCTTTGTCTTCTTTTTCCCCAACCTGTTTATCCCAGCGGCCGCATACATGCCGGCTAATCCTCTGGTTACGCCGTCCCACATCAAGCCTGAATGGTATTTTCTTGCCAACTACCAGACATTAAAGCTTTTCCCCAGCGAAATAATCGGGATCACCATCCAGCTGGCGGGCATATTCTTTCTGGCGATGCTTCCCTTTTTTGACCAGGGAGCCGAAAAACACCCGCTCAAGCGGCCAGTGTTTACCTGCACAGCCATAAGCGTCATCTTGATTTGGGTAGGTTTCACCATTTGGGGACTATACTCATGAGATGCTTGGGAGTAATACTGCTGGCGCTCGGCATCCTTATCACGTCGCAGGCAGACGCGGCCGTAAAACCGGTTATCGTCTGTATTCAGTGCCACATCGCACAGCCGACCAAGTTCAGCCAACCGGTCAAGCTCTGGGAAACCAGTATTCATGCCGAACATGGTGTCGGCTGCAACGCTTGTCATGGTGGCGACCCCATGGACTCAGCCCAGGCCATGAGCCCGGCAAGAGGCTTTCGCGGCGTACCGATCCCCACCGCTATCCCTGCGCTCTGCGGCGGCTGCCATGTGGGGGTTACAAAACATTACACCGACAGCGCCCACGGCAGAACCCTTGGCAAGGGTGGCCCAACCTGCGTCACCTGCCACGGCAGCCACGACATCCAAAAAGCATCGCTTGATCTCATCAGCAAAAAGAAATGCTCGACCTGTCACACCCCGGAAAAAGCCTGGCTGATCAGAAGCACGATGCTGAAACGAGACACCATGCTCAATGCCATTGAAAAGAAAATCAAGACCCTCAGGAGCCAGGGTGTGGAAACAGACCAGCTGGAAAAACGGCTCTTCTCGCTGCGCAACCGCTTCCATGCCATGTTCCACAGCCTTGACATCAAACTGATTCTCCAGGAATCTGAGCATATCCAGGCAGCACTTGAAAAAACCAGTGGTGCGGGTGGGGTTGGCACAGGGCCGTTGACCGGAGTAGTTGCGGTTGGTTGGGCGCTCATTGCGGCTTTGCTATTTTACTTGATCAAGAAAAATCTGGATTGAGCAGAATATTGGCCGTCCCTCTTGATGCCGGAATTGTCCTGCCACACACACACACACACACACACACACACAAATGATTTGACTATTATGCTATGAAATAGCTATGAATACGTGCTAAAATTTTTACAGTTATAAATAATATTACCATCAGGGAGGCGATACCGTATGCTACCAGTAGAAGAGTGTCCATTTGTAATAACCGTAGCTGGCCATAATGCACATCATGGTATGGCGCATCATGGTATTGGATACAAAGCGGCTTCTTGCGGCAAGGCAATCGGGACGGGCAAGGGCCTTTGCTTAGGTCTTGGCCTCGGCTTAGGGATTTGGGGGCCGATCGCCCTGGTCGGGATTGGCATTGCCGGAGGATATTATTATTGGAAAAAAGCCTCTGATATGCTGGATTAACAGTAAATTATTGCCTGGCCGTTTATGGCCACTTTGAAAAATGGGAGAATCTGAAAATGGAAAAAGACAGCACAGAGCAGGTTGCTGTTGATGCGACCGCTAATCTGAATAATGCCGAAGCTGAGAGCATGGAGCCAGATTTTGTGGAATATTTAAAAGTACAGGCACCCGCAGATGTGCGTAAAGCCTTGCAGCAACTTGAAAAAGATCATTCTAGCCTTAACGAAGGCGTGGCGACTGCACTTGGCGCTGGTACCGGCGCAGCAGGATCCCTGGCAGCCTTATCCTCACTCGGCACAGTTTCCGGTCTTTCCGCAGCCGGAGTTGCGACAGGCCTTTGGTCAGCCGGTAGTCTGGTTGGCGGGGGAATGCTTGTGGGTCTTGGCGTTCTTGCCACTCCGGTGGCAGTTATGGGAGCACTCGGATACACCGTGGCTAAAAAGCGCAAGAAAAACAAGGATGCCGTAGCCGTTGGTTTGGCGATCAAGAAGATACTCGAAATTCAGGCTCTTTTGAACAAGCATAAGGAGAGCTTCAAAGAAGAGCTTACCTATATCAGGACCACACTCGAAGTGCTTGCCAGCATGAAGCATGCCTGATGGTTCTAAATGCTTGGGGCTTGAATCATGGCCAAGGGAAATATGATCGACAGCCTAAATCAACCATTCTCTGTGTAGCTGAGGCCTCTGATGTTTTGGCCGCCCTGCAAGACACTTTAAAGGATACCTATAAGGTAAAGACCGCCAGAAACGGTCAGGAGGCGTTGGATATTTTTCTTGCCGAAGATATATCCTTAGCCATTGTAGATCAATGGCTGCCAGAGATGGCCGGCGCTGAATTACTGAACAAAATTAACAGCATTAAGCCGTTGTGCAAGAAAATTCTTCTCATCGGCGATACCGAGGTCAATGCGGCCATCGAAGCAATCAACTCCGGCACCGTAAATAAATATATCAGCAAGCCTTGGGACAAAGCCGAGCTTCGGCGATTGGTCGAAATTCTGCTGAAAAATATTTCAACAGACGATTTTCTGGCGAGGATATCCGGTGGTTACATCCGGCCGCAGATTAAAGACGGTGGCGCAACAAACTTCGAAGTTACCTATCCTGAATTTCTCGAAACCTTTTCGGCCGGAGTTGTCTTGGTTGATGAGGCCGAGCGGATTGAATTTGTTAACCATAAGGGACTTGAGCTCTTAAGATGCGACGACTTTGCCCGGATTAACGGCCGGTCATATCTTGATTTTTTTGCCCTGACCGCCGCTCGACGGGAGTTGTTTCATCTTAAATATAAAAACCTGGACTGGACCCCTGAAATACTGGAGGTGATCCTGTTCGACAAAACAAAAACCAGCGTGCCGGTCAACATCACATTTTTTGATGACTCCGAAAAAATTACCGGCTTCTTTTTTGATGTCCAAGCATAAAGAATACCTCATAGTCGAGAAAATCTTACTGGACATTGTCTTGTTAACTATATAGGATATCTGAAAATATATTCAGGATTATCAGCATAAGGTAATATGTGACTTTGCGACGTTATCCGTTATTTATCGCCAAAGGTTCTGAGGAGGTCTGACAATGAGCAAGATAGTTTTTGATCCCAGCTGTTTAAACGAAAACAATCCAGGTCGCTTCACCTCGGCCTCCCTTGAATATTCGTCCATGGTAATGGCCGCGCTCATGGAAAGAGGCGGCATTACTTTAAGGCAAGGGCCAGTAACTTTCGGCAAGGCTTCTTTTGGCACAGACTCTCAAGCTATTAAAAACGGGGCGAGAGAAATGTTGTCATCTTTACAAATACTCGGGGGATCAGCCAAAAAACTGTTTACCCCTTTTAGTTGGACAGCGCGTCAGGTTGCCAGGGTGGGCAATCGTGGCCTTCCTGTCCATTTGGACAGCGACAGCCTTGGCGCAATCAGGGTTGGTTTGGCCCGGATTGAAGAAAGGCTTGCTCGCATCGAAGAACGGGGCATCTCAATTTCTCGCGGATTTGAGCATCCCGGTGCGGACGATTTCAAGGAAAAACCGAGTCAGGAAAAAAACATGCTTATGCGGGCCATTCTTGAAGACAGCAAAGGTATGCTGAAAGATTCTGCAGAATAGACACAGGATTGACTAAATGAGGGAGAATAGATTGCTTAACGTCGGAATTGATTTAGGGACATCTCGAAGTGTCATCGCCTGTGACAATGGTGTCCGGACCTATGTGGCAAGTTGTGTGGGATACCCCAAGGACGCCATCTCGCAGAAGTTTATCGGTGATAATATGATGGTGTTTGGCGAGGATGCGCTCAAACACCGGATGGCCCTTAACATCTTCCGGCCTTTTGAGGGCGGGATGTTAAAGTACACCGATGATTCCGTTGATCCTGACGGCTATCAAAAGGCCGTTGCCACGGCCAGGGAAATCTTGAAATATCTTTTAACCAAGCTGTCGGCGGATCATTCGGTTCCCACCCATATCCGTGGGGTAATCGGAACCCCGGCCCTGGCCAGCAAAAAAAACAAGAAGTCCCTCATGTCTCTTTCCAAGGGACTTTTGGATTCCGTGATGATTGCCTCGGAGCCCTTTTGTGTGGCCTATGGTCTTGATATCTTTCATAACGCCATTGTTGTTGATATCGGGGCGGGAACTGTTGACCTGTGCAGGATGAGTGGCTCTCTGCCAACAGAGTCTGACCAGATAACTACCCATCTGGCAGGGAACCATATCGACCAGGTATTTCTTGATTTGATTAAAGCGAAATATCCTGAGGCCAACCTTAACACCAACATGGTGAGAAAATTCAAGGAAGACAACGCTACGATCACTAGAATGTCGGAAAAGCTTGAGATTGTTCTGCCAATTAACGGCAAGCCGACCAAACTTGATGTTACTGAAGAGATTAAAAAGGCCTGCGCCTCGATTGTTCCTGAAATTGTTGGCGGGATACAGAAGCTGGTGGCCACATATGATCCCGAGTTTCAGCTGGAGTTGCGCAACAACATAATCCTTGCCGGTGGCGGTAGCCAGATGATTGGCCTGCGGCAGGAAATCGAACAATACATGATCGAACATCTCGGTTCAGGCCAGGTTACTAAGGTTGAAGAACCACTGTATGCCGGTGCCAATGGCGCCTTGAAGCTATGCAAGGAAATGCCTGAGGCATATTGGAAAGAACTTGAGACATCATCGTTAACTACGGAATAAAGGCTCAAAGACAGGAGGTGGAGAATGGAAGGTGATCTGCGCTACAAGGTGGAACATGTCGGCGATTTGTTCGTAGAATCGCTGGAAGAGTTTGGGCGGGCGATAAAAAGACGCTTTTCCTTCTGTGGAAACATAGGAACCTTTCGCGGCGTAGCAATTACCCGCGATATCCACAAACTGGAAAGAACAAAAATGCAGGTGGTTTATCGGGTTGGGGAGCGGGTGCTGGAAATCAGGCGGGAAGATCCCGCCTTGTTTAACGCCGATCAGCCGATGACTGCTATTTTTTCTGAGCTGGATACGATTGAAGGCAATATGGACACCCTGATCAAGGAACGCGAACAACGTCTTGATCGGATCAGGGGCAAGATTGAGGCTACCAAGGTTGAAGTTGAAGTGGCTGCTGATCTCGGCGATGCGATGCCAGCGATGGCATAGTGGCCGGTTTTGTAATGAGCCCTCAGCAAACGATTGTAATAAAAGGCACTGAACATGGTAATTGAAAATCCTGCAATCCTACTGGACAAGGTTAAGGAAGTAATGTGCCAGGTACAGGCCAAGGTCCGGGAGAAGGAACGTTCGATAGAGAGTTTGATTAACTCCGTAGGATCAACCCATAGCAAGGTATTGCTGATGCTCAATGATCAAATTGATCATCTTGAGCTGGAGAAAATCAGACTACAGGACGAACTCAACATTCAGCTTGTCGCAAATGATGATTGTGTTGAAAGGTTGGGGATAGCGGAAGAAAAGAGTCAGGCAAGCAGTTCAAAAGTAGAGCATCTCGAGAGAGAAAAAGAAGGGCTTTTGGGGCAGATCGAAAACAATAGAGTCGAGAATAAAGAGCTTCATAAACAAAATAGTGAAATTGAAATCAAGCTCGATGATCAACAGAAGACCATCACGAAGCTTGAGCATGAGAAATCCGCACTGGCCGAGGAAAATGACCGCCAGAAAAAGAAGCTGCAAGGGGAGCTGCACCAGGCAAGCACGGAGATTAGCCAGCTCAATACCCGGGTAGCTGATTTGCAAGCCGAGCTTCAAAGGGTCAAATCTGAGGCGAGCGATCAGATACGCCAGCTTGCCGCAGAAAACAAGGAGCTATCCTCCGGCCTCGAGAAGGCGCTCCGCGATAAACGAATTGCTGAGGCCCGAGCCCAGAAGATTCAGGAATCATGGGATCAGTTGGAAAGCTGAACACGGACTATTCTTGGGGGCTCCCCCTTGGCAAACGGTTCTAGATAAACCGGGATAAAAAATAAACGGCATGAACCAACCCAAAAAAGACATAATGGACTGCATCCTGTCATCCGGAAAGGATGTTAGCCATGATGGTGGCCAGACGCTAGCCGAGCGGGAAGAGACCTTGCAGGATCTGCTCCAGACCCAGCAGGCTCTTGAGGCCAAGCTTCTCAACCTCAGGAATGAACTGGGTTCACGGGACTCCTATCTAAAGGAACTGAACGTCAATTATGCCGCGTCTAAACGGGATGTCCCCCGATTGCGAGCGGACCTCTTCGCTTTAAAAGCAAAAATTGATAATCTGACCTTTGCGACGGAACGCTGGAACACGTTGCTTGGTAAACAGGAGCGACAGATTGACCTGCTTGAGGCGGATGCGCGACGATTGACCGCGGCAACCACCCAAGAGCAAGAAGATTTTGCCTCCCTGGAAAAAGAGATTTCCGAGGCTGAACGAGATTTTCAATCTTTTACCGAAGTTCGGGACAAATATACTGTTATCCTGCGGGAACATGGGATCGACCACTTGGATCCCACGGTCTGCAAGACCTTACCCGAAGAATTTTCCGACCAGGAAATCCCCGACATTTCCTCTGCCATTGAAATGTCGCTTACCACCATTAAGGATGAGCATTGCCAGATAGATGCCGCAAAGGCAAGGCAAGACAATCTGGCCTTGGCCCTGACGCAACTTGCCGCAAAAATCAGCGATACTCGCGAACAACGGGACAGTCGGCAGCAGGAATTAGACACCTTGCAGGCAGAAGTGGCTGAATGTGTCAAAGAAAACGACCTGAGATTAGAAAAAATACGTACCCTGAAGGAACAATACCGGGCATATGAGAAAATTTTCCTGGAGAGTTTCGAAACCAGAGAGGAGTATGAGTCTTTGGCAAATCAGGTCAATGCGGCCTGTAACGAGCTCAAGGATTCTCTGGTCGCCAACAGCAGGCTGGAACTTTCCTTGCGGCTGGAGGATTTGAAGGCAAAACTCCAGATAAGTGAATTTACCAAAATTGGTTTTGTGATTCCTGCTTGCACATAAAAAGCAGAAACTCTACAGAAGATACAGTCCGTTATCGGAACTATCCAGCTTGATGCCTGAGCCGTCGTAAAAAACAACATGGCCGAGTTGTGCAAAGAGAACAGATGCTGATGAGCAATTTAGAAACCACATTGTTAAATAGCCGACCAAAAGAGGAACTCCTTGGTATTATTAAGGATGTTACCGCCTTGATGGTGGATCGGCGAAAAAAAATATCTGTTTTGGTGGAGATCGATCGTTGCCGCCTGGAACTCTCTTTTCTTGAACAACAGGTAGTCAGGGCAGAGGCAGAACTCGCTGAGTTGAATGACAATATTCGCCAGAGAGAGGCCGTGGCTAAGGAGCCTGCGGATGTATTGCTCAATCTCAAGGCTGCCAAGAAGACCTTTGAGCATGAATATGATAGATTTATGGCGATAGAGCAAAAAAGTCGCGTGCTCGTACAGGGGCGCAACCTGGAGCTGATTGACCAGCTTACAGAAAAGAACACTTTTCTCGAACAGCGCCGGGCGATGATTCGTAATGGCAAGCAGGCTGCCGAAGCTCGACAAGATAATCTGGCAATTCGTCAACAACAGCTTCGCGCAGAGTATAAAACCTTGGCGTATTACTTTGCCAATATTGCGGCCCAGGTAAAAGAGGAACTTGTAGCTCAGGAGAATGCGGCCAACGCCCTTGAAAATGAGCAGTCCGAAATGAACTCCCAGGTGCAAGGTTTGATGACGCAGGAGCAAGAAATTGTTGCCGGCCTGGAAAAACTTACGGAAGATCTTGCTGGCCAGAAAGACCTTGCCGGAGAATATCAGCGAACCATAGCTCATCTTGAAAAAGTCAAAGTCCGCCTGGACAAACTTGAAGATCCCAGCGAATATATCGATCAACTTATTGTCCGGCTGGAAAAAGAACGTTTGGGGACAAGAGCGAAAAAGGATGTTTTGGTAACCTTCGCCAATGTTATTAACGAAGTTAAGGAAATTAACCGCTCTCTGCAAAAAGAGATTCGTGATTACAGCATGGTTACCACCAAAATAGAGACGTTGCTCGGTACTCCTAATCAGGATTTAGAAGCATGCGAGCCGGAATTGAACCAAAACTCCGGGAATGTAACTTCTTAGCAGTTTACCGGTTAAGATCAGGGAGAATTAAATTTATGAACGCCAATAACGACAATCAAATAAGGCGGTCTTCTGTTTTGTGGGGTATTGCCGCCGCTTTGAACGGCTGTGGCACGGCAGTAGTCGTATCCTTTGACACCGGGGCCAAGATGGTAGATAAGGTGATTGGTTCAGCTAAACATATTCCTGATCTGACCGGCAAGGCCAAGGGGCTTGTTACCGGAGGACTCGGAATCATCAGGCCGGCCGGAACCGCCAGGTTGTACGATAATATTCAAGAATATGAAGAGAAGGTCGGTAAACTCTATTATGAAATTGGCAGGGCAAGCGCCAACTTGACTGCAAATGGCGAGGAAAACGAGGATACTGTCAAGAATTCTCAAGCGGTGAAAGAACTTTTCAACCAGGTTCAAGAGTATGAACGCCATATCAATGAGCTGAAAGTAAAGATTGTCGAGCTTGAGGCTGAAAAGAAATTAGAAGCAGAGAAGAAGCTTGCCGCAGAAGAAAAGATGAAAGCAGAAAAGAAAATGGTTGCGGAAAAGAAGGCGGCTGCTGAAAACCGTGAGCAGCAGGAAAAGTATCGTCGGGCAACATTGATAGTCAATCGCAACATTAAAGAAAAATCGCCTGAAGATCCTCGTAATGCGGTTATCGAGGTAAATGCTGCGATCAAAGAGGCGCTGGCTCATGGAAAATTTGAGTCAGCTTCTGATCGGGCTATCTTTGATAAAGTTGCCAAGGATTTACTGGATAAAGAAACCGAGATCAAAATGCTGGCTGCGGCAGAATTAGGCAAGATGGGAAGCACTTCGGTGGTTCCGGTGCTGCATGCCGCCATTGGCCTTGGAGACCCGCATCTCACCAACGAAATAATCAATTCATTGGTAAACCTGGGAGATCAGCGGAGCAAAGCTGTTTTTTTACATTGTGCCAGTGATCGCCATGAACGTGTCAGAGTAAGCGTTTTGCGAGGTCTTTACAAATTGGCCCCGGAAGATACTGCGGTGCGGTCGGTTTTTTATAACGCCCTGAGCGATACCAATCATGAAGTGAGAAAAACCGCAGCCACCCTGCTTGGTTGGCTGGATGATAAAGACGCAGTTCCCGCCTTGGTTCAGTGTCTCGGCGATGAGGATGCCCGCGTTCGGAAAGCGGTGGTTTCGGCACTGGCCAATATTAGAGATAATTCCAGTATGTTGCCACTCATCAGGCAGTTGCGTGATGATGACCTTGAAGTTCGAGAAAAGGTCTTGGGGGCTATCCGGGTACTGGCGGGTGAAGAGGTTGTCTTTGATAAGAGTGCCAGTGGCGATGTTCTGACTGCTGAACTGGATCGCTTGAAAAAATGGTGGCAAACGGAACGAATCGAGTGTGAAGGTGGCGGCAAAGCCAGAGCTGCCGCAAATAAGGCGGAAATTGACGATGAGCCGATGGGAAGAATCCCCGTGCAATCGGCGGAATTATTAAACGAGGCCTCGGCAGTTGTTTTAAGCGAAGCGCCAACCGTGGTGTGCAATTCTTCAGTTAAGGAGATTGAGATAACGGAAGATGCTGCTCAGGCAGAAGAAAATGTGAGCGTGCAGACGGAACCAGAAGCTGAGATAGTCAAGGAAGAAGCCAGCCAAAGTCAAGGCGACTCCTCCTCAAACATAACCGACGCTGGAGAAGATCACAGTGCCGAATGATGCAATAGTTATGACGGAAAGCACTTGGCTGGAAAAGAAAACCGAGCTTCTGCAGCGCAATTTGCCGCGAAAAATCCAGGAACGGATGATGAGCTGGATTGACAAAAAAGATGAGCTGCTCACCCGGCTGGTAGAATACAAGGGCTTTAAGAAGGATGGCGAGGATAGCGTTCTGCTTGAAAAGCAGGCGTTGATTGATGAATTGGACCATCTGGAAGAAGAGAACAGCCTTCTGTTGACACGGCTCCATGATTTACAAAGGGATCTGGTACAGCGACGCAATAAGGCCAGACAGTTGTTTGACCAGCTTGCCGAAGCCAAGGACGACTATTTGCAAAGTTTGGCAAACGAGAGTTCTCTTAACTCGGAGATCAATTTTCAGGTAGCCGAACAGCAACAGGTTGAAAAGACTTTACAGGAAAAGCGCCAGCGCTTTGATAATAATATGGCCACCCTTAGTCAATTGGTGGAAGAGATCAGATTTGTCAGCGGTGAGATCGAGATCTGGGCCGAAAAAATGATTTCTGTGGAAGCTGAAGTACCTGAACAGTATCGGGAGGTGGAATTCCTCAATCATCAGATCGGTCATGCGCAAAAATCCATCATCGGTTTGAGTGACAAGCTGAAGCAAATGGAGCATAATGTCAAAATCAGCTATTACAGGTACAGGGACAAATAGAGGCATTACGGATGTTTTTTTGCTTATAAAAAGCGATCACACCCGGACTGGCTTGATGTTTTACGGACACAAGGAGAAGGTGCTATGAGTCCAGCAGCGACCACGGATTGGAAAAAAAGTGCGAAATTTACAGAGCAGTCTGTTGAGCAAGGATCGTCCAGAGTCTCTGTTTTGCCAGAGATAAAGGGCGTTGATTCCTTAAGGGATGTCTCCTACAATGTTGATCTGGAAAGATCCGTTGAGGAAATGGCCCATATTATCAGTAATATGGAGACTCAGCTTGAACGTGTCCTGTTATTGAACTCTGTATTGGAAACGGACCTGAATGCCTCCAAGGAGATTATCGCTAATATCCTGTCTGAAAAGGAACAGCTGGCAAAAAAGATTGTCAGGATGGAAGCGGAAATGCCATCCAAGCGTGAATTTCAGATGGAGATCGACCAGCTGATTGACGAGCGGACAGCGGTGCAGAATAAGGTTCATGAATTAAACGCCCGCTATGCCAAGCTTCAGGAAAGCTTGGATGAGTCACGCAGTAAGATCGCCCGCTTGGAGACAGAGAAAGAAGACGCGGTTTCTGAAATAAACTTTCTCGAAGCGCGTCAAAATGCGACCAGGCAACAGCACAATAACCTGCAGGAGAGGATTGACCAGCTAAAGGAAGAGAAGGTCGGTTATCAAAGAAAGATTATTGTCCTGCAGGAGGAGTGCCAAAAGGTGATGGAGGACAAATACTCCCTCATTAAAGAGTTACAGGAAGCAAGAGAAGAAATTGCAGACCTGCGGGCAGCGTTTACTGATAACAAGGTAAGGGTACGGAAGGATTATTATGCTTCTGCTGACCTGCTTCGCAAGAGGTAACCGATGAGTCGTGGGGAGATGAAATCCGTGCCTGCCGAAGAGAAGGAACTCGAGTCTTCTATCGATGTGATCCGCGCCCTGTATGAGATCAAAAACATGCGCGATCTCTTGCGGAAGGAAAACGCCAAATATCGGCGGGAGATTGAAGCGGTAACCGCTGAGCTTGATGGCTTGGCGGTAATTGCTTCCGAGACCGATGAATATATTGCTGGATATGCAGCCAAGCGTGAAACAGTCTTGGCTCGGATAGAAAAGATGCCGGTGCGGCAGACCCCGTTGGCGGAAAATCTCAATTTCCAGCGAATGCAATTGAAGGCGGTTAATGATGATCTTGAAAATAGTTCATCCATGCTGGAAACAATGGCCGGGGAACTGGAAAACATCAAAAATGAAAAAGAGATCATGATCAGCCGGTTGAAAGCGATCGATACCGGTATTCAAGGGATCTGTAAGGAAAAAGAAAGTAAGCTGCCAACCATTATGGGGCACGACAAAGTTCTGAAAAAGGCTTACCGGGTATTTAAGGATGCTGAGAACAGGATGGAAGTCGCCATTCAGTTTCGTTCCTCTCCCAAACGGGGGGGAAATTGATCAGATGCAAAAAATAACCAGATGACAACTGATGTTCTTGGAAATACTCTCTCTCAGATTGAGGAGAGTCTCGATTTAATTACTGCCACCGGGCTGTTGACCCGAGAGCAAAAGCCTGTCCTCTTAAAAGATATAAAGTATTTGCTCCTTGATAATATTGCCAAGGAGATCAAGTTGATTTTTTATAATCCTGATCGGCCGGATCAGGTTTTTTTAGAGTATGTTTATACGTCATCTATGATAAGTGAGCCTCGTAATATGTTGGATGACATCTTGTCTTCCGACCCTTCTGCGGTCGCTTTTGATGTGTATATCGAGTTTACCCGTGCCTTTCACGGCTTGGACAGGAACTTGCGGGATTTGTTGCAGAAGAATACGGAGTTTGAGTGGTATCCAGTTGAGGGTAGTTAAGAACTCATCTCCCCAGAGTGAGACTTCAGCATCGAATCAAGCGGCTAAGGTGAGATGAAAATGGAAAATAACAAAATTTTAATTATCGATGATGAAGAGATTGTACATGAAAGTATCAACGATGCCTTGGAGGATGAAGGATACGAGGTGATCAGCGCCTATAATGGCGAAGAGGGCCTTAAGGCTTATGAGGTGCATAAGCCTATTTTGCTTATTCTCGATTTGAGAATGCCGGTCATGAATGGTAATGAGTTCTTGGTTAAGCTTCAGGTTAAGCCGGATGCTCCCTATTCGGTTATAGTGCTTACCGGTCATGGCTGTTCTGAGGATATGGAAACTTGTTACGACTTGGGGATAAGGTCTTTTTTGCAAAAGCCTTTTAATATTTATGAATTAAGATCCCTGGTACAGTCGTGCATCAATTTGAAACGAACAGAACTTAAACTTACCTCGGATGTTGCCAGACGTGAAGATGCGGAAACGCAGCTTGGCGAGTATCGGAAGCATCTGAACAAGATGTTTGATTCTCTTAAGATAGATATCTAATACAGAAAAACAGACACTGTTAAGACGGAAGGAGGCGAGCTGTATGGCGGATGAAATGGAAGATCGAGTCGGCGGAGCAGAAGGTTCATATGGACTCAATGGGGAAAATGAGGCGCCTAAACTATTGGGTGCATTTGAAAGTGGCGGCCAGAGAAATGCCGAGCCTGATAGTACGATGGTCAAGGTTGCCGCATCTGCGGTAGAAGGTGCGGCCGGGCTAAAGCGTGATACAGCGGTGAAGAAAGAAGTTATCCGGCCGCAAAGTCCCTTGGGCGTAGATATTGGCACTGGCGGCATCGTAATTGCGGAAAGTCGCAAAGGTGAAGCACCGGTAGTTGAAATTATCAACTTCTTCAACTCTGTATCTTTTGCCACGTTGACCAAAAACACTCCTATTCAAAATGAAATTCCCTATTTTGAGATGACGAACCTTAAGTATCTGATTGGCTACGGCACTGATCAGCTCACCGAAAAATTTCATACCCATCAATGGCGTCCGGTACCCTCCGAGTATTCTCAAGGGAATGAAGGGATTCCCCTGGTCGAGGCCATAATGCAGAACCTGATTGGCAGACCGCGTACTCCGGCGACCCCCTTATGTTTTACCGTCCCGGGCCGGCCGCTGGATGGATTAAATACTCTGGTCTATCATACCGAAGTAATCAGGCGTTTCTTTAATCATCTTGGTTATACGACCATGTCGATTAACGAGGGCCTGGCAGTGATCATGTCAGAACTCGCTGAAAATAATTTCACCGGGATTGGCGTTAGTATCGGTGCCAGCATGTGTAATGTTTGCGCCGCTTATCTTGCTGTCCCGCTGACTTCTTTTAGTGTTCAGACCGGTGGCGATTACATTGACAGCATGGTAAGCGCAGTAACCGGAGAGCAGGCTTCCGCTGTCAAGGAAACAAAGGAGAAAATCTTTACTCTGGCCCGTATGCCCAGCAACCGGTTGGAAGTGGCGCTTCACATTTATTACGAGGACCTGATCAGCAATGTTGTTAATCTTCTTATGGAAGAGTTGGGCAAGGGCTTGCTGTATAAAATTGGTCGGCCAGTGCCGGTTATTTTGAGCGGCGGAGTTGTGCTTCCTGAAGGTTTCAAGGAGATGTTTGAAAAGAGGCTGGCTAAAGAAACGCGGCTGGCGGCACAGATTTCTTCGGTGCGGCTGGCTGATAATCCCCTTACCGCAGTGGCAAAAGGCGCCATGTATATGGCTCAGGCTGAAGAGCTTTGACATCCACCGACTAACTCATAAACGAGAAACAAATAATTTTAGCTGTCGATGATGATTCCACCAACCGCATTCTTCTTCAAGGTATTTTAGGAAAAGATTACGTGGTGTTAACTGGGCGCGCTCAAATACCAAGTGCAACATTTTTAGGAGATAATGTTGCATGGGAAAAATCTACGAGCAGTTGAGTATTGAAGAGCGAACGATGATTCAAACACAACTGGAGATGGGGATCAAGCCAGCGGCAATTGCCTTGGGATTGAGTCGTTCGGCATCGACGATTTCTCGTGAACTTCATCGAAACAGTTGGGTGCGCCTGAGGACGCGTCGCAGTCCCGGGCGTCCACCGATGGCGGGTGGCTAACGTTCCGAAGTCGCCCATAAGCGGGCCCGTGTCTGCACGGTCATGCCGCGCGTTGAACGTCGGTTGGAGCCAGGAACTGCGTTGTGGGAGCGTGTTATGGGGTGTCTGAGAAAAGGCTATTCGCCCGAGCAGATTTCTGGCACACTGTCCATCGTGCATCCAGATATGCCCACATTGCAGGTGTCTCATGAAACCATCTATACCGCGATCTACGCCATGCCGCGAGGTGAGCTGCGCAAGGAAGTCATCGGTTGGTTGCGATTCGGACACGCCAAGCGACGTCCCAGGGCGCGGGGAGAGGACCGACGAGGGCGCATTCCCGGATATGGTTAGCATCCATGATCGTCCACCTGAAATCGAAGAGCGGCTGGTTCCTGGGCACGGCATGCGGGCGCAACGTTTTCTGCAAGTTCACTTGCTGTCGACTACAATAAGGGACAAATACTCCAGGCAGTAGCCTCCAAGCTATCGAAAGAAATTCTCAGTTTAAAGAAAAATCTGAACGATTCTGGCAACGGACCACAGAGCCATACCGCTATACTGAAGAAACTTGCCGCCAAAGAGGCGCAGTTACAAAGGATCGGGCAGGCACTGAAGGCATGATTTCAGGTGGCATGTAAAGTCGGTATTTCAAATACTGCCAGGATGCAATCGATGAAATCCTTTAACAGCAGATCGGCAGGTTGCGATTTTACTATGAGCGTCCGGTGCTGGGTGTGCTGAAATAAGGGCAAGCGGTGTTCTTTGAGGGTCCCCTGCTGAATATGATGGTCCACGAGAGACCGTGAAACAAAGGTAATGCCATTCCCCTCACAAACAGAATTGATTATGAGGTGCAGATCGTCGCACACGATCGTTCGGGAAAACTCATTCGAATTTCTGTTAATGTTTACCATATTGAATGCGAGTAGCTTGGTGGAGCAACATCCTTCTTTCCTCATGTAAATATCGAAGGCAATAAGCTGATCGATCGTCGCATTCTGCTTAATATTGAGAGAGGGTGAACTGACGAAGACCACTTTGTCGTCCGGCATGGCCATGCTCTCAAAACCGCTGAAATCATAATCTTCAAAATGCTCAATCACCCCCGCCCGATAACTCCCCTCACGCAGACCCTCGAGGACCTTGTCCGGAACCTCAAAAGAAAAATTCATTCCGGTTACCGTTGAGTGCGACAGCATGAAAACCTTCATAATCTGAGGAAGATAGGCAATGCCAAATGCGGGACTGCAGCCGAAACCGACACACGCTTTTTGGCGAAGCACGTTCAGGTCCTGTGCCAGTTCTTTTTCAAGGTCGAGCATCCTGATCGCTTTTTCCAGGACAATTCTGCCCGCTTCGGTCGGGACAAGTATCGGGCCGTTTCGGTTAATCAACGAAAATCCGTATTGGTCTTCAAGTTGCTGTATTCTCCGGGAAACGGCAGACTGGGTGACACAAAGAGACTCGGCTGCCTTGGAGAAACTGCCTGAGGTAATGGAAATAATAAATGTGTGTAAATAGTCGGATTTCATCTGTTTCCCTTTTTGTGGTCTATTTGCCATGCGCAAAACGCATAGA
Organism: Deltaproteobacteria bacterium; assembly: GCA_013349295.1. GTDB lineage: Bacteria > Desulfobacterota > Desulfobulbia > Desulfobulbales > Desulfurivibrionaceae > Thiovibrio. The sequence continues at coordinate 30,198 of DUZW01000014.1, forward strand.
CCCACAACTAAATTTCGTTTTTAATATCTGTAGGATATGACTATAGTGCAAATACGGTATTGGGGCAATATGCATAAAAGACATAAAGTGACTGCGAGAAAAATCCACCTTGATTGATATTACGATCGCCAGAATTACCCATGTGGAGTGGGTTTGTCAGCTTGAAATGCTCCTGCATAGAAGCTCAACCTCAGTCTCGCTTCCTTCATACCATGATTGTGAGCTTGGCGTCTGGCTCTATGGTGAAGGGTTGCGGGCGTACAAGGAGATTCCGGAAATCGGTTTGCTGGAAAAGAGTCACAAGTTTTTTCATGTCGCCGCCGATAACGTTCTTAAATGGCATAATGGTTCAAAATTCAACTCACAAAAAACGGCACAGGCCGAGATCGATTTCCATGACGCTTTGCGAACAAGTAAGGAAATCGTTTATCATCTGACGATGCTGGAATTCAAAATGCTGCAGAAGTATCAGAAATCTCAGGAAGTTGTGCCAAGTGGACTAAAAAACATGATTAACCATCCGTGGCAGGCACTCAAGTCGGTGATTGATGGCAAGAGTAGGCGGCTTGATGTAGCCAGGGTTTCGTTAGATATGCTAAAGAAAGACCTTGTTAAGAGCGGCGTTCAAGATTCACTATGTGAATAGTATAGTGCCTCCGAAGTGTACAGAGATAGTATTCACCTGACACTGCCACCCTTGGCGGGGTGAAAAATTACGCCGCTTTTTTTGTATTTCCCTTTACGTCGTTCTTTGGCAACTCGTCAGTAAACGCCCGGTATGGTGTCCGGCCGTTCATATTGCGCCCCTGGTGGGTACGTTCCGTATTGTAGACCTTGAGGTAAGCATCAAGGTCTGCCTGCATCTGCTCCACGGTTTCATACCATTTCTTGCGGCCTTGGAGGCGGAAATGCTCATCGAGCAAGGTGCGGTGCAGCCGTTCGACAAAGCCGTTGCTTTGCGGCCTACGGACCCTGGTGGTGCGGTGCTCGATCCCTTCAAGCTGCAAGAACAGCTCGTAAGGATGACGATCCGGGCGGCCGCAAAACTCCCGGCCGTTGTCGGAGAGAATGGTGGTAATCCGGGCTTCGTGTTGCTCGAAAAACGGCAGCACGTTTTCGTTGAGCACATGCACGGCCGTTACCGGCAGCTTGGAGGTATAGAGACGACCCCAGGCATACCGGGAATGGCAATCGATGACAGACTGGAGATATACTCGGCCAACCCCCTTGAGGACGCCGACGAAAAAGGTGTCCACCGCCACGAGATCGCCGGTGTGCCGGGTTTCAATGTGCCGCTCACGGAACTCCGGGCTGAACCGTTCCAGCAGGCGGACCTGGGTGTCGCTGAGGTCCAGTTTTTGCTCACGGACTGTTTTTTCAAGGCGTAAAAGCCGGTCATGCCGACTTTGAAGATTGTGGCGACTCCACACGCCCCGGACTCCACCGGCGCTGACCTGGACGTTTTGCAGGACAAGTTGTTGAGCGACCCTCACCGGCCCGTGGGTTGGCTGATGCAGGCTGTGTTCCAAAATCGCCTTTTCGACCTCCTCGCTGACCCGATTGGGGTGCGGCCCCTTGGGACCGGGGAGACGATCAAGCAGGCCTTGGGCTCCATAGGTCTGGAAGTTGCGGCGGATCTCGTAAAACTGCTGCCGAGAATAGCCCATCACCTGGCAGGCCTTGCTGACGTTGTTTAATTCCGAAGCGAGTTCTAGCAAACTGAGCTTCCTTCGTGCTACTTTGTGTTTGGTGGTCATGACACTCTCCTGTTTTGAGGTTGATGAAGCTTCGCAACTCCATCTTTACCCCAACCAAGGGAGGCATGACCACCTCTTCATTTAGAGGCTGACTGTCAGGTTATAACCATCTCAATACATCCGAAGATTATGATTTTAAAGAAGTTCTCGTAGTTGCAATATATAATATAGAAAAGGAGATTGCCATGATTGCAAATTGTCCGAATTTAATTGGCAGCGTTAAAACAGTGGCCTGGGGAAATGGCGCGGGTGGCGGCTATGGTGCCGGTTACGGAGCCGGGTGCGGAACTGGCGGCGGCATGGGAATGCATACAATGGCCGGCGGTTGCAAGGCTGCCTGTGGTGCTGTTCTGGGACATGGATTATTGCCGTTGGCCCTTATTGCCGCAGTCGGGTATCTGGGCTACAAAGTATATGCCATCTCGAAAAACGAGGTGACCGGTGGTCCCGTGAAATCGGTAAGTGCTGCGTTAGGTTGAGCAACGAGTGAAATGCTGCTTACGGAAGAACTTCCGGCCCAACTCGACAAAGGTTGGATCATGAACGATAATGCCGCTTCAATTCGTTGCCAGAGGCAGGCCCTGGCTGCTTGGTGTGAGTCGGAGCGGTAGATTTCAAGGAATTGTTCTTTGGGCAGTATGGCCGAGCAGACGGTTCGTTGAGTTCAACCTATTGTTTTAGAGATGATGAGGTGTGTCGGATTTCTCCTCTCTGTTATGGCTCGGTCTGGAAGCAAAACCTGAGTAAAGTTGGTTAAACCGGATGCATTTTTCATGTTTTTTACTAATGAACCATTTTTTTTAATTTACCTCAAGTTAGGAAAAATTATCAGCGACGGATGTAAGCCCGTGTTTCGCCAGCTCCCCAAACAGCCTTACTTTAGTTATCGGTTTGATCAGATAGGCATCGCAACCCGCTAAGGCTGCCTTTACCACATGGTCTTTATCAGATGAACTGGTTGTCATAAATATCTTTGCTCCCTGTTCCCGTTGCAGCTTAAAAAACCCTTCCAGTCGACGAATTTCCGAAAGAGCCTGCTGGCCATCCATCTGCGGCATCATGATATCCAGGCAGATCAGGTCATATTTCCCATTATTTTTAAGCTCTAACTGTACGGCGTTGACTGCCTCCACGCCGTTCACGGCAATATCAATCTCTCCCACGGTGGATAAATGTTTTGTGAGAAGCTTGCGTGATAAAAAATCGTCTTCAGCTATCAGGATTTTCATGATAGAGCTGCCTCCATAGGGCAGAAGGATCTTTGCCTTCCTGTATGTGGGGCTTGAGGCTTAATTTTTTCAACCTACACTACCCCACAAGGGTAGTAGGGAGGTATGTAGATATTAAAAGTGGTTCCCAATTATGATTCTACGGTGATCGCTCCGCGGTGCTTCCTTATGATCGTATCGCACACGACGATTGTCAAGATAGTTGTTACCTGTACTATGCTCTGCCGCTACTTCTCTAGTTTCGATTTGTTTATCAGCTTCCGGATTCTCCGGGTTAAACAGGTTCACATTTTTATTTTTACAGAAATTGTGCTATCTTATAATAAGATCAGCTAAATATTAGCCAGGGTTGCCCTAATGTTCATAATTAACCTCAAACCAAATGCTCACACTTAAAGAATTGTCAGGCCAGACCGGCCTGACCGAAAATAGTATAAGGAAATATCTGCGCCTGTTTGGTGCATTCCTTCAGCCTTACATCAAAAGGGGGGTGGCGAACAAACTCCTTTTTGATCCAAATTGCGTGGTGATTTTCAGTGAAGTTAAAAGGCTTCGTGATGAAGGTAAAATTGCCAGAGAGATTATCGCCTCGCTCAAGATAGCCCCGTCTTTCCCCAGCGAACTCAGCTTTCACGAGCCCATCTATCAACAGATCAGAGCCGAACAAACTGGTCAGGCCGGCCAGTTCGATGCGTACAACCGTAACCTCCAATTGCTTTACCAAAAACTTCTGGATGAAAAGGAAAAACGGATTCAGGAGCGTGACGAACGGGATATGCGCATCGTGCGCCTTGAGATACAGAACGTCAAGATGCAAGAGGCCATGAAACTCCTTCCTGATGGGAAAAATCCTGCTCAGATTAGAAAGGAATGGAACCTGGCAAGGAAAAAAGCACAAGTTGCCGCCGGGATTATTGCGGACATCAAACGACTCTCCTTCTTTCGTTTTTTGAAAAGAAAAAAGCACCTGGAAAGGCTTCAGAAGCTTCTTGTGTGATTGGCGGAGGGCGGTGCTACTGAACTGTGCCGGTTATCTCCTTAAAAGGATCGGTAGACGCCTTTCCCTTGATCCATTCCTCTTGTTTTGGAAAACCGGCAAATTCAAGCACGCGGTCCTTGAACCGTCTGGCGCTTACGGTTGACAATAGTTTGAAATCGCGGCCATACATTTTTTCACTTTCCTGGGCAGCCTCATTTTTGAGGGCGGTAATCCTGTCATCGGGGAATTCCTTGAGACTTTTCTGAAAAGATTTTTCCCGTTCCTCGTTATACTGCTGATTCAGCCTTTCCATCTCTCGCTTCTGTTGCCTTTCATCCTGCTGGGCCTTTTGTTTTTCTGTTTGCTCAAGTTCAAAAAGATTGGGCTGGAAGCAGTAGTTTTCCTGGATGGCTTTCATAGTATAGGCCCCAATGGTTCTCACTTTTCCTTCCCGGATTTTCCCTTCGACATAGCGAAGGTTCTCCAGGATGGCCTCTTCTTTATAGGAGGCCAGGATTTCATTCGCCTGAATGGATGTCAGGTGAAAATAATCTTTGAGACGTTGGTAGATTTCCATATTTTTTATGCCCGCAGCCGAGTGATCAAAGAGAAGCGCCGGATTGTTTTTTTGGGGTGAGATGTGGAATTTCAAGGCCACAACTTTTCGCTTTTCCTTTTTGTATTCAACTCTGACCAGCAGGTCGGATTTAATATTTATTTCTGACAGCGGTTTTTTGATAATCCACTGTTTTAAAAATTTGAATTCTTTGTATTCATGGTCGTTAATGCCCATCACCTTGCGGAAAGCCTCCAGGGGGATGAATGGAGACTGGCCTTGACATTTCCGGGCGATAAAATAATCCACACACAGCTCATAGAGGGCCAGGGCATGCTTGCTGCTGAATTTGTTCTGCATGCTCAGGCTGATGCGAGCGTATAGGCTTGGGTTGAAGAGTCGGTGGCGCAGTTCGTGGCTGTAAGTGTAGTGGATCTTTTTCCGGCCATTGACTCTTTTGATCACGGCGCTGGCTAGAAGCCCGGTAGCTCCCCATTCCGAATCCCAGTTCTCTTTCGAGACTTTACCGAGGACATTCCATTCAATTCTGGTGCTGATGAGGCCTCCGAGGTACTCCTCCACATACCGTCGGTTTCTTCGTTTGGCGATCCCCAGTACCTGCATGTATTCATCGTAATCGACTTCAAAGACTTCCCGGTTGGGTAGGTCATAATAGGCATTGGCGAGAAGGACGTTCCAGGCCCGGCGCTGGAGCAGGTTGATGGTGTTCGATATCTGCACGGCAGCGCTGTGCTTGATGATTGACTTGTTGCTTAACTCCATAAAATTATTAAATATAAATATATTTTTAGTATAGCAAAAAGGTTGAGAACCGTCAAAGGATGGTGTTAACCTTTCCAAATTTGTGGACCGATATCTGGTCCCTTTCCGGGAGGGTATTTGCACAAATGTCATTACCTTTGTTGCGCAAATTCTTTAACCTTACGGCTGAAAACTGCGCAAATTTCTTAACCCTCAACCTGGATTATGGCCGAAGCTTGGCTAAAACTTACGCCCGTAAATATATATAACAGTTAGTAATAACAACGTTTTTTGTTGTTTGTTTTTGATCTGACTGATTGCTTGGCCCTGATGTTTACGGGCTACAAAATGGTATTTGAAAGGGGATGATGGTTTGTAGAGGCTATGGCAGGGGAGGGAAACTTATTTGTCGCTAAACTTAGCGGAATCTGGTTGCCCCACTTGTTGCGCGCTCATGCGCGACCCCGCTTCTGCCATATCCGGTTTTACAACCTGTCAGAACCGGGGTCGCGCCTGGAAAACCTGCGCAACAAGTGGGGCCTGGTTTTTGACCGGTTTTGTGAACTGGCTCAATCTGGCTTTGGCGTACTGGCCGCTTGAGCCTCATGGCCTTCCGAGATGTAGGGCGGTATGCTATACTATGAATGTATTATTCATAACTGAAAATGTATGCCCCAATTTCACATCCCTCGGCGACCGCGTTACGAACGGATTGCGCCGTCTGCTCCCTTCAAGGTCACTGACCGTGACCTTGAAATTGTTCACTACGTTTACCAGCACCGTTTTTTGACCTCGGACCAGATTACTGCTTTAACAGGCGGGAGCCAGCAGGGTGTTTCTAGAAGGTTGAACCTGCTTTTTCATGCCGGTTGGCTTGATCGACCACGGGCGCAACTGCTTATGCCGGACCGGCTGGATAAGCGCTGCAACCATACCATGATTTATGCCCTTGGTAATAACGGGGCAAAGTATCTCAGCGGGGAACTGGACCTGCCGCTCTCCACCATTAACTGGACGGCAAAGAACAGTGGCCTGAAGAATGGCTTCTTTTTTGAGCACACCCTTTGGGTGGCTGAATTTATGGTCATGGTCAGGCTGGCCTGCCGGAAGGAGAAAAGGCTTGAGTTTATCAGCCAGGAGGAGATCGTGAACAGCAGAAGGACGCTGCCTGCGGCACCTTCTAAAGAACTTGGTTTTGAGGTGGAAGTGCTGCTGCGGAAAGACCAGCGTAAGCCCTATACGGTTCCCGTTGTGCCGGATGCGGCTTTTGGCCTGCGGCGCTTGGGTAGCTCCAAGGAGCAGGAGGAAATGTATTTCTTTTTGGAGGCGGACCGGGCGACGATGCCGATCCGGCGAGCAAGCCTTTACCGAAGTTCTTTTTACAAGAAGATGCTCGGCTATTACCATGCCTGGAAAACAGGGGCTTGGGGTGCGACTTTCCACTTCAAGAATGCCAGGGTGTTGACCATTACCACCAGTATGGAACGTATTGGTAATATGGTCTCCATGGGAAAGGAAATTGATCCCTGGAAAAAGGGCCTGGGGATGTTTCTCTTTGCCCCAAGGGCAAGCTTCAGTCTTGATCAACCTCAGCAGGTTTTTGAGCGTGTCTGGATTGCCGGAAATGGCAAGAAAGTGAGTATTCTTGACTAGTTGCGTATTGTGTGCTAGGTTTTTAAGTTGCCATGCCAGCAAGGCTTTAGTTCAGGGCACTGACCGCCAGGGTCTTTCCGGCGGGTTTACGGATTGACCAGGCACCGCCTTGTAAACTGGTGGCGGGACGTCACAGGGACCTGTGACCGACTAAAAGCCCATCTCTCAGGCCGCACGTTCTCCCAGGTTGCATGCCTAAGGAAGGTTCCTGTCTTCTGGCATGCGGTTGCTTTGCATCACGGGGTGGCAACAAGAAAAAAGACACCTGTAACAGGTGTCTTGTAAAACTTAGAAATAGCAGTTGTGGCAATAGAAATCGCCTTTTGTGGTGATGACCAGGGTATTGCTGAACGGATGGAGGCAGAAACGGTGCCCGCAGTCCAAGTAAAGAACTCTATCTTTCAAAACTTTTCTCAATTCGATCGCGTTCATTTCCTTTCTTCTCTTTCTCTTCATAACGTCTCCTTTTGGGTTGAAAGCTCATCCAGGTCACTGCCTGGCCAGGGTGTAGTCCGACAATAGGTAAGCCTATTTATCTACAAGGCGTGGTTGTCGGTGTGAAAACAGATGGAAACAGCGGGGGGATCAGATCAGGGATCTGAATTGCTCGGAAGTCAGTTGGCAGGGTGTTTCGGCGAATGGGGCGATGTCGATTTTTTTGACGAACAGTCGCCCGGAAAACAGGTCCAGACATTCATCGGCGCATTTCTGGCTGTATTCCGAAGCTCCAAAGAGGAGAATCAGTCTGCCAGCAGACCCCGCATGGGCCAAAATTGCCTCTTCCTGGCCTTTTCCGATGTTGGAGCCCATGAGGGCCACAACTTTTTGAAAACCGCCCTGGTGGGCCTTAAGGGCTGAAATGAAGTCTTCCACGACAAGCAGTGGAGCCTCATCTATTTTCAGCCGGTGAAGGTTGAACACCAGGGCCGAGCGGACAAAGCCCTTGGGCATTTTGTATTTGCCCTCCAGCTCTGCCTGTTCGTCGTTAATGCTCCGACCACAGTAGGCGACAAGCCTGCCCTGGTGGTCGTGGATTGGGATGACGATCCTATCCTTGAGCAGCCCCTTTTTGCAGAACCCCATGCCGAAATAGGTTGCCGTCTCTTGGCTGATTCCGTTTTCGGCAAAGAATGGGTGATCCATGTGCAGGCTTTTCAGGGTAAAAGGAAGCGGTGGATTGACCTCTTCCTTAGGCGGGGCCATCTTTTCTTCCGTTGTGACCGGTTCTTGCCGGTCGTTTTTTGTTTCCGTTTGCGTGCCCTCCTGAATTGGAGGGCTTTCTACTGGTTCCAGAAAAAGTCTTTTCAGGAGCAGGGCTGCATCGCGGATTGAAATACCGCCTTCGATCATCCTGATGAAGTCGAGGACATTGCCTCCGGTATTGCAGGAGCCGAAGCAGCGCCAGATGTTCCTGGTCAGACAGACGGAGAACTGATGTGGATCAGTGCCCTTATGGATCGGGCAGCAGCCGAGGGCATTTTTCCCCTCGACTTTTTGCAGTGCCTCAAACACCCCATAGTGTTTGAGCACCATTTCCATGGTGATGGTGGACTTGATTTCTTTATAGTCCACCCAGTTTCGTCCTTTTTGCATAATAACCTCCTTTGTTTGTTGTTGATCTGAAAGGACAATTGTTCTGTGTGCAGAACTATAAAGTATTGAATATATTATAAAATTTGTCAATAGGTGGGGCCTTGACTTGGCTAGGGTTAGAGAATTTTGCTCTTGAGGGGTTGGTGTCGTGGCTATGTTTTCTGAAAAAATGATGTATGTTGCAGTGTGCTTGCTTGCTGGAGTCGCAGAAGGCCAGGGTGGTCCTAAAGCGAGGAGGAAAATGCCGAGAATTGGAGGCTGCTGGAGATGAAATTTTTTAAATACCAAATCCGGGACGGAAGGGAGATTTGGGTTTGTGGGGCCTGCAAGCGGGCACACGCCGATCTTATCCTGCTGAAAACGTGGCGGCTGATCGACAGTAAGGAGGATGATTCTGCGTGTGAGCACTGCTCCTCTGCGATATTCACGTCACAAACTCCTGCCTTCGCGTTGGCGTCCGAGACCTGACCACCCCTTTGTCGGCGTAACATAATCCTTGTCGGTGTCCGCACGGTCTTGCGGTGTCAACGCGCCGGGCAATACCTTTTTTAAAATCCACCCTCATTAAGGGAGAGCCCCACCGGGGACTCCTCTTGCCCGCCCGGCCTGTCTTACCCTGGTTGTCTGGATGCGACGTGACCTTCCTTCCTCATCTTCTTCCATTGTAGCAACACCTCACGGCCCATCAAGGGTAGTCTGCCCACAACCTCCATTCCGCTTCGCTTTACTGCGGATGGGGACAGCTCCACCCTTGACAGACCGCAAGGTCTCCGTTGCTGTCATTTCAGCAGATGAGGAAGCAAGGCGAACTTGTTCATCTGAGTTTTATTTACTTTCGCCAGTCAAAAATATGGAATTATTAAACATGGAGCTTTTGGACAGGTTCCAACAGGTTGGTAGCCAGGAGGAAGAGAAAAATCCTCTGGTTATCGCAAAATTCTTTAATCCAACGGGAATCGGCACATGGTATGCCACCGAGTACGATCCAACGACCAAGACCTTTTTCGGGTTTGTTTCTCTCTTTGGAGACCACAACGATGAATGGGGCTACTTCTCCCTGGATGAGTTGGAACGCTTCAAGGGCCATTTTACCTTGGGTATTGAGAGAGATATCTTCTTTACTGAAAGAAGGGCAAACGAAATCCCGGCGCTCAGACATCAGGAAGTATGAGCGATCAGAAATAGTCGGTAAGGCTAATGCCTCATTGACGAAAAGGCCCTTGGCTTAAAGGCCAGGGGCCTTTTTTGAATTCGGCAGCGGTGATGAGCGGAGGTGGGAGGCAACAGCATGGCACGGGCAGCGCGCAGCCAAGGCTGCCAGCCTCACCATTCCCGCCCTCGTGACAGCAGCTCTCGCAGCCATTAGTGGCAGTCAGTTGTCCGCATACAGTAATTATTAAGCCACCACCCCAATGAAGGTAGAGCCCCACCGGGGGCTCCTCTTGCCCCCCGGTCTATCAAGGATCGTCTACCCCCAGGCTTCACTCCGCTTACGCTCCATTACACCTGGGGGCATTCAACCCTTCAAAGACCTCACCGCCTATCAGCGTAACAACAGCTCGCATCCCATCAATGCTAGTCTGCCCCAACCCGCATTCCGCTAACGCTCCATTGCGGATAGAGACAGCCTACCCTTGATAGACCGCTAGGTCTCCGTGGCTATCTGGATTTCTGCTGAGAAAAAGATGGCCGCGTTGTCCGCAGGCCAAATTATTAAAGACACCACCCCAATGGCGGTGGAGCCCCAGCGGGGGCTCATCTTGCCCGCCCGGCCTGGCTTACCTTCGTTGCATGTATGCGCAGTCTGCCATGCCTCCTCATCTTCTTCCATTGTAGCAACACCTCACGTCCCATCAAGGGTAGTCTGCCCACAACCTCCATTCCGCTTCGCTTCACTACGGATGGGGACAGCTCCACCCTTGACAGACCGCGAGGTCTCCGTTGCTGTCATTTCAGCAGATGAGGAAGCAAGGCGAACTTGTTCATCAAAGTTTTATTTATTTTCGCCGACAAAAAAACATATGGAAAACGAAAACAAAAAAGACTTCATGACTGAGGTCATCGAGACGCTTGCCGATGTATTCAGCAAGCACAAGGTCACTTGGCCAGACAAGACTGAAGAGAAAGCCTTCAAAGAGGAATTGGTGACGGTGGTCAAGGACTTGATCAAGGGGTCTTTCAAGAATGGCCTCAGGATCGGACGTGTCCGAGCAGAACAGGGGGGAGATTACAAAAAAGGTGGGGCTCATTAGCCTCTCCTTTTTTTATAGTCGGCATCCCTGTTGTTGTTGAATCTGGATAAAGAAGGCCGGGCTTCTCTTTTGATACCCTGCTCGCGGCAAGCAGGGCAACTGCAAGAGAAGTAGTTGTTCCTCCTCCATAAAAATCAGGAACCTCCTAATTTTTACTCCAGAGGAATTCATCTCCTCATACCCTAAAATAAAACTTCATTTTCAGGGGACCCCGCCCTAAAAACAAAATTTTATTTATAAAAAATCTATCGTCCCCCTTGCCGGTTTCCCCCTTTCCGAACCTATCCCCCTTTGGGCTTACCCCGGAAAAGTAGGGAGCTCTTGTTTAATATCGGAAAGGGGGGAACCTCAAAAGTGGGACTATTTTTTCGAGCCTCCCCCTGCCCCTCTAAAAAATTAGATTTTTAAACGGGTATGAGGAGATGAAGATATTAAGGTTGTTGTCTTGATTGATTGCATGACGGGTGTACCTTGTGCGTAGCTGGGTGGTTGTTACGTCCGCCATTGCTGTTCAGTTATTTTGCGATGGCTGGAGCGCGGACGTTGTCCAGTGCGGTGGTTGGAACCGTGGTTGTGCGTGGGCTTGCTGTTGCTGTGTTAGCTGAGTATTCTGGCGCCTGATGTGCTTTGAATGAGTTTGATGGGTTTTGGAAATGGTTTTGTGTTTTGAAGAATTTGGCTCCCGGCGCCAGGCTGGTGACTTGTTTTCACGGTGTGTCTTTTGGCTGAGGATATAGCTGATATTTTTTAGCTTTTTTTTATTTTGGTTTTTCTGTTTTCAGGGTAGATTTTTTCAGGATTTGATTATTTTTGGTTCGTATGATTTTGATAGGGATGGTGGATTTAAGATTGCATTTTTTTTGAGGGCGGTGTGACCTAGGCAGTTGGTGAGTAGAGAGAGGATGGTGGGGTTAATATACCCCTGTAAACCAAATAATTTTTCTAGTAATTGAAACAGGTTGATCAATCAGGCCTGTAATTGTATTTTTTACCTGATTGATGGCCTGTAAATTTCTAACTAACTGTAATTACAAGGTTTTATAATTGTGCTTGACGATTTTTTACAGACCTGTAAAGAGGAATTACAGCCCCTTTGCTCTCTTGGCAGCGGTGGCAGTTGGCAATTAATGGTTGATATGCTCTATCACATCCGCCTGTTCAGATACGCCACCCAAGCCCAGATAAAACAAATTAATTCCCGATACGAAAAGATTTGCGGGAAGAAGAAACTTGACAAGCTCGTGCAACTTGGAATGCTGGCAGGAGAATATCGAGCCACCCCAAAGACCACAAAACTCTTAAAGGAATTGGGATATAATGTAAATCTACTTCAACCAGAACCGACAGGAGACGGGGGAGTGGATAGCATTTTAAAGACAGACGTTTTTATAAAGGCCAGGAAGATGACGAACTTTAAGGCTTTGCTGTTTCCGAGATTTCCAAAAGACACGCCATATCTAATCCCAGACGCTTTATTAGTTCTGGCTGAAGATAACCGTTATCAACTCAACTTCCTTGAAATCGAAACAGACAAATTTTATCACGATGAGTATTTAGAAAATAAGCGCCAGAATTATGAACGGTTGGGAAAGGATGATCAAGTTTATCGGTATTGGGAAAATGTAAGCGAGCAGTTAGGACTTAAGAAGCCGAGTAAGGAGCAGTTTAAATTTTCGGTTACTTGTGTTGGGAATATTAAAAAGGAGTTTCGGGCATGGGATTTCGTAAAAGAAATATCTTAACTTGCTTGTTAGTTATAGTGGCAACGGCATTGTTCGGAACTGCCTCACCTGGTGATGTGTCAGCGAGAGAAAAGATAGTATTTGTTTCTCTATTTGAAAACTTATCAAAGATAAGGTCATCCGTTTCCTACGATACTGGCCCAAAGAACGACTTAGATTTTAAGAGTAAAAAAATGACAGTCGATAGGTATTCAGAAATTCCAAGGTCGTTGTTAGAGGATGAACTTACTAATTGGGGTGTTAAAATAGTTGAGCGCCAAAGCTTAAATAAGATGTTGGAAGAAAACCAATTTGCAATGTTAAGCGGATTGGTAGATAGTTCAACGGCCCTGAAAGTTGGCAAGATGATTGGCGCTAATATATTAGTTTGCGGGACAATTATTGATATAGCGGAAAAATCGAAAAATTTTACTGGTTATGGCATCCAAACAAAAACAACTCAAACAATTTGCAACCTTCGGGTTAGAGTTGTGGATATTAGCACTGGTCGTGTCTTATATTCAAAAACAGTTAAGGGGATATCAAATTCTATGGAGACGCCCCATGGAGGCGAGTCTGATAGTGATGCGGCAGTTACATCAATAGAAAATTCAATTAAGGAAATTTCTCAAGATGAAAATTTCAAAAAAAGTTTGTTGTGATAATTTACCGCTAATTATCTTTTCTATTTTTATAAGTTTATTATTTTCAAGTTGTAGTTATGCACCAAACGTTAGAGTCGCCGCCTCTGAAAGTCTCCGCGCCAAGGGATTGGATGACATTAGGGATATCGCGGTGGTAGTTGATGCAAGTTCTGTTGACGAGAGAAATATTGAGGACGGATTATATGTCGTCCTTTTAAATTATGGATACAACGTAACGGCGAGGTCGGATATTAAAACGCTAATGAAAGAAATTAAATTTCAATCATCTGGATTAACAGATGCCGATGCTAGTAAAATCGGGAAAATGCTGAATGTTAAAGTTGTTATGCTGGCGAGAGGAGAAACGGTACAAAAAAGAGGGGACAAGAGACAAAAAATTAGCCTAAAAACAATCGATGTTGAGACTGGAGAAGTTCTAACGCTCGCTATGAGCGACTCTCCTTATTATTCTTGGTTTAGTTTAGCTAGAGGCGCTGCCATAAAGGCAGTCCCCCCGCTCAACAAAACTCTCCCGGATGAAGATGAATTTTTTAAAATTTCTGTCGGGTGCGTGGAAAACAAGAACACTATTACATCCCTAGATAAGATTGCCATATTGGTTAAAGATGATAAAAGTAGGAAATCAGCAGATGTAGAAGATATTTTTACGGGATTCTTAATGTCACAAAAATATAGAATAGCGTCACGTTCTGATGTTAAAAAGGCGTTGGATGAAATAAATTTCCAGAATTCTGGATTGACTGAACAAGGGGCAAGCAAAATTGGCAAAATGTTAAACGTTAAAGCAGTTATGGTGGTAGAAACGACAGCGTTTGAGCATTCCAGCGATAGAGGTGTCGGATATCTTACAGTCGAATTGAGCGCGAGACTTATAGACATTGAGAAAAATAAAGTTTTATGGGTGGCTAATAACTTTGGTACTAGAGGTGGTGGATGGGATAAAGATACTGATGCATTTGAAAGAGCAATTTCTTCAATGATGAAAGCATTTCCAAAAAAATAATGGTGAAATCAAATTTTAGATTAAAAATTATAAGCCATAGAATAAAGTATAGCGTCCCTGGCGTTATCGTCTCAATATTAGCCCAATGGTTTATAGGTTATGCTTTTAAGTATAACCTGTTATTTTATATATTCTACCCATTGGTTTATTTTGGGACGCTGACAAATATGGGATATAGTGGGTTAAAAGCTTTATATTTTTTAAGCCAGATACTCTACACAGTAGTTATAGTTTATTATTCATGGAGGATATTTCCTATCCCCATTATAGAGTTTTTAAAATGCCCATATTGCAGCAAAAATGTTTCTGTTTTTTATAGATGGGCTTGTTCATTGTGTATGCAAGGGCAAAACAAGACGAGCTATGTGACAGATAGATGTGATAAATGTAACAACTTGTCTACTACATTTATTTGTGATAACTGCGAAAAGGAGTTTATTTTGTAATGCCAACAAGAATTGAATTCGATATGAAAAATTCAACATTGGACATGGACGCAGGAACGACTTTAAGCCAGGTGGTCAAAAGTTTAGAGCAAAACTTGCAATCCACCAGACCTAGCAAATATACTTTTTTGTGGTCAGGCAATAGGCAAAATAAATTTCAGGAATTAGATATTAGACAACAACAACTTCATTTAGAACAAATAAGAAATATTGGGTTAACTGCTAATGAGATGGCTATTACAAAAGCTAATCTTTTTCTTATCCCCACGACAGTAAAGTTGATAATAGAACAAAAGGAAAATGAGACATCCATAGTCAGACAAAAATTTTTAGTAGATATGGCAAGATTAAAAGATGAGATTTTAGCTATTAATCACTGTGCATCCATAAGAGCGCAGGAATTAAGAGCAAAAGAAATAGAGAATTTAAGGTCAGAGGCGGAGGTTGCACTTATCCA
Source organism: Deltaproteobacteria bacterium (assembly GCA_013349295.1). Taxonomy (GTDB): domain Bacteria; phylum Desulfobacterota; class Desulfobulbia; order Desulfobulbales; family Desulfurivibrionaceae; genus Thiovibrio. Next base: position 45,271 of record DUZW01000014.1, read on the forward strand.
GGCACGAGGAGATGAAGCAAAAATTAGGATTACCTTAATTAAGACGGTAATGGAATGCGTTGATTTCCATAAACTAAGTGAAACCTTACAAACATATATTCTTACAACATTAGCCAATCCGAACGCGGGACCTGCTTATAATGAGTTTGAAATGCAGAGTTTGTTAAAGGATATAATTGTTGACGAAAACAAGGCTAAGAAAGATTTAGCAGAACAAAACGCCAAGCTTAAAGAGCAGGAAGTGGAAGACAAAAAAAGGGATGTGCAAAACAAAGACATTAATCTCGATGCAAAGAGGAAAAAGTTCAGTGGGTGACTACAGACTTGAATTAGGAACGGCTGAAAACCTTAACCATGAGCCACCGTATTTTTTTGACATAAAGGACAGAACACATCATGTTTACATTATCGGTCGTTCTGGAATGGGGAAAAGCACCCTGCTAGAAAGGATGGCTGATTATGACATGCAGAATTATCCGGTAATCTTTTTAGACCCGAAGGGGGAATCAACTAAAAAACTTTATTTTGCCAATCAGGATAAGGATATTTTATATATTTCCGTTGATAACCCTATTATTATAAATCCACTAAGAAAAGACGGCTATACAGTCGAGCAGATAGTCGATGAGTTTTTTTACATTATAGATGCTTTTATTGTTGCTACTACCGCCACCAAAGAATCAACCGTTCTGATGCGTGAGCTTTTAGACCATTCGATAAGAGCTTTAAACGAAGAAGATAGAAACGTCGAGACTCTTGCAAGCTTTCTTTTATATGAAGATGTTAGAAAAGAAAAAAGCAGGGGAATGAAAGACGAGTTTTTGAAAAAATACTGGAGTACTTTCGATGATTTTGAGAGCGCTAAAAACAACTGGAAAAGAAAAAACCAAGGCAAAATAGAAAGCGCCGCCAGAGTTTCTAGTCGTTTATTTCAGGTATGTCGTGGGGGAATGAGACCTTTCTTGTTTGGAAAGAATGAATTTGATATTGAGGAAATAATCAGAAATAATAAAAAAGTTCTGGTTGATACTTCAAGACTAGGCAGCGACGGTACGGCTTACCTCTCTAATCTAATCGTTTATTCGATTATCTCATATTGTCAGTTTAAGAAAAAGATAGCGCCTTTGTTTGTTTATGTAGATGAATTTCAGACAGTAGCCTCAAACTTCTTTTCAGAAGCCCTTGAATTCGCCAGGGGGAAAGATGTCGGATTTACAATAGCCCATCATAACTTTAGCCAGCTGGAGAAGAATGGCCTTAACAAGGCTGTATTGGGGGCAGTATTAGGCATAGTAGGTAATTATATTGTCTTTAATTGTGGCTCAAGAGAATCAAAAGAAATGTCCGATATCTTCGGATTAAGCGTTAAAGACTTTATGAGCTTAGGAAAGTATACCGCTTGGATTAAAATTGGCGGGAATAATACCCTCACCATGACAGACCCTCCTCTAATCGCTGACCTCCCCCCTGATTTTAGTATCCCTAAAGGCGTATTTGAAGAAAACACCCATCCACCCACTGTCTCTTATCTCCAAGATGGTTGGATTGAGTGCTGATAAGGTCGCGATGTCGTGCTCGAAGTTGATTTGCTTGTGGGGTATGGTATGGATATGACGTTTCGCGCAGCTCAGTACACTGAATCGTGATCGCCCACGTTTACCGGGATGATCTCCTGCTCCTGAATCAGAAACTCAAGGGTGATGCGATAAGAGAGGGTGATGGAAACTGAATGCAAACCCGAGAGACGCCCGGAGAGAGGATGCAGGCGGAGGGAGGGATGGAACGGATTGGCTTCCATCAGTTGCAGTGTTTTGAGATACTGTTTTTCCAGCTCGGGGTGTTGCTTTAAAAATCGCAGGGCGCGTTTTTCGTACTGCTCGGTAAAGACCAGCGACCAGCTCACGCAGCACCTTTGAGACGGGCTAGGTGTTCTTCGGCGCTTTCCTTGACAAAACGCCCTTCGGCGAGGTCGGCACGGGTCTGGGCAAGGGCGGATTCCAGCTCGCACTCCCTCAGGTAGTGGTAATGCTCCATGTCCATCACCACGAATCGTTCCTTGCCGCGCACCGAGATGACTGCTTCTGGCTGGTGGGCAAGGACGGCCTCAATGGCGGAAACACCTTTTGTTTTTAGGTCATTGGCAGATACGTTAGGCATGACAATTTCTCCTTGGTATTCTTTACAGCACGCATTATTCACTATCAATGGCACTATAGATGGTATTGCTGATAATGTAAAGCCCCTTGTGCGTCAATTTTGTCCGCAATCGGCTCGTTTTTATCGCAGATTGACAATTGCCCCTCAATAAATTAAAAGAAATTCGGCTTCAGATTTTGAAATGGTGGGTGGGGTACTAGAGCAATAAAACTCGGACCTGGGATTCGAATTTTGGGAACGATCTGGGGACGGAAAAGTTAGAAAATGGTTAAAAATGAAGAATATTGTCTGAAAATGTTTAAGCATTTTTCAGTTTGAAATCAGTAAGTTGTTGAATTTGATAGATTTGTCAAATGGCCATAGGGAGGACTTAAAATCCCTTTCGTTAGTGGCTCTTTTTCCGGATTTCTCGCTAAAGAATGGCTAAAGAAAACTATCGAAATGGCAGAAAATCCGGAATTTTCCAGAAAATTGTCTATTGATTTTTTCTTATGATTTTAAAGTGTTGAAATATTTCAAGCGGTTGCTTGAAACCCTGGGGAAGGATTCAGGGTCTAGTGGGTGCAAGCCCGTGGAAGTTCGAGTCTTCTCTTCGGCACCATCATGAATTTTTTTGTGGTGAAAAATCTGGTCATGCTTCGGCATGGCCTTTTTTTTTGCCTTGTCTTACGCTGCTTCCAGCCCGGGCTGAAATGCCGTCTGTCCTTTCGGTCTCTCCGTGTTGTCCGTTTCTCTTTTTGTTGACCGGGGATGGGGGAACCGTGCTATAATACGAACATTTCCCCTTGTATAACTCAATGGAGTCGCAGAGCATATGGACATAGCTACCCTTATCGGCCTGGTTATGGGCTTCGGGGCCGTAATCGGCGGCCAGATTCTTGAGGGCGGCCATATCGATGCCCTTCTTCAGCCCACTGCGGCCATTATTGTCTTGGGAGGGACGATTGGGGCAACCTTTGTCTCTTTTCCCCTTCAGGATCTTTTGCGGGCTTTCAGCAGCGCCGCCACGGCATTTTTCCCCCAGGAGGAAGATCCGGAGGATCTGATCGGCAAACTGGTCGGTTTTGCCACCACTGCCAGGAAGAACGGCCTGATAACCCTGGAGCAGGATGCGCAGCGGGTCAAGGACCGCTTTCTGGGTCAGGGCCTGGAAATGGTGGTGGACGGGATGGACCCTGAGGAGGTCATGGCGGTTCTGCAGATTGAACTCTCCAATTTTGAGGAGCGGCACAAGGTCAGTGCCGAAGTGTTCGAGTCCGCAGGCGGTTTTGCTCCGACCATAGGCATCATCGGCGCGGTGTTGGGTTTGATCCATGTAATGAATAATCTTTCCGACACCTCCAAGCTTGGCGCGGGGATTGCCGTGGCTTTCGTGGCCACGATCTATGGCCTGATGACAGCCAATATTGTCTGTATTCCCATCAGCACCAAGCTCAAGAAGAGATTGAAGGAGCAGATTCTCCAGCGGGAAATAGTGATCGAGGGACTTCTTGCCATCCAGAAAGGCGAAAACCCCAGGATGATCGAAAAACGCTTGCGGGGTTTTACCCTGACCAGCGGAGTCCTGATCTACAGCCGAGGCGCGGGTGGCTCATAAGCAGCAGCCGCTCGCTGGATGCGATGCGGCCTCTTGAGCGGTTGTTATTCTGTGACTGTCGATTTTAGTACCCTTGGGGAGGGATTGCCATGAACAGGCCGAAGAAAAAAAAAGCGCATGAGAAGGAGCCGAATCTGGAGCGGTGGCTTGTTTCCTATGCGGACTTCATCACCCTGCTTTTTGCCGTTTTTGTAATGCTTTATGCCATGTCCATCGTGGATCAGAAAAAAATGGAGGAGGTCCAGGCCTCCATCCAATCTTCTTTCTCCGGGCCTCAGACTTTAACCCCGGCTCTCAAGGTAATCGGCAACAAGGATTTTGGCCTGATCCCCGAAGTGATCGAGCCGCCGGTGCCGCCCCAGTCCCAGGATGAGGCGGCTTCCGCCGCCGAGGCCCAGGAATTCAGCCAGATCAAGCAAGATATCCAGGACCAACTTCAGGGGTATGGCGCCAAAAATGAGGTGCAGTTAGCCGTTAACGAACGTGGTCTGGTCATCAGTCTGAAGGAGGCGGGATTCTTCCCCTCCGGCACCGCCAGGGTGCAGGCGGAGGCTTTGCCGCTTCTGGATAAGATCGCCACCTCCATCTCCCACTACGCCAATACCCTCCGCATCGAAGGGCACACGGATAATGTGCCGGTCAACTCCCCGGCCTTCCCCTCGAACTGGGAACTGTCCACGGCCCGCGCCAACACCATTGTTCACTATCTCATCGAGAAACACGGCTTCAAAGGCGCCAAGCTGTCGGTGACCGGGTATGCTGAATACCGGCCCATTGCGGATAACGCCACAGACGAAGGCAGGCGGCTTAATCGGCGGGTTGATATTGTCATGCTCTCCCGAAAGGGGGTCCAGGGTGAGGCGCTGAAATTCGGCGGGGAATAGCGGGTGGACGTCCATTATTGGGATTTGCCTGTGCACGATCATGATAACCAGTCGAAGCGGGTGGTTGTCGGGATTACTCCCGAAGCAGACCTGGCCCATCTCTGGTCCCTGGTGTTGCATGCCGCGAATATCGATCATGGGTTGCATCATGGTGCAGCCGGCTGGCAGCTCATGGTCGCAGAAGAAAGCTGTTCCCGCGCCGTGGAAGAGTTGCGACTTTTCACGGAAGAAAACCATAACTGGCCGCCGGAACGGGAGGGACGATCCGACCGGGAGGATATTGTTGAAAAATCGCCGCCGGTACTGCCGGTTATCGGCGGTCTGATTGTTTTTTATGCCATTACCGGCGGATGGGGGGAGACCAACAGTCACTGGTTTGTCAGCGGCGCCCTCGACAGGGCTCGGGTGATGAGCGACGGGGAGTGGTGGCGGCTGATTACCGCCCTGACCCTGCATGCGGACAGTGTGCATCTTCTCGGCAACATCTTCTTCGGCGGTCTGCTGGTTTATGCCCTTTGTAGGCATCTTGGCAGCGGTATTGCCTGGTTCTCGGTGCTCCTTACCGCTGTTCTCGCCAATGCTATTAATGTCTTTTTTCATGATGATCTCTATCGTTCCGTTGGGTTCTCAACTGCGGTTTTTGGCATGGTCGGCATATTGAGCGGCATGCGTCTGCGCCGAATCGGCGGCTGGCAGGAAATGCTGCTTGCCTTGGGCAGTGCGGCAAGTCTGCTTGCGCTCATGGGCTCTTCCGGAGAAAGGACCGATCTTGGCGCGCATTTTTGGGGGGTCGGCGTTGGCCTTCTGGTCGGGATGATTCTTGCCGCTCTTGGGTTTGCCGGGAAACGGGTGCTTGCCCCCGTTGGGCAATGGCTGCTCTTTTTCGGCAGTCTGTCGATGGTATTCGGGTGCTGGCTGTATGCCTTGTATTTTCCCCTTGGGCAGGCGCTGAAATGAAGGGGGGAGCGTTGTGCTGGATTTTGTCTTGTTAAGTCAGGTGGATAGCTAATTAAATAGTACTTCCGCCTTGAACTGTCATGGGAAGACTGGTAGGGTCATGGGTCAAAGTTGGGCATGGGGCGGATATTGCCCCTGCTGCAAGGAAATCCGGTAAGAATTTTAAAAAAAGGAGTCGAGCCCATGGCCTGGGATGATCAGGATCAGCAGCCACCTTGGGGCAAGAAGAAAGGTCCGCAAACCCCGGAAGAGCTTATTGCCCTTTTGCTCAACAAGCTTAAGGAGTTTTTTGAGGGGGGAGGGACCGGCGGGAAGAAGGGCGGAACCGGCAGAGGCGACAGTCCAGCTCCGAATATCTCCGTTTCGGGGCTTTTGGGTGCCATCGGCAGGCCAGGTATGGTTATCGGTATTTTTTTTCTGGGCTATATCGTCTTTTCCGCTTTTTATACCATTGCTCCGGGCGAACAGGGTGTGGTGTTGCGTTTTGGTAAATACACCAAAACCGCCATGCCGGGCTTGAATTTCAAGCTGCCGCTCATGGACGAGCTCATCAAGGTCGATGTGGAAAATGTCCGCAAGGAGGAATTCGGCTTCAGGACAAGTATCCCGGGGCAGCGCACCGAGTATCAAAAGACCGGCTTTGACGCCGAGTCGCTCATGCTCACCAGTGACCGCAATGTCATCGACCTGGAGTGGATCATTCAGTACAAGGTGCAGGACCCCATCTTTTTTGCTTTCAAGGTCAAGGATGTCAAGCAGGCGGTCCGTGATATTTCCGAGGTTGCCCTGCGCCGCATCGTCGGCAACATGACCTTCGACTATGTGCTCAGCAATCGGGAAATGTTGGCGGCGGCCACCCAGCGTGAGGTTCAGGAGTCATTGGACCGGTATCAGGCCGGGGTGAAGATCGTCACCGTCCAGCTGCAGGATGTTAATCCCCCGGAAAATGTCAAGCCGGCCTTCAATGAGGTCAACGAAGCGGATCAAGATATGAAGCGGTTGGTAAACGAGGCGGAGGAGGCCTATAATAAGGAGGTGCCCAAGGCGCGGGGTGATGCGAAAAAGATGCTGGAAGAGGCGCAGGGCTACGCAGTGGAGCGGGTGAATCTGGCCCAGGGCGAGGCTTCCCGGTTTTTGGCCATCCTTAAGGAATACAAGGGGGGGCAGGATGTCACCCGCAGGCGAATGTATCTTGAGACCATGCAGGAAGTTTTACCCAAGGTCGCCGAGATCTATGTGGTTGACGGAAACAAGGGGGGGCTTTTGCCGTTTCTTGATGTAAGGGGCGGGTCCAAGGCTACGCCTGTGGAGCCTCGGTAAAAACCGGGTATTTTCGTCTGGAAACCAGTACGGGCCGAAGCAGCACAGGCCGAGATAAAGACAGGGGAAGCCAGTGAATAAGATACTGCGTGGTGTTGGAGTAGCGGTGGTGGTTGCGGCGGGAGTGGCGCTGTTCAATGCGTTTTTTGTTCTGCCCGAGGGCCAGCAGGTGGTGATCACCCAGTTTGGCCGGCCGGTGGGTAAGCCCATTACCGAGGCAGGGTTGAAATTTAAAATCCCGTTTATTCAGGATGTGACTTTTTTCGACAAGAGAATTCTGATCTGGGACGGGGATCCGAATCAGGTTCCGACCAACGATAAGACCTTTGTCTATCTCGATGTCACGGCACGCTGGCGCATCTCTGATGCCCTGGTGTTCCTGCAGGCGGTCAACAACGAGCAACGGGCTCAGACCATCCTTGATGATATTATTGATGGCACGGTTCGGGATCTGGTCAACAAGAATGATCTGGTCGAAATCATCCGCAGTTCTGATTGGGATCCGGAAGGCATGGGTTTTGGACCCGCGGGCGAGGAGGATCAGATCCGCTATGGCCGGGACAAGATTACTGCCTTGATCCATGCCAACGCCTCCATGGTCACGCCCAAGTATGGCATCGAGCTGGTGGATGTGATGTTCAAGCGGGTCAACTACATCGACACGGTCCAGCAACGCGTTTACGAGCGGATGATTTCGGAGCGTAAACGGATCGCGGCGGAAAAACGCTCCACCGGCGAGGGATTGAAATCGGAGATTCTCGGCAAGCTCGAACGGGAGTTGCGGGAGGTGAGTTCCTTGGCCGTTCGCGAAACCCAGAAGATCAAAGGCAAGGCCGATGGCGAAGCATCCAGGATTTATGCGGAAGCCTATAATCAAGATCCCGAGTTCTACGCCTTTTCCAAAAGCATGGATGCCTACCGGCTGACCATGGGTGAAAACACCCGGCTGGTGGTTTCTCCGGATTCGCCGTTTTACCGTTACCTGAAAACGCTTAAATAGGCGTAACTGCCTGCAACGCCTCTGCGGCGTTGCAGGCAGTTGCCGTTTGGATGTTTCTGTCGTTGTTTCGGTTTGAACCTGACTGGGCTGCAAACAGACGATTATTGCAGGTCCAATGGGGTGATGGGGTAGGCGGGCCGGTGTTCCTCGGCGGAGAAGGGGGTCCGGCCCTTTTTGTTGAGTTGCATCAGCAGCTCTTCCAGCTGGGTTTCGCTTTTCAGGTCCGATCGCCCGAGCAGTGTGAAGCGGCAGGAGCAGGAGGTCAGTTGCCCGCCGCACCATGGACAGATCTCCACCGGGCAGCCCAGGGTATGGAGCTCGCCGTCCGCCACATGGCAGAATGGGCAGAGATCGTTGTGGAGGTGGGCCGGTACATAGACCGGGAAGGTGCTCAGGTCCGCATGCTTTTTGAGGAAATCCTCGCGGTTTTCATAATTGAAAAAATCCAGCACCTCTTCCTCCCAGATGCCCTCGGAAAGGGGCCCCAGGAATTCTGCCTGTTCGCCGGTGGCCAGGTAGAGATAGTCGTTTTGCGCGGTGGTGGCGCAGATCAGGAAGGTTCCCTGCCTGCGATCCAGCAGGCGCAGAACGGTGATGGCGTCTTCCAGCCCCTCGGGCAGATAGCTGTAAAAGGCGTGAAAGATGTTCAAGGCCACGCTGTCCGTGTCGTGTTTTTCCACCAAGGTGGTGGCCTTGGTCAGATCAGCCAGAGGCACGGCGTATTGCATGAGCAGCTTGATGTCGGCGAGTCGTTGGTTCAGGGTGGGCACGATTTTTCCTTTGTATTTAATCCTTGCTTCAGGCAAGCGTTGTCCGGTCTTTGATCGCGTTCAGCCAGGACTTGGTTTCCGCGGCGATATCGTCGGCACAGGTCAAGGCCGTGACCACGGCCAACCGTCTTGCTCCCATTGCGGTCAATTCCGGGATATGTTCTTTCTTGATGCCGCCCATCACCGTAAAGGGCAGGGGGCATCGGGCGCTGAATTTTTGTATGGCCGCAGGCCCGAGAAAGGCGGAGAGGCCGTCCTTGGTTTGGGTAGCGTAGATTGGGCCGATGTTGAAGTAGGAGGCTCCGCGCTGCTCGGCTGTGGCGGCCTGCTCTTCGGTGTTGCAGGAGACGCCGATGATGAGTTCCGGGGCAAAAGCGCGAACCTCTGCCGCCGGGAGGTCGCTGTTGCCGAGGTGAACGCCGTCGGCACCGCTTAAGAGCGCAATATCCACCCGGTCATTGACGATGAACAGGGCTCCGGCTTCCAGGGTTTTCCGGCGGAAGATCCTGGCCTTTTCAAAAAGGCGCAGGGTGTCGGAATCTTTGTCCCGCAGCTGAACGATCTTTGCCCCACCGGCCAGGACGCCATCCAGCCAGGCAAGGTCGTCGCGTCCCATGGCCAACCGCTCGCAGGAGACCGGGTACAGGGTGACCTCCTCAATGAATTTTTTGAGCCGTTGCCGGTACAAATCGGTTTTCTCTTGCATTGTCACGGCTCTCCTTGCGGACGGGGGATTCCAGGTTCTTACTTGTTGAAAAAAAAAGGTATCACAGTATATTAAACGATTTGAGGCGATCTTTCATTATGCTTTTGTGGCTCTTTTTGTGCAGGGTTATAGTGTTCAGTCACACTATGATGCGTAGTAATGATGGAGGAGGGGTAATGCCTGGGTGAGGTTTTTCCCCATCCAATCAGCAAAGAAGCAGGTTGAAAAAGTAGACATCAAAGCGCTGTGTAATGAAATAGCCTTTGGGATGACAACCGCATGTCCGACTGGCGGATGTGTCCGGTTTAAACGAAAAAATACAGGCAAGCCGCCGTTGTAAGGGCGGTGCAACGGCGAAGGGTACTTATGGAAAATGTGGTTGTTGGTCAAGAAAAAGCAGAGTTGAAAATCGACGGCAAGGTCTATCAGCTGCCGGTCGTTGTCGGCAGTGAGGGAGAGAAGGCCATTGATATCCGGTCGTTACGCTCTAAGTCCGGCTATATCACCTTGGACAGCGGTTTTATGAACACCGGTTCCTGTTGCAGCAGCATCACCTTTCTCGACGGTGAGCAGGGGATCCTCAGCTACCGCGGTTATGGCATCGAGGAACTTGCCGAAAATTGCACCTTTGTCGAGGTTGCCTATCTCTTGGACCACGGCAGTCTGCCCACCCAGACGGAACTGAGCAAGTTCAGCCAGATGCTCGGCAAGTACGCCATGGTTCACGAGGACATGATCCGTTTTTTCGATGGCTATCCGCCCAACAGCCCGCCCATGGCCATTCTTTCTTCCATGGTGAATTCGCTGTGCAGTTTTTATCCGGAAATGCTTGATAATCCTTTGGAAAATATCGACGAGATGACCGCTCGCTTGCTTTCCAAGGTGCGGACCATCGCGGCTTTTTCCTACAAGAAATCCATGGGCCAGCCCCTGGTTTATCCACGTCATGATCTGAGCTACTGCGCGAATTTTCTCAACATGATGTTTGATTCGCCGGTCGCGCCATACGAGATCAACGATACGGTGGTCAATGCCTTGTACAAGCTGCTGATCCTGCACGGCGATCATGAGCAGAACTGCTCCACCGCCACGGTGCGGGTGGCCGGGAGCGCCCGGGTGAACCTGTACGCCTCGATTTCCGCCGGGATTAATGCTCTCTGGGGGCCGCTCCACGGCGGGGCCAACCAGGCAGTGATGGAAATGCTCACCCAGATCCACGAGGAAGGCGGGGACTATAAAAAGTATATCGCCAAGGCCAAGGATCCGGCTGATCCTTTTCGCTTGGTCGGTTTCGGGCACCGGGTGTATAAGACCTTCGACCCGCGGGCGAAAATCATTAAAAAGGCGTGCGATGATGTCTTGTCGGCCTTGAATATTTCCGATCCCCTGCTGGATATCGCCAAGGAGCTGGAAGAGGTTGCCCTCAAGGACGAGTATTTCGTGGAACGCAATCTCTATCCCAACGTGGATTTTTACAGCGGGATCATCTATCGGGCCATCGGCATCCCCACCAACATGTTCACGGTGATGTTCGCCCTTGGCCGTCTGCCGGGGTGGATCGCTCACTGGAAAGAGATGTGGGATGATCCCGATTGGCGGATCAGCCGCCCCAGGCAGATCTATGTCGGCGCCAAGCGGCGGCCTTTTGTGCCTCTTGCCCAGCGAACCGGGAAAGAATAGTCGGTAAAAAAAACAGGGAAAAGCGGGTTGGCCACAGGTTGTGGCCAACCCGCTTTTTTTTAGCAATCACGTCCCTAAGGCGCAACCATTCCATCCTTAAAAAAATAAAAACAAAAAATGCTCAAGTTTTGCGCGCGGGGTGTCGATAAAGAAACAGGTAGTTCTTTGTCCGTTTCTTCTGTCGTATCGTTACAGTAGTGGTGAGGGAGATTATGCGGCTCAATGCACTTCTTTCAGGTTTCAGTCCTGTCGCGCTCAGGGGGAACGAAGGTTCTCGGCCGTCTGTCGTCGGCGGGGTGGAGGGGCGCGCCAGGCAAGACACTCTCCCCGCTGATGTTTTTGAGCAGGGGCAAGCGTGGAAGAATCTGGCCGCTGCAAGCAAAACAGGCGTGGCGGGGGGCAGGGCCTGTGCTTGCAAAACGTGTGCTGCTTGTGCGGCGCAGGCCTATACTGAACAGGCAGGCGGAAAAGAAAATATTGCAGTGTCCGCCGCGGCTGCTGTAAAAAAAGAAGAAAAGGCTGCGCCGGTTGCAGGCGCAAGCGGAGAGGGAAAAACCGGAACTGTCGGCAATGCGCCACAGGGTGCGGGCCAGGATGGGGGTGAGCCGGTAAAGGAAAAAACTTCGCAGCAGGCCCTGGGCGGACCAAAAGGGGTGGACGGCAAGGCGCTCACCCAGGCCCAGCGGCTTCAGGTTGCTGAGCTCGTGGTGATCGACACCAAGGTGCGGGCTCACGAAATGGCGCACTTGGCCGCAGCCGGATCCTATGCCACCGGGGGCGCCAGTTTTCAGTATGCCAAGGGGCCGGACGGCAAACAGTATGCCGTTGGCGGTGAGGTTGGGATCGATACCGGAAAGGAATCCAGCCCCGAGGCAACCATCAGCAAGATGCAGACGGTGCGGGCTGCGGCCCTTGCCCCGGCGGACCCCTCCCCTCAAGACCAGAAGGTGGCGGCCAGGGCTTCCCTGGTGATTGCCGAGGCCGGCCAGGAGCTGCAGATGGTCCGTTTGGAGCAGGCCAAGGAAAAAGCGGCGGGTAAGGAGATCGGCCAGGCCGGGTCTGGAGAGTCGCTTGTCGCTGCGACAGATGAAAAGGGGGGCGTACCCGAGGAACAACCGGTGGGGGAGGGCGGTTCCGAGCAAAAGCCTCCGGCAACAGCGCAAAAAGCCGTGGCAGCCATCATGGTCGGACTGATGCGGCCTGCCTCCAGCATTAATATTGCCGCCTGATCAAGCGCGCTTATTTTTCAAAGCGATCCGCACATGGCCTGATAATTTTCGCATTCCCGCAGACAGAGAAAGGGGCAGGGCTCCTTATTGAACCATTTTTTCTTCGGGCACCAGTAACGATTCTTATAAGGTTCGTTGCAGCCGCTGCTCGTGATCTTTTGTCGTTCCCTCGCCCCGAAGTGAACCACCTCGCCGAGAATCGAAAACCGAATGATTGCCATTCCGATACCTCCTGCCTGCGTGGGTTGATCATGGGCCTGTCCGCCCACCTGTTACCTTCTCTATCGGCAATGTTGCGGACCCGGTAAAGGACTTATTGACTTCTGGTAATGGCTGGTGTTAATAAATGTCCTTTATCCTTGCGCCTGGGGGAGGTGTGCAGCCACACCGCAGATGGTGTTTTCCTGATTTGTTTGCCGATCCCGCCCGTCGCAATGAGCCGTTATTTAAAAATAATTGTACCATTGAAATGTCGTGACCGGCATAAGGGGCCGTAACGAAGTGGTCGGAAATGTAATGGTTATTTCATAACGGCCCCTAAACACAGCCATGATTTTTTAAAAGGGAGATTGCGTGCATGCGTACTGATATCCTGCATAGCGGCGCCGGGGAGCTGACCTACGAGATCCGCAATATCGTCATTGTCGGCGAAAAGTTGCAGAAGCTGGGGATCAAGGTGTACTGGGAGAATATCGGCGACCCCATTGCCAAGGGCGAAGAGATTCCCCTGTGGATGAAACAGGTCGTTGCCGATCTGGTCATGGAAGACGCCACCTACGGTTATTGCCCGACCCGGGGTATGCTGGCCACCAGGGAATTTCTGGCCGCCAAGACAAACAAGCGCGGCGGGGCGCAGATCGGACCCGACGACATCATCTTTTTTAACGGCCTGGGCGACGCGATCAGCAAGGTTTTCGGCTTCCTGCGGCCCACCGCCCGAGTGGTGGTGCCCTCGCCCAGCTACACCACCCATTCCTCGGCGGAAGCAGCCCACGCCGGAGACCGGCCGGTAACCTACTGGTTGAATCCCAATAATTACTGGTATCCGGATCTCGATGATCTGGAAAAACGGATCAAGTACAACCCCGCCGTGGCCGGCATCCTGATCATCAACCCGGACAACCCCACCGGCGCGGTCTATCCCGAGGAAATCCTGCGGGGCATGGTGGCGCTGGCCAGGAAATACGACCTGTTCGTGATCTGCGACGAGGTGTACCAGGCCATCATCTACAACGGGCAGAAAACCTTGCCCCTGGCCGAGGTGATCGGGGATGTGCCGGCCATCTGCATGCGGGGCATCTCCAAGGAAATGCCTTGGCCCGGCTCGCGCTGCGGCTGGATTGAAGTTTACAATGCCGATCGCGATCCCATGTTCGCCAAGTATGTGACCTCCATCCTCAACGCCAAGATGGTGGAGGTCTGTTCGACAACCTTGCCGCAACGGGCGATTCCGGCCATTCTCAGCCATCCGCAGTATGTTCCCTATCTGCAGGAAAGGATCAATCGCTATGAGAAATTCTCCAATATCGCCTACGATGCCTTGAAGGATATCGACGGCGTACTGGTGAACCGGACCAACGGCGCATTCTACATGAGCGTGGTTTTTAAGGAAGGGAAGTTGAACAGTCGACAGACCTTGTCCATCGGCAATAAAGAGGTTCGCGCCCAGGTGGAGAGTCTGGTGAGCGGGGCGAATGTTGCCTATGATAAACGGTTTGTTTATTACCTGCTGGGGGCCACCGGCGTATGCGTGGTGCCGCTTTCTTCGTTCGCCACCGAATTGCAGGGTTTCCGGATTACCCTGCTTGAGCGCAACGAGGAGCGGTTCACCGAGATTTTCAAGATTATTGCCGATGGGATCAAGCAGTACTTGAATTCATAGTACTGAGTGGGTGCCCCAAAAAAATCCTCTTTCCTTGTCGGGAAGGGGATTTTTTTTGCCTGGGGTTTGCTTGCGGTCCGATGTTACGGCTTTCTCGTGGAGAGCACGATCTGTTGCATTTCAAGCTTGAGTTGTCGGTTTTTCACCTCGGACAGGCTGAATGAGGCAACCTTGTCCTCGATGAAGATATGCTGCACCAGGATCTGGCCGGGAAGCTGTTTGTGGCGGCATTTTTGAACAACCACCCCGCCATTGTTCCCCCGATAACGCTTTTCGATGATGAGGTTTGGAAAATGTTTTTGGGTCAACAGCACGTCAATGGGTGTTTTTTCCTGCGTTATCTGTTTGTTCCCGAGGCCGAGCATGGTTTTTAATCTTGTGCCGATTGTTCCGGTGAGGCTGTCTTCCGGGGCATAAAAATACCCTTTTTGCGCGCCCTTGTCTTTGTTCGTGGTCAGGGTGGCAAAACGGGCGGTCAGCTGGGAATGTCCGTCCCTGCCGAGCACTGGCCCCTCTCCCTGGGTTGAGACCAGATGCCAGGGCCGTTGGTAGGTAAAGGAAAGGCCCGTGTTGTAATCCGTGAAAACCAGGGGCTGCGGTTGGGGCTGGGGTGGAGCAGGCTGTGTGTCCGGAGGCGGGGCGGCGACCGTCTTGTCCTGTGGCGTTACCTTGGCTGGCTTTGCCGTATCCTCTTTGGGGATCAGGGAAACACGTTTCCCTTTTGTCTCGGGACGAATCGTAGCGGCGGGTTTTTCCGGCTGGATGCTTTCTTCTGCCGGTTTTTCCTTGTCCGGGTGGGGCGCCGAGCCTTTCACCGCAGGCATGGTGCATGCGGTGACAAGGAAAGCAAGGGCGAATATCGCAGGGAGATAGGTGTATTTTTTCATGGGATCTCCATTGGATCAATCGGTTGGGAATGCATGCAAAGATGTAACGTTGGCGGATAAAGCTGTCAATCGCAAAAAAAATCAGCCAAGGATCGCGGGGTGGAAAAAGATTGTTGAAATCGCAAAAAGACGCGATTACAACAGGTATTGCTTGGGAACTCTTTGACTTTATGTTACGGACATGTGGTCTTTTTCCCTTTTTGCGAGTTCGTCAAGATTGCCGCCCCGGCCTTTTTTTGAACTGCACTGCCTCCGGGAATATGTATGAGGCAGTGTGATAATCCGGCGGATTTACGCCCGGGTGGGTCCATTTTCCGCCTGTCAGTTACCAAGAGAGAACCTAATGAGAATCTTATCCGGGATCCAGCCCTCTGGCCAGCTTCATATAGGCAACTACTTCGGCATGATGCGCTCCATGATCAGCAGCATGGATTCAAGCGAGCTGTACGCTTTTATCGTGGATCTCCATGCCCTTACCTCGGTGCAGGACCGGGAGCGGTTGTCGCGCGGCACCCTTGAAGCGGCTACCGATTTTCTTGCCCTGGGGCTTGACCCGGACCGCTGCATCTTTTGGGTGCAGTCCGATGTGCCCGAGGTTACCGAACTGACTTGGATTCTTTCCGTCCTTACCCCCATGGGGTTGTTGGAACGCTGCCATTCATACAAAGACAAGGTTGCCAAGGGCGTTGCTTCAAGCCACGGGCTGTTTTCCTATCCGGTGCTCATGGCGGCCGATATCCTGCTCTACCAGGCCGAACGGGTTCCGGTTGGCAAGGACCAAAAGCAGCACCTGGAGGTGGCCCGTGATATCGCGATCAAGTTCAACAACACCTATGGGGATACCTTTGTCGTGCCCGAGCCGGTCATTGACGACAACCTGGCCACCATCCCCGGGTTGGACGGCCAGAAGATGTCCAAATCCTATGGTAACACAATTCCCATCTTTGCCGCCGAAAAGGAGTTGAAGAAAAAGGTCATGGCCATTGTCACCGACGCCACCCCGGTGGAAGAGCCCAAGGACCCGGAGAAGTGCAACCTCTTCAGCCTTTATAAGCTGTTCGCCCCCGCGGATCGGCTGGCCGAGGTGCATGGCCTTTATGTGAACGGCGGGGCCATGTACGGCAAGATCAAGCTGGAGCTGCTTGATCTGCTCTGGGAGTATTTCCGCGAGGCCCGGGAAAAGCGGGAGCAATTGCTGGCCGACCCAGGTCAGGTACGGGATATCCTCCATCGGGGCGCGGCCAAGGCCAGGGAAAAGGCGGCCATTACCCTGGATCTGGTCCGCGATCGGGTTGGCCTGAAGTATTGAGGAGCACAAGGTCTCCGTGGCGCCCTGGTATCTCGAGCCCCTGCCGTGTTGCGCTTGGCGGGAAGGTGGAATCCTGTAAGATCCTGGAGCCATGCTTCAGGGTCAATGCCAGGCCTTTGTTTAACGTGGTGTATTTCTGCTCATATCTTTTTGGGCGATTCCCGTAATTATCTGCGTCAGGTTTTTGCTTCCTCCTGCTCTTCCTCTCTTCTCTCCACCAAGGTAGCCGGAACAATGCTTCCGCTTCCATACCGGTCGCTGATGGTATCGATCGCCTGATAGAGCCGGCAATCTTTCTCCCTGGTTCGGCTCTTGCCGAACAGGGCCAGCTGCCCGTGAGCCTCGGCAGGACAAAGGTTCGCCAGCGATATCCCCAGTAATCGGATGGGGCGCGAGCCGATCTCGGTCTTGGCAAGAAGCAGGCGCCCTGTCTGGTAGAGGGCTTTGTCGTCGGCCACCGGCTCGGCCAGGGTGAGCGAGCGGGTCACCTGCACAAAATCCCGGTATTTGACCTTAATGGTGACGGTTCTGCCGGCCATTCCTTTCTCCCGCGTCCGTTTTCCCACCTTGAGGCACAGGGCCAGCAGTTCCTGTTCGAGTCTTTTTCTGTCGTGCAGATCCTCGCTAAAGGTTTCTTCGTGGCCGATGGACTTGACCTCATGCCTCGGTTCAACCGGGCGGTGGTCGATGCCTTT
Organism: Deltaproteobacteria bacterium; assembly: GCA_013349295.1. Classification (GTDB taxonomy): domain Bacteria; phylum Desulfobacterota; class Desulfobulbia; order Desulfobulbales; family Desulfurivibrionaceae; genus Thiovibrio. The sequence continues at coordinate 62,344 of DUZW01000014.1, forward strand.
TGCCGATTCGTGCATCAAGAGTCCGGCCTTGCCGAACTTGGTGGTGAGGATGGCGAGCGGTATGCGGCTCAGGTCACCGATGGTTTTTACCCCGATCAGGGCCAGGGCCTGCTGGGTGGCCCTCCCCACCCCCCACAGGCGACCGATGGGCAAGGGCGCCAGAAAGGGCTTTTCCTGGCCGGGGGGGACAATGGTCAGCCCGTCCGGCTTGTTGAGATCGGAGGCGATCTTTGCCACCAGTTTCGAAGTGCCGACCCCGGCTGAAACGGTGAGGCCGATGGTTTCCCGGACCAACGTCTTGATCTTTAGGGCGATATCCTCCGCCGCCCCCATTAAGCATCGGCTTGCCGTGACATCCAGAAACGCCTCGTCGAGAGAGAGCGGTTCCACCATCGGGGTAAATTGCAGGAAGATCTCCATGATTCGCTGGGATATATCCTGATACCTGGCCATGCGGACCGGAAGAAATACCCCGTTCGGGCAGAGTTTTCTGGCGGTAAGGATGGGCATGGCTGAATGCACCCCGAACTTCCGGGCTTCATAGGAGGCGGCGCAAACCACGCCTCGGTTGCCGTTGCCGCCCACAACCACGGGCCGCCCCCGGAGGGTGGGATTGTCGAGAGTCTCGACGGAGGCGTAAAAGGCATCCATGTCGAGATGGATGATACGACGGGTGGGATAAATCGGCATAAATGCGGGACGCTCCCTTGACTGAGCTGGATGGCGATTGTTTTTTTCATGATATCCGCTTCGTTGGCGGATGCAAGCAAACGATTGCCCGGGTTGCGTAATGCAGTGATGTTGTGATCGTGCCAAGGTTTCCTGGTGTCAACAACCCGACGCCTTGTGGAGGGAATTTATTTCCCTCTGCAAGGGGGGAAGGTTGTTTCGCAAGAACGGGTCTTGATTTTTTAGTTCTTGATTTTTCTTAGTTATTTTAAGATCATACGGCGTGTGTTGGCGGCGAGCCTTGCGGTTTATGGCTTTTAAAAAGAATGTTTCACCGATCTGGCATGAAAATAGCAAAGGTACTGGTCAAACATTCTTTTTAATAAAAGGAGCCGTTGCAATGAACACAGCAATCTCTCTCTCTGATAGGGAACTCGCAGGACCGATGAATCTGAATCATCTGATGGTGGAGCTTGATCGTTACCGCCGCCAGTCGGAATGGTTGAAACAGGTGAATGAGCTGCACGCCAGACTGGCAGGCGCCACTGATCTGCAGGGCATGATCGAGGCTTTTTCCGTATGGCTGATGCCCCTGGTTGAGCATGACCTTATAGCCTACCGCAGCCTCGACCGGAGCCGGATGCATATTATCTGCTCTTGTCACGGGCCGGACCGGCGTCTTGCCATGCAGACAGCCGAAGAGGTTTTTGAGAAGGTGGATTGTCAATTGGATGACACCTGCTGTGCATGGGGCCCGTTTTTCGTGCAGCAATGGCGGATGTCATTGGCCGGTGACTCTGTTGCCGCCAATAAGGGCTGTCTGATGCTGTTGCGTCGGGGAACCTCCATTGAAGAAGAGGAAAGCCACATCCTGCGGGATGCCCTGGATATTTTGGGCGAGTCCTTGCAGCGTGCCCTTATGTATGAGGATCTTTTTGCCCAGGCCAGGCGGGACATGCTCACCGGCCTTGACAACCGGCGGGTTTTTGAGGAGCGCGTCGGATCAATGCTGGAAACCGCCCGTCGCCATGATCGTCCCATAACCGTGGCCAGCATGGATCTGGATCATTTTAAGCAGATCAATGACAATTTGGGGCATGCCGCGGGGGATGATGCCTTGCGGATGGTGGCCAAGGCCTTGACCGCAATGGTGCGCAGCAGTGATCTTCTGGTGCGCATGGGCGGGGATGAGTTTGTCCTGGTTTTGCCGGATACCTCCCTTGAGCCGGCCCGGTTGCTTGCCGAGCGGTTGTGCACTGCCATCGATGGCCTTGACCTCAATGCAGGCGACGGCAGTAAGTTGGGAGTGAGTATCGGCCTGGTTCAGTGGAATCCAGAAATGAGCAAGGACGAGTGGCTGCAACGGGCCGATGAAGTGCTCTACCAGGCGAAAAAGGCCGGGCGTAGCCGGGTGTGCGTGGAGGAGGTGTAACTTTTCCGGAATAGCTTTTGATAATTGTAAGGGAGAATGCCATGACCCAGCAAAAAGCCATTCATATTCTCATGCAAAGCCCTTTCTATTTCAAGCTGGGACTGGTCGCCCGCAAACTGCTGATCCAAGAGTTCTGTGCGTTGCATAATGCATGCTGAGCTGAGTAAACAACGGAGCAGGCAGTCTTCTTTCAGGAGCAAGCGGTATCCTTGCGCCTGGCGGCTATCCTTATGATTCCCCCAAAAATCGGAATGAATCAATCAGCTCCGTTTCCATAAACGCCGCTTCGTGGCGGGAATGGTACTCCGCCACCAGATGGACGATCTCGGGGTTGGGCTGGCTTTCCAGCGAGTTCTCCTTGCAGAAATGGACCCGGCAGTCGATGGGCCGGACGGAATAAATCCGGCACAGCCCGTCCTTGCCCAGGAACTTGCAACCATCTTCTCCTGCTTCAGAGAAACGGAAACCCTGCTGCGTTGCCAAAAAGCTGTTGATCAATTCGGCCTCGGGCGGGGTAACACCCGGTACCCCTCCCATGATGGAGGGATGGCAGCAGTCGGCATTGCACTTGCCGGGGCGGCCGCATTTCATGCCGGACTTAGCTTCGATGTCTGCCAATCTGGCCCAGAGGATTTTTAAGGTCATTTGTGATTTTCTTCCCACAAACAATGTCGAGGGGAAAAGGTAAGGCGCGTCAGCGTTGCCGAGTTGCTTGCCTTCAGGTGAAGATTATCTCTGCACAAACAGCGCTTATTCCTTGGTGGCGTTTCGGCAGGCTTCATTGAGGCGGACCTCGATATAGCGGATACGTTCTTCATCCCATTCTGCAATATCGAAACAGACAGCATCTTCACCGAGCAGGCCTCCGGGAACAAAGTCGCCTTTTTCTTCCGGATCAGTAATCATTTCCCCGTAAAAGCAGACGGAAAGCCATCTGGGGGTGTCCTCAATCACATCAACCATTACGAAAAGAGATCTTTTTTTCTGGGCGGCATGAACAGCCCGGAGAGAATAGGTGACACCGGGCCGGGCGATGAATTGGAGGGTGACACCCTCTTTTTTGCCGAGATATTCCCGCAAACGCGTAAACACCGCTCTGTTTTTTTCAGGCGTTTCTTCCCATTCGTCAATAAAAGTATTCAGCTCCGAATCTGTTTCCCTGCCCATGTCCAATTCCTTGTTTTTCATATACTTTAAAAACAGTTCTGATTTGTCAGATGTCAAAGCAATCTAATCCCGGAGTAAAATAGCCGGAAGGTTCTCTGTCTACCTGAGGCCATGGAGCAATTCAAGAATTATATTCTTTTCATCCGGTGGCGGGCAATAAACGGGATTAGGAATCATGTTGCTTTCCTCCGTGCGGCCTTTGTGTCGGCAAAGCCATTCAAGATAAATCTGTACTTCTGTTTTTTCCGCCATCCTTGTATGCTGAGCTGAAAGCATCTCTACCAACCAGGGAGCATACCCATGAAACTTACCTTCCACGGCGCGGCGAAAACCGTTACCGGTTCGCAGCACCTCCTTGAGGTTAACGGCAAGCGCATCCTCCTTGATTGCGGGCTCTTCCAGGGCAAGCGTAAAGAGGCGTTCGAGCTCAACCGCACCGGCTTTTGCGCGGGCAAGGATCTTGACTGTCTGATTCTTTCCCATGCCCACATCGACCATTCCGGCAATATCCCCTGCCTGGTCAAAAAGGGGTTCAGCGGCGATATCATCTGCACCTCGGCCACCCGCGATCTCTGTGCGGTGATGCTCATGGATGCCGCGCATATCCAGGAGCAGGATGTGGAGTTTGTCAACAAGCTGCGCCAAAAGAACAAGCAGAAGGAGTTTGAGCCTCTCTACACCAAGGAAGATGCCGTGGCCGCCATGGACCTGTTCGTCGGCATCAGCTACAACCGCAAGCGGGAGATCTTGCCCGGCGTGCATCTTACTATGGTGGATGCCGGCCATATGATGGGCAGCGCCAATGTGATTCTCGATATCCATGATCAGGAAAAGAATCGCGATGTTCGCTTGGTTTTCAGCGGCGATATCGGGCGGTCAGGGATCCCGATCATCAAAGATCCGGCGGTGTTGAGCGAGGGCGCGGATATCCTGATCATGGAGAGCACTTACGGCACCCGTCAGCATTCGCCGTACCCTGAGGCGGAGCGGGAGCTGAAGCGGATTGTCAATGAGACCTACCAGCGGGGCGGCACCCTCTTGATTCCCGCCTTTGCCGTGGGGCGGACCCAGCAGCTGGTCTATGCCCTGCATCGACTTTTTTTGAAGCGTGATATTCCCAATCTCCCCATCTATGTGGACAGCCCGCTGGCTACCAGGGTCACGGATATCTTCCGGCTGCATCCCGAGACCTACGACAGCGAGATCCGGGAATTTTTATTGAAGGACAACCACAGCAACCCCTTCGGCTTCGACACCCTGCGCTACACCCAGAGCGTACAGGATTCCAAGGAGCTGAATTTCTTGCGGGAGCCGGCGATCATCATCAGTGCCAGCGGCATGATGGAGGCGGGGCGTATCCTGCATCACCTGCGCAAACGCATCAGCGACAAGAAGAACACCATTCTGGTCACCGGCTGGCAGGCGCCCAATACCCTGGGCCGCAGGATTGTGGAAGGGGAGGAAACGGTACGGATCTTTGGCGAGGAATTTCCGCTCAGGGCCAAGGTGGAAACCCTCACCGGTTTCAGCGGCCATGCCGATCGGGATGGGCTGCTGGCCTGGGCCGGGGCCATGAAGAAGAAACCGAGCCGCACCTTTGTGGTGCATGGCGAGGAGGAGGTGGCTGCCATCTTTGCCGATTCCCTGCGCAATGAGTTGGGTTTTGCGCAGGTTGATGTCCCGGAACCGCATCAGAGTTTTGAGGTGTAACAGCCTCGGTTTACGGCAAGCGTTTCGTTTTTGCCCGCCTTGTGCATCACGCTCCGGATGAAAGATCTTGCCGGAGGCTCTCCTGCTGTCCACCCGCCATACCTCCTGTTCCGGGGGGCATGGTTCTGATGTGAATATCCCGCTGCGGATAGGGGATATCAATGCCCTGTTCATGAAAGGCATCCCAGATATTTAAGAGAACCGCACTCTTTACATTCCTGACCCCGTTGACCGGATCGTTGATCCAGATCCGCAGTTCAAGATCGACCGAACTGTTGCCGAATCCGACGAGCAGGCAAACGGGCTGCGGCTCCTTGATGATCCGCTCTGTCTGCCTGGCGGCTGTTTCGCAGATGGCCATGGCCTTGCGCACATCCGAATGGTAGGCGATGCCCACCGGAATTCTCAAGCGTACGGTGCTGTTGCTGAACGACCAGTTTTCCACCTGCTGGGTGATCAGATCTTCATTGGGGATCAGGAATTCCTTGCCGTCCTGGGTGATGAGCGAGGTGTAGCGGGCGCCCAGGGAGTTTACCCAGCCATAGGTCGTGCCGACGGTGATCACGTCGCCCGGCTTGATGGACTTGTCCAGCAGGAGAATGATGCCGCTGATCAGGTTGGAGGCGATTTTTTGCAACCCGAAGCCGATGCCCACGCCAACCGCGCCGGTGAAGATGGTAAAGGCCGTGAGGTCGATGCCGACCAGGCGCAGCCCTGCCAGGATGGCGACGGCGATGAGTGCCGCCTTGGAGAGTTTGACGAACAGGACCTGGATGGAAGGAGAGAGGGAGGAGTTCTCCCGGATGCGCTTTTCGAGAAGACGGGCGAGGATGCGGGCTCCCCAGAGCAGCAGCGCCAGGGTCAGGAGTCCTTCGAACACGGTGAGGAGGGAAATGCGCAGCGTGCCGAATTTGAGGGAGAGGCGGTCGAGCAGCCCGATGGTCGGGCCCAGCAAGCCCATGATGTTGAGGGCGGCAAGGGTCCAGGCGATGATGGCAATCAGCTTGATCCAGGCGCTGTTGTTGAACAGCGAGGAGGCGGTCTGGAGGATGACCCAGACCGCCAGGAGATTGATGACAATGGTGAGCAGATTGTGGGGCCATTCGGCTTCCATGGCCACCAGCAGCGAGACGATCTGCAGGAAAAGCCAGAGCAAAGGCGTAGCAAGGGGCAGGACGGGAGTTGAAAATTTTCGTTTGAGGCGATTGCCGATCAAGACGGCGATCAGCAGGGCCGCGATGATAACCAGCGACTGGGTGAGGTGGTCGGAGGTCAGGACATGTTGGCGCAGCCAGGTGGTGATGAGCTGGAGTTTTTTTTCGCTGAAGAGTGCAAGCCAGTGGCTTTTCATAAAAGTTGTTTCCCTGAAAGAGATGGGGCAGGTATTGATTTCAGCTCTGCAGAGGCAAGAGGGAGTGGTGCAAGTATAGCAGTAAAACAAGAACGAGCAGAGAAAAAAGCGTGATCAAGACGCCTGCCCGGGCGTGTTCCTTAAAGCTGATCTCAATCTGAAATTTCCTTGCCTGCTCGATGACGATGAGATTGGCGATGCTGCCGATGATGACCAGGTTGCCGGCAAAGGTGCTGGACAGGGCGAGGACATACCATTGTTCCGGCACATTCGGGTCGAGAAAGTGGACCAGGAACATGGTGGCAGGCACATTGCTGACCAGATTGCTCAGGATGGTGGAGAGTCCGGTGAGGGCAAAGAGGTTGCTGATGGGGATGCCCTGCTGAGCCATGGCCTCCATGAGCAGGCTGGGAATATTGCGGCTGGTGATGCCGTGGACCACGATGAACAGGGAGCAGAACAGGGTGATCAGTTGCCAGTCCACCAGCTCCAGGATCTTTCGGGAGTGCATCTTTCTGCTGCAGAGCAGGATCGCGGCCACGGTGATGGCGGAAAGCTCGCGGGGGATGGAAGTAAAGAAGAGCCCGAGCAGAACCAGGATACCGATGAGCCCTTTGGTGGTTTGGTGGAGATCGAAGGCGGGCCAATCGGGGGTGTGGCCAATGCTCTGGGGAAGTGCGGTTGCCCCGAAGCACCCTTTGTAGATGCGGCAGAGAATGAGGTAGGCGCCCGCCATGGCGATAAGCGCTGGAGGCGCGCACCAGAGGAGGAATCTGCCGAAATGGAGTTGGCCGACCTGGCCGATCAGCATGTTCTGCGGGTTGCCGATGATGGTGGCGGCCGAGCCGATATTGCTGGCGGCCGCCAAGCCGAGGAGAAAGGGCAGGGGATTGAGCCCTTTTTTGCGCAGGACGAGGCAGAGAACCGGGGTGAAGGCCAGGCAGACAATGTCGTTGGCCAAGAGGGCGGAAAGCAGTCCGGCCAGCAGCATGCTGCTGAGCAGAAAAAGACGGGGTCGGTCGAGCAGTCCGGTGGTGCGGCCGGCGACCCAGGTGTAGAACCCCCCCAGCCGGAGTTGGGCGGAAATCACCATCAGGGCGTAGAGGAGGATGATGGTGGGCAGGTCGATGGCAGCCATGGCCCCGGTGAGAGGGACCGTGCCGCTTGCGATCATGGCGATTGCCCCCAGCAGGGCGATGCCGGTGCGGTCCAGCATCAGGCCGGGGATGCGGCCGATGGCGACGCCGAGATAGGTTATGATAAAGATGGTTATGGCAAGATCGGGCATGTGATATCCTGAGGAAGGATTGGAAAGGAGGCAAGTTCTATATAGCCTCGAGGGGATGGGTAAGGCAAAGGTTATGTGGTGCGGCATGGGAAAAAGGGAAGGTTCGGCTTGCTGCGGACCTTCCCTTGAACCCAGGATGAACCCAAAAACCTCTCTTCCGGGCCCGGCATCCCAGGCTCAAAAAGATTCTCTTTGTGTCCGTCAATACTTTGACGTAGGTCCCCTTGACAGCCACTGGGGGTGCGCTTACGGTATTCGCAGTACTGAGCGGGGGCTTTTTTTAAAAGTATTTTCTTCTTATGAAGGAGCGACAATATGCAGTTTGATAAATTTACGGTGAAATCACAGGAAGCGGTGCAGGCTGCCCAGCATCTGGCCCAGGACAAGGGGCATCAGGAGATACAGCCCGAGCATCTCATGCGGGTTCTTCTCGATCAGCCCGATGGGGTGGTGGTGCCCATCTTGCAAAAGATGGGGGTGAACCCGGCTCTGCTCCGCCAGGAGATGGATGAGTTGCTGACCAAGCTGCCCCAGGTGAGCGGCGGCGGGTACACCCAGGCCTATGCCGGAAAACGATTTCAGGCCCTGTTGGATAGAGCCTTCAAGGTGGCCGGGGAGATGCAGGATGAGTACGTCAGTTTGGAGCATCTGATTCTCGCCGTGCTCGATGACCGGGATTCTCCCGCAGCCCAGGCCTTCAAGCGTAAAGGGATAACCCGGGAGGCCTTTTTGCAGGCCTTGGTCGCTATTCGCGGCAACCAGCGGGTCACCGACCCCAATCCGGAGGAAAAATATCAGGCTCTGGACAAATATGCCCGCAACCTCACCGATGTGGCCAGGCAGGGTAAGCTCGACCCGGTTATCGGCCGCGATGACGAGGTGCGGCGGGTGATCCAGGTCCTCTCCCGGCGGACCAAGAACAACCCGGTGCTCATCGGCGAGCCCGGGGTGGGCAAGACCGCCATTGTCGAGGGCTTGGCCCAGCGTATCGTCAACGGCGATGTGCCGGAAACCCTGCGCAACAAGCAGGTGCTCTGTCTGGACCTGGGCGCGCTGGTGGCTGGGGCCAAGTATCGGGGCGAGTTTGAGGACCGGCTCAAGGCGGTCTTGAAGGAGGTGCAGAAACGGGTCGGCGAGGTCATCCTCTTCATCGATGAAATCCATACCCTGGTCGGGGCCGGGGCCGCGGAAGGGGCCATGGACGCCTCCAACATGCTTAAGCCCGCCCTGGCCAGGGGCGAGCTGCACTGTGTCGGGGCAACCACCCTGAACGAGTACCGCAAATACATCGAAAAGGATGCCGCCTTTGAGCGCCGTTTTCAGCAGGTTCTGGTGCAGGAGCCTTCTTTGGATGACACCATCGCCATCCTGCGCGGGATCAAGGAAAAATACGAGGTCCATCACGGGGTGCGGATCAAGGATTCGGCCACCGTCGCGGCGGCGACCCTGTCCAACCGCTATATCACCGACCGTTTTCTTCCGGATAAGGCCATCGACCTCATTGACGAGGCGGCCTCCCGGCTGCGGATCGAGATCGATTCCATGCCCACCGAGATCGACGAGGTGGATCGCAAGCGGATCATGCTGGAAATCGAGCGGGAGGCACTGAAGAAGGAGACCGACGCCGCCTCCCGGGAGCGGCTTGATAAGATCGAGGCGGAGCTGGCCGAGCTCAACGAGACCCTGACCGCCATGAAGGGCCACTGGACCTTGGAGCGGGACATCATTCAGAAGATCCGCAAGATCAAGAGCGATATCGACGAGGCGCGGGTTGCCGAGCAGCAGGCGGAGCGGCAGGGCGATCTGAGCAAGGTCGCCGAGATCCGATACGGCAGGATCGTGGAATTTGAAAAGCAGCTTGCTTCCGAAAACACCCGGCTGGCCGAGATCCAAAAGGACCGGAAGATGCTCAAGGAAGAGGTGGACGAGGAGGATGTGGCCCAGGTGGTGGCCAAGTGGACCGGCATCCCGGTGGACCGGCTTCTGGAAGGGGAAAAGGAAAAGCTGGTCCATGCCGATGCCGAACTGACTAAACGGGTGGTGGGACAAAAAGAGGCGATCGGTGCGGTGGCAAACGCGGTGCGGAGGGCGCGGGCCGGGTTGCAGGATCCCAACCGGCCCCTGGGCTCCTTTATCTTTTTAGGCCCCACCGGGGTGGGCAAAACCGAGCTGGCCCGGAGTCTGGCCCATTTCCTTTTTGACACCGAAAAGGCCATGATCCGTTTGGACATGAGCGAGTTCATGGAGAAACATTCGGTATCCCGCCTGATCGGCGCGCCTCCGGGCTATGTGGGTTACGAGGAGGGCGGCTATCTCACCGAGGCGGTGCGGCGCAGGCCCTATTCGGTCATCCTCTTTGACGAGATCGAAAAGGCCCATCCGGATGTGTTCAACGTTCTCCTGCAGATTCTCGACGACGGGAGGATGACCGACGGCAAGGGTCGGACCGTGGATTTCAAAAACACCATTCTGATCATGACCTCCAACCTGGGCAGTCAGCTGATCATGGATCTGGGCGAGAGCCGGAGAGCCGAGATGCAGGTGCAGATCGACGCCATCCTTCATGCCCAGTTCCGGCCCGAGTTTTTGAACCGGATCGATGAGATCATCATCTTCCATTCCCTGGGCAAGGAACATCTTGCCCGGATCATCGACCTCCAGGTGGCGCTGCTCACCCAGCGGCTGGCCGAGCAGAAGTACGCCATTGCCCTGACCGAAGCGGCCAAGGAATACCTGATCGAGGTGGGCTACGATCCGAATTACGGGGCAAGGCCGCTCAAGCGCGCCATCCAGCGCTATGTCCAGGACGGGTTGGCCATGAAGATTCTCGATGGAACCTTTGCCGAGGGCGACAGGATCGTGGTTGACCGTGGGGAGAGCGGGCTTACCTTCGGCAGGGGATGAAGATAGGTTGAAGGTTAAAGGCGCAAGGTTAAGGGGTGGCCGGGATTGTGGATGATCCGGCCACCCTTTTGTGGTATATGGGATGGTTATCGAAAGGGCCAGGATGGTTTGGAGCTGGGATCTTTTGTGGATGCGTAAGAAAGAGCCCTTCGACAGGCTCAGGACGAACGGGAGTTGTCTTGAGTTCATTGACTCTTTCCGTTCGTGCTGAGCCTGTCGAAGCACCTGTTGTTGGGAGATTTTGTTCTTTTGCGCGCCTTTTATCTTTTTCAATGGGTAGAAAACATGAAAAACCAAGAAAATATTTCTCGCATAGTTGATCTGGTCGGCCAACGTGCGGCCAATATCTATACGGCCCGGAGCTACTGCTGTTCCGAGGCGGTTATCGTCGTTATCAATCAGGGTTTTCGCGGCGATCTCAGCCCTGAAATGGCTGTCCGTCTGGGGTCCGGTTTCTGTCACGGCATGGGCGGCGCCGGGTGCGCCTGCGGTGCGCTGGCCGGGGCTGAGGTTGCGCTCAGCCTTTTTCTCGGGCCGCGGCAACCGGGGGGCATGAAGGGCAAGGAGTTTGAGAAGGTGGCGAAAGAGATGCACGACCGCTTTCGCGCCCGTTTCTCCGCCACCTGTTGCCGGGTGCTGCTCAAGCGGCGCAAGGAGAAGAACGGCGCCACCTGCAAGGAGTTGACCGTGGGCGGGGCCGAGATCGCGGCGGGGTTGATGCTGGAACAGAGGCCCGAGCTGGCGGCCAAGGCTGACCTGGATTTTCTTGCCGTCCGGGAATCAAAGCTGGGAACCTTGGCCAAAAAGCTGCTGGGCGGGGAATAGATATGCTCTGTTTTTGTGAAGCGTTCCGCATGGGCGCCCTCCATGGATAAGGCGCAACCCCTCAGGCTGAAGGGGCTGGAGATTTCCCCCCCGCTCTTTTTGGCGCCCATGGCCGGTTTGACCCATTCCGCCCTGCGCCGTCTTATTTTGGAGCAAGGCGGAATCGGTCTGTTGTCCACCGAGATGCTTTCCGCCGGTCGTCTGCCCTCGGAAAATCCGCACCTCTCCCCCTATCTGGTGCGAAGCGCCCAGGAAAGTCCCCTGTCATATCAGCTTCTGGTCAGCCGGGTGGAGGAAGTTGCCCCGGCCATTGCCAAACTCCATGCTCTGGGGGCCGAGGCCATTGACCTCAATCTGGGTTGCCCTGCCCCTACCGTCCGTCGCATGGGGGCGGGCAGCCGTCTCATGGAGGAGCCCGTCACGGTGCAGGCTCTGGTGGCGGCGGCCAGAAAGCTGACCGACCTGCCGCTCACCGCCAAGATCCGGCTGGGTGAGACCCTGGATGAGGAGAAACTGCGTAATTTTTGCCTGATGCTGGAAGGCGAGGGGGTTGATCTCCTTTCGGTGCATGCCAGGCTCCGGGGCGAGCCGTTTGTCCGCAAGCCGCGCTGGCCATGGGTCGGCAAGGTCAAAGGCTGGTTGAGCATCCCGGTTATTGCCAACGGCGGGATTTTTTCGGTGGATGACGCCAGGAATTGTCTTGCCCAATCAGGGGCCGACGGCCTGATGATCGGCCGGGCCGCAGCCATCCGCCCCTGGATCTTCGCCGAGCTTGCCCATCAGGTGTACGGCCTTGGTCCGGAGGTTGGGGCGGTGAACAAGCCTGCCCTGTATCACCGTTTTGTCGAGCTTCTTGAGGAAAGCTTCCTGCCGGAGCGACGCTTGGGCCGCCTCAAGGAGTTCACCCACTATTTTGCCACTAACTATCCGTTCGGGCATCATTTTGCCTCGGCTGTGCAATCCAGCAGTTCCCTGGATCAAGCCAAGGAACGCGCTTGCGCTTTTTTTGCCAAAAGCGAACCGGTGGTCGAGGGCCGTTGAGCGGAGAGTTGAGTGAAGATCTGTTTTTTCATCTCGATGCGGTTGTCCGGCGCGCCCTTTCATGTGGACGACACTATTGTTACAATTGCAGGCTATGGCATCAGGCGTGCCCCCAAGGCGCGCACTCGTTGCTTGATATTTTTGCTTGCCCGATGAATAATCATAACAAAATCATCGAGAGGTTCCCCCATGAGTCCAGCAAAATCGACATGTGCCAAAGAACTTTATCGTGAAATAGAAAACACTCCAGAGGAGTATCTGCCCGCCCTTCTCGAAATCGTACGAGGATTCCGTCATGGTATATCCCTGAAAACAGCGGATGAAAGTTTCCACCAGGGCATGCAGGAGGCACTCCAAGGAAATATCTTGCCCGTCGAAAAACTGTGGAAGGGCATTGATGCCGGCTGAACAGGTCAGCATATCTTACACTTTCGAATTCAAGCGCAATCTGCGTGTGCTTGCCAAGTAGTATCGTTCCGTCCGCTCAGATATTCAGCCACTTATTGATCAACTGCGAACCGGCGCCTTCCCAGGAGATCAGGTGCCAGGCGTCAGCCTGACCATCTTCAATGTGCGTCTTCAGAACAGAGATATTCAGAAAGGAAAGCGTTCTGGTTACCGTTGCATCTACTATCTCAAAGCCCATAACAACATCATCCTGGTCACAATTTACTCCAAATCGGAGCAGTCGGATGTTTCTGCGGCAAAGATGCAATCGATTCTTCGGGAGATGGGGTATTAGCCTCTCATAGGCCTTCCTTGATGCCCTTTTGCGCGCCAAAAGAAGGGAAATGCAATATTTTCGGTGCCCCTATGTTGCGCGGCGGGAAACAATGCCCTGCGGTTAGACATAGAGCTCAGGTACCCCCGTGACTGTTCTGAGTAATTCCCTCTCTTTACTCCTTTTGTAACTCCCTTCGGCTGTTCTTGTTTTTATATTTTTCTTCTTATCTAGGACACCATTTGTCCCAGGTGGGGTGGTATGCTCTGCGCATGGTGGGAGAAATTTCCGGCCTCGGGATACTGAAAAAATACGGGGAACACCTTTGTTTCTTGCCGGAATCTGCCCGGTGCAATACTGTGAATCCTGACAGGGGGTTTGTGTTTAGGAGAAGAGGGGCATCGTCACCGCGGATCATTTCTCTGCGGGGTACGACGGATTGAGAGAGGAGGGGAAAGTATGGAAACCAACCTGGCGCTTCTTGATGAGATGGAAATCCGGCGAACCCTGCACAACAACGAGTGGTGGTTTGCGGTTGAGGATGTTGTCGGGGCGTTGACCGATTCGCTGGACCCCGGCGCGTGTATTCCTAAAATACGCGGGCGTGACAGTGGCTTGGCCGGAGGGTGGAGACAGTTTGTCGTCCCTCTTTGGCTGGATACTCCGGGCGGACGGGAGCTGGTTGATTGCGCCAATGCCGAAGGCATTTTCCGGATCATCCAGTCCATCCCCTCGCCCAAGGCGGAGCCGTTCAAGCTGTGGTTGGCCAAGGAGGCCTGCGAACGGATACGGGAGATGGCAGACCCGGAACTGGTCCTTATCCGGACCAGGGAGTTGTACCGGGCCAGGGGATATTCCGAAGCGTGGATCGGCAAGCGGATGCGCGGCATCGCCATCCGGGCCGAGCTGACCGATGAATGGCAGAAGCGGGGCGTTGGTGGCGAGCCGGAACAGGCCCTCCTGACCGAGGAAATTTCCCGGGCTGCCTTTGGGTTGACCCCAT
>DUZW01000015.1 GCA_013349295.1 Deltaproteobacteria bacterium
TTTGTCCGCATGCTGTTGTCCTCCTTATTTGTTGGATAATCATACGTAATATATTGCGTGTAATGTGCCGCTTCTGTCAATCCTGAGTTGCGGAAAAATTTTCGACTATCTTTCTCGTGGGGGGGGGGAAAGGGGGGCGCGAAAGGGATCAGGCCCCATTTGAACTTCAGGCGGGAGAACTTCCGAGAGAAGCACTGTCGCAAAAAAAAGCAACAGTTCAAGACAAAGTGGGAAAGCGGGACATCCCCCTGTTTTTCCGCAGCATGAGGGAGAGAGGATATTTAAGAACAAACAGCGAAACCACCGGCTCTGCCGACAGCCCCTTGCCGAGGCTCATCCCTGGTCGTTGCTGGCCACCGGCAGGTCGACGATGGCGACGGTGTGGTCGCCGGGCACGCTTTCCAGGGTGAGTTGGCCGGCATGATCCCGCACCAACCCCTTGCTGATGCTTAACCCCAGGCCGGTGCCCTCGCCGGGCGGCTTGGTGGTGAACAGCGAATCGAAAATCCGGTTGATGACATCCTGCGGGATGCCGGTGCCATGGTCGGTGACGGTGGTCCGGATAAACTGGCGTCCGTCAATGGTGATCGCCCAACTGCGAATCTCGATCCGTTTGTCGGGATCGCGGCCGGGAAAGCGCTGGTTGAGCGCATAGCGGGCGTTGGTCAACAGGTTGAGGAAAACCTGATGCAACTGCTGGGGGTTGCCCTTCAGCAAGGGAAGATCTTCGGGGATATCGACCTCAAGCTTGATCACATCCTTGTCGAGTTGATAGAGCAGCAGGGCGACACAGTCGTCGATCACCACCTTGAGATTGACATCCCCCACAATCTCGTCGCGCTGTCGGGCAAAGGAGAGGAGGTTGCTGATGATGGCCGCCACCCGTTCGCCTTCGCGGATAATCCTTTTCAGGATATCCTGAAAGGAGGCGTTTCCTTCTTCCTCCGCCTCGTCAAGCAGCACCTGCGTAAAATTGATGATCCCGTTCACCGGGTTGTTGATCTCGTGGGCCACCCCGGCGGCGAGTTCGCCGATGGCCGCCAGCTGGCCCGCCTTCAGGGCCTCGCTCCGCCGCTGCTCTTCCTCGGTGACATCTCGGACCATGACGATGAAGAACCGCTTGGCCCCGAGGCGCATCTCGCTCAGCGACAGCGCAACGGGGAAGGAGTCGCCGCCGTTGCGTAGCCCGCTCAACGGCCGTCCGGAGGAAATGGCCTCCCGCAGGGCAGCGCCCAGATCCTCTTTGTCGCTGGTGCCGGCCGGGAAACGAACCAGAAACTCGATGGGCCGGCCCACCGCCTCTTCGGCATAGTAGCCGAACATGGCGGCGGCCGAGGCATTGATCGATTCGATGGTTCCGTTTTCTTCCAGGGTGATCAATCCGTCCAGCATGTTGTTGATGATGGCCCGCAACCGCGTTTCCGCCTGTTCCTTCTCGCGGATGGAGCCGGTGATGCGATAGGCGCCGAGAAAAATACCGAGCAGACCGAGAATCCACAGCGCGCCGTGGGCCAGGGCCATGGTGAAGACATCCTTGCGGAAGAGGGTGTTCAGAAGGGCCATGGGCACCGAAACGCTGATTCCGCCACGGATATCGCCCACCTCGTAGCCCTGATCGGCATGGCACATGAGGCATCCCTTTTCGGTGATCATCGGCCGCATGAGCCGGAAATACTGCTGGCCGTCCATGTCCTGGATGGTCCAGGCCTCTTTTTCGTCCTTTTCGAAGGACTGGAGCGCCTTTCTTTCCCACGGGTCGGCGGCATTGTTGGGCCGGATCGGGTCGAGACTGGTGATGTGGCCCCGGGCGCCGCTGGCGGTGGTCTGCATCTCGTAAACCTGGCGGATCATGTACTCGGGGTTGACCAGGGTGAGGGGGCGCCCGGAATCGGTGACCGCGCTGGAATCGGAAAAATGCTTGAGGTAGGGATTGGGGCCGGTGCTCTTGGTAATCGGCACGAAGAGGCCGTTCTGGCTCGCGGCCCAACGGTAATAGAGGAGATCTTTATCAAAGATGGTCCGGGCTTCGTTCATGGCCACGGCCATGGTTTCCTGCCGCTTGTTGTAGATGGACCAGGCCAGTGAGGCGCAGGTGAGGATGGTCCAGATGACCACCATGATCCATGGATAGGGGCCGAGCCGGGATCGCCCGTCTTGAAAGGTGTCGCGCTTGGTGATGTGGCTCTCCAGCATGATGCAGAGAATGGCGGCCAGCAGGGCGAGAATTCCGCCGACAATGGCGTGGGTGACGTCCAGGTAAGGGATGTTCGGATGAAGAAAGAGATCGATCAGGGCGCTCAGGTTGCCGAGAAGCCCAATGATCAGTCCGTAGGCAAAATACCGCCAACGGGCGCTGTGCCCGTGGAGAAGCCGTGACGACAGGGTGGGGGATTTCATGATGAACTCCCTTGCGATAAGGTCGCGATGCGTAACGGGCCGAGGGCAAGAGACGCGTTCAAGGCCGCCGGACCGAAGCCTGTTGCCTGCGAGGATCTACGCCCGCAGGCAACAATCAGCACAGTAGCGGTCCGGCTTTTCTTTTGCAACAACTAACCTTTTGTCGTCATGAGAATTTTATTCTGATCTCAACTGCCTGTTTTCTCTCTTGTCGCAACCGATTCCAGGCGGCAAGAGGCAGGATTTGAAAGATCGGCAAGCGAAGGCGGTTGTTAAGGATTACTGAACGGAGAGCTGTTCGAAGATCTGATCCTTCATGTCGATGAGGTCGTCCGGGCCCAGATGCAGCTCGTGCAGCACTGCCTCGTTGATTTCGCTCCACTCCTCCGGGTCCCATTCGCCGTCGATGATCCGATCCACCATGCCGACGGAAAAGCCGAAGGTATAGGCGATGTAGTCGGCGACCTTGACGAGGGCAATGAGCCTTTGCGGCACGGCGCCCTGCTTGGAGAGGTCGGTGGTGTGGTGGTGGATGATGGTCTTGCAAACCGCATCGGGAAGCGACCAGGTTTTGGCCAGCAGCCCCCCCACCACGCAGTGGTCGGAGCCGATAAGCGCGTCTTCGTCCTGGATGATGTCGCGCTTATGGCTCAAGGCGGCATCGGTGAAAGGCAGATAGTCCGGACAGCGTTTCAGCAGCATCGGAATGGCGCAGTCGTGAAACAGGCCGGTCATGTAGGCCATGTCCGGGGTGATGTCTTCGGAGGTCAGGATGCCGCGCATGGTTTTTGCCAGGGATTCCGCCGCTACTGCCGTGTGCAGGGAATGATCCCAGAAAATCTTGTCCGCCGGGGTGGTGCCGCCCAAGGCATCCTGCAGGCAGGCGGTGAGCACCACCTTGCGGAAATTTTCCAGCCCCATGTAGGTAAGGGCCTTGACGATGGATTCGCACTTGCTGGCTAGGCCGAAGAAAGGGGAGTTGATGACGTTGATGACCTTGGCGCTGATGGAGGCGTCTTGGGTTACCAGATTGGCGATGCGCGCGAAGTTGGGGTGTTCGGAGCGCATTTCCTTGTTGATCTCGATGACGATGGTGGGCTGGGCCGGCAGCTTGATCTTGCTGACGATCTGCTTGGCGTGATCAAGGCGCTGGGCGTTGAAATCAATGGTGGTCATGCGGTGGCGCTCCGTTGCGAAAGATGGTGAGCGGCAATGACGGGCTATGGGCCGAATATTGTATCCCGGCAATGGTAGCATATTTGGAAAAGGTTCCAAGGAAAAAATGGGCACGGCGGAAGGGAATGCGGGCGGATGATCTCCTCAGCCGCGATTCGGCAGGGGAGTGATCAGGCTTTTTCCGCGGCGGCGCAGCCATTTGTAGCCTTCGTGGCTCACGAGAAGGAGCACGGGAAAGGGCAGCAGGATCCAGAGGTCGTGGGCCGGTACATGGGCGGTGTTGAACACCTTTTGCACCGGGGCCACGTTGAGCAGGGCCCAGACCCAGACCAGTTCGGTCGCCATGGCCAGCAGCATCAGGCGGTTGGAGAAAATTCCCACGCTGAAGGCGGAAAATTCCCAGCTGCGCATGGTCCAGGCATTGAGGAGCTGGCAGGAGACGGCGCCCAACAGGGTCATGGTCATGGCCTGCCGGTGCAGCACCGGGTCGGCAAGATCCACGGTGCCGTACTGCCAGCCGTGCAGCAGAAGAAAGGAAAGGAAGGCGGCCATGGCGGCCGTGGCCTCGATGACACCCAGGAAAAAGTAGCCGCGTTTAAACACCTCCCAGTCGAGGATTTTTTCGTTTCTGCCCACCGGCGGTCGGTTCATGATGTTTTTTTCCGGTCTTTCGCTGCCCAGGGCCACGCCGGGGAGGATGTCCGTGCCCAGGTCGATGGAGAGGATCTGGATCACCGAAAGGGGCAGGGGGATTTTCAGGAAGAACTGCAGGATGTAAGGCACGATCTCGGGCATGTTGGAGGCAAGAACATAGGTGACGAACTTCTTGACGTTGAAATAGACGTTCCTGCCTTCCTCGATGGCAACGACGATGGAAGAGAAGTTGTCATCCAGCAGAACCATGTCCGCCGCCTCCTTGGCCACCTCGGTGCCGGAGAGGCCCATGGCGATGCCGATGTCCGCCTTTTTTAAAGCCGGAGCATCGTTCACCCCGTCGCCGGTCATGGCCACGACCTCGCCATTGTTCTGCAGGGCCGTGGCGATCCGCAGCTTCTGGCTGCTGGCCATTCTGGCAAAAAGGACGGTTTCGGCGGCGAGAATTTCTTCCAGTTCTTCGTCCCGTAATTTTTCCAGTTCAGGGCCGGTGATGACCCGGTCGAAATCCATGCCGATCCGGTGGGCAATGGCCGCAGCGGTGCGCGGGTTGTCGCCGGTGATCATCATGGTGCGGATGCCGGCGCCCTTGCAGGTGGCCATGGCTTCATACACCTCACTCCGCGGCAGATCCATGATGGCAACGAGTCCCAGCAGGGTCAGTTCTTCTTCCTCTGTCTTTTTGCCGCAAGCAATGAGCAGGACGCGAAAGGCCTGGTCTTCAAAAGCGGCTGCCCGGGCCAGGGCGGCCTGTCGGGCCGGGTCGTGTAACGGGTGTTCCGTGCCGTCATCCCCCAAAAAGGTCGTGCATTTGGGCAGCAACACCTCAACCGCTCCCTTGGCAAAGAGCCGGATCGTATCCTCATCCTGATATACGGATGACATCATTTTGCGTTCGCTGGTGAAGATGAACTCCCGCAGTTTTTGCATTTCCGGGGCTTTGATCCCCTTTTTGTCGGCGGCCGCGACAATGGCCAGTTCGGTAGGGTCGCCGCGCAGGCTCTCCTCGTCGATCCTGGCCCGGCAGTTGAGGAGGCCGGCGGTGAGCAGGGCGGTGAGGCGGTGTTCCGTGCTTTCATTTTGTCGGTCAAAGGAGAATTCGCCCGGATCGCGATACCCTTCTCCCGAGATGCTTACCTCCTCGCCGCCTGCAAGCCAGAGCAGCTTGAGGGTCATCTCGTTTCTGGTCAGGGTGCCGGTTTTATCGGTGCAGATGACCGTGGCGCTGCCCAGGGTTTCCACGGAGTCGAGGTTCTTGATCAGGGCGTTGTGTCTGGCCATGCGCTGGCTGGCCAGGGAGAGCGACAGGCTGATGGTCGGCAATAATCCCTCCGGCACGTTGGCGACAATGAGGGCAAGGGCGAAGATTGAGGCGAGCATGATCCCCTTGCCGGAGAAGAGGCCAAGGGCAAAAAAGACGCAGCCCATGAGCAGGGCAATAGCCGTAAAGATGCGGGTGATGTGGATGATCTCCCGCTGCATGGGGGTGATGGTTTTGCGCACGTTCTTGGTGAGGCTGGCAATATTGCCGAATTCCGTGGCATTGCCCGTGGCGCTGGCCACCGCCACCCCGCTGCCGGAAAGCACGGTGGTGCCGGCAAAGACCATGTTTTTTGCTTCAAGACTCCGTCCGGCGTTGCCCGGCAGCAGGCTGCGGGCCACGGGCGCCGATTCGCCCGTGAGGGACGAGAGATTGAGATAGAGAGAGTTGGCCTCGATGATAATCCCATCCGCCGCAACCTTGTTTCCTTCTTCCAGAAGCATGATGTCGCCCGGCACCAGCGCTTCTGCCGTGATTTGCACCACCTCGCCGTCGCGTTTTACCGAGACCAGGGAGGGGATCAGCTTGAGAAGCTCCTCCATGGCCTTGTCCGCGCGGTATTCCTGCCAGAAGGTAAAAGTGGCGTTGATGATTACCGCGCCGATGATGGCATAGCCCAGGACATCGCTGCCCTGTCCCGGATCATAATGATCGGCGATAAAGGAGAGCAGGGCGGCCACCTCAAGGAGGATGGCGAAAAAATTGCCGTACTGGGCGCAGTAGGCGAGCAGGTAATTTTTTTTCGCAACCTGTTCCAGGACATTGGGGCCGAATTCCCGCTGCCGCCGGGCGACATGGGCGGCGGAGAGGCCGTTTTCCGAGGTTTTCAGCCGTCGGAGCAACGCATCCTTATCCAGGGTGTACAGCTGCATTACTCTTCTTCCCGGGCATAAAAGGCAATGGTGTTCACCGGCGTATAGCGGAAGAGACGGGCCATGGGGTCTTCCCTGAAAAATCGGGCAAAGGGAGACTGCCTTCGCCCGCCGATGATCATCAGCTGGAACTCATGGTGGGCAACATGGTGGAGAATCTGATCCACCTCGTTTTCGGCCAGGGCATGCTTGATCCGCAAGGGTATTTGCATGAGCTTGAGATTTTTCGCATAGTGGCTGAGCCGGTCGTTTATTTTCAGGAAGAGCTCCTTGGTGCTGCCGATATCCAGCCGGGCCATGCGTCGGTTCCCTGCCGTGGTGATGCTGTAAATCTCCGCCCCGGCGCCAAAGGCCTTGGCCATGGCGCTGAAGAAGATGAATTTTTTGATGGAGAGACGGTCTCCCCGGATGGGGAGGAGGATATTTTCGCTGAGGAAGGCTGCGTCCACATGCGCCACCCGGACGATGGCCAGGTCGGCCGGCAGCTGCACGCGGGTTAGTTTTTCGCTGAGCGAGTCCTCGAAGAAGCGTTTGCGCATCCGGGTGCTGCAGAAGAGGATGTCGGTATTGGTTTCCAGGAGATGGGCCCGGATGGCCGGCGCCGGTTCGCCTGCCAGGAAGACACGTTCGGTTTTTATCTGATATTCCGCGGCTGCTTCTTCGATGGTCGCCATGCTGGTTTCCACCTCTTCCCGGCTGTCGGTGGGGTTGAGAACATGGAGCAGATCCAGGGTGTAGTTGAAGAGCGCTGCGTAGCGCAGGGCATAGAGAGCCGCGATGTCCGAAGTGACAAGGCCGTTGACCGCTGCGATGACTTTCATGGACGTGTCTCTCCTGTTTGTGGCCGGGTGGCGTCAGGGATCAGCTCAGGGTCTGGAAGATATTTTTCAAGCCATTGGTTATGAACTCCACGGCAATGGCCGTCAGGATAAGACCCATGATTCGGGTGATGATGTTGATTCCGGTTTTGCCGAGCTTTTTGGCGATGTAGGGCGCGGCCATCAGGGAAAGAAAGATGGCCAGGCCGATGAGGAGGATGCCCGCGCTGGTAATGAGATAGGCCGAAATCCCTTTTGCCCTGTAAGCATAAACAATAACCGTGCTTATGGCGCCCGGCCCGGAGAGCAGGGGGATGGCCAGAGGCACGACGGCGATGGTTTCGCGGTCTGCCGTTTCTTCGGCCTCGTCGCTGGTGTGCGCGGCGCGGCTGGTCTTGGCCTGGAGCATGGAGGTGGCCATGAGCAACAGGAGAATGCCGCCGCCCACCCGGAAGGAGTCGACGGAGATGCCGAAAAAACGGAGGATGAACTCGCCGCTGATCAGGGTGGTCAGGAGAATGGCCACCACGGCAATCGGCGTGATCCGGACGATCCTGGCCCGGTCTTCCGGGCGGTAGCCGTCGGTGAGGCTGATATAGATGGGGATGGCGCCGATCGGGTTGACGATGGCAAAGAGGGAGATGATGAATTTTATGTGTTCCGAAGAATCGGACATGGCGCTAAATCCTGTGCGAATTGTGTTCGGCAGGCTCTTTCCGGGAAGGAAACCGGATACGCTTTTTTTTATTGTACATGGGAAAGCCGACCAGCGCAAACGTAAGCGATCGCAGGGTCGGCCCATTTTCATTATTGCTTCGGTGGTTAAATATGTAAACCGTCATTCCCGCGAAGGCGGGAATCCAGAGAGTGGATGCCCGACGAAAACATTCGGGTATGACGTATTTAATCGTCGGGCCAAGAACTACTCTATGGACGTCAGTTGAATTCCCGGAAAAGAAGCAAACTGATTACTCTTCCGGATTTCACGCTGAGCCCCAGGACTGAGACTTCGTGGATTGATGAGTTGAGGGGGCGGTTCCGTTGCATCCGGGGTTTTCTGTTTTTTCGATCCCACTCAGGGCGTTTTGTTCATCCCGGTTGATCAGGATCTCTTTCTTGGTGTTGACCCAGAGAATGTTGTTCAGGCCCTCGTAGCCGTCGAAGAGTTTTTCCTTTTGGTGCTGAAGCGCCTCGCCGATGAAGCCCAAAATGATTAAGTCGGCGTCGCGCGACTGGCGACGGATCAGTTCCTTGCGCGAGGTGCAGGCATCGGTGGGCATCAATTCGATGTTGCGGGGTGAGATGGGCAGGCGGCCTTCCTTGATCAGCTGGTGCAGCTTATCCTTTTGCTCCTCGATCTCCGCCTCGGGAAAGGCGATCAAGAGTTTAATCTGACCGCCCTCCCAGTCAGGGTGCCCCATAATGATGTAGGCCAGGAGGATCATCAGACTGGCATTGTCGTAATCCTCCGGAGTGATCCAAATGTGGATCTCGCGATGGTAGCCGTAATTTCGGGAAGTGGACCCGAGGATGCAGACGTCGAAGCCGGAGGCCAACAGCAGCCTGTAGTTTTCGATAATGTCGGACAGTTGCGCCGCCTCGCCCTGTCGGGAAAATTCGAAGAGGATCAGATTGTTTTCCTTGCCGGAAATGCCCGGCAACTGGGCGACCTGGGTCAGCGCCGTGGTGTAGGAAGGGCTGACCAGGGTGTCGATGTAGATGTTGCTGCGGCTGATGTCGGTGAGACGAACCAGTCGCTGAAATATCTCGCGGGAATGTTCCACCGTCTCCCGGGAAAGGTAGCCCGGCAGGTAGTGGATGTAAGTGCCGAAGCCGAACCGGTGGGCGATCCAGCGGAGAAGATTAAAGGCATCCAGTCGCTCAAAAGAATGGGAGGAGATGCAGACTACCGATGGCCGCCAGCGTTCTTCTCCGCTCTTCTGGCTGGATTTCTGCAGAAAGATCTGGAGCTGGCGGCTGACCTGAAAAATGGCGCCTTGAAAGATTGCGGCCAGGCCGCGCCGCTCCGGATTATTGTAGCCGATCCAGAGGTAGAGGGCCGTCATTACCAGAATGGCGACTATGGCGTAAGGCAGGCTCATTTTGAACATCAGCCAGAGGCAGGCGACGGAACCGAACAGGGAAATATACCATTTGGAGCGGAATGCCGGTCGGTAGGATGGGTCGGCGGCGAAATGCTCAAGAAAGGAGATAAGGCAGATGGTGCCGTAGGTGACCATGAAGAACATGGAGATGACCTGGGCGACAACGTCCACATCCCCCAACATCACGAAGAGCAAGGCGATTCCGAAGACCACCACGGAAGCATTGCGTGGTTCCTGTTTTGGGCCGACCCCGGCAGCCAGCCAAGTGGAGAGGCCCCTGGAGGGGATGACATCGTCGGCGGCCAGTGCTTGAAGCGTGCGAGGAGCAACCAGTCCCGATCCGAGGGCCGAGGAGATGGTGGCGCAGGCCAGGCCGATGGGGATGATCGGTCCCCAGACCGCGATTTTTGCCATGATCAGCTGGTCGCCGGCCAGGGTTTCGGGGGTGGCGGAAATGGACAGCTTATAGGCTATGGCGACGTAGACCACCATCCCCGCCAGAGTGGCGCACATGGTTCCCAGCGGAATAGCCTTGCGGGAATCGTGCAGGTCGCCGGAGAGGCCTACCCCGGCGGTCATGCCGGTAAAGGCTGGAAAACAGATGGCAAAAACCAGGAAGAAGTTGTCCGGGTTCTGAACCGTTTCGATCAGGTGGTGGTAGTCGACGTAGGTGGTCAGGTGTTCTGAGCCGATGAAAAAAAAGATCAGCGACAGGAAGAGTACCCCGACCACCCAGTAGAGCAACTTGATGCCGAGGTCGGCACCTCTGCGGATCACTACCAGGCCCAGGAGGATTACGGCAGGCAGGCTGACCAGCCGAGCATCGCTGATTTGCAGCGGGGTGATGGTGGCAAGCCAGGCAAAAACCGGGCGGAAGGCCTCGGCGAAGGCGATGGTGTAAAAGGCCACGCTGATGGCTTGGGAAAGAAAGAGAGAGATGCCGATGGCCGCTCCGGGAATGATGCCGAAAGAGCGTGAGATGATGTAATACTCGCCGCCGCCTTCAACCTTTTGGTTGGTGGCAATCTCCGCCAAGGCCATGGCGGTGGGGATGGTTACGGCGTGGCCGATGAGGATGATGGCCAAAACGCCGACGAAACCGACATGGGCCACCGCGTATCCAAAGCGGAGGAACATGACGGCTCCCAGAATGGTCGAGATGGCGGTGAGAAAAACCGCTGCCGTGCCCAAGGTGCCGGTGGCTTTTAATTGTTGGTTCATTGGATTTCCTCTCTCTGCCTTGGAATAGTAAGCCTGATTGTAGGAGCTTGTATCTCGGCGTCTGTTCGGCGTCAACGCATTTTTCCCGGGCAGCATATTTGTAGTGATTCGTGGGATGGTGGTTCGAAGTAGAAAGCTCAAGTCGGGAACGGAAGGGGGAGAAACAAAAAAAAGGGCCCTCGCGAAGGCGGGGCCCTTGGGGTAGTCAAGCGTTGGTGTTGACTTTACAGCGGTTCCACATTGGCCGCGGCAGGGCCTTTCTGGCCGTCGACAATCTCGAAGCGGACGCGTTCCCCTTCCTGCAAGGTTTTGAAGCCATTCTTGTTGATTGCGGAGTAATGGACAAAAACATCCTTGCCATTATCCTGGGCGATAAAGCCGAAACCCTTTGCCTCGTTAAACCACTTCACTGTGCCTTCAAACATGATATTCCTCCGTTCCTTGCTTGGAGCCATAACTTGAAACTCGCAGTATCCCCGGCTCGTTAAATAAAAATACCGCACGCCCATCCTAGGGTTTGTGCGGTAAACTTTTTAACAAAGCTAAAAAATACTGCACAATACTTACTATTTTTTTTGATACCAAAAAGGATTTGGAATAGCAAATAAATTATTTCGGGCTGCCGGACCCCTTTCGCGCCACCAGCAGCAGGGTGGTATGCCGGCTCGGCACAAAGGGGGCAAAAGCAAAGTCGCCGTAGGCCTGTTCCAGGTAAAAGCCCTGGTCGGCAAAAATCTCCCGCCATTGCTCAAATCCGTAGCCAAGAATCTGATAGGTATATTCCCAGTCCTCGTTAGCTTGATCTTTTCTGAAGCGCAGGCGGTAGCGTTCCGTGATTTCCACCAGGCATGACTGCGGCATCGTGTTTTTTAGAATTTCCTTTATGAGCGTCGAACCGTCCGGGCAGTTGAAGAGCTGAAACTGGAATCGTTTTTTCCCGTCCAGTTCGCGGAGTTCCTGGTCCGGGATATAGAGTTGCAGGAGCAGGACGCCGTCTTCGGCGAGAAGGTGGCGGACCTGGCTCAGGCAGGCGCGTAAATCCTTTGGGTCGGTCAGGAGATTCAGGGTGTTGTATGGGGCAATGATTGCGGCAAAGGTGGTGCGGAAGGCCAGGGATGTCATATCCATGCAGGCGTAGTGCGGCGTGGAGGTTCTTGCGGCAAGACTTGCGGCGGCAAGCATGGGGAAGGAGAGATCGATGCCGGTCAGGTGATGACCGTCCGCTGCCAGGGCCTGGCTGACCCGCCCTGTGCCGCAGCCCAGTTCCAGGATGGTGCAGGGGTGTTTGGGCAGGTGTTTGCGATAAAAGGGGAGATCTTCGCGGAAATCCCCCAGCTCCAAGTCGTACAGGGCGGTGTACCGTGCATGGCCATAGATACGGTCGGCCCGGATATCTTTTTCCATTTTGCCGTTTACAGCGCGGCCGAACCCGGGGTGCGCGGAAAGGGGATCACCTCGCGGATGTTGGCCATGCCGCTGACGAATTGGATCAACCGTTCAAAGCCCAGGCCGAAACCGGCGTGGGGTACTGTGCCATAGCGGCGCAGATCCAGATACCAGTTATAATCTTCCGGGTTGAGCCCCATTTCCTCAAGGCGGCCGAGCAATTTGTCGTAGCGCTCTTCCCGCTGGCTGCCGCCGATGATCTCGCCGAGGCCCGGCACCAGGATATCCATGGCGGCCACGGTGGCGTTGTCGTCATTGACCCGCATGTAAAAGGGCTTGATGGATTTTGGGTAGTCGGTGACGATGAGGGGGCGTTTGAAAACCTCCTCGCACAGGTAGCGCTCGTGTTCCGACTGAAGATCCGTGCCCCAGGCCACCGGGAAATTGAATGTTTTCCCGCACCCCTTGAGTTGCTCGATGGCCTCGGTGTAAGTGATCCGGGCGAAATCATGCTCCAGTACCGCGGCCAGTCTACCCTTGAGCCTCTTATCCACGAAATTGCTGAAGAGCTCGATTTCCTCCGGGCAATGCTCCTGTACATACCGTACCAGGTATTTGATGAATGCCTCGGCCACCTGCATGTCCTGGGCAAGATCGCAGAAAGCCATCTCCGGCTCGACCATCCAGAACTCGGCCAGATGCCTGCTGGTGTTGGAGTTTTCCGCTCGGAAGGTGGGGCCGAAGGTGTAAACGTTGCCCAGGGCCAGGCAATAGATCTCCGCCTCCAGTTGGCCGCTCACCGTGAGGTTCGCCTGGCGGCCGAAGAAATCCTCGCTGAAATCGGGGCGTCCATCCTTGCGGGGGACGTTACTCAGGTCAAGGGTGGTGACGGTGAACATCTCGCCCGCGCCTTCGCAGTCGCTGGTGGTGATGATCGGGGTATGGATGTATTGGAAGCCCTGCTCCTGAAAAAAACGGTGCACCGCAAAGGAAAGGGCGCTCCGCACCCTGGCCACGGCGCCAAGGCTGTTGGTGCGCGGGCGCAGGTGGGCTATTTCCCGCAGGAACTCAAAGGAATGCCGTTTTTTTTGCAGGGGATAGGTTTCCGGGTCGGCCCAGCCGTAGACCTCGACTTCGGCGGCCTGGAGTTCCACGGCCTGACCCTTGGCCGGCGAGGCGGCAAGTCGACCGCTGATCCGTACCGAGCAACCGGTGGTGAGGCGGAGGATCTCCTCCTGATACCGGGGCAGGCTCTCCTCGGCAATGACCTGGAGGTTGGCGACGCAGGAGCCGTCATTGACCTCGAGAAAGGAAAAACCCTTGCTGTCCCGGCGGGTGCGGATCCATCCTTGGATTGTCACGGTCCGGCCGAGGGGTTGCTCTTTAAGGAGCTGGGCGATGCGGGAAGAGAGGCTCATGGGTAATGGTATCCTATCCCCGGAGGGTGCTGCGTAACAATACGCAACTGTTACGCAGCACCGCATCTGCTTTGTCATCGGTCTGCTTATGTGCAACAGCGCATTTCGCAGGCCTTTTCCGTGCATCTGCAGCACTGCTGAACAGTTGCCGCTCGGGGTTACCTTGTTTTTTTTGTCTTGAACCGGATAATGAAGAGTTCTTGAGAATTTTTCCAAGTATGAATAAATAATGTTTCTTTGCAATACATTTTTCCAGGTACAAGGAATATACGGAATGAATTTCGAGTGACAACATGATGTTCGACTGAAAAAGGAGAAGGCGATGAGCGAAAAAATATACCGTCTGGCGCCGGAACAATGCGCCCTGTTGGTGGTGGATATCCAGGAGCGGATGATGCAGGCCATCCCGGCCAGGGAGGAGGTGGTGAAAAATGCGGCGCTGCTGATGAAGGCGGCCAACATCCTCCAGGTTCCCGTGCTTGCCACCACCCAGTACGCGGCCAGGATCGGCGCCTTGCTTCCGGAGATTCAGGCCGAGCTGGGCGGCGGCATTGTTCCGCTGGATAAGCTGGAATTCGGCTGCTTCGATAATGGGGCCATCGGCGAGGCGGTGAAAAGATTGCCGAGGGAGATCAACACCATCGTGGTCTGCGGGGTGGAAACCCATATCTGCATCTACCAGACGGTGCTGGGCGGACTCCTGCAGGGCTACCGGATGTGGGTGCCCGCCGATGGCGTGGCCTCAAGGGTTGAGAAGAACTACCAGACCGGCCTGGCCCGGATCAGCGAGGTAGGCGGGATCGTCGCCAATACGGAGATGATCATTTACGAATGGTTGCAAAAGGCAGGGACTCCGGCTTTCAAGGCCATCCTGCCCTTTATCAAATAACGGGGCATTCCCAGGTGTTTTCAGGCCCTGTTTTTTGGGAAAAAGCACTCAGCTCTGCAAGGAGTATTGCTTCTTTTATGGGAAAACAGGTAGAACAGTAAAAAAGGTCTTGGTGGATCGGGGTTCAAAGAGCAAGGGGGAAGCTGCCATGATTGAACACGCGAACGTGGGCGAGGACCGGCGTCAGGATGAACGGGTTGCCAAAAACCTGTTTGTCCGTTTTACACGGCTTGAAGATCTCCATGCCGATGCTCCATACCGGGATGGGCAATTGCTGGATATCAGCGGGCGCGGCCTCTGTTTTCTGGCGGAGGAAGCCCTGTCCCTGGGCAGTCAACTGGTCATGGTTCTTGAGTTCCCCGGTTGGCAAGCGACAGCGGACGGTAAATGGATCGCCACCAAGGTGGAGGAGGATGTCGGGGTGTTGCGGGTGGTCGGCATGGTCTCCTGGGTGGCGGTCAGTCGGGCCAAGCCGGACCGGTATGAAACAGGGATCAGTTTTTCCGGCGTGGTTACGGTCTGAGCGGTCAAGCAATGACGGTGGAAATCGCGGTTTCTCGAAGTCTGCGCGTATTTGCGATGTTAACAAATATTCAAGGAAATTGGCGTCTTGCCGATGGGAAAGAAGTACGCCCCTGTGGGGCGGTCCGGGAGCAGACAGAGAAAGAGCAGCGGGAGGCTGAGCATGTCCACAACGGGAAAGTCGGAAGTTAATCTTGAGATAAGTGCTGGATTTTTCAGGATATCAACGGATACTGTGGTGTATAATATCACCGTCCTTGGCGGTCAGGAAAGCGGAGCCACCCAGGTGGTGCGGCACATCCTGGCCGAGGAAAAATCGGCGGTTCCCATTCTTGCCGCACCGGAAGCGGGAGACTTGGATCTTCTCGCCCGCGTGGCCGGTGAGGCGGTGGATGATGATTATTACAAAAAGGTTTCTACCGATATCTTCAATGATATCGGTAAGCTGGCAAAGAGCCTCAGCTCCACCATGGGGGAAATCCCCATGGAAGACCGGCGCATGAAACGGGTTGAGCTTGATGAGGCCGGGGAAAAGATTGAGCATGCCAAGAATCAGCTGCATGACATCGTTTCCATGACGGAAAGGGCCACCATGGAGATTATGGATCAGGTGGAAAAGGTACAGGAGCAGACCGACGGCGTAAAAGAGCTGCTGCTTTCCCTTAAGAACCATAATGCATTTCAAGCCGCGGCCATTGCCAACGAAGAGGCGGGCGCACAATCCGCCGCCGAAACCCTGCAGAACCTTCAGGAAAAAATCGGCCAGGCCAATGCGTTGATTGTCGCCCTGCAGGAAGGCGGCGGCGCGGCAGCCGAGGAGGTTTCCCCGGAGGAGGTGCTTGATCTGGTCGAGGCTGCGCCGGAAATGGTCAAGCGGACCCGGTATCTCTTTGTCCTCGACACGATTTTTCAGACCATGTACGAGCTGTGCACCAACGAAACGGTGAAAACGCATATCACGGCAGCCCGTAAAAAAGTCGGGGAGTTTTTTGATCACAATGCCTTTGTCGATGCCATGGGGGAGAAGATCAAGGATCTTGCCCCGGACAGCGATAATTTTTTCACCGTTCCTTTGAGTGATGTCCTGTCCGCCTTGCTGACGGCTTGTTCCGATCAGAAAATTCAGAATCTTCTGAAAAAAATGGATCTCAACCAGACCGAGATTTTCCTGGATCAGAGTTTGCCTCTGGAAGTGCCGCCCATCGAGGAGATTGAGGAAGCCCTCCCTGTCCCCGCGGCAACTGCCCAGGCTGAGCAGGTTTCCTCCGCTCCGGCCGCTGCGGGAGGCATACCCCAAGCCATCGACCCAAGGGTTGCCGAACTCGGGGCCATGCTGGCGGAAAGTCTTGATCTGGCCGGAGAGTTGACGGAGAGTCTGGGGCAGATGCGTTCCGGGCAGACTGCCGGCATGAGCCAGATGACCATCGACGATCAGAATGATATTTTCAAGAAAATAGAAGATGCCTTCAATGTGGCCTCCTCCATCACCGAGGTTATCTCGCGGATTACGGAAGCCTTGAGTTTTCAGGATCTCTCCGGACAGCAAATTCTGAAGATCATCAAACTGCTCACCGATTTCCAGGTGCAGCTCCTGGCCATCGTGGTTTCCTTTGGCTCGCAGTTGAAAATAAAGGAGCAGAATGCCGGGATTACCGTGCAGGAGAGCAAGCGGATCGCCCAGGAGGATGTGGACAGATATCTTAAATCCATGACCACCGAGGATGTCGGCGGGGATGGAACCCTTGATCAGGATGCGGTGAATGATCTCCTGAAGGGTTTGGGTTTTTAGCAGTCGCTTTATTCTTGCATCGCTTTCTGAACCTTCCTGGCCAGTTCTTTTCGGGTAAAAGGCTTCTGGAGGAAATTGGTGCCCGCAGTCAATACTTGGTGGGGGGTGAGTAACTCATTCGTGTAGCCGGACATGAAGACCGTTCGGAGACCGGGCCATTTTGCGGTAAGCTCGTCGCAAAGCTTCCTGCCGCTCATCCCGGGCAAGATCACATCGGTCAGCAGCAGGTCCGGCGCGGTGGGCAAGGTCCGGCACAGAGGAAGTGCCTCTTGGGCAGAGGCAGCGGCGATGACGCAATAGCCCAAGCCTTCGAGAATCTGTTGGGTCATCATGCGTACTTGCCCCTCATCCTCTACTAGCAAGATCGTTCCCGTCCTTTTGACCATCTCTTTTGTTCCGTTTTCGTGTTTGGTCTGTTTTGTCGTGTTATCCTCCACAAGTTGTGGCAGGTACAGGTGGAAGGTTGTCCCTTGGCCCGGTTCGCTGTATACATCGAGGAATCCCTCGTTTTGGTGCACGATGCCAAACACTGTTGCCAGCCCTAACCCCGTGCCCTTGCCCACCTCTTTGGTGGTGAAAAATGGTTCAAAAATATGGGTCAAGGTGTTTCTGTCCATGCCGATGCCGGTATCGCTCACCGTCAGCATCATATAGGGGCCCGGGGCTGCCTCGGGGTGTTCCTGTTGGTATTCCGAATCGAGAAGCCTGTTTTCGGTTTCGAGGATGAATTTGCCGCCCGTGGGCATGGCGTCTCGGGCATTGACCGCCAGGTTCATCAGCACCTGATCGATCTGAGAGGGATCGATCAAAATCTTCCAGAGATTTTTGCCGGGCCGGAAGATAAATTCGATATCTTCGCCCATGAGACGGCCAAGGTTTTTTTGTGTTTCCGTGATGGCCTCATTCATATCCACGGGCTTGGGTGCAATCGCCTGTTTTCTGGAGAAACCAAGGAGCTGCCGGGTGATGTCCGTGGAGCGGGTGGCAGCCTTTTCAATTTCCACCAGGCGGTGCATCACATGGCTGTCTGTGGGAAAATCCTCTTTCAGTAATTCGAGATAGCCCAGGATAACGCTCAGCATGTTGTTGAAATCGTGGGCCACGCCGCCGGCCAAGCGGCCCACCGCCTCCATTTTTGCCGCCTGCCGGAGCTGCTCTTCAAGCTGTGCCCGCTTTTCTTCATCCAGCTTGCGCTGGGTAATATCATGCACGACGAAGCAGAGCAGTGTCTTGTCGCCCATATGGATTGGTCCAGAATAGATCTCGACATCCTTGATCGATCCATCGGAAAGGCGATGCTGGAAAAGGAAATAGCCTCGCGCATGGGCCAGCGTCTCCTCCATGCTGCTCTTGATTTCTTCGGGAGGGAGGGTATTGATTTCGGCGATGTTCATGATTTGCAGCTGCTCCTTGGACCAGCCATAATAGGTTGCGGCCGCCTCATTGGCATCGACGATTTCCCCGTTTTCCGGGTCGATCAGCAGGGTGGTTACGTGGATGTTTTCAAAAAGGCTGCGGAAGCGGGCCTCGCTCTCTTGCAGGGATTCGTGCTTTTCTGCGAGTTCGTGAGTACGTTCTTCCACCTCGCGGGTCATTTCGGTGTGCCAACCTTCAAGTCGTGTGGCCATGCCATTGAAGGCCAGCCCCACTGCCCAGATTTCGCGGCTGCCCGCAGGACACACCCGCGTGGTGAAATCCCCGGCCTTGATGGCGACGGCGGCATGGTTCAGGCAGGCAATCGGTCGGGTAAAATAGATGACGATCACCACCAGAACCCCCGTGCAGGTAAGCAAGGCCCCGGCGATAACCATAAAATGGAAAAAGACGGTTCGGATCAGGGGGGTCAGCACCTCGGTCCGGTCCATCTTCACCGCCAGGCCCCAGCCGAGTTCCGAGGTCACCCGCAGATGACGGGTGGCGGCCAGCACCTCTACCCCGCGGTAGTCGGGGGCAATCAGCGTGGTTTCGATTCCTTGCCCCGCAAGGCTGGACGGTTTTGCCTCGTTGACAAAGACTTGGGGCTGGGCCATCTCGCCGTTGGCCAGGGGATAGCGTAATGGGGCCACCAGCCGGCCATCCTGCTCCACCAGTATAATCTCGCCGGTGCTGCCAATGCCCTCGTGCAGCAAATTGGCGGTGATATTTTGCATGTGATTGTGGAAGACTAGTACGGCAAGAACCTCGCCCTCGTTCGCCAGGTCGGGAGCATGGACGCCTCGGCAAAAAATCAGATCCGGATGGAGGGCGCCTTCATGACGCACTGCGGTGACAAACTCTTCCACCGACGGGTTGCGGGCCTCCTGGAAATATGTTGCCGAGCCGAGATCTTTGCCTTCTGCGTCAGGGGTTGTGGAGACCAGGACCATGCCTGTGCGGACGTCGATCAGCTCGATTGCGTCGTACTCGCCATAATAGCCCTGCAGGATGTTGTCGAAATGTTTGCGCAATCGCGCCTTGGCAGCCAGACCCTCTTTGTGTTTTTCTCCGGAATTTGATGGCGGGCGGACAAGGGTTTGCACATCGTGCTGGAACGCAGGATTTTCTCCGTGGACCATGATGGTCGTCCGTTGCTCTTCGACCCAACGTTCCAGCTCTTTTTTCCGGGTATCGGCCATGGCGGACAGATTTGTCATGGCCTCTTGCTCCTGGTTGGCCCACAGGCCAGCAAAGGATGTAAAAGGCACCCCGAAGAGTAGCAGTGATTCGGCCACGGTAAAAACAAGGGCGAAGGCAAGGCCAAGGGCGAGGATCATGCTCCGCCGCAACGGCCATCTTTTTTGGGGCGGGCTATTTTTCATAGTTGTATTCAAGCAAGTGGTATTTCTTCGGATTGGCCAGAACTTTGTCGATCAGAGTCCGGTCAAAACTGGCGGCGATTTTTTCCCAGGGGACATTGGCCGGAATCTTTCCCTGCTCTTGGAGGAAGGTAAAGGCGCGGCGGATGCTGCCGTTGGTGGATAGGTCTTGCCGTGGGACCACAGGGGAATGTGCGATTTTCAATATGTCTTCGGTGGTGGTCTTTGCCACGTTTTGCACAGAGAGTTCGGGCGGTTTGCCAAGCAACTTTTCGCTGGAAGCAAGATTCCATTCCACCGCCCGGATCAGGTTGGCGTCGTACTGTCGCATCCACCGCAATGCACGGATATAGGCGGCTATCAGCAGTTCAGCGGTTTCCGGGTTGTTTTTTAGGAAATCTCTGGAGAAATAGAGGTAACTGTTGTTTAGGAATCGTTGAACCACCTTGAATTCGGGATGCATTCGCAATGTGTTTGAGAGGATGGGCTCCCAGGCGGCAAAGGCATCCACTCGACCCTGGGCCAGCGCCTCGCCCATCTCGTTGTTTTCAATGGGAACCAGGGTAACATCTGCCTCCTTGAGGCCGACATTCTTCAGTGCGACCAGCAGGCCATAATGGGCCGTGGTGTTCAGCGCAACACTGATGCGTTTGCCCTTTAACTCCTCCAGCCTGGAGAATTTTTTGGAGACAATGGCGGAGAAACCCTGTTTGGCCAGCGCCACCACCGTGATGTCGTGGCTGGCGGCAAAGGTGATGGTCGGCGAATCCCCGGCCACGGCAAGATCGAGATCGCCGCGTTGCACAAAGAAGTTTATGTCCGGCCCTTTCAGAAAATCATGGATGCGGAATTCCCAGCCCCGTTCTGCCAAAGCCTTTTTCAGGATTTGATCGTGCTGCATGACCGCGCTGACCACCCCAATAGGCACGGCCATGGGCTGGGTTCCAAAGTCCGCCACCTTGCCTTCTCGGGCAAATGGATATGTGGCGTAAACCGGGTGGTTGACAAGGTTCGGTTTGCTGGCGGCAAAGGCAGATGGGCCGGCACACAAGGTGAGGGAAAGGCAAAGCAGGAATGTGGGTATTCTGAGCATGGGGCACCTCCCGATCATATTATATGTTATATAAAGGAAATCTTCCAAGAAAGGTAAAAAAAAGTGCGGACGTTCACGGGGGCGCAAGTGGCAATCTCCATGTTTCCGGTTGACAGCGCCGGGACGATTCTTCATGATATTGGCAGGCGCGATGTTGTGTGGCGAAATTCTCGATGGTTGCTCCTGAAGATTGAGTGAACTGGCTACGGTGCGGATTTGACCATCACCCGACCTCAAAACAGCGGCGAAAAGCAATGGCGGCTGGATACGCGCCGCATCGACGATGATCTGCTGGAGGTCTCCTGTGGTGGCCGCTGGTGCCTGGATCAGGATCTGCCTTCTGCCGGGGTAATCTTGGCCGAGGGGGGAGATGGTCTCCGTCGCCTTTCCTTCAATACCGCGCAACTTTCTGCCTGGGACAGTGGGTTTCTCGCCTTTCTCCGGGCCTTGCTCAAGCTCTGCGCTGAGCGCGGCCTCACCCTCGAGCAAGCGGGTTTGCCCAAGGGGGTTCGCCATCTTCTGGCCATGGCCGCCGCCGTTCCCGAGCAGAAGGTGGCCCGGCGGAGCAGCGTCGGGCAGAGTCTGTTCTTTCAGGTGGGCGCGGCAACGGTTGAATTTTTTCGCGGCGCCCCGGAGATGCTGCATTTTCTCGGGGAGATCACCCTTTCCCTCGGCAGGTTGTTCAGCGGCCGGGCCCGGTTCCGCTTGAGTGATCTTTGGTGGGAGATCGAAGAGGTCGGGCCTCGAGCCCTGGCCATCGTCTCGGTGATCAGCTTTCTCGTCGGTCTTATTCTTGCCTATCTTGGGGCGGATCAGCTTCGTCTGGTCGGCGCCCAGATCTTCATTGCCGATCTGGTGGCCATCGGCATGGTGCGCGAGGTGGGCGCCCTGATGACCGGAATCATCATCGCCGGCCGCACCGGCGCGGCCTTCGCGGCCCAGCTCGGAACCATGCAGGTCAACGAGGAGATCGACGCCTTCAAGACCCTGGGCATCTCGCCGGTTGATTTTCTGGTTTTGCCCCGGATGCTGGCGCTGATGTTGATGGTCCCCCTCCTGACTCTCTACGCAGCCTTTGTCGGGATGCTGGCCGGGATGCTGGTTTCGACGACTATCTTCGATGTCGGCATGTTCGAGTACTACACCGAAACCTTGCGGGCCTTGGATGTGACGCATTTTCTGGTGGGGCTCTCCAAGGGCAGCGTCTACGGGGGCATGGTCGCCTATGCCGGCTGTCTGCGCGGGATGCAATGCGGCAGAAGCGCCGAATCGGTCGGCAAGGCGGCAACCTCTGCGGTGGTGACTGCCATCCTGCTGATTACCATTTCTGCTTCGCTCATGACCATCATCTTCTACCGTTTGGGGATCTGAAACCATGAACGGTGCCCCCCACATCGAGATTCGCGACCTGACCATGGCCTATGGTGAGTTCGTCATCCAGCGCGACCTTAATTTCGTGGTCAACAAAGGTGATATTTTTGTCATCATGGGCGGGAACGGCTGCGGCAAGACGACCTTGATGCGGGCCCTGATCGGTTTGCAACGCCCGGCACGAGGGACTGTTTTCTATGGCGGCGAGGATTTCTGGAGTGTAGAGCCGGACATACAGGCACGGCTCAAGCGGCGTCTGGGCATCATGTTTCAGGGCGGTGCTCTCTGGAGTTCGCTGACCCTGGCGGAAAATATCGCCTTGCCGCTTAAGGAGTACACCGCTCTTTCGGCGCCCCGGATCGCCGAGATCGTGTCTTTCAAGCTGGCTCTGGTGGGGCTGGGCGGTTTTGAGGATTTTTATCCGGCCGAGCTGAGCGGCGGCATGAAAAAACGGGCGGGACTGGCCAGGGCCATGGCTCTTGACCCGGATATCCTGGTGATCGACGAGCCCTCTTCCGGGCTCGATCCCCTCACCGCCCGGCGTCTGGACGACCTGATCCTTGAATTGCGCGACAGCCTGGAGACGACCATCGTGGTGATAACCCATGAGCTGGCCAGTATCCTCGGCATCGGCACTAATTCGGTTTTCCTGGACACCGAGACCCACACCATGATCAACACCGGCAATCCCAAGGAGGCGGTGGCCTCCGGAGATCCCAAGGTACGTCATTTTCTAACCAGGGGGGCGGAATGAACACTTTGAGGAAAAATATGGGATATAACTGTTCGGCAGTGCCACAGATGCGAGGAAGCGGGGTGCGACGGATGCTGTTGCACCTGAGCAGGCCGATGACGATGCCGGTGTGGTGTTGCCGGGCAGTTATCAGGGGGGCGGTATGAGCAGGCAGGCAAATCCCACGCTTATCGGGGCTTTTGTCCTCGGCGCAATTCTTCTCGGGGCGGTTACCGTCCTGCTCCTCGCCGGGGGGCAGTGGTTTCAGGAACGGCGGCAACATGTCCTCTATTTTGAAGGGGCGGCCCAAGGGTTGCAAGTTGGGGCGCCGGTGGTCTTTCTCGGGGTCAAGGTGGGCAAGGTCAAGCGTATCCAGCTCGGGCTCAACGCCGAAGACCATCATTTTGTGGTGCCGGTCACCATCGAGGTCGAGCCCAACGTGCTTCAGTCTTCCCGTGGTGAGCAGGTCGATCTGCGGGACCGGAAAACCATCCGGCAGCTGGTGGAACGCGGCCTGCGCGGCCGGCTCAAGATGCAGAGCCTGCTCACCGGCCAACTGTACGTTGATCTGGATTTTTATCCCGATAAACCGGCCCGCTACATCGCCGGCGATCCTCATGTGAGCGAAATCCCCACCATCCCACCGACGGTGAAAGAGCTTGCCGCCACGCTGGATCGGTTTCCCATGGATTCCTTTCTCGCCGATCTTGCCGCCATCAGCCGGTCGCTCGATAAAATTCTCTCCTCCGAGGCAGCGGGGAAGATTCCGGTGCGGCTGGAGGCGACGCTTGGCCATCTGCAATCCCTGAGTGCCAAGCTCGACCGCGATGGCGGCCCGATGCTCACGGAGATGCGGGCGGATCTGGTGGAGATGCGCAGGGCGCTGGAAGCGGTTCGGGCCGCGATGCTCAAGCTCGGCGGGATAGCTGAGGCCGGTTCCCCCGTGGTGAGCAGTCTGGGCAAGGTCGGCGAGGAACTGGCCAAGGCGGCGCAGAGTTTGCAGGGGTTGGCCGGGGAAGAGTCGCCGAGCGTGCACCATTTTAACACCGCATTACAGGAAATCACCCGTGCGGCTCGAGCCCTGCGGCTTTTGGCGGAAACCCTGGAGCAACAACCGGAGGCGGTTTTGCAGGGAAAACGTCTTAAGGAGGAACGAAAATGAAAAACAACCGTGGCGAAAGGATGAATGGCCTTCTTTTGCTCCTTATGGCCTGCGGTCTGTTCCTGGCAGGTTGCGCCCGCACGGCTCCGATCAGCTATTACCAGCTCTCACCCTTGGAAGTCCCCGGAAAATCCCAACTCCTCGCCGAAGCAGATAAATTGGTGATCGGCATCGGTCCGGTGCGGCTGCCGGAATACTTGGATCGGCTTCGGCTGGTCACCCGGCTGAGTCCCACCCGGCTGCAACTGGCCGACAGCCACCGCTGGGCCGAACCGCTCAGTGAAAATATCCCCAGGGTGCTGGGGGAAAACCTTTCGTTGCTGCTGGGTACCGACCGAATTCTGCTCTACCCTTGGCCATCTGCCAGAATCACGGATTACCAGCTCCTTGTGGAGGTCCTCCATTTTGAAAACCAGAGCGACGGGACAGCCCGACTGGTTGTCCGGTGGTGGGTCAAAGGAAAGGACGGCGGGATCGTGCTGCCGGAAAGACGAAGCAGTTATCTGATACCCGTTACAGTCGAAGGCCGGGAAGCGATGGTCGGAGCCCTGAACGAGACGCTGGGAAGTTTCTGCCGGGAGATTGTCCGGGAATTGACGCCGGTGCTGGTGAAGCCCTCTCGCTCAGGGTTGTAGGAGGAGCTGTCCGACGAGGCGAATGGTGGCTTTCCCCTCTTTATTGTTCCAACCAGAGGGGGGTGATTTCTTCTTCTCTTCATAACTGCAGACAACAGGTCCATCCGCCAAGCAACTTCTCGAGAATTGAAGACCCCGGCTATGGCAACCGTAGAATGCCTCAATTCTGTCCGCTGAAATGGGCGACAATCCGTTTGAGCCGAACTTGAGCCGCGCTGACCTCGGCGAGGCCGGCAAAGGCCCGGACGGTCTCGGTGTTGCCCGGATCAAAGCCGCCGCGCAGGGGCTGACGGCCCATCAGGGCGGCGACAAAGGCGCGCTCCAGCCGATCGGCGGGTTCATCCGATTGTTCCGTGTCCGCCAGGTTGTACCACTCGGCTAAACGGGGTTCAGCCATGGCCTGCCGCATCTCCTCTTGCAATACCATGGTCGCGCCATAGCCGTGCCGGAACAGATCGGTCATGCACCAGATTTCCAGCAGGTCGGCCGCCTTGGCCGCTGCTTCGGGGGCGTCCGCCGGGCAGGGTGGTTCCTGCCGGGCCAACAGGGACTCCAGGCCGAGGGAGATGGTATCCCGCACCCGCGTCACTATATCGGTTATGTGCTCGATGTCCTGCGGTTTTTCTCCGTAGGCGATGATCGCGCTGTTTATGGTCCAGACCAGTTCCTGTTCCATGCGGGACAGGCTTTGGGGGTCAGTAACCAGGGAGAGGGCGCGCTGCAACAGAGTTGTTTCGAGCAGGGGGGCGACATACACCGAGGGCAAGCGAGTTGCCGCGCTGTCCAGCGGTTCCTGAGGGCGGGGCAAGGGCTGGCGGCTGGGCGGCTTGGAGAAAAGGGCTATTGCTTCGAGCGGGTTGGCAAAGCCCAGATCCTCCATGCGCCCGCTGCGGAAACGCAGGGCTTCTTCCTCGATCTGGGTGGGCAGATCCACGCGGACCTCGCTCAGTAACCGGTGGGTTGCGGTGGGGTCGTATTGGTACATGGCATCCAGCAGGGCAAAGGGGTGGACCTTCAGGGCCAGATCGGGTTTTTTCAGTTCAAGTAAATAGAAGCCGTCCGGGGTCATGGCACGGGCCGTTGTCTCACGTTCTTCATCCTCCGGCGGAATCTGATCGGTATCCGGATCGTACACCGTGACCGTCTGGGTGAGAAAAAGGAGCTGGAGCACATAATCAAGGGAGAGGAAGGTCTGGGCCAGGGTTTCTGCGTCGATGGACGCAAAGGGCGCCAACCATTCAGCAAGACTTTCCAGGGTAAAATCGTAGCGGTTCCAGCAATCCAGATCGAGACAGGCCTGCAGCTGTTCGTGGTTCAGCTCACGGAGGATGGGCAGGGCTTGATCCATGCCGAGCTCCCGGATAATGTAGTACGCTTCGAGAGGCTCCAGGGCCGCGACTTCGTCGGCCAGGTCGGCAGCGGCGAGAAGACGTTCACCCCGCCGGGTGAGGGAGCGGGACAGATCGGCGCGGAAGGGGGTCAGTTCGATGATGTTGCTGTCGGTCATATTTCGTATCCGTTGAGGGGAGGTGAAAGGGTTTGCCGTCCTGGGAAGTGTATGTCGCAAAGCCGGAATTGAATATCCATAACATACCGCAAGAAGGGTCAGCCGGGCATTTTTATTTTCAGGGCCAACGTGGTGGATGCTCCGCCAGGCGCGTTAAAAATAAGCACGTATCAGGGAAAATCAATGCATTTTCCCCCGGTTATTTTAGAATGGTCGCCATCGGAAGACGTTTATCATTTTGCTGCTGCCTGGAGGCGTATGAAAAAGGTTCTGCTCGCATCACTCAAGGCTTGGATTGATCACCGGGGCGCCAGTAAAGGCGCGGCCCTGGCTTTTTACGCCCTGTTCTCCATGACCCCTATTTTGATGATGGCCATCGCGGTGGCCGGCTACTTTTTTGGCGCTGACGCTGCCCAGGGAGAAATCATCGCCCAGCTTCCGGTGGCGGTCGGACCCAATGGAGCCAAGGCGATTCAGGCCTTGCTGGCCGCAGCCCGAGATCCTGTTTCCGGGCGGCTGGCAAGCATCATGGCCGGTGTTTTGCTGCTGGTCACCGCCACCAGCGTTTTTGCCGAGTTGAAGGAGAGCCTGGATGAAATTTGGGGTGTTCCGCCTTCGCATCATCCCCCGTTGCTTTTTCTGTTGCGCACCAGATTGCTCGCCTTCGGGCTGGTGCTGGTCCTTGCGCTGCTGCTGCTCGTTTCCTTGATTTGCGGCGCTGCGTTTTCCGTGCTTGCCACCTTTGTGGGCGGGATATGGAGCAGCTCCGCCCCGGTTTTGTCCCTTTTTGCCTCGCTTCTTTCCTTCGCTCTCACCGTCTCTCTGTTTGCGGTGATCTACAAGATGCTGCCGGAATCCCCCCCCTCCTGGCGGGATGTCTGGGTCGGCGCGGTGGTTACGGCCGGCTTGTTCACTCTCGGCAAATACCTTGTCGGCCTGTACCTGAGCAAGAGCGGCGTGGCCTCCAGCTTCGGCGCGGCCGGGTCATTGATCGCCTTGCTGCTCTGGGTCTATTTTTCGGCGCAAATCTTTTTTCTCGGCGCGGAGTTTACCCGACAGTATGCCTTGAATTTTGGGAGCTTAAAGTCCGATGATTTTATGGGTGCTGCAAATATCGAT
The DNA here is from genome assembly GCA_013349295.1 of Deltaproteobacteria bacterium. Lineage (GTDB taxonomy): Bacteria > Desulfobacterota > Desulfobulbia > Desulfobulbales > Desulfurivibrionaceae > Thiovibrio. Next base: position 26,984 of record DUZW01000015.1, read on the forward strand.
GAGGAGTCAGGTGCGTGACCGCGGGTCGCACAGGATGTTTTGGAATAATCTATAAGCTGATGGGGGTAGGAAAAAATGGTTAATCGTGGTCTCGTCTTGGTAATAGCCAAGGAACCCTTCCGGGAATGGTTGAATTCGCTTCCTGACCCTTGCGACATGACGCTTGAGGAAATCAACGAGGACAGTACCGCCTACCTGCTCCCGGAATTTGAAGATGACAAGCAGCGGGATAGGGTTCTTGGGAAATTCTACGAGATGATCTTTGAAGAGAAGCTTGCTGATTGGTGGACAAGGGAGGAGGATTGGCCCAGGAAACGGGATCTGCGGACCTTCAAGAAATGGTTTGATCTACAGTTCCACTCGGTGGTGGAGGACTTGGCCGGGGGCTTGCTGGTGGATGACTAAGGAGGTGTTGTCAACTTGGTGCGTACACAAAAAAAAGGGTCAGCCGTATTCGGCTGACCCTTTCTGATTTTCACTGGAGGCGGCGAGCGGATTTGAACCGCTGAATAATGGTTTTGCAGACCACTGCCTTACCACTTGGCTACGCCGCCTTTTTGGTGGGGGCAATCTTAAACGCAGATCGCTTTTTTGACAAGGGAAAATGTGCGCCCTGCGTCGGTCTGCGACAGGCAAGGAAAAAGGGCGTCTGATCGGCGCCTGGGTGGGTGATCCGTTGCCCTTTTTCTGAAGCTGGGGTATGGTGTTTTCTTAGCAGGAGGGCCGATGCCCTTGCAGATTACCCCTTATTTGTGCCTCGACCGTGACTACCAATCCCCTTGTCCAAACACCGCAGCCGGACCTGCACCTGCTTGAGGAAAAGCTCGGTTACCATTTCCGGGACCGCACCTTTTTACAGAAGGCGATGGTTCATAGCTCCCATGCCTTTGAGCAGGGCAGACAGATACAGAAGGACAACGAAACCCTGGAGTTTTTGGGGGATGCGGTACTCGATCTCACTGTCGGCCATGCGCTTTTTCGTCATTTCCCGGAGATGCGGGAGGGCGATCTCACCCGGCTGCGGGCGGCTCTGGTCAACGAGCGGCATCTGGCCCGGATGGCAAAAGACCTTGAGCTTGGCCGGTATCTGTTGCTGGGCAAGGGTGAGGAGACCAATCGCGGCAGGGAAAAGGCCTCCATCCTCTCCTGTGCCTTTGAGGCGGTGGCCGGCGCGATTTTTCTTGATGGCGGCTATGCCGCGGCTGCCGAATTTGTTGAACGTTATTTTACCCCCTGGTTTGACGACCGGCAGCAGACCATGTTCCTGGCCGATGCCAAGAGTTCGCTCCAGGAGCTTCTCCAGGAGCGGTTCAACGAGGGGCCCAGTTATGTGCTGGAGAGGGACGAGGGGCCGGATCATAACAAGACCTTCCATGTCTCGGTCCGGTTCCGGGAGGAAATTCTCGGCCAGGGCAGCGCCCGCAGCAAGAAGGAAGCAGAGCAGGAGGCCGCCGCCATGGCGCTTAGGACTCTCGCCGGACCCGAGCATGGCGGCCGGTGATCGGTTGTGTCAGAGCGCCCCGATCATAAGCCAATGCCTCCCCCTTTTATCATCCCTGTTTTCATAGCCCATCAGGGCTGTCCCCATCAATGTCTCTTCTGTAATCAGCGCAGTATCACCGGTGCCTCGGAAGGCATCCTCGGTCCCCGCGAGGTGGAGGATATCATCCGCACCCAGCTGGCCTGGCCGCGTCGCTATCCCACCGCGCCGGTCCAGCTGGCCTTTTATGGAGGCAGTTTCACCGGCCTTGCCCTGGAGCGGCAGCATGAATTGCTCGGTGCTGTGCAGCCTTTTCTGGCCTCGGGCCGGATTCAGGAAATCAGGCTGTCCACTCGGCCTGATTATGTAACCCCGGAAATCGCCGGGTTTCTCCGGGAGCATGGGGTCGGGATCGTGGAGTTGGGCGCTCAGTCGCTGGATGATCGCGTCCTGGCCGCCAGTGGCCGTGGCCATACCGCGGCCCAGGTGCGGCAGGCGGTTGCCTGTTTGAAAGAGGCGGGCATGCAGGTCGGGCTTCAGCTCATGCTCGGCCTGCCCGGCGACAGCACCGTTACGGCCCTGGCCGGCGCTCGCCAGGCGGCCGAGCTTTGCCCTGATCTGGTCCGACTCTATCCTTGTCTGGTTATCTCCGGCAGTCCCTTGGCCGAGCTGTACCGGCAGGGGCAGTTTCAGCCCCTTACCCTGCCTCGGGCTGTGGCCCTGGCTGGTCGACTCCTGGCTGTTTTCAAGGCCCATCGAATTCCGGTGGTGCGCATGGGTCTGCAGCCCTCACCCTCGCTGGAAAAAACCGTGCTGTCCGGGCCGTACCATCCGGCCTTTGGTGAGCTGGTTCTTTCCCGTCTTTTTTTCAACAAGGTCCGGGCGGAGCTTTCCGTCCGCTCGTCTTACCACTTTTACCGTCTGTGCATTGCCAAGGCGGACGAGTCCGTCTATCGGGGCAAGGGTAACGCCAACGTCAAGCGGCTTGCCGCATTGGGGCTTCTTGATGGGGTGGAAACGGTGTTCAGCGCAAGTCAGCCTCGGCAGAGTGTGGTGTTGATTCAGGTCGCCCCAAGAGTAAACGGGCCGGTCGAGGGAAAATTCTTTGAAGATTAGGGTTTTTTGGCGGAAAAGACCTGGCAATGGATGCCGGAGCTGGCAAACACCACCATGGATGGATACTGGAGGGATTTGAAGCCCAGGGCTTTGCAGCCGTAAGGGCGCGCCGGTTCGTAGGTGATGAAGAAATGGAGGCAGGCGAGGCAGTTCGGCCGGTCGGAGGAGGGTGGAGGCACTGGTTGCACCTTAAGCAAGGATCCGGGGCCGGTGTTGCCGGGCTTCCCCCTCAAGGCCGCGCAGCAGAACGAAGCGGCCCAGCGGTGTTACCTGGCAGGGAAAGCTTCCCACGAAAAGGGGGTTGTCGCACAGCCCGCCGGAGAGATAGAGCTTGGCGGGTGAGCCGGCAAAGCGGTAGGCGTTGATGGCAATCCCTTTGACAAAGCGGGCCACCGCCTCGGCTACCGGCACCCCGGAGATCACCGCGTCAAAGATGTCACTCATCCCCAAGACCCCGCAGGTTACGGAAAAGGTCTGCTCCGGCACCCGCAGGTGGACATAATCCAACTCGTAATACCGCTCCAGCAGCTCGATGGTGAAGCCCATCGATGCGCCGCATTCCGCGTTCCAGCCCATGTCCGCCAGCTTGCCGTTTTGATACTTGATGAACTTGATGTCCCGGCTGCCGCAGTCAAGCAGGACATATTCCTCTTCCTTGATCATGGACTCGCCGCCTCGGGCCAGGGCAATGAGCTCGTTGACGTAGCGGGCGGCAAAGCGTTTACCGTTGTGGCCGGTGGCGAGATCCACCCGCGTATCCTTGGGCAGCTCCTTGGTGGCAACGATGGTCGGCTTGGCCCCAGGCGTATCGAGATCAAGAAATTTGCAGTAGGAGGTGCCGAAATCGCCCAGAATCATGGCCCGACTCCGGAAAGTTCGAGAAAGGCCTGGACCTTGGCGCGGGCGCTGCCGGTTGTGTGCACGTCTACATCCAGGTAGAGGGCGTGGGGATGTTTTTTCGCCAGATAACGGGCCAATGCGGTTTTCGCGCAAAAGGACTGGGCAAAGAAAACCGTGGGCACCTCGGGGTTGAAGGCGGCCTCAAGGGCGTGATCGGCAGGGGTCTTGTTTTCCATGCAGCGGGTCCAGCCATAGATGTGAGTGGTTTCCGGAAACAGTTCGAGGATGGAGAAATCCCTGGGGGGCACCCCCCAGAAACCGGCGGTGGGTGCAGAGAACGGCGGCGGATTGTCGTATGCTGCCGCGGATTTGACACCGCCGGTGATGGCCTGCATCCTGTCGAAGAGGGGCAATCGTGCCTGGCAAAGTGGGGTGCCGTAGCCTGTTTTGTCCGTATTCTTGGTGCAGATCACCGGAATGGGCAGGGCCTCGGCCAGGATCGTGGCCGTGTGCAGGGCGCAGTCGCATTTGCCGGGGCCGGTATCAACATAGATGGCATCAAGCTCAAGGTGCAGGGCATTGACCACGGCGGTTCTGAGAATGGCACAGTAAACCCGGGGCAGAAAGGGGCTGGCCGTCTCGAGATCCTCCCGGACCAAAGGTTCGTCCAGATCATAAATGACAAGCCCGTGTTCGTTCGCGGCCCGGATCACGTCCAAGGGAGGTATGCCGATGATGCCGATCTTGCGGAAGCGGCTGAGTCCGGCGGCTATGGAGGCGGAATCGAGGTTCATGATCAGGGCGCAACGGGTTGTTGGATTTGTAAAAAAAACGTTGTCGGGCTGATGGCTAAACAAAAATAGTCAGAGGCAAGGCGCGCACATTGCGATTGCGGCTTGGCCAGGTAGGCCGCAGTGGCGAGATACTGCAGCGCAACGCGGCAGCCGGCGACTTTTTGCTTAGCCATCATTGGTTGTGCCGTTTCAGAAGGAAGCAGCCGAGGGCGATGGTCAATACATGGATGGACCAGGAGGCGATGCCGGGTGGCAGGGTGGCGGTTTTGGCCAGGGACTGGCTGGCGCTCCAAGCCCCCCAGGCAACAAAGGCCAGGCCGCAGCTGACGGGAATGGCCAGAGCCAGGTCGCGGCCCTTGTTTTTATGAACGGCGAGCAGCACCGGAATCCCGAGAAGGAGCAGGGGAATGCCCAGAAAGATGTAGGAGAAGCGGCGGTGGAATTCCACCATCGATTCCTGGTTGGAAACTTTGGTGTCCATTGCCTGGCGCAGGAGTGTGGTGTATGAGAGTTCTTCTATTTTGTAAGGCGGGACAAAGAACTCTTCCGGCTGTTCGGCAAAGGCGCGGGAGAGCGTTTTGAAGATCGTTACGGAAAAGCCGCCTGCGTCGGCGCGTTCTTTCCGCTGGCCGTTCTTGAGCAGCCAGGCCCCGTTTTCCCAGGTGGCGCTTTCGGCGGTGAGCAGGGTTGTCAGGCCGTGCTCCGCGTCAAAGGCGGTAAAAGAAAAATTGAGGAACTCGTTTTTTCCGGGATTGGGGCGAAGAAAAGAATAAATTCCCTCCGTGCCGCGAAAATAGGTGCGACCGTCCCGAATGATCCCCTTGGGGATCTGGCGGTTGACTTCCTCGTACCAGATTTTGTTGGTAGCCGCGGTGGTGGCGGGCAGCACCCATTGGCCGATGGCCACGGTGAGCAGGGTGCAGATGACTGCCGCGACCAGCAGGGGGCGGATGATGCGGATAACACTGATTCCGCCGGCCATGAGGGCCATGAATTCGAAATGCTGATTAAGGACGCCCAGGGTGATGATCCCCGCCAGCAGGATGCAGACCGGAATCAATTGCATGTACATGAAGGGCAATTTGAGCAGCAGGAATTTGATCGCCAGGCCGATGGTTTTTTTTGCTTCCAGGAAATTGTCCAAGCGTTCAAAAAAATCAACCAGCAGATAGATGGCGATCAGGGAGCAGATGACCAGTGCCAGGTTCTTGGCGAACTGGGCCATGAGGTAGCGATCCAGCAGTTTCATCGCTGTTTTTCTCCGAGTTTGATTCCCGGCAGTCCGGCCAGCAGGGTCTGGAGCGATCCGTTGAGGCGGGTAAGAAAGAGCGGGGTGGTTTCCTTTGCCACCTGCCGGGTGAGTATGACGGTGAAAACGGCAATCAGGATATCGGAAAGCCAGATCCCGACCACGACCGGAAGATGGCCGTTCTCGGAGTTGGCCCGTCCGGCGGTGAACAGGACATAGTAGATGACAAAGAGCAGCAGGCCAAGCGGCACGCCCAGCGGCCTGCGGCCAGGCCGGGCCAGCATGGCCAGGGGCAATCCCAGGATGGTCAGGATGAAGCCCCCCACCGGCAGGGCCATGCGGGTATAATACTCAATGAGCAGGGAGATTCCGATGGCGCTTTTGGGGCCATGCTTTTGCACTTGTTCCAGCAACTGACTCTGGCTCAGGCCGTTTTTTCCGACCTCGCTGACGGAGGTGCCTGCGATTTCAGTGGGAGGGGTGATGGGCAGGTTGATCTGGTAGCGATCAAAGCGGATGGTCTGGGTGATATTCTTTTCGGCGCGGTGCAGGGTGCCGTTCGACAGGGTGAGAGTGATCAGCATGTTCTCGGGCTGGGCGTCCAGGCTGCCCGTTTTGGCGACAATGGTAAAAGGCGTGTCGCCGTGGCGCATGTCGGAGACATACACGCCCTGCCATTGCCGGGTCTGCTGGTCCACCGCGTCGATATACAGCACAACATTTTTCAGTCCTTCACTGAACTGCCCGGGCTGGACGCCCTTGTCGATTTTTTCCTCGGCCATCTGTAAAAAAAGCGTTTTCGTGGCCAGCGTGCCCTGGGGGATCAGGGTGACCGCGGAAAAATAGGCGAGCAAGGAAGTGGAAAGGGCGATGACGATCACCGGGGGCAGCAGGCGGACCAGGCCGATGCCCGTGGCCTTCAGGGCCATGATCTCGTTGTCGTTCACCATTCTGGATACGGCGACAATGACGGCGGTCATGCTGGCCATGGGAATGGAAAATATCATCAGATTGGGCAACATGTAAGCGCAAAGACGGAAAAAATCACCGGGGCTGACGCCCAAATCGAAGATCACGTTCAGGATGGGGACAAGCCTGCCCAGAAAGAGGATGGCGTTGATGATGAGAAAGCTGGCGAAGAACGGAGCCAGGATCTCGGTGGCGATATAGGTATAGAGCAATAAGGGCATGATTCGTCGGTGTTCCTTGTTACGGCTCCATTGCTGTCCTGTTTTTTTTCGGTGCAACGGTCTTTCTGGCTCTTTACCATTGCCCATCCTGAACGTCAAGCCTGCCGCCGCGTAACCGTTCGGCAGCGCAGCCTCTGCTTTGTCATCGGTATGTTGGTTCGCATGCTGTTTGTATGGCGGACAGGCTTCTTGCGTGAATCTGCGGCATTGCTGAGCGGTTATCTCAAAGAGGTGCTGCCAGGGTGGGGCGACACATTTTTTTAGGGACTTTTCCCTGCAGGCGGCATAGTATGTGGGCAGAATTTGCAAACGTCCACGAAGTAATTTTTTTGTTGAAATCGTAAAAAAACTGCGATTACAACGGTTGTTGCGTTATAACTATTTGATGTTGCGTCACGGACCTGTGGTCTTTCTCCCTGTTTGACGAGGCCATTATTTTTTCGGAGTTGCCCGTTTATGCTGAACCCTCTGGTGCGCGCCATTGCGGTTGCCGCACCCCTTCCCAGTCTTGGCGACAACACCGGCGATCTCGATCGGTTGAAAAAGGTGCTTGCCCCGCAGCTGGACGGGGTCATGCCGGTGGTGCCGTATCATCGTCTGAGCAAGGTGGCCGGGCGGTTCCGCGCCGCAGGGTTTACGGGCGCAGCCATTATCAATGAGATGTCGGGCAGCTCGGTTCTCGTTGATTTCCTTCCCCAGCCGCCGCCGGTTCTAGCCGGCATGGCCCTGGATCTTGGCACCACCCATCTCGAAGCAACCTTGCTTGATCTTGCCACCGGCGCAGTCTTGGCCGGAGCCGACCTGGAAAACGGGCAAATCCGTTACGGGGCCGACATTCTTACCCGAATCCATCATGCCGCCAAAGGCGATGGGCTGGCGGAACTGCACCGGGCAATAATCGATTCGGTCAATCAACTGGCCGCGGAGCTTGCCAAGGCTTCCGGCTTGGCGGTGAGCGAAATCCGGGCGCTTTCGGTGTCCGGCAACACCAGTATGGTCCATTTTTTTCTGGAGATCAATCCCTACCACCTCTGCCGTGAGCCATATATCCCCATGGTCAACGCTCCGGATCCCTGTCTGGCCGGAGAACTCAAACTGACCATCCACCCGGCCGCGCCGGTCTGGTTTCTGCCCAGCGTGGGCAGCTATTTCGGCGGGGATCTGATCTCCGGGGTGCTGGCCAGCGGACTTGACCGGCAGGAGGAGACCTGCATGCTCATAGACGTGGGCACCAATGCCGAAGTGATTGTCGGCAACCGCGAGTGGCTCATCGCCTGCGCCGGTGCGGCAGGCCCGGCCCTGGAGGGCGGCGTGGCCCGGATGGGTATGCGGGCAGGACCCGGCGCCATCGAGCATGTGCGGATCGATCCGGTCAGCGGGGATATTGAGTATGAGACCATCGGCAATGGCAAGCCCAGAGGGCTGTGCGGCTCCGGGCTCATTGATCTGGTGGCGGAATTGTATCTGGCCCGGCTGATTGATATCCGCGGCAAGTTTCGGCTCGGTGCTGCCGGAGACCGCCTGATTCAGGGCAGCGAAGGCTACCGGTTTGTAGTGGTCTCGGGCGAGGATTCGGCGGATGGCCGGCCGGTGGTTCTGGGGCAGGTGGATCTGGACGCGCTCATGCGGTCCAAGGCGGCCATGTTCGCCATTCTCACCACCCTGACCAACCAGGTCGGTGTCGCCTTTGCCGATCTGCATCGCATTTATGTGGCCGGGGCCTTTGGTCGACATATCTCGCCCAGGCAGGCCATTGTTTTGGGGATGCTGCCCGATCTGCCCCTTGAAATTTATGAGCCGGTGGGGAACAGCTCCTTGGTCGGAGCCCAACGCATCCTTCTTGAAAGGGAGGCACGGGAACGCTGCCTTGCGCTGGTCAGGAAAATCACTTATATCGAGTTGAACGTCAACCAGGAGTTCATGCTTCGGTTTTCCGGCTCCCGTTTTATCCCCCACACCGATCATGGGCTGTTTCCCTCGGTTCCGTTTTTTGACGGAGAATAGCCACCGAACGGCAAAGCTTTGAAATTTATCTCGGCATGTGGTATAGGGCAACGGTTGTCTTGCGAAGCAGAGTAGATGGAGGCCGGTTTTCGGCCTGGTTTTCATCGGACGGCGGGGATGATGATGTGGGCGTGAACGGAAAGCTTGAGATTCCCAAGAAACCGGTGTCCAATAAAAAGAAGAGCGCCAAGGAACGGTTGGTTGAGTTCTGCGGTCTTTTCAGCAAGGAAGACCAGGTGCTGGTGGTCATCAACGCCGATCCGGATGCCATTGCCAGCGCCATGGCGGTGAAGCGCTTGCTTCGCTATCGGGTGAAAAGCGTCACCATTGCTTATCCCAACGAAATCAGGCGACTCAATAACGTGGTTATGGTGGATCTGCTGAAGATTCCCATGGAGCGTCTGCATACGGTCAAGGTCGGGGATTTCACCAAGAAGGTAATGCTGGATTCCCAGCCCAGTCATCTGCCCTGTTTTGAGAATATTACCTTTGATGCGGTTATTGACCACCATCCCGCCTCCAAGGGCTGGATAGCCCCGTTCGTTGATATCCGCAAGGATTTCGGCGCCACCGCTTCCATGCTGGTGGAGTACCTGCGGGCAGGCAACCTCAAGCCGTCGGTGGCTCTGGCCACCGCTCTTTTTTATGCGATCAAGGTTGATACCAGGAATTTTGAAAAAAAGGCCACCCTGGCCGATGCCATTTCCTTTCGCTATCTCTTCAACATCGCCAACCAGAATCTGGTCCGCAAGATTGAGCTGTCCTCCTTCCGACGGTCGGAACTGAATTATTTCAAGACCGCCCTCAACGAAATGAAGGTGAGCAAGCAACGGTTGTATGCCCATCTTGGCAAGGTCTCCAGTCCGGATATGCTGGTGCTCATCGCCGATTTTTTGAATCAGGTCCACGATGTCGCCTGGGTTTTTGTGTCCGGTCTACATAATGACAAGTTGGTGGTCATTTTCCGTTGTGACGGCTACAAGAAAAATGCCGGGCGGTTGGCGGAGAAGATGTTTCAGGCGATCGGTTCGGCGGGCGGACACCGGGAAGCGGCCAGGGCCGAGGTGCCGCTTCGCAATCTGCCTGCGGAAAGGCATGAATTTTCCACCAAGACCCTGATGCGTCTCACCACCAAACATCTGTTGTAGTTGCGAGCACAGGGCGGCGCATCTGTTTTGCCATCTGCCTGTTTATGTCACACTTCGTTGGCCTCTTCCGCGCATTAGCACCACCTTGTAATCGCTTACCATGTATCCTTCTCCGGTAACCTTCTGAAAATCTTTTTTTTTCTGTCGCATTCCTGTGCTTGCTTTTTGGCGCAAGGCTTTCCATAATGGAGCTGCAACCAGGAAACGAAGCAAAAGTTCAGGAACCGTAACGGACCGCCGTTGCTCATTGGTCATTTTGTTACGGCTCTTTATGCCGTTACCGCGGCTTACCCTTTCCCTTCAGGAGCTCCATGAAACTGAAACCGAAGGTTTTAGCCATGATCCTTGCCGGGGGGCGCGTTGGCGAATTGGACGTGCTCACCGCCTATCGGCCCAAGTCGGCTGTCCCATTTGGCGGTTTTGCCAGGGTCATCGATTTCGCCCTGAGCAATCTTATGCATTCCGGCCTGGAAAGGGTCGCCATCCTCAGCCAGTACCGGAGCTTTTCCCTGATCAGTCATATCGGGGTCGGCGCGGCCTGGGATATGACCGGTCGGTATCGCGGGGTTTCCATCCTCCCTCCCTCTCAAGGCTCGGGCCAAAGCAGCTGGTACCGGGGCTCGGCCGACGCCATCCATCAGAATCTCGATTTTGTCCAGTACCACGATCCGGAAACCATTTTGGTACTCTCCGGGGATCATGTCTATCAGATGGATTACCGGGAGATCCTTCAGTACCATCGGGAAAAGGACGCCGACGTGACCATCGCCTGCCTGCAGGTGCCCATGAGCGAGGCCAGCCGGTTCGGGGTGGCGGAGATCGACGACGAGGATGGCGAACGCGGCGGTCGCATTCACCAGTACCAAGAGAAACCTGCCGACCCCAAATTCAACTGGGCCTCACTCACGGTGTACTGTTTCAGGCCATCCGTGCTCTATGAGGTGTTGGAGGCCAACGCCCGGGAGGATGATTCCTTTGAGTTCGGCCGGGATATCCTGCCCCGGCTCATGGCCGCCCAGCGCAGGGTGTATGGTTTCAAGTTCCACGGCTACTGGGGATACACCCGGACCGTTGCCGAATACTGGCAGACCAATATGGACCTGCTTGGGCCGGAACCAAAGATCCAGCTTGAGGATTGGGGCATCCGCACCAACTTGGAGCATCGGGCGGTTCGGGACTGCCAGCCCCTCAAGACCGGCCCTGGGGCCAGCATCAAGAACAGTCTGGTCTATAACGGCTGTGTCGTGGAGGGGCGGGTGGAAAATTCCATTCTTTTTCCCGGGGTCCATGTCAAGTCCGGGGCGGAGGTGAAGAACTCCGTACTCTTTTACGATAATGTGGTGGGGCATGGCGCCATCCTCGACACGGTGGTGAGTGACGTCAACGTGACCTTTGGAGCAAGGGTGCGGGTCGGCGAACCAGGGGCGGCGCAGGCCGCGAAGGTCACGGTGATCGGCTGGAGCAATCATTTGCTCGACGGCATGGTGATCGGTTCCGGCTGTACCCTCCACCCCAATCTGCGCCCGGAGCAGATGGTCGGGGAAATCAAGAACGGCGAGGTGGTCCGATGATTCACGGCGACAATACCCTGGTTCTCCTCTTGGCCGGCGGGGTCGGCAGCCGCCTCAATGTTCTGGTGCAGACCAGGGCCAAGCCGGCCGTGCCCTTTGCCGGGGTCTATCGGATCATTGATTTTTCCTTGAGCAATGTGATGAACTCCGGCTTGACTCAGGTGGGGGTGCTCACCCAGTATAAGCCTCTTTCCCTGATGCGCCATCTCGGCACCGGTGAGGCCTGGGATTTCACGGGCCGTACCAGGGGGGTGAAGATTCTTCCCCCCCGCACGGGAGCCCATGATTCCGACTGGTACAAGGGGACCGCCGATGCGGTGCGCCAGAACATCGACTTTATTCGGGCGCACCCTGCCAAGGAAACGGTCATTCTTTCCGGCGATCATATCTACCGCATGGATCTCGATGACATGCTCAGGTTTCACCGCCGGAGAAAGGCCCATGTGACCATCGCCATGATGGTGGTGCCGCTCTCCGAGATCCATCAGTTCGGCGCCGGCATCACCAATAGCGAGGGCCGCATCGTCGAATGGGAGGAGAAACCCCAAGTCCCCCGGACCGATCTGGCCTCCATGGGAATCTATGTGTTTGACACCGAATATCTGCTGCGCCTGCTGGAGGAAGACCGTGATGAGGTGGACTTCGGCATGCACCTCATCCCCAAGGCCATTGAGCGGGACAATGTCTTTGCCTATCCCTTCCATGGCTATTGGCGGGACGTGGGCACGGTCCAGGCATACTGGGAGGCGAACATGGATCTGCTCAAATCAGATTCCGAGATCTCCCCGCAGGCTTGGGGCATACGGCCGAACCCCTATGCGGACCGGCTGTCGATGGACCGTTGTCCTGCCCGTTTTGCTGACGGCTGTGTGGTTGAGGGCTCCATGATCTCCGCCGGTTGCGTTATTGAGGGTGAGGTGGTCAATTCGGTGCTTTCGCCCGGAGTGCGGGTGGGGAAGAATGTTCGGGTCAGGGATTCCATCATCCTGCACGACTGTGTTCTGGAGGAAGGGGCTGTGGTGGATCTGGCCATTCTCGATAAAAGAGTACGGGTCGGGCAAGGTGCGGTGGTGGGGCAGGGCGAGGACAAGGCTACGCCCAACAAGACCTGTCCCAAACATCTTTACACCGGGATCACCATGATCGGCAAGGATGCCGAGGTGCCGCCCCAGACCGTGATCGGACGTAACTGTGTGGTGACCCCCTTCCGTAAGGGGGTGGATTTCTCTTCGTTGGTCATCGCCACCGGGGAAACCATCTGATCAGTGGGCATGGTCGCACCCCTGGAGACCAGGGCGCGCGGTCATGCCGAATACCCTCTTTTGACCGGTAGTTTTCCGCCCCATTTCCCGCCCGCTGTTTGCCTGGGCTGCGCTCCCCATGAGTGAAGCAGGGTTTCGCTCAGGAACTCGCTGCTTCGTGCTGACGGATCTTGGCGCGTATCTTGAGCTTGGCAAGGCCGAATCGGATGATATTGTCTGACATCCCTTCCGCGACATCCAGACTTCTGTTGACCAGTCCGAAGGCCTCTCTTCTGTTGATACCCATGATTGGTCCGTAGTGCAGGAGCAGTTCGCCAAGGTCCAGGCTTGTTCCGTAGCAGAAAATCCAGGTCAGACGGTTGCAGAATGCCGCCACATTGAGGAGATAAAGCTGTGAGTCGAATTTGTTGGTCGGCTGGGGCGGCTTATCCCCCATGCTCAGGACGATTTTTTCGGAAAAATTCCAGAAACGAGCGATTTCCATGCCAACGGTGGAGAAAGTGAGGTCGTTCAAGACGGTTTTGGCGGCAAATTCATCGGAGTAGCCCCGGTCGATGAGTTCTTGGGCCTTGCGGTACAGCTCCGGGAGATAGACCAGGATAATGATCTTTCCCAAATGGTGAAGCAGGGTGCAGATGAAGACCTCTTCTTCCGGGACATTGATTTTCTTGACCTTGCAGAGAATCTTTGCCTGGGAGGCGCTGACAAAACACAGGGCCAGAAGCTTGCTGATCTCTTCCTTCTCCACCCCGGCCCGGATGAAATCTTCAAACAGAGCCAGGCTGACGGCCAGCTCCTTCAAGGTGTTGAGGCCAAGGGCGGTGATGGCCCTGCTGATGTTGGAGATGGGAGTTCCCCGGCTGTAAAAGGCCGAGTTGACCACCTGCAGCAGTTTGGTGGTCAGGGAGGCATCCTTGAGAATAACCTCTGAGATCTCCTCGACGCTGGATTCGTCGCGGTTCAGGAGACGCAACAGATCCTGAACATGGTCGGACATGGCTGGTAATTCGCTCATGTTGACCGTGCTGAATATTTCACTCAGGGTTGTGTTCGAACTCATGGCATTTGTTGTCTTCCTGGTTGGGTAGCTTCTTGCCTAGCCTATTAAATTACTCCGCATACCAGGAAATTGTAAAACAAAATGTAAAAAAAGAAGGGGAAACCAGAAGTAGGACCTGATTGTTATTCTTAATAAACCTTTGTGGTAAAAATAAGATTGCTATCTTGGCTGCTGTTTTTCCGCGCACTCCCTGCAGATGCCGTGGCTGAACTCCACCTCGGCATGGCTGCGGAGATAGCTCTCCAGCTGTTGCCAGGCCCCATTATTGTCCTTGATTTTTTTGCAATGGGAGCAGATGGGCAGCAGGCCGGTGAGCCTTTTTGTCTTGGCCAGGGAAGCTTGCAACTCCTTGATGAGGTGTTCTTTGCCCTTTTCCGTCATCCTGCGGATGGTGATATCGCGGGTGATATTCACTACGGCGGTGACCTTGCCCGTGGCATTCTTCAGCGGAGCGGAGGTGATTTCAAGATGATGTTCGTCCCCATCGAGGCGGATTGTTTTTTCGTTTTTGTGGATCTTGCCGTCGGTAAAGACCTTCGCTGCATGACACGACTCGCAGCGGTCCTGCAGGCCATGGTAGATGGTGTAACATTTTTTTCCGCAGTTGGAGCCCCAGAGTTCCTTGGCGGTGTCGTTTTCGTAGATAACTGAAAAGTTTCTGTCGATGATGGTGCAGGGGTCCCCCAGGCTGGCAAGAATCACTTCGGCTTGGGAGTTGAATATTGTCTGATCGGGTTGGGTCTTTAGGCAGGTTATGGTCAGCAGTTCCGGGCAAGGAAGTTGTGCCTGCAAGGTGAAGGTCTTGCCAGGGCCAAAGGACAGATCTCGCTCTATCCGTGTCGCTCCGGAGATTGTAAGTTCGCGTATCAGGGCGGGCAGGGCCAGAGTCTGGCTGAGGGATTCCGGGAGCTCTTTTTCCAGGATGTCTTCTTCGTTCAGCGAAAGCAGCTCGCAAAAAAATCGGTTGGCAACCCTGCCGACAAACCCACGGGGATTGGCGGATTCATCCCGAAGAATTTCGATAACGAAGAGACCGCAAGAGATGTCGTCGCGGAGGGGGGTGAAAATCTGGGGGAGAAGGCTTATTGAAATAGTTTTGGGGGTGTCCAACATGTGCTCCTATTGTTGTCTGCATACCGTGGTATTCGCCGGCTGGAAAGGCAAAAAAAGCGAATTTGGATCAATAATGACAGGCAGACAGAGGGTTTGCTTTTTTCGGCACCGTTCCCCCCGGTTTGGTGCGGACCAATTCAATCTGGATAAAAACAGCGGCAAGCTCGAAGATGCTGATGCAAATAAAATATAGTAGGTTTTTTTTAATAATGGAGTTGGGCGGCAATAGCAATACGGGAAAAATACGGGGTTTGGCCGAATGTCCTTCAGGCAAGGGAAGAAAGGTATGAACGCAGGTTGGTTTTTTTGCTTTTGATACCGAGCTTGACGCGGAGTTTGTCTCGGTAAAATTCCACGGTCCGGCTGGAAAGATCAAGGATTGCGGCCATTTGTTTGGTGGATCTGCCCTGCTTGATCAGTTCCGCCACTTCCAGTTCGCGGGGGGTGAGACCTCCCAGTCTGGTTGAGAGTGTCAGGCTGAAGGTCGAGGTGATTTTGTCAAGATTGGCCAGTGCTACCCGGAGGTAGAGTGCGAGCTCCTGGTCCTTGCATCGCTCCTGTATTTTTTCCAGGTAGGGTAAAACCAGGCGCTGCAGATTGTCGTGGATCCTGCGTTCATGCTCGGCACTGGCTTCCGCGCTTTGATGCAGGAGAAGACGGAGGGCGTTGTTGACCTCGGTGAGTTCCATGGCCTTGTGTTCGAGGCGCAGCTCCAGGATCAGCATTTCGCTGATGTCCCGACACATGCCGCGGAAGCCGCGGACGATTTTTCCCTCCAGCATCGGCAGGCAGTGGGTTTCGATGGGAATGACGGTGCCGTTTTTTTTCATTGCCCGTCGCCGCAAGCCTTTGCGGGTTTTTTTGCTCAGGCAGATTTCTTCGATGATTTTTCGCTGAGCCTCCCGGTCTTCCGGGGGGGTGAGTGTTTCAATGGCATTGCGTCCCAAGAGCTCAACGGGCTCATAGCCATAGAGGATTTTGCAGCTAGGCGAGCAATAGGTAAAATTTCCTTGGGCGTCTGTTTCCCAGACCCATTCAAGGCTTTGGTTCGCGACTTCATGGAATCGGGCGGTTTCGCTTGTCAGGGTCTGGTCGTCTAGGAGTGTGGTTTTCATCTCTGCTCTTAGCCTCTGAGTCCCGCGATAAAAGAGCCCACCGCTTCCGGACCTTTTTCTTCCACCAATCTGATGGTGGCGGTGCCGATCACCGCCAGGTCTGCTTTGCCGGTCAGGATTTGGACGTCTTCCCTGCTGCTGATGCCGAAACCCACGGCAAGCGGCAGCTCCGTAGCCCTGCGACAGCGGGACAGGTAAGCATCGAAGGAGGCATCGAATTCGGTTTTGTTGCCGGTGACGCCCCGGCGGGCCACGCAGTAGATGAATCCGGCCCCATGTCCGGCCAGATTTCGCATCCGTTCCTCGGTGCTGGTGGGGGCGAAGATCTGGATTGCGGCAAGCTCAAGTTCCCGGGTCAGCCGGAGATACTCCTCGCCCTCCTCGGGCGGCAGGTCGGGGATGATGAAACCTCTGATCCCGATGTCCTTGGCTTTGGTCAAAAAATCCTTCAGACCGTACTTGAAGAGGATGTTGTAGTAGGTCATGAACAGGAAGGGGATATCGTATTGGGCCGTCATCTCCGCGGCAAAGGCAAGGCAGTCGGCGACCTTGGTCCCGGTAGCAATGGCCTCCTGGTTGGCCTTGATGATCATGGGGCCGTCGGCCATGGGCTCGGAAAAGGGGATCTGGAGCTCGATCACGTCCACCCCGTTTTCCACCATCTGGCGGATCACCTCGCGGTTTACCGCAAAGGAAGGGTAGCCCAGCACCAAATGGGTCATGAGCAGAATGTCTTTTTTTGTCCGGGCTTCCCGGAGCTGCTCAGCGAGCTGCATATTCCTCTCCCTTTTTCCGGATAAATTCTTTCCAGGACGGATCGTCAAAGGCATGGGCTATGGTGAAGATATCCTTGTCGCCCCGGCCGGACTGGTTGATGATAACGGCTTGGTCGCCGCTCAGTTCTCCTGCCTCCTTGAAGGCCTGGACAAAGGCATGGCTGGATTCCAGGGCCGGGATGATTCCTTCCTTCTTGATGGTGAGATCGAGAGCCGCCATGACCTCCTGGTCGGTGGCTGCGGCAAAGCGAACCCGCCCTTTTTCCCAAAGGTCGGTGAGCAGGGGGGAAACCCCGATGTAATCAAGCCCCGCGGCAACCGAATGGGTGTCGCGCATCTGGCCGTCTGCATCCTGGAGAAACATGGTTTTGTACCCCTGGGCCACGCCGGGGGAGGCATCCCGGCTCGCAAGCCGTGCCGCATGCTGGCCGGTCTCAATCCCCTTGCCGCCCGCTTCCACCCCGATCAGTTCCACCTCGGGATCGGCAAGAAAGCCCTGGAAGATGCCCATGGCGTTTGAGCCGCCGCCCACACAGGCATAGACCCGGGCCGGGAGTGAGCCGTGGACTGCGAGAATCTGTTTGCGCGCCTCAAGTCCAATGATGGACTGGAACCAGGCGACCATCTCCGGAAAGGGGTGCGGCCCGCAGACCGTTCCCATCACGTAGTGGGTGGTGTCCATGTTGGAAACCCAGTCGCGGAAGGCCTCGTTGATGGCGTCCTTGAGGGTGCGGCTGCCGGTGGTGACCGGGACCACGGTGGCGCCGAGCTTCTCCATCCAGAAAACATTGGGCCGCTGGCGGTGGACATCTTCTTCGCCCATGTAGATGGTGCAGGCAAAGCCGAACTTGGCGGCCATGGTGGCGCAGGCCACCCCGTGCTGGCCCGCGCCGGTTTCGGCGATGACCCGGGTCTTGCCCATGCGTTTGACCAGTAACCCCTGGCCCATGACGTTGTTGGCCTTGTGCGCCCCGGTGTGATTGAGATCCTCGCGCTTAATGAAGATCTGGGCGCCGCCGAAGTGGCGGCTCAGGTTTTCGGCATGGGTGAGGGGAGTGGGGCGGCAGGAGTATGAGCCCATCAGTGCGACGTATTCCTGCCAGAAGGCAGGGTCAGCCTTGGCCCTGGCGTAGACTTCCCTCAGCTCGCGGAATGTTTCGTAAAGCACTTCCGGAATAAAGGCGCCGCCCCATTGTCCAAAGTAGCCTGGTTTATTCATGGTGAAAATCCTTATCGCCTAACCTGTAAATTCTTTTGCGGGGATATTTTAAATACGCTAAGATACTCTATGTCCAGCAGATTAGACAAGGAGAGAAGAGCGAGAACGTCTAAAAAGCCCGGCTCTATGCCGATGTATTCCCTTTTTTTTCCGAGTTTCAGCCGCTCTCCCTTTTATTCGGTGCCTCTGTTTCTGTCGAAGGCGTGCTGTCCGACCATGGCGTGAAACGCGGCTAATCCTAGTGTTTTCGGCATATTTGATTGGAATCAATACACTATTTTTTCGTGCTTTCCGCTTGACAGGTTTTTTGTTTCCATGTACACGATAGGGACGCGTTTTATCGGAAATTCAGCAGATACACAGCGTTTTAGCCGGTTTCGAAGCCTCCTTCCCGGCATGCTTCGCTTCCCGTGTGCGTCAACTTTACCTGTTTGCTGTGATGGAGTACTCCAAACCCTCACCATGGGAGAAAACGGGATATGCAAGATTTTATCCTGACTGCGGAAATTCTGGATAAAGCCAGAAACGCCATTGAAGGATCGCTCATTCAGGCCGGCGTTCGAACCGCCCTGCTCATCGATGGGGCAGGCAATATCCTGTCCAACTGCGGGCATAACACCGATGATATCGACGCCATTTCCCTGGCTGCTTTGGCTGCTGCCAACCTGGGCGCAACTTCCCAAATCGCCAAACTGATCGGCGAGGAAGATTTTTCCCTGCTCTTTCATAAGGGGAAAAACGGGAATATTCATTTTGGCCGGATTGGCGACGAGCTTATTCTCATCACCATTTTCGGGGAAGATGTCTCGCTCGGTTTAGTGCGTTGCCGGGTGACCGATCTGTCCGAAACCCTACTGAAAATCTTTGAAGGGTGACCAATGGCGCTTATTGATCTCAGTAAAAAGGAAATTCACTGCAAGATCGTTTATTACGGTCCGGGCCGTTGCGGGAAGACGACCAATCTGCTCACCGTGCACAGCACCATGGCGGATAATGCCCGGGGCAAGATGTTGACCATCGAAACCAAGGGTGACCGTACCCTGTTTTTCGATCTTCTCCCCCTGAACCTGGGAACGATCCGGGGGTTTAATATCCGGATCCAGCTCTATACCGTACCGGGTCAGGTCATGTATGCCGCCACCCGCAAGCTTGTTCTCAAGGGGGTGGATGGTTTGGTTTTTGTGGCCGATCCCCTTCAGGTCCGTCGGGAGAGAAACATCGAAAGCTTGGAAGACCTGCGGGTAAATCTCCTGGACTATGGCCTCAAACTGGAAGAATTGCCCCTGGTTATTCAGTATAATAAGCGGGATCTTGTTGACACCCCGATTCCCACCCTGACCGTGGCGGAGCTTGATGCTGATCTGAATAGCGTCTTCAATGTGAAAACCTTTGAGGCCTCAGCGGTTACGGGAATGGGGGTTTTTGAAACCTTGCGGGAAATCAGCAAACAAACTGTGCGGTATGTCACCAATAAGCATCTGCTGCATGTGACGAAATAGGCCTCCGGTGATGTTCCGAGGTTGGCAATTTCTCAAGGAGAATGGAGTTTATGACTGACAAGGCCCCCGATCGCGACTTCCATGATGAAATTGATGACGCCATTGATAATCTTTTCTCCCCCCGGATGGGATCCGACCTTGGCAAGCCCGCGGAAACGCCCTCGCTTCAACCGGTGGCCCAGGCGGCAGCCGACCCGGCGCCGGTAACAACCGCTCCGGTGCCGGGCAGCCTGCTTTCCGTCGATGGCACGGATGCCTTTGCTCCTTTTGACGAAGCCCTGCTCTCTCTGGACTGGGAGATTTCTCCTGGCAACATCGAAAAAGCCCGGAGCGCCCTGAAGGAAATCCAGGGCTTTTTCGAGGTGGACAAGGCTGTCGCCCTGACGGAAATTTTTGCGCTCATGGACAGGTTGCTTGAAGTCATGGCCATTGCCCCGCAAAGCGTTTCCACCTCCGCCCCGAAAACCTTGCAGGAAGGTTTGCAAACTTTGCGGGTCGCGGCCGGTGCCGATGATCTTTCCCTCGTAGAGAAAACACTGATCGATCCCACCCTCTCCGAGTTGCGTTCCGCTATTCCCAACATCCCCAAGGATTACAGCAAGCTCGGGCAGACGGCTCAGCCCAAGACACAAGGCGTCTCCGGGATCGAGCAGAAAACGGAGGCCGCCGCCGTTACCCCGGTTCAGTCCGTGCCGACGGAAGAGGATGTTTTGCCTGAACTCCCCGTCGTCGCTCCCTCAGGCACCTCGGCGGCAGTGCTGATTGAAACAGTGAATGGCCATATCGCCGTGCTGGGCAAGTGCATTGCCAAACGGATTGTTCCGATTGAAAACCTTTTTGCCAAAACGCCCGGTTATGAAAAACTGCATGCCATCCACACCGAGTTGCGGGAACGCATGGAAAGGCAAAAGCAAAATTTGATCAAGGCGTTGGGCGTGGACTATCAGGCGGACGCACCTCTTCCGTTAGAGCCGGCCGCCGGGCAGTCGGAAAAGTCCGCAGTGTCGACGGCGGCTGCCTGCCCTTGGCAGAATGTGGCACTTGCCAGCTGGGGCGGCAAAAAAGTCGGCTTTCTGCCTGAGCAGATTGTCTACCAAAAGAAACCGGCGGAGCGGGTCAGGAAATGCGGTTCGTTTTTGCCCATGAAAAAACTGAAACGCGGATTGTTTGGCAAGATCAGCTTTGTCGTGCAAGGAGAGCTGAGCTTTCGCGATGAAGCCACGTTGAATATGCTGACCATTCCGGTGGCCAATCCTTCGGGCGCGAAAGAATATACCCCCAGGGCCGACAGCCCTCTGCTCATTCTTTTCAAAGAGAACAGCGGCATGGCATTCTGGCTTGACGAGCCGACAGAGCAATTTGATACCTCCACCGGTTGTCGCTGGGAACCGGTGGCTGATCCCACCACCCTTGTCGCCGGCAATCTCACGGTCAATGGGGAAATCGTTCCGGTCATAACCATGCGGGGCATGTAATCAGTCGGCATGAGCATGACAACCACCCTGGTCACCAAGGAAGTCATCGAGGCAAAGCTTGCCGAAGCCGATCTGTATGCCGGACAAGGGCTCATTGAAGAGGCTCTGGCTCTGTGCGAGGCACTGCTTTCCCAGATTGGTGACAGCGAGCCGATTCTCCGTGATCTGGTTGAGGAACGGCTGGTTGTCCTGCAAACCGAACGGGGCATGGCCGCCTCCGGTACCGCTCCGGTTGCAGGTGTCCGCCAGATTTCCGATGCCGACCGTTTTGAGAATTGCCAGGGACTGATGGTTGCGGGTTTTTACAACGAGGCAGGGGAAGAGCTGCGGGCATTGCTCTCCACCGGATACCGGCCGGCCATGGTTCATGCCAAGATAGGGACGTGCTGTCTCCAGCTTGACAACCCCTTTGAAGCCATAGAGCATTTTGAAGCCGCGTTCAGAAAAAAAGGGGGATTCGACCGAAAGATCGAGCGTCTCCAGCTCCTCGACCAGCTTGCCCTCACCTACGAAAGCACCGGTTCCATTCCTTCCACCATCAAAACCCTGGAGGAAATGGTTGCCCTTGATCCCAGCTATCGCAACGCCAGACAGCGCCTTGCCACCCTCTCCCAGAGTACGTCCAAGTATGGTCAGTTTTACGGTCTGATCCGTAACAAATTGCTGACGCCGGCTCAATTTGATGAGGCCAGGGTCAAGGCCAAGCAGCATAATAAAACGCTGGACAGCGTTTTGCTCGGGGATTTTGGTGTTGACCGAAAAGAGCTTGGCGCATCCTTAAGCGAATATTACGGCTGTCCGTTTGTCGAGTTCGGCGATATGGAGGCACCTGAGGCGCCTGCCTGTATTCAGGGCGCCAAGGAGAGCTATTTCCGGATCAATGTTTTTATTCCCATCGGTCAAGATGGGGGGCGCGTTGTTGTGCTGGCCGACAATCCCCACGATCTCGGCAAGCAGGATAATATCCGTTCCGTTCTTCACGGCGCCGCTTTTCGGTTTGCCGTGGGGCTCAAGGATGATATCAACAAGTTTATCGACTTTTTTTACGGCAAACATGCGCTGGGGCAAGGAGCGCAGGATGTTTTTGAAGACCTTGAGATTTTAGAGGAATCCAACGGGAGTCGTGATGAGGAGGAGGAAATCGGCGGTGCCGCCGATGGGGTTGTGGTGCAGATGGCCAACAGGATCATCGAGGATGCGGTGGCCCGCAACGCTTCGGACATCCATATTGAATCGCTGCCCGGCAAGAAAGGAACCATGGTACGCTTTCGCGTTGACGGCATCTGCTCCCCTTATAAAAATATCCCCTTCACCTATAAGCGGCCTTTGATCTCCCGTCTGAAGATTCTAGCCAAGCTTGATATCTCCGAGAGACGGTTGCCCCAGGACGGCAAAATCAAGTTCAAAACCCGTCGCGGCAAGATCGAACTTCGGGTCGCTTCCCTCCCCACTCACGGGGGCAACGAGGATATGGTCCTGCGTATTCTCGCCGCCGGGTCTGCCTTGCCTTTGGAGAAAATGGGATTGTCCGAAAGAAATCTCAAGGAGCTGCGCCGCCTTCTTGATCTGCCTTACGGTTTGATCCTTGTGGTCGGCCCCACCGGTTCCGGTAAAACAACCACCCTGCACAGCGCGCTCAACTACGTCAACCGGCCGGAAAAAAAGATCTGGACCGTCGAGGATCCGGTGGAGATTGTTCAGGACGGCCTGCGGCAGGTGCAGGTGGAAAACAAGATCGGCCTTGATTTCGCCAAAATTCTGAGGGCTTTTTTGCGGGCCGACCCCGATATCATCATGGTCGGCGAAACCCGTGATCAGGAAACCGCCGAAACCGTTATCGAGGCGGCGCTCACCGGGCATCTTGTTTTTACGACACTGCATACCAATTCCGCCCCGGAAACAGTTACCCGGCTTCTCGGCATGGGGATCGATCCCTTTAATTTTTCCGACTCCTTGCTCGGTATTCTGGCCCAACGTCTGGTGCGTCGGTTGTGCCCCCATTGCCGGGAACCATACGCTCCGGATGCGGCGGAAAAAGAGTTGCTGGTCATGGAGTATGGGGCACATCCCTTGAGTCCGCTGACCATGGCGGAGATTGATCGGGCAGCGTTATACAGGCCGAAAGGTTGCGATAAATGTAAAAAAAGCGGCTACCTGGGTCGGCTTGCCATCCATGAGCTGCTCACGGTCAGTGATGCGCTGAAGCTTCTCATTGTTAAGAACAGTCCCATCGCGGAAATCCGGGACGAGGCGTTGCGGGTGGGTATGCTTACTCTCAAGCAGGACGGCATTCGCAAGGTGCTGGCGGGGCTGACCGACCTCTTGCAGGTTCGGGCGGCCTGCATCAAATAAAGGGTTGAAACACGAACCCATGCAATAGGGGCAGTTTTTATGAAAAGAGTGCTGGTTGTTGACGACGACCATGGTTTTTTGCTGAGTTTGCAGGACATGTGCCGGGAGCGGGTCGATACATTTGAGATCGTTACCGCAGGGAACGGCAAGGAGGCACTGGCCGTCCTTGCCGGTCAGTCGGTGCATTTGGTGGTCACAGACTTGAAGATGCCGGAAATGGACGGGTTCGAGTTGATCAGTCGAATGAGCAGGCTCAGTAATTCCGTGCCGGTCATTGCCATGACCGCCTTCGGTACTCCGGAAATGGAAGATCGGCTCATGAACCTGGGGGCTTTTCAATACATAGAAAAGCCTGTTGATTTTGAATTGCTCCTGCAAAAAATCAAAAGTGGCCTGGCCGTGGGCGCTAAAGGGCATGTGTCCGGCGTGTCATTGCCCTCTTTTTTGCAGCTTCTTGAGCTTGACCGGAAAACCTGCACCATCATGGCAAAAGCCGGCACCCGCACCGGACTGCTTTTTTTTGAAAACGGCAGCCTGATCAACGCCTATGCCGAGCCCATTGTCGGCCTTGACGCCGCTTTTGAGATCATCAGTTGGGAGCAGGCCGAGATCGAGATTTATAATTTTTGCCAGAACCGGAAACGGACCATTGACGCCCCCTTGGGATTTATTCTTATCGAAGGCGCCCGATTGAGCGACGAACGGGGTGAGCAGGCCGGAGGTCCGGTCGCGGGACAGGGTGATGACGAATTTGATCAGCTGGAAGATCTTGATTTTGTCACCGCCCCAGCACCACCGTCCTCGGCGGCGATGGCGCAGGCTCTGGGACAGGGCGGCAAGGCCGGTCTTGAAGAGGTGCTCAACGCAGCTCAGGGCGTCAACCGGATGGTGCTTGTCGCCAAGGATGGAAGTATCAGGATTCAGCGGAACATTGACAATAAGGAGTTTAAGCCATTTGTCACCTATGTAGCCGTGGCGGCGGATAAAATTCGGGGGATTCTCGGGTTTGCCGATCTTCCCTCCCATATCATTCTCTCTCAGGATAAAGGCGAACAGTTGCTGATCCTTCCGGGTGCGGAATTGTCGGTGGGGATAGAGGTGCAGTCCGGAGTTTCCCCCACCAAGCTTGTCGCTGCCATCGGCCCGGCCCTTGCCGAAGCACAGCAGCTTGAGTTGCAGGCTTAAGATCCGTAACGAACTCACCATTACTGTGTTTTTTCGTTACGGCATTTAAATATTACAGTTATTTCTGAACGACAGCTTTAATGAGGAGCTGATAGCATGGATGAACTTTTACAGGAAATTAAAATGCTCCCGGGGGTTCTGGGGGTTTTTGCCTCGGTGGATAAGCCGGATATTCTCTTTTCTTATGTGCCTGCTGGTTATGACCATGAGACCCTCAAGCTGATGGGGGTCTCCCTGCAGCGTATTTTCAAGATGAATGCTTCCTGTCAGTTCAGTGTCAATTCCGTGGAGATGCGGTTTTCCGAAGCCATGGTTCTGGGGAAATTTATCTGCGATGGATCCTTGCTGGTGATCCTCTGTGAGGCGGAGGCAAATTTTTCGCTGATCAACATGACCAGCAACATGCTTCTTGGTGAACTCGCACTGGGAGTGGAAAAGGTCCGCGCCAACCCGGATGCCGCCTTGCAGGCAACGTCGGCAAAAAAAGCCGGGAGCATGGATTTTGCACAGGCACAGAACGAAGAACCGCTGAAAAGCGCCATCCCTGTTTTGCAGGATGCGCTGGCACGGGCCATTGGCCCCATTGCGGCGATGCTTGTCAAGGAAATCGTCGGGAAATGGCTGCAGGGCGGGTTGTGCGCCCAAGAGCGCTTTTCGGAGCTGGTTGATCTTTTTTGCCAGGAAATAGGGGATGCAACCCTGGAAAATGAATTTCGGGCAGAGACGGAAAAAATTCTTCCCCGCTGAATTACAGCAAAAAGGGTTTGGTCCTCCATTTTTCAGGGGAGGACCAAACCCTTTTTTTTGCATCCAATGTTCAGTGTTTATTGCTTCATCACTTTGCTGTGTCGTTCATGATTTCGGATTCGCGCAGGTTCGCTTACCCGTGAGGAGGTCCCCGCAGTTGGGGTGCCTTGCCCAGCCGCGGGTTTTTTTCGTTTTTTGTGACTCCACCTCTATTTTAATCGCTTGAAATCAACCCTGTTGTTTATCATTCTGTTTTGTTCGGTGGTGTTTGGTACAATGGGTTGGGTATGGCCGTGTGCCGCCACCTGCAGTTTCTTTGCCTCGATGTTGCAATTTTTGATCAGATAATTGCGCACCGCCTCGGCCCGTTTCCGGGAAACGGCCATGTCTGCCTTGGCATCGCCGGTATCATCCGTATTGCCTGCCACTTCAAAGACGGCGCCTTGCAGGTCGCGGCTTGTAAAGGCTCGACCTGCCACGATGCTGAGCTGGTCGGCGCCCTCTTCAGGCAGTGCCGTTGATTTGGCTGGGAAAAGGATCAGCAGCCTGAGAATCGTGGCTTCGATGGGGCTGATCTCCCGGTCCTTGGATTTTTCCGTGAAAAGAACCGTGGCTGCTTCCTCGGAAGTAACCGATTCTCCGCGTTGGGCCTTCAGCTTGATCCGTGCCGATTCCAGGGATTTTTCCGCCCGTTTGTTGCCGGGATCAAGGCCCAGTCCTTTTTCGTATGCGTTTACGGCATTTTGCGGTTTGTCCGTCACCATGTAAATGTCGCCCATGCCGAAGAATGCCTTGGCATGTTTCGGGTCAAGGGTCGAAGCGGTGACATAAAAAGGCAAGGCCTCGTTGTAATTGCGCAACCGCTCAAGGCTGTAGCCCTGCATGAAGTTGATCTCCGGGTCTTTCGGGCACTGCTTGATGGCTGTCGCCAGCATGTCGCGCCGGGCAATGATCCCGCGTTCATTGCTGATTTCCTCGGCAATCTTTTTGCAGTCCGCCGCCGAGGCGGGGTGTGGCAACAGTGCGAGGGGGGACAGGCTGCAGAGCAGCACGAGGCAAAGGGACGCCGTAAGTCCGGCCGGAGGCCTTGGTTGTTTGTTTTTGCTTAATCTTGACATGTGTTCACCGTTTGAGGATGCGGACCATGCTCATGCGCAACCGTTCGATTGCGATGGCCAGGGCACCGATCTCGTCATTTTGCTTGATGCTGAAGCTCTCTTCCATATTCTTGCCAAGGCTGATCTCTTCCGCCTTGACGCTCAACCGGACAATGGGGTTCACCACGAACCGGTCCATGAACAGCCAGATGCCGATAAGGGCTACCAGCAGAAAGCCTGTCCCGATGAGATAAAGGGTGATGGCCGATTTCCTGGCGTTGGCCAGGGCTTCTTCCACGGAAACATAGACCACGTAGGTCGCCACCGTGGCACCATCCTTCCAGTTGTAACCGTTGGTGGAGCCGTAGATCTCAACCTGATCCTTGGGCGCGTCGTTTGCATCGCCATGGCAGCGCAGGCAATCCTTGCCCGCGACCTTGATGGGTTTTGCCAGGTAAAAAAAGGTCTCGCCATTCCGCTGCATGGTGCCTTCATGGGTCTTTAGCTCGGGTTGAGCGGCGAACATGGCAATCAGTTTGGTCTCCCATTCGTCTGCTTTGTTCGGCGGATAGAGAGGATCAATGGTTGCCTGCTTGAACTCATAGCCGGTCAGATTTTTTTTGAAGATGTCAAAGGTGCCGCGGGTGAGAACAAAGCCGGACATCAGTTCGGGGTAGAAGCGGTCCTTTTCGAAAACCTCCATGATGAGGGGGCGCTGTTTTTCCGTGTAAAAATCCCGGGTGGCCAGAATATAATTGAAAATCAGCTCCCCTTTGCTTTTCGCCTCCTGCATGGCGTTGCGTTTGCTGAACAGGTAGCTGGCCGTCCCGATGCCCATGGTTGCTAGGCCGAATATAATTCCCATGATAATTATGAAACGTGACCGAATCCCCATCTATCTCTCCTTGAAATTGTAATCGTCCAGCAGGGCAGGCCCAGGAATGGGAGCCAAGCCCAGATAATTGATTAGGGATTATACCTAACCGTCTCGTTGTATTCAACAAGCGAAAACAGAAGGCGGCTGGTTTTCCCGGGGTTTACCGGTTACGGTTTCTCCCCGCTGTGCCTTTGTCGCGCTCTTGGGCAAGGTCAGGTGGAAGGTTGTGCCAATGCCTTTTTCGCTGATCAATTCAATGCCGCAGTGCATCTGGGTCAGCATCTTTTTGGAAATCACCAGCCCCAGACCGGTACCATGGGGTTTGGTGGTGAAAAAAGGCTTGAAAATATCGCGGGTCAACTCTTTCGACATGCCGCAGCCGTTATCGGTGATGGTCAGGAGGATAACGTTGCCGCGGCTCTGGGTGCTTACCTGCAGCAGTGGGTCGGGAGTCTCCGTCATGGCGTCGACGGCATTGGCCAGCAGGTTCATGGTGACATGCTGCAGAGCCCTGGGGTCAACCATGACCCGTTTCGCGTCAGGGGCGATGTCGATTTTGATCTCCACTTTTTTTGCGCTGATATCAGCGCCCATCAATTGCATGAGATTGTCAAAAAACATGGCCAGATCAATATCGCTGGTCCTGAGTGTCTCAAACATGCTGAAGTTTTTGAGCGATTTAAGGAGGGTTTCCATCTTGATGATTTCCCCGGAAATTCTGTTGAAATACACATCTATTTCTTCCGGGGAATATTTTTTGAT
This sequence comes from Deltaproteobacteria bacterium, assembly GCA_013349295.1. Taxonomy (GTDB): domain Bacteria; phylum Desulfobacterota; class Desulfobulbia; order Desulfobulbales; family Desulfurivibrionaceae; genus Thiovibrio. The sequence continues at coordinate 54,915 of DUZW01000015.1, forward strand.
GTTGTTTTGCAGGACTGTCAGGGCCATCTTGATGGAATTTAAAGGGTTGCCGATTTCGTGGCGGATTCCCGAGAAGAGACAGCCGATGTTGTTCATCGTTTCCGTGGCTTCGTCGATGGCGGCCAGACGGTGCCGGTCGGTTATGTCCTGAATGAAAACCGAAACGTGGCGTTGATCCCCGGGAATTCTATACACGGTATAGCCCAGCACCCGGTGTTCATAATGGATGATGGTCTGCCTGCTTCTGGTTCGGCCAGGTTGCAGCAGGGGGTCCATGTCATTATAAAGCAGGGCGGAAAGGCCATCGTAATCTTGGGCGGCTTTGAGAGGCTCAAGGATTTTAACGGCATGGGCATTTTTGAAGAAAACTTTTTTCTCCATGGTGTCGAGAATGATGAGGCCGGTATCGATATTCCGCAGAACATCGGTAAATATGCAGGGAGCGTTGCAGGCAGGTTCTACCGGCAGGGAGGGTTTGTTGTTTCTGTTTTGCCGCAATCGGTGGAAAAGGGTCTTTATCAAGAGAACACACCATGTGACGGAAGGAAATCGATCATAGAATTTCAACATGGTAGCAGATTTTTGGGCAAAGGCAAGCGCGGTTGAGGTTTTTCCGCTTTTTATTGTGGAGCGCGGGTGTGGTTCCCGGTTATATTGCGCCCAGCTAATCTTGCTGCTTTTTTTTGTGTGATTTATCGGAGAGTTTGATATGACCGTGCGTTCCTGCGTCCATCCTTCCGGAAAGTTTGTCTATGGCTTGCATGCACCTACGTACAGTGTAGCCAATCTGAGAGAAAACGATTTTGTCGAGCCGCTCGGCGTGTTTGCGAACGGCGATCCTTATCTGAACCAGGGGAATTTTCCCGAGGGTGACTTGCGGGTCGACCAGGCGGAATTGATCTATGAGGTAGTCAACCCTTTACCTTTTCGCGGGGTTACTTACATCAGCAGCGCCTGGGCGGCATCCAAGGCCGTAAATCCATCCTCCATCAAGTTGCCGGAGCCTGAGGCTGTGTCAATGCGTCAGGCGCTCAAGGATATCCTGCCCAGCGGAGCTGTCCAAGATCTGCAGGCAAATTTGGCACTACTTCCTGAAGCCGTACTGCTGGCCCTGGCCGCCACTTCCACCGACCCCGAGGATTTGATGGCGCTGGCGTCCATGAGCTGTGAATTTGTCAGTGACGGATCAGGGGCGCCGGTCGGTTTGCGCTACCTGGAAGGAGAAAATGGTTCGGCGCGGGCCAGAATTCTCCGGCATGAGCTGTTCGAGGTGGTGGTCAACAACAGGCACCTGCCCGAGACCTACAGGCAGGTTATGGTTCTGCGTCCCGGGGTGCAGGGGGGGAGCGAAATCGTGGGAGAGTATCGCGACGCATCCCAGGGTTGTCACATCTTTGAATATCTGCGCCGCAACAGCTATATTCCCTGGGGCCATTACGCCGCAAACATGGCGGATGATGCTGTCCGTTACAGCACGGTGGATCTTTCCAGGACCGATATGCAGGGGTTGCGGCATCTCTACTATCAGCGCACCTTCCTCACTCTTGCCGCCCAGCTGGGCTTGCCCCAGCCCTCAGGGCGTAAGGCCATGACGATCACCGAACTTGAAGAACTGCGCCTTGCGATTGTTCAGGCCCTGGGGCGGAAAGACGCACCGGCCTTGGCTTTTAATGCTACCCTTTGGGGCTGGAATTACGGGTTTGATTTCGCCTCCAGCGGTTATCGGCTTCATGCCTCGCATCAGCAGATCCATCAGCAGTTCGCCATGCTGCCGCGGACGGTTTCCGCCTGGTATCATGGCGCTCAGGCCGCCAATGAGCCGGTTGCAAGCTACGCCTGCGGAGATCTTGTTGCTGAATTCTGTGAACGGTACAAAGAAGAGACGGGCTGCGATTTTTTCGGCGCCTATCTCAAGGCGATCCGTGAGAACAGGCGGATGGATGGATTGGAAAACGAAAACACGAGCCTGATCGTGTATGAAGATGACGCGGTAATGCTCTTCGTGCCCAAGGCGCAGACCTCCCAGTGGGAGTTGCAGATCATGCCCCTTGGGGAGGTGGGTAATATCCTGGAGGCGGACGAAGCCACCCGCGCCTCGTTGGACCGCGCCCTGCTCATTGCCCAGAAGATTCTCGCTTGCCTGGGGGCCCGGCTGGTGAGCAGTATCGAGTATTCCGGCCGGATAACGGCGAAACCCGGCGGGCAGCGGCTGCTCTATGCGCTTCTGCCCAAGCTGCCATATTCCATGGGCGCTTTCAGTGAGGCGCAGTTGCGCTGGGTTAACGGTCATTTCCCTGAAGATTTTGCCGCTGCCTGCCGGTTTCATTTGCCGGTGGTGCTGGATGGCCTCGAAAGAATAAAAAGGGGCTTCGCGCTTTGATCTCCGGGGGGGCGCAGGTGGTTTTGCGCAGGCAGCTGAATGATCCCTCTTCTTTTTTTTGTGGACATAAAATGTTGCCCTTGAAAATACGGTATGGTAATTTGTAAAGTTGAGTGTCCTGGATTGGATGTTCTCCCGTGGTTGTTTTTGCGCTTTCTTGCGGTGTTGCGCCGATTGTGCAAGTAAAAGATATTTCATATACACCGGGCTGAGTTGTTGGGTTTGGCCCTGAAAATTGTCTGAATGAGGTGATCCGTTGAAGAAGAAGATCTTGATAGCCAACCGAGGTGAAATTGCTCTGCGGATCATTCGGGCGGTGCAAGAGCTTGGGCATATCGCCGTGGCTATTTATGAAACACCGGACAAGGACGCCCTGCATATCCGCACGGCGGATGAGGCCATCTGGATTGGGGATGGACCCCGCTGCGATTATCTGAATATCGACAAGGTCATCGCGGTCGCAAAAAAATCAGGGGTTGACGCCATTCATCCGGGGTATGGATTTTTGGCGGAAAATCCTGATTTTGCCAAGGCTTGTGAGAATAGCGGCATTATTTTTGTTGGGCCGCCCTCTGAGGTTATCCAATCCCTGGGTGACAAGGTAACGGCCCGGCGGATCATGAAGGAGGCCGGGATTCCCATGGTCCCCGGCACCGACAACCTCTCCGCCGGTGATGCCGGTCTCAGGGAAGCCATTGATTTTGCCGACAAATACGGCTATCCGATTATGCTGAAAGCCACCGCCGGCGGTGGTGGGCGCGGCATCCGACGGGTGGAAAACGAAAAGCAGTTGCGGGCGGAACTCCCCATGGCCAGGGCGGAGGCAAAGTCTGCCTTTAATAACGATTCGGTTTATCTTGAGAAAGTGGTGATCAATCCCAAGCATGTCGAGGTGCAGATCATTGCCGACAAGGAAGGCAATACCGTGCATCTGGGTTCCAGGGATTGCTCGATCCAACGCCGGAATCAGAAATTGGTTGAGATCGCCCCTTCCCTGATCCCGGATAAGGCGTTGGTTGACCTGATCTGCGCTACTGCCGTTACGGCGGCCAAGGCTTCCAACTATGTGAACGCGGGCACCGTGGAATTCCTCGTTGATCGGGATTGGAAATTTTATTTCATGGAGATCAACACCAGGGTGCAGGTGGAGCATACCGTCACCGAAATGGTCACCGGCATCGATATCGTCCGGACCCAGATCAAGCTGGCCCTGGGCAAGAATCTTTCCTTTACCCAGGATGACGTGAAGATTCGTGGTTATGCCGTGGAGATGCGGATCAACGCGGAGGACCCCCAGAATAATTTCATGCCGGAGGGCGGCAAGACGGTGAGCGTTTACCGTTCTCCGGGCGGCTATGGCGTGCGGCTTGATGGCTTCGTTTATCAGGGTTTCACCATTCCCAAGGTGTATGATTCGCTCTTGGTCAAGATGACCGTGTTCGGATTTTCCTGGAATGAAACCGTGGACAGGTTGCTCCGCTGTCTGAATAATTTTGTTATCACCGGCCCGAAAACAACGATTCCCTATTATGTGAATCTGGTGCAGGACCCGGATTTCAAGAAGGGTGATTTTGATACCTCCTTCATTGAAACCCATTCGCACCTGATCAATTACGATGACCAGGTCAGCGAAGGGAACAAGCTGGCCCATCTGATCGCGGAGATTCATTATAAAGGGGAAAATCCCTACGCTATTTAGGAAAAAGGCTGCAGGATAAAGGTGGTCCGCCTTTATCCTTTATCCTTTCGCCTTCTTTAAAACACAGGAGTCGTCATGGAACGCATTGTTCAAGGTATGGGTATCAGTGAGGTACTCAAGATTATGCGAAGCGCGGATGGGTATTATATTACCAATACCGCCCGCGATATGTCGCAGTCCGATTACAAGAACAGGATCCTGCTGCACACGGACCTGCTGGCCGCCCCCTCCCGCGAGGAGGCCGGTTATTTCTCCCTGGAGATCACCGGCGGTGCTTCGGTGCATGTGGATATTCTCAGGAAGCAGGTGGATCCTTTCCTCAAGCTGGAACTGTTGCGGGAGAAGATGCCCAAGACCATGTTTCAGACCCTGTGCCGCGGTATCAACCTTTTCGGCTATCGGCCCTATCCCCAAAACGTCATCCGTTTTGTGGTGAAGGAGTTTGCCAAGTATGTTGACGTCTGGCGGGTGTTCGATTTTATGAACCATGTGCCCAACATGCGGGCGGTTTTTGAAGAGGTCCAGGCCGCCGGCAAGATTCTTGAGCCCTGCGTCTGTTTTTCCACGGGACCCGAGCATACCAATGATTTTTATGTGAAGAAGGTCCAGTCAATTCTGGATGTCACCGGCGAGGAGATCGTTCTTTGCATCAAAAATCACGGGGGATTGGGGTCGCCGAAGCGGATCGGAGATCTGGTTGACGCGATTCTGCAGAAATATCCCGATATGGTCATCCATTACCATGGTCACAATACCGATGGAAACGATATCGGCCGCATTGTTGCCGCAGCCATGGCCGGGGCCAAGATCGTCGATGCCTCGGATCATGCCTTTACCGGCTACTACGGTCCGCCGCCCATCCTGAGCGTTATCCATACCCTGAAGGAGTATGGGCGCAATGCCGTGGGCATCAACGAGGCGGCCATCATGGAAACCTCCGATGTGCTGCAGCCCGAGCGCAAGTACTATGAGTATTTCGAATCCCAGATCAAGGGCTTTGATCCCACGGTACAGATCCACAAGCTGCCGGGCGGCGCCATGGGCAGCAGTCTGGAGCAGGCGGCCAAGGGCGGCTTTCTCGACAAGATGCCGGAGATCCTCCACAAGGAACTGCCCAAGGTCCAGATTGAGTTGGGCAACTATTGGAGTGTAACCCCCGGTTCCCAGATTCTGTGGACCACGGCGGTGAGCAATGTGCAGGGCGGTGAGCGTTACGGCAACTGCTCAGGCGATTTGAAGAACCTGCTGCTCGGTAAGTATGGTCCTTTCCCTTTCTATCAGCCGCCCGACTGGATCTATGAGAAGGCCTTTGGGCCGGATTGGAAGCAGATCCTTGAGCGGGACGGCGGCATGGAAGCCATTGAGGATATTGATCTTGCGAAGGAGCGCAAGGCCTTGGCCGATAAGCTCGGTTACGAGCCCACCGAGCAGCAGTTGGTCACCTATCTCCAGCATCCCAATGACGCAGTGAATTTCTTTCGTTTCGAGGAGAAGTTCGGCAAGGTCTATGTGCTGCCGCCGAGCATTCTTTTCCGCCGGGGCGGCTTTAAGCTGGGAGAAACCATCACCTATAAAGACCATACCGGCAAGGAGCACATCGTTGAGATGGGCCCCATGCAGGAGAGTGAGGACGGGTCGGAAACCAACGTTTATCTCAATATCGATCACCACCAGCGCCATTTTGTCTTTGAAAACGCGGTGGCCCAGGCCGGCGAGGCAAAGGCTGCCAAGCTGAGCAAGAAAGAAATTGAAGATCTGGCCAAGGCCGGAGATGTCCGGGCGCCTTTCACCGCAAATATCTGTGAGATTTCCGTTAAGGAAGGGCAGGAGGTTAAAGCGGGGGAGAAACTGGTGGTTCTTGAGGCCATGAAGATGCAAACCCCGGTGAACAGCGAAGTAGACGGAGTGGTCGTCAAGATTGTCGCCAAGGTGGGTGATGCCATGCAGCCCGGGGATGAACTGGTGAAGGTGACGCCTGCGGCCTGAAGTGAAATGATTGTGTTGTAATGGTAAAGGCCGGTGAGCACAAAGTGTTCACCGGCCTTTTTTTGTAACCGTCGAGACTCTTAGCTGTTGATCTGGATTACCGAGTTTTCCTGGCCAAAGGGGTTGGTGCAGCGGGCGTCATTCTGGGGGTCTGTCCACCAGTTGCCGTCAACGAGAAAAAGGTATTCGTAGCGTCCGGGTTTGAGCTGTACCTTTTTCCGGCAGATACCGTCCTTGAACTTGCGCATCTGAAAACCTTCCATTTGCCAGCCGTTGAAATCCCCCACTAGAAAAACCTCGCTGGCCTCTGGTGCTTTCACCGTGAATTCGATGGATGGTTTGGTGGTCGTTTTTTTTGCCTTCTCTTTGGTTGCCATGTTTTTTCTCCCTTGTTGTGCCTTGCGGATGGGCGCTATGCAGGACATTATCCTGATTTTTACCGGAAACTCTTTTTATGATGCAGAAAAGTCGGGGAAAAAGTCAAATGGAAAAATCAGGCAAGGGTCAGGCGCCGAAGGTGAGGCGGTTGAAGCCTCCTTGGGCAAACCAGGGCCGAGTGGCATCGATGCCGTCCAGTTCCAGGATCAGCACCTCAAGAATGAGGTAGACCTTGGTCCCTTTGCGGACACAGGCGGTGAGGGTGTCGCCGTGGTGACCCAGGGCGGCATGGAGATGGATGCGCGGTTCCGTTTCATCCCAGAAGATGGAGCCGCTGCCCAGGGTTTCCCGTGCGCCGTCAATTTGAGCCCAGACCGGCTCAGGGGGCATGACCGGTTCCTTGGGGCCGGTGACCACTCCGGCTTCTCGCAGGCCGCCAAGGACATGGAACCAAGCGCAGCGGATATTCTCGCTGATGATGAGTTGGCGCAAGCCATCGAGAAAGTCGTCCCCTTCATCAAAACGTACGGTGAAAACCCGTTTGATCGAACCGGTGCGGTATTCCATGGTCTTCCTAAGCCTCCTCGGGAGACGGAGCCGACTCGGCAAACTGCTGTCGCTCCATGGCGGCGTGCAATTGCCGGAACATTTCCCGGCGATGGACAGGCTTGCGGGTGGCGGCATACCGCAGGGCCGATTTGTGCATGGCATTGGAGTCCAGAGCCGGAAACCTGCGGCAAGCGACGGCAATGGTTTCGGACACCCAGCTTTCCGTGAGGTGTTCCTGGTTTCGCTGGGCTTCCTCGCGCGCCTGGATCACTTCACTGATAATGTCTTCGCGCAACCGTTCCAGTTCGTGGAATTCCCCGGCCTGTTTCAGTTGGGAGCCCTTGCGTTCCGTGAGGAAGGCGAGAATCTCCTCGGTTCCGCTTTCCCGCAGCAGGCCGGCGATGAATTTGGTCTGTCGTTTGAGGGCGCCGCCTTTGAGGTCGCGAGAGGCGCTCAGTTCCGCTTTCAAGAGATCATCGGCGGGAAGTTTCTTGATATGGGCCGGGGACAGGGCAACAAGCTCCTTGGCGATTTCTTCGATGTTTTTGGCCAGTCGTTTCTTTTCAGAGCGGCTCACATAGATTTCTTGTTGGTCGGTATCTTTGCTGCTCGATTTTTTAGTTGCCATTCAAGTTCCCGCTACAGTAGTATTTCGCGTAACTGTCCAGCAGCACCGTATCTGCGTTGTCATCGGCCTGTTCGTGTGCAATAGCACACTTCGCAGACCTCTTCCTAGCATCTGCGGCACTGCTGAACAGTTACGGTTCGTGGTTTTTTGCCAAATTTCGGCTTCAAGCTGGACGTGCGCACGCATTTATCTTCCTGGGACAGTATCATTGCCCGCAAGTTTTATAAACAAAAAAGGGGACCCCACCATGCATTCCCAATCCTTTACCGTCACCCAGCCCACCCGGATTCGTTTCGGGGTGGATGCGATCAACGACCTTCCCGCCCTGGTAAAAGAACTCGGCGGCAGCAAGGTTTTCCTGGTGGTTGATCCGGGCCTTGTCAAAGCCGGGCTGGTGGAGCGGATCACCGCGCCGCTGAGCAAGGCAAAGATTGGTTTTGAACTCTACGACCAGATTGACCCAGAGCCGGGTCTGAAGCTGGCCGACAACGGCCTCAAGCTGGCGAAGAAAGCGAAATGCGACTGCGTGGTCGGCGCGGGCGGCGGCTCCGCCATGGATGTGGCCAAGGCGATCAGCATCCTGCTCACCAACGGCGGCAAGGCCGAGGATTATCTGGGCTTGGGCAAGATCAAGAAGCCGGGGGTGCCGAAGATCATGATCCCCACCAGCGCCGGGACCGGGGCCGAGGTTACCTTCACCGCCGTGTTTATCAATGAAAAAACCAAGTCCAAGGGCGGGATGAACGGCGATCCGTTGTACCCGGAGGCTGCCATCCTCGATCCGGCCCTGACCGTTTCCCTGCCCCCGCATATCACCGCGACCACCGGGGTGGACGCCCTGACCCATGCCCTGGAGGCCTTTGTTTCCACCCAGGCCCATGCCATCTCCGACATGTATGCCCTGGAGGCCATCGAGCTGATCAGCTCCAACCTGACCAAGGCGTATGCCCACGGCGGCAACATGGAGGCTCGTTCCAACATGCTCCTCGGCAGCTTGCTGGCCGGTAAGGCTCTGGCCACGGCGGGGGTCGGCCTGGTGCATGCCATGGCCTATCCCCTGGGCGGCATGTTCGGCATCCCGCACGGGTTGGCCAACGCAGTGCTGCTTCCCTATGTGATGGCCTACAACCTCATCGGCAATCCCGCTCGGTTCGCCATGCTGGCCGAGGTCATGGGCGCGAAAGTCGATGGTCTGCCCGAGCGCGAGGCGGCCGAGGCCGGGGTGGAATTCGTTTACCGGATGAATCAGGATCTCGGCATTCCCGCAAGCCTTGCCGAGCTGAAGATTCCGGCCAAGAAGATTCCCGAGATGGCCAAGATCGCCCTTACTGTGACCCGACCGGTGGAAAATAACCCGCGCAAGCCCAGCCTGGAAGATGTGATCCGGGTTTATGAAACGGCCATGGAAGGGTGGGGCTGAGTGAGTGAAGAGTGCAGGGTGAAAAATGTAAAGTTATTACAGATGCAGATTGCAGACAGAGGAGCGCATTATGCCCGGTTTTGAGATATTTGGCGAGGAAGAGAAAAAAGAGATCTTGGAGGTGTTGGACACCGGGGTGCTGTTTCGCTACGAGTTCCCCAACGAGCGCAAGGGAATTTACAAGGTCCGCACCTTTGAGGAGAAGTTTGCCGCCTATTGCGGGGTGAAACACGGCCAGGCCGTCACCTCCGGCACGGCGGCGCTGAAAGTTGCCATGGTCGCCCTTGGCATCGGGCCAGGAGACGAGGTCATTACCCAGGGGTTCACCTTTGTCGCCACCTGGGAGGCGATTCTTGAGGTTGGGGCCATTCCGGTTTTTGCCGAGGTGGACGAAACCCTGAACCTGGACCCGGCTGATCTGGAAAAGAAGATCACCGACAAGACCAAGCTGATCATCCCGGTGCACATGATGGGCGCCCCGGCGCGCATTGAGGAGATCAAGGCGATTGGAGACAAGCACGGAATCCCGGTGCTCGAAGATACGGCCCAGGCCGCCGGCGCCAGCCTCAATGGCAAACGCCTTGGCTCCTTCGGCGCCTGCGGCACCTTTTCCTTCGACCCGGTCAAGACCATGACCACCGGCGAGGGCGGGATGATCGTCACCAACGATGCAAAGCTTTGGCGGGACATGAGCGAGTATCACGACCATGGGCATGATCATGTCCAGAACCCCGGCGGTCGGGGCGGCGAGGGCCGCAGCTTCATCGGCTCCAACTACCGGATGATGGAGCTGCAGGGCGCCATCGGTCTGGCCCAGCTGGCCAAGCTCGACGGGATTGTCGCGGCCCAGCAGCAGAACAAAAAGGCCATGAAGGCGCTGGTTGCCAAGCTGCCCGGGGTGACCTTCCGCACTATCCTTGACGAGAAGGGCGACAACGCCTCCTTCCTCGCGTTCTTCCTGCCGGACAAGGACAAGGCCCAGAAGGTGAAAAAAGCCCTGGCTGAAAACGGGGCCGGAGCCATCTGTTTTGCCGAAAACACCTGGCATTACTACCCCAAGTGGGAGCATTTGTTGGGGGCAACCACCCTTGCCAAATCAGGCTGGCCTTTTACGGAGCCGGGCGGCAAAAAGCGGGTGGTGTACGATGCGCAGGCGTTGCCGAAATCAGCGGCGATCATGGATCGTCTATTGGTCTATCCGGTACCCATCAAGCTTGCCGCAGAACGACTTGACCAAATCGCTGCGGCGGTGGAAAAGGCGGTTGCCGCGCTGTCCTGATCGCCGTCATATCGCGTACACCGGCATCCCTGCTTCCGAGTACTCGGAGGCAGGGTTTTTTTTGTGGTGTGCTGTCCTCTCGAAAGGGTTTTGTCGCGTTCAGGGCCGCACTGCCCGGATATACCCCTTGGCGTCCTGTCTGTATTGTCGTGCCGGCTCGCACAGGTTGCCGGAAATCTCCCAGGCTCCGGCCTTGCCTTGGCCATCTTGTGCGTTGGACCAGTAGTTCCCTTCGCGATCCAGGGTGCAGTCGCCATTTTGAAACAGGTCAAAGAAGTTGTTGAGGTCGTAGAGTTCATCGGTGGTGGGCAACCGCCAGTCGCTGTAGCCTCCCAATCTCAGGGCGCGGACGTACTGTTCCGCCTCCTCCAGGTTTGAAGTCTTTTTGCTTTTTTCGATCTGCCACATCTGGCCCGAGACCGTATCCCGACAGATGCCGTTGCCCAGGTTCTGCAAGCGTGCCTGTCTGGAAGATTTACCGGCGCAGCCAGGGAGGGAGAGAAGCAGTACGGCCGGAATAATCCAAAGGACATGTTTCTGTTTCATGTCGGACCTCCTGTGGTCTTGTATGGATAAACCATTGCGGATGGCATGGTGGTGATCTTTGGTGGCGAGGATTTTCCAGGGTGCCTTTAGGATCTGGTCGCGTTTTTTTGCCCTTGCTGCTTGTGGATAGCGATTGCTCTCTTTCGGGTGCAATAACCTGTCTGTTTAACATATGTTGTTCCTGACGCAGTTTGTAGTCAAGTGCAATCTTGACGTTTTCTTTTCCGATGCGGATTCTTGATGCGCTATAATGGGAATGGAATCATATTGCGGAGGGATTGTGATGGGAGGTATGGCGCGTTTTTTTCTGCTTGCCGTCTGGTGCTGTCTGGTTGTTGCCGGGGCGCCTGGCAGTGCCGGGGGCGGGCTTCAGGCTGATTCTTCTTTTTATTCGCAGTTTCAGTCAAGCCAGATATTTTCTCCATTCGGGCCGCAGACGAGGATTGCTGCAAGCGCACCGTTGTCCGGCGGGCCCGAGGTCTGGCGGCCGGAGACCGTGACGCTGCCGGTTTTCGGGGTGATCCGGCTTGCTGATTTTTCCCTGCCTGTTCTTGCTGTTCTCCTTGGCTTGGCGGACGGCTTCAACCCCTGCGCCATGTGGGCCTTGGTCTATCTCCTCTCCCTGCTGGTTTCCCTTAAGGATCGAAAGAAGATCTGGTTTTTGGTCGGCACCTTTGTCCTGGCCTCGGGCGTACTTTATTTCCTCTTCATGACTGCCTGGCTCAATGCCTTTATCCTGCTCGGCTACCTCCGGCCTCTCACCCTGGCCATCGGTGCGGGCGCCCTGGTCATCGGTGCGGCGGACCTGCGAGCATTTGTGCTGACCCGGGGGGCACCGGTCTGCGAGGTCGGCAGTTCAAATCTCAAGAAGCAGACCATGGGCAGGATGGAGCGGCTGGCGGCTGCCCCCCTTTCCCTCGTTTCCTTCTTAGGGGTTGTCGCCCTGGCCTTCACGGTGAATGCCATAGAGTTCGTCTGCTCAGCCGGGCTGCCCGCCATCTTCACCCACACTTTGTCCCTGCGGCAGCTTTCCGCGTCGCAGTACTACGGCTATATTCTTCTCTATGATTTTTTCTTCATGCTGGATGACCTGCTGATCTTCAGCCTTGCCGCTTTCACCCTGCGGACAACCATGGCCGGCGGCTATGCGAGATACGGCAAGCTGGTGGGCGGCATTGTCTTGGTCTTGCTGGGGCTGCTCATGCTTTTTGCCCCGGAGATGTTACGCTGAGGGGAACGAATGCCGCAGATCATGAGTCGCTCTTTTTAAAAAAAAGTTGTGCAAGGCCGGAGACTCTGGCTTTTTCCATGTAGGTTATTGGCGTTATTTTTTATGATTGGCACAGAGGTGACAATGTGCCGGACTGACTTGGGGGAGTGATTGGCTGGGTGAAACGCTGATCAGTTGTGTTACTGCCGGCATTGCCTTTTGCCTTTGGTCTCTCTTTGATCTGAATCAATGTCTTTTTTGCAACCATGGGAGGGAAAATGAACAAACGCGCAAGATTTGCAGTGGTTGGTTTGGTGTTGCTTGCCGGTGGCGGTTTGGCCTATGCCCAGGCGAGCAAAAGCAAGCCGCCGGTGGCTCAAGCCTGGATTGACCTGGCTACCTATTCCGGTATGGGGATGGGCGGCGGCATGAATCCCTTGACTATGCTGGGTGGGGCATTCGGGGGAGGTGGCCGGAACACCTTCGGCAACACCATGACGGGCCGGGCCGGTTCCTGGCTCGATGTCACCCTCGCCACCCGCAATAACCCCAACCTGGCCGAGGCGATCCAGTCCGTGCCCGTCAACAGCAAGCTGGCGCCGGAGCTCAAGCTGGTTTCACCCAAGCTGCAGAAGGGGGTGCCCGTATCGGAGGACGATGAGGTGGTCCGGGAAGAGTTTGAGCCTCCCAAAGGCAAGATATACCTGTACTGGGGCTGCGGCGATTCGGTGCGACCGGGCCAGCCTCAGGTCTTGGATATGGCCAAGGCGAGTCCGGCGGATTACCAGAAATTTTTCGTCGGTCGCCGTGCGACCCAGCGTGGTGCGCATCTGGCCGATGGGCGTCCCTCCTGGCCGAACGAGCAGGATGCGCGCATGGTTCCGGAAGGCGCCAGCCTGATTGGGGAACATGTCTTCAAGGGCCAAGGGGTACCGGATGGCTTCAGGTTCGCTATCGGTCAGGCCCAGGACATTATGCCGCCCCTGGAGCTTAATCAGCGCGACAGGGATGGGGTGACACAACTGGAATGGAAGGGGCTCCCGACGGCGCGGGCTTATTTTATTTCGGCCATGGGAGCCCGTGGCGACAACGAGATGGTCTTTTGGTCATCCAGCGAAGTGCCGGAGAACGGAACCGGATTGGTGGATTACCAGACCAATTCCGCTGTGGATCGCTGGTTGAAGGAAAAGGCCTTGCTGGCTCCTGATGCCAGGACATGCACGGTGCCGAAGGGAATCTTCGGTGAAGGCGCCATGGTGCGGATGATCGCCTACGGCACGGAATTGAATCTGGCCCATCCGCCCAAGCCGACCAACCCGAATCTGGTTTGGGAGCCGCAATGGGCGGTCAAGGTGAGGCTGAAGTCGGTGGCCAACGCGATGCTGGGAATGGGGGCCATGGGAGAGGGTGCCTCCGGGCGGGATTCTACCGGCCAGCCACGCCGGGAAAATGCGAAACAGCCTGAAAACCAAGGCCCCTTGGAGGAGATCGGTCAGGGATTGGATAAGCTCAAGGGTGTGTTCGGTTTCTAAGGTGTGCGTTCCGGCGAGGAGGATTGGAAAAAGCAGGCCAACTCGTTCGTGCGCCGCTTGTTTTTCCGTCTTCCCACCCCACTCTGGGCAATCTGCTGTCGTAGTGCGGAATAGATCAGATCAAATAGACGTCAAACCGGCTGTTCTTCCCGCTGATGGTGAAATCAGCTTTTCGGCCGCGCAGGGCAGGGGCCAGGCGCGGCCGTTTCACCACGGCCCGGTGGTCAACTGTGCAAAGCGGATCGGGTCATAGTTGTCTCCGACCGCTAGGCACGGCTTCAGCCGCGATAATCCTTGCGACATTTAACCATCGGAGCAAGAGCTCAGGCTGTCAAGATTACGAGTAGTTCCGGATGGGTGGAGATCGCTTGTTTTCCCAGTTTCGCCGCCATCGTGACGTCGGAGCTCGTGATGCCGATGCGGCGGGTAATATTGACGCCACGATGGTCGCAGGCCACTGCGATATCTCAGCTTAAGTCGAATCCAACTCAAATTAACATATCGGACTCCGTCCTCTCTGGGAAAGAATTTTGAGCGGTGCCTGACACAAAATAGTTTGACAACTGCTGTCGGTTTTTATATGACTTGACCTGCTCCATTCAGGGGTTTGGGGATTCCGGAACATACATATCGATTTCGTGCGGTTTATCCGCAGAGGGAGTTGTCTGCCTTTCTTGGCATGGTTTCATTGAGTTAGGGCGTGAGAAATAGGGGGCGGAGCCTGGTTTTTATAATGCTGACAAGATCAAAATATTGGGCTCCGCCCCCTACTTATTCCACTGAGGGCGATGCCGGCAACGACATGCTCAAGGGAAATGGCGGGGCTGGCGATGACGTTTTGCGCGGCGATTCCAGTGACACCATCGACACAATCTATTTGACAAAGAAACTGTGCTCCGCTATCACGATTCAACACTATTTGTCGGTTGGGATTTTAGGAGAGGCAGAAGACCTGTATTGGAGGCAAGCCGCATGAAATACACGAAGAGAGCTTTGGGTTTACTCGTTTTAATCTTGATCATGGGAACAGGCATGAACGCATTCGGTTTTTTGGGTTTTGGCAACACACTGACCTGGCAAGAAGAGGTTAAACTACTGGATGGGCGGGTGATTACGGTGACGCAAAAGCGGCGCTATGAAGGCAAAGTTCCGCGAGAATCTTGGCTGACTTTCAAGCTGGCTGAATTTGGCAATCAGGAAATTACCTGGCATGAAAATCTCTCGCCACATGTGTTTAATGTGCATAAAGGCAAACTATATGTTGTAGGGATGCCATTTACCGAACGGGAATTTCGGCAGTATGGACGGCCAAAACCATCTTATCTAGGGTATCGCTATGAAGCAGGGAAGTGGCAACTCATCCCGTTTAAAGAAATCCCCGAAGCGATTTACGACACCAACTTGTTGATCGCCAATGGCCCGCCGAATGGCGCGAAGGTTGTTTCGTTTGCGATCAAGGCAGAAGAATTGAAGGATGACTCCCTTGGTGGCCTTGGCGGGCCACTCAAAAGAATTGATCCGAAATGGAATCTGCTTAATTACTAATTCACTGACAACGACAGGAGATACCAATGGCATCCTCCCTCGATTACGCTGCATTATCCGCAATTGTTTATAATGATATCAAAGGCCCCTTGAATGTTCTTCATCTCTTCCTCCGGGCTGGTCAGAACTCCCCATCTACCCGAACGGCATTGCCAGCACCATCACAGGTTTCAATGCACGCGCATACAGTAATGGCACTGACATCGTCATTGCCTACGAAGGCACGGATACGGACAATGCGTGGAAGACCGTGCAAGACTTCATGTTTGGCAACACAGCCGCAGTAGGCCTTTCCCCTCAACTTATTGAGGCAGCCCTGTTTTACGAGAAGGTCAAGGCCAGCGTCCCTCTGGGCAGCACCATCAGCTTTACCGGCCATTCTTTAGGTGGCGGCTTGGCTTCGGTGATGGGCGTGTGGTTCGGCAAATCCGCCACCACGTTTGCCCCGGCGCCGTTTGGATTGGCGGCAACCGATTTGGGTGCTATTGCCGCAGTACAAGCCGCCTTGTTGCTTAATCTTTATTTTGATTCTGACTTTGTTCTTTTTAATCCACTGTCGTATTCCGCGCGCCAAGCCAACATCACGAGCTACACAGTGCCGGGTGAAGTGTTGATTAAATATCTATCCGCACTTCCCACCGTGGTGGGAACGCCAAATCTCATGACCATTGGCGGCGCATCCTCCCTGCCAGGTAGTGACTTTGCTAATGCCGTTACATTGCACTCCATGATTTTGCACGCCTCACTGCTGATGTCTAAAACATTCGAAACCGATACAGTATCACTGCCTAAATTATTGAGCGAGATTTTTGATGGCGGACTTTACGGATATGATCCTACTAAGCCTAATCGCGATTTCTTGAGTTCTCTCCTCAAGGACCAAATCAAAGTCGGTTACGACAACGTAGACGGTCTGCTGGCGCGCTTCGCCGCAGATATTGCCAAACTTACCAATTACGGCACCAATCTCAAAGATGGCGCACTCGGCAAGGCGTTGATCGACGTTGCCATTGCCGGTTATTACTTCAAACAAAATGGTTTCGACAAAGACTTCTTCTCTTCATTCAGCGACGGCATCAGCTTTGACCTAAAAGATATTGGCACTGACTGGCCCAGCAACAAAACCGTCAAATTACTGGACGACGCCATCATCCAATACATCCATGGAGATCAGGTGGCCCGCCAATTCATCGTTCAAGATAATGCCTGGACCATCCAGTCCGGCGACACAGCGTTGAATGCCACCGGCACAGGAGCCAACAACGACGCCATGATCGGCGGTAGTAGCGACGACGCGCTGGATGGTGGCTCAGGGAATGATTTTTTGTATGGAGGAGACGGCAACGACACCCTCACCGGCGGGGCAGGCGATGACATGCTGCTGGGTGGCCTTGGCGACGACATCCTGCAAGGCGGAGCAGGCTACGACACCTATGTCTGGCATCCTGGCGACGGCAACGACACGATCACCGACCAGCGTGAAGCGGACGGCAAGGTCCGCGGCATCATCAAGATCGTCAACGGCCAGGGTGTGAATGTGGTAGTGGGCGGGGCGTATGTGCAACAGGGCGCCAGCGAGGTGTGGCAACAGATGCTGCCCAATGGTTCCGTGGGCCTCACCATCACCCATGCCGGGCAATGGACACTGACCATGGTCGATGGCAGCGCGCTGACGTTGGGTGATTTCCAAGACGGCGACTTCGGCATCAGCCTGGAGGATGATACCGATCCGGTCGTGAGCAGCGCGGATGTGTTGGAGGAGATCCACGCCGACGCGCAGGGAAATCCCGTTCGTTTCCTGTATGGCGGAGGCGCGGGCGATTCCATCGAGGGTGACGGGCGTAGCGAGGTAATCTACGGCAATGAAGGCGCGGACCTGATAACGGGTGGCGGCGGCAGCGACGCCATGTTGGGCGGCGACGGCAACGACCGCATCTTCGCGGACCAGAAGCAAGATATTTCAGTGGCGTACCTGGCCGGAGAGACCGGCATCGGCACGGGCGCGAGCGGCGACCTGCTCCAGGGCGATGGGATCGTCGATACCGCCGACATGACCTTTGAAAACTTCGGTAAAGAGTTGCCGATGTCCACCATGGAAGGAGATGCCGATGTCATCTACGCCGGCGCCGGCGCGGACATGGTATTCGCCCAGGGCGGCGATGATTTCGTGGATGCGGGGACCGGTAACGACAAGGTATGGGGCGATGCAGGCAACGACATCATCCTGGGCCAGGCCGGGGATGATATCCTGGTGGGCGATAACAGCATCGATATTCTCCCTGCCGAGTACATGGGTAACGACTATATCGACGGCGGCGACGGCAATGACCAGATATGGGGTGGTGGCGGCGCGGATATCCTGCTCGGCGGGGCTGGCGATGATTGGCTTGCCGTGGATGACTCCATTTTGTTGAGAGCAGCATGAAGAAATGGCTTGACGCCTATCCTTTTGTTGGTCTGCTGTGGTCGAAAAAGTGCGCATACACAAACGAATCGGGGAGGGGGGAATGAAAAGATTGTTACCATGGATAGTTGCAGTTTGGTGTCTGTTTTTCGGCGCACAGGCGCAGGCGGCGAGTTTTGATTGCGCCAAGGCCAGCACCAAGGTGGAGAAGCTGATTTGCGCGGATGAAACGCTTTCCACCTTGGATGATAACATGGCTGCCGCCTATCGCCAGGCAAAGAACGATTTGCACAACGCTCCCTGGTTCAGGGAGCAGCATCGTCTCTGGCTGAGAGCAAGAAATGTTTGTGGGCCGGACCGTTCATGCCTTGAGGAGAGCTACAAAAAACGGCTGGAGGGTCTCAAGTGGTACGAAGCAACCTGTAAGCTCCCCGACTACGGAGAGGAGATCTACCGATATGAACTGGAGGTCAACAACGACGCCACGGTTTGCCAGCACATGGGAAAGGTCTACAACGCCTATTTCCGGCAGCCATGGAAACATCATGGCTCGGGCAGCAAGGAGTATGAGGAGGGTGGCCTCTACACCTTTCCAAAGTTGCCAGGGGTGGAGCATTCTGCACGAGCTGCCTTTGCCATGCGCTATTCCAAGTGGCCTTCTAGTCCGGAGTTTGATGCGGTGCCTTGGCGGGAGGGACAATCTGCCATCATAATTCCGCCTGGGACGTCTTTGTACAATTCCCCCCCGGATAAAGTTCAGTACTCCTGTGTCCTTATTGCCGACTTTGACATCGATAACGACGGACGGGTGGAGACAGTGGTGAAGGATGATTTTATGGGTGGTGGACCCCAAACGGAGTTCCATTCCGGGGATAGTTTTTCCATTTTTACCAGGGGCAGCATCGATCCCGCTACCTTGACCAGTAATGATCGTTTTTCGCAATATCGAACCGATGGCATCCAGCCGCGACACCTTGCAGAATTTATGGCCAGGCCGTTTATTTTTAATGGGAGAACCTATCTGAGCGGTTACCGCCCCTGGTGGAAGATCGCCGAAGACGGCGTGGCGCGTATTCCGAGTAGCTATGGATACCCGGACCGCGAGTTCACCGAGGTCTTCCGGTATCGCGGCGGTGGCGAGCATGTGCCGGAAGGCCGTGGTTATGGGAATACGCCATTGCAAATGGATCTGGTTTGCCGTTTCCGCATGAAAATTATCAAACAATCTAAACAACAATAACAGGAGTCTCCATCATGTCGCTCAATGCCTACCACACCACGAATTGGCTCAAAGGAGACTTCAACGCTGACCTTGAATATCTGCTCAAGGTGGCGGAAAACAATGATCTCCTGCGTCATCCTAACAGCTATCTTAAAGTGACGCTGGACTCCAAAGGCAGGCCGGTGATCGGCTATGGCTATGATCTCTACGCCAACAAGGATAATGGAAATGCGGTTGCCCAACTGACGGCGGTGGGTGTGGTGCTTACAGACGCCCAGAAGACCGCGATTAACAATTTGACGATTACAGGCAGTATTCCGAATGCGCTTGTGGGCCTCTCTCTTCCCAGCGAGGCAGCGGCCACGGTACTGTTGGGGAAAGCGATAAATGAGGGGAGCAAAGATCGCCTCTCAAGGATGGCTGAGTTCAACGTTTTTTTGTCGAGCAAGGGCATCGTTATGCCAGACAGCTTGGAGCGTGCTGTCCTGTTTTCCATGTGGTACCAGTTGCCGGGCGGTGGCAGTAACGGCAAGGGCAAGGATGGCTATTTCAGGAACTCGACCAATGGCAACAGCAACCTGACCAACGCTCTGATCGCAGGTGACCGTGCGACAGCCTGGTATGAGATTCGTTACGGATCGGCAGCGGTCAAGCTGGATAAAAACGGGGTACTGGAGGCAACCGATGGGATGGGCGTTGTGGTCAGGCGATTTGCGGAATCCGAGCTGTTCGGTTTGTACGACAACGGCGATGGCACAAGCAATGCGGATGAAGCATCATCTGTGTATCGGATGTATACGGCACACCGGGATAAGATTTTGAAATACGAGGCGACTTTTGGGAATCGGGATGGTCAGCATCCTGGCAGCAAGGGTGATCAGATCACCGCAGCTAACACCCGCTACACCCTGCCCGACTCATTTGCCGTGGATTCTTTGAGTGCCGAACTCACCTCCGCCGCCAAAGTGCTACTTGAAGAGTACGTCGTCAAACCAGGATACGGTTCCGTGGACTCTTTCAATGCTCTGAACATACAAGTAGCAAGCGACAAGGCGATGTTTCTGGTGGGCGAGAACACCGTTGCCCGGACCGGCTCGGATGCGGATTTGCTCATTGGCCGTGATGGGAAGAATGACATCCTGACCGGCCAGGGTGGAAACGACCTGCTTATCGGTCTTGGTGGGGATGATATTCTTGAAGGCGGCAAAGGCGATGATGTGCTGGTAGGGGGGAAAGGCAACGATACCTATATTTGGCGTCCGGGCGACGGAAATGACCGTATCGTCGAGGAACGGGACAGTGACGGCAAGATTCACGGAACAATCAGAATCGAGGGCCTGAATTATGACTTGTTGCTCGGGGGCGCTTTCATACAACAAGGTTCGGACAACATCTGGAAAGCTAACTTTGGCAACGAAGAAATCACCCTGACCCACAATTCGCCATGGAAATTGATCTTGGCCGACGGAAGCGAGATCGAACTGGGTGATTTCCAAGACGGCGACTTCGGCATCAGCCTGGAGGATGATACCGATCCGGTCGTGAGCAGCGCGGATGTGTTGGAGGAGATCCACGCCGACGCGCAGGGAAATCCCGTTCGTTTCCTGTA
>DUZW01000016.1 GCA_013349295.1 Deltaproteobacteria bacterium
AGTGGTGCATCCTGGTGCTGTGGGATCGAGGATGCAGGCATCGAGTGTCGGCAAAACAACGGTACATCCCGGTAAAGTCGGGTCCGTGGTGCAAGCATCCAGGGTCGGCAGCACAGTGGTGCATCCTGGTGCCGTGGGATCAAGGATGCAGGCATCGAGTGTCGGCAAAACAACGGTACATCCCGGTAACGTTGGATCAGTGATGCAAGCATCCAGGGTCGGCAGCACGGTGGTGCAGCCGTCAAGGGTAGGATCCGCCGTGCATTGGTCAATGGTTGGTGCCGGAGGCGGCGGCGGTGGTGGCGGGGGTGGGGGATACGGACGTACCGTCACTGTCCCGAAGGAACTTGTTGCATTCACGGAAGACACTTGGGCATCCAGGTCAATGTTGTTGTAGGCCGAGAGATCAAGGGTGCCTGCAATAACATTATTGACGCCGACGCCATTCACGTCGACGATTGCTCCGGCGGTGGAGGTCAGAAATACCTGGCCGGTTCCTGCGGTAATTAGATCGTAAAGTATAATATCCGAAGCCGCAGTCAAAGAGATGTTCATATTGGTGGTGGTGAGTCCGGAAATGGTGGTTGAGCCTTCTGTTCCCGAGACGGTTTTGATGTTTGTACTGTTATTGACGGCAATGGATCCCGTCACTGATTGGGCTGCAATTTCGCTGATGCTGTTGGTACTGGGAAGATCGATGTTTCCGTCGGCAAGAATCCCCAGTGTTTTAGCCGAAATCGTGCCGCCAGTCTGGGAGATGGTGCCTCCTGTTCCCATCAGGAGTTCAGTTGTGGGACGCGAGATATTCGCAGCCAAGGTGATGTTGCCAGTGGGCGAGGCTGTGATCGGATCACCAAGCAAAAGCCGTGTGGTAATCAGGCGTGCTTCATTAAGGTCAGTAGCATCTGGTATGCTGAATGCGCTGCCGTTGCTGCCACCGATCAACATGGGGCGATTGCTCGTATAAGGACCCAGGTATATCTTGTTGGCTGTTATTGTTCCTGTTGCTGGAATGGAAAAACTACCATCGGCCAGAATGTCTGCAATTCCTGTTGCTGTGATAGCGCTAGCCCCGGTAATATCTACTGTGCCTGTGGTCGCCTGATTGGCACTTAAGAAGAAATTGTTCCCAGAGCTGTTTGCCGCGACAGTTATCGACGGGGCAGTAATATTAACATCTCCGCTGCCACCAATAACCCCTATTACTCCGGCCCCCAGGTCCGTGATGGTGAGGGCGGTGCTATTATCCAAAAAGACTCCTCCGGCAGTAGCCTTTGCCGACAGAAAGCCAAGGGTGCTCGGGGTTGCGGACAAATTGACCCCCCCGCTTTGGGCATCCAGATGTGCGCCGCGTCCCGAAGCGGAGAGAGAGGCGCTCGTCTCTTGGTTAATTGATCCACCGGTTGATACCAGTTTGATGGCAAGCTGATCAGCTCCAGCTGGGTTGGCGCTAACTCCGGTTGTACCTGAAACCTGAGAGAGGAGGATGGGGTTCGCGCTGGTATAGGCAAAGCTGTCATCGCCGGTGCTTGCTCCCGTAGATTTTCCGGCGATGATGCCGGTGGGGTTGGCTTCCGTCAAGGTCACCTTGCTTCCTTCCGCATACACCGCTTTGCCGCCCAGAACCGCACCGGCGGACTGGCTGAGGGCCCCGCTGCTGATCAGGGAGATTACGCTGTTTGGGTTGGTGAAGTCAAAGTTGTTGCCATCCATTTGGATATTGATGCCGGTCGTGCTGTCAATGGTGCTGCCGATATTCAAAGCTGGGCTGTTTTTGAATTTGAAATTATTGTTTTGGTGGCTGCCGTCGCCAAGGCTGGCAGCCAGATTGGTTGTCAGATTGGCGGCGGTATCCAGGGCGACATTGCCCAATGCCTTGATCGCCAAGTTGGTTTCGCTGATGGTGCCGGCACTCGCCTGGGTGATGTCTCCTCCTGACTCCAGGCTGAGGGTGGAGGTGCCCGAAGGCGCGATGGCGGCGCTGACGTTGAGGCTGCCCGCAGTCATTGAGCCGATACGAAGAATGTCGGTGGTGATAGTGTTCAGTTCATTGGTGTCAAGTCCCAGGGTGCCGGCAAAATCGTTACCTCCCAGGTCGATATTTTGTGTAGAGGTTTTTCCTTTAAGCCACACCGTTCCTGATCCGACATCAAGCGTTCCGCCAATGGACATGGCATCGCCATTCAAGGCCAATTGGCCTCCAATATTAGAAAAGGCATTAGCGCCAGTGTTGATGGTGTTCCCCCAGATTTCCAGGTTGGCAGAGTTGGTAATGGAAACAGCGGCGTTGGTCGCGATATTGGCCGTTGGTGCATAGTTGCCGAACGAGTCATTGCCAATGATGATTTTTGCGGCACTAATCCTAGAGATGTCAGCCCCAGTCAGATTGAATGTTGCTGCTCCGTCAATGCTTATGGTGGGGACTGGGCTGTTGTTGTAAGGAGAGAGATAAACAGTGTTCGCTCCCGCGCCGATGGCGGCCGCGCCTCCGGTGGTAAGGTTGTTCATCCTGACCACAAGGTTGCCGCCCGAAGAGAGATTGCCAAGCGTGGTGGCATTGGCAGTGTCATTTGATTCCAATCGGACTGCACCATTGGTATTGGTGCCGGTGAAGATCCTTCCTGGCGCGGTGGACGTGTTGTAAATGTTTACGCCATTGTTTGTGTTGCTGAACTGGATGGTGCCAGCAACTTCGGCAACAAGGACTTTGCCCCCAATTCCGACGCCGTTTATCGCCGATAAGGAGAGCGAAGGGGCAACAATTTCTGTCGCGTATCCGTAGGGACTCGGGGTGATCATATTGGCTGCGGAGAGGGATACTGAATTGCCATAGAGTGTTCCATAGGTTGTGCCACCGTCCAAGCTTGAAAAGAGAATATCCTTGCCAGATGCGGTTATAGCTGCAGCGGTTACACTCTTGTTGATGACAACATTGCCTGCCCCGGAAGTGTCCTGATCCGCGGTCAGGACAAGACTGTTGTTCATGTTGAGAGCGGAATTGACAACGATATCGTTGTGCGCCTTTAAGGTAAGCGTTGCTGCCCCTGCATTGGTAGTGTTAATCACGTCGCTTACGGTTATATTGCCAGTGCCGTCGGGAGAGGGGGTGCCTGTCGTGTCTACGATAACGCTTGTGCCACCATCAAGGATTCCTTCTATGACAGATGCGCTGATATAGGAAGTTGTCCCTGTTCCGGCTCCGACGAAGTTTGGGGATCCGGTGTAAGTGGCGGGGGTATCGGTTGAGCCAATGACGATGTCGTATGGGTCAAGGAGCCAAGTTCCTCCAGCGCCATGAGGGGAGTTAATCCTGGGGGAAACTTGCGCATCGAGATAACCTCCCGATGTTTCCACAAATCCGCCGTCCCCTCCCATTTCGCCTCCCCGCGCCGAAATGGAGCCATAGGTCCGGGTCACATCATGCGCCCAGACGATGACTCTGCCACCATCGCCGTTTTCAATGGCATCGGCCTTGATTGTCGTTTCCTTGCCCAGAAATGTGGCATGCGCGTTCTGGGCTGCGGGATTCCTGCCCTGATAGTCGCCGCCGATCAGGGCCGTGCCGCCGCCATTTGAACCGGAGACATCGACTACACCATGATTCAACAGGGCGACCTTTTTCCCAAGCATCTGGACAGTGCCGCCGGTCTTGCCCGCATCCTTGCCCGAGGCTTCCAGGGTACCGCTGTTGGTGACAATTCCAGTGGAGCCGCCCTGCAGGATGATTTCCCCGTTTCTTTCCTCAATGGACCGCGCTTGAACAAGCCCTTCGTTGTTGACCACGGCGCCGGCCAGCTCTCCGGCTACTCGGGCGGTCATCAAGATCCGGCCACCATCCGCGGCCAAGGTCCCGAAGTTATATACCCCGGCACGTCGGGCAAGACTGGCCTCATCCACGGCCAACCCGATCAACTGGTCGCCATCAAGGTCCAGGGTGAAGCGATTGCCCGAGGCCAGGGCAACCTGGCCGAGACGGGCCTGGATTACCCCCGCATTGGCTGCGTAATCTCCCGCCAGCACGATGTAGCCATTCTCGCCGGCTTGGAGTGTGCCTTGGTTGATCACCTCCGTTCCGTTGAGCTGATCATCTTTGTGGGCAAAGAGGTAGCGGCCTGCCATGAAATCGTCATTGCTGATATTGTGGGTAGTCGCCAACAGGCCGTGGACGTTGACCTGAGAGGTAGGGGCAAAGAGGACTCCGCTGGGGTTGACCAGAAAGACCTGGCCGTTGGCGGAAAGACTTCCGAAGATTCGGCTGGGGTCGTTGCCCAGTACCCGGTTAAGAGTGATGCTGCTTGTTCCTGGTTGCAGGAAGCGGACCTGTTCCTGCTGGCCGATGGAAAAATTCTGCCAGTCGATGATCGCTTTTTGGGTTTGTTGATTAATTTGGGTGGTGACGGTGTTGGGCCGAGTGATGGTGGCGCTGCCGGTAATCACCTGTTCGCCCGTCGGGCCAGCCAGGGCAGTGGCGGGTAGAAGCAGGGAGAGGGCAAGTATTCCGTGCCGGTATGCAAAGTTGGGGGCAAGACGGGAGAGGGTATGGAGAAAGTTGAAACTCCCCCGTACTTCTGTGTTGTCGGGAGTTCTTTGCCCGGATTGGGTGAGCGAGGCAAAATTCCAGAAACAGAGACGCCGATTCATTCGTTTTGTGCGCATGATGTTGTCCCTCTTAATACATGGCGGTAAATGTGACCCAGAGCGGTGAGTTAAGGCCGTCGCCCGAGTCATTGCCGTCAATAGGCGTGGCCCACTGCAGGTCAAGGGTGTACTTGCCGGCAACCGAAACGGTCATGCCGATTCCGGCTGAAGCCAGGCTGTCGGAGCGGCGGCCGTCGGCCATGGGGATTTCGTAGTGAACCTCGCCTCCATCGATGAAGCCTCGCAGCAACAGGTCCGCATGGGTAAAGGACAATCCGCGCCGGATTCCCAAGCTGCCCATGGCACCCTGGTCGCCTCGCAGTTGAGAGCTGACAAAGCCCCGAACGCTGGCTGGGCCGCCAAGGCTGTATTTGTTGGAGTCAGGCAGGGAATCGTTACTCAGTACCGCTTCTCCGCGGACCACCGCGCTCCAGCCCTGGGCGAAGAGATGTTCGTAATCCCCACGCAGTTCGAGTCGGGGCGGCAGGGCCTCATTATCGGTGCCGGCCGGATTGTTCCGGAAGTTGGTGGCCAGCAGGCCGGAAAGGTTGGCCAACCCGCCGGAAGCATTACGGTGGCTGAAGTTAAGCCCTGCCTCAAGGAAATTGATGGTGTCATCGTTGAGAGGGATGTCTCGCATGTCGGATTGCCCCAGAACATGGGCTCCGCCGATGGTAGCGGAGAGGTTGCTCCGGCGGCTGCGGATGATTGGATGGCTGATCTGCATGCGGGCTGTTTCGCTGATGCCTGCAATGTCGAGGACGGTAAAATCTCCACCCACATCATACTCGGCCCGGGAGTAACTCAGGTTTAATCTGGTTCCGTCATTTTGAATTGGAAAGCCGTAGCTGAATCGTCCTTGGCGGAGCAAGCTGTGCTGGGAATGGGTATAGCCAAGTCCCAGCACGTCGCCGTATTTGAAGGGATTGTTGATGGTGAAATCAGCGCCCAGCCGCCATTGACCGATGACCTTCCGGCCTTGGTTGTCCAGTACCGCGTTGGCTGTTACTGGTTTTTCTTCCATGCGCAGGTTGATATCCGTGGTGCCGTATGCATCGCCTGGCATCAACACCGACCGGGCCAATAGACCGGGCAGATCGTTGAGCAGCAGAACCTCGCTTTCAAGATCCGCAAAGCGCAGGATGGTTCCCGGAGCAAGCAGGTTGAGTTGGTTTGCAAGAAAGGCCTCGTCGTAGCGCTGGTTCCCCTCAAAAAACAGCTTGCCGACCTTGCCTTCCACCACCTCCAATCTGAGCACTCCATCGAGCATGCGCTGGGCTGGGACCGTGACCGTGGTCAGACTGTAGCCATGGGCTTGATAAAATTCAGTGAGTCGGTCGGCCAGGCCATAGATCTCGGTGAGGGTAAGTTCTGCGTCTTCCCGGTCGGCGATGAGGTTGCGGAGCTCCGCTTCGCTGAAGATGGTATTGCCGGTGATGGTGAAACGGGCGATCCGAACCCGGAGTTCATCGGAAGGAGGCGTAAGGCGAGGCGGAGCGAGGGTGGGGAGTTCGGGCAGGGACATGTCCTTGCCTGGCTGACTTGGACGAGGACGCAGGGATTCTTCCACCGTGCCGGGGCTGGGAGGCTGAGCCAAGGCTACCGACGAAATCGGGGGCAGGGTCAGCAGGGCCAGGAAAAGGCAGACAGCGGCAGGGGTGGCTGACGGAACAGGTCGCATATGGGACATCTTTTCTCCTTAAGTCAAAAAAATTGTGCGGTTTTTTTGAAATCGAGAATCGACTCTCCTTTCTTTTTAGTCTATGAGACAGGAAAATGACAGGGTGAAATATCAATTTTTTGTGGGGTTACATCCGGTGCTCACTTTGGATGTACGCCAGAATGTTTCGGTTATCTATAAATTATCCTTTGTAGAATTATTGAATATACAGGATGCCGCTCTGTCGCTAAATCTTTATTTGTGCAGGTGTCTTTGTTTTTTTGTGATCCTGTTGGCGGCAGGGGGGGTGGTCTGGTATGATGGGTTTCGACAGTTTTTTTCATTGTGGTATGCGTGAGGATATATACGGAGGCTGCTCGTGTTGTTGAATCAATGCAAACGGAAGGTCGAGCTGGAGTATCCCTGCCCATGGGTATACAAAATTATCGGCCGGGAGCAGGAGGAATTGCGGGCGGCCATCGCCGAGGTCGTCCAAGCGCGGGAATGTCTGGTGTCCCTGTCCAATTCGAGCAGCGGCGGCAAGTACCTGTGTCTGGACGTGGAGCTTGTCGTCGTCAGCTCCGAGGACCGTGAAGCCCAGTATCTTGCCTTCAAGGACCATCCTGCAGTGGTCATGGTACTGTAAGATTTTTGCCGAGCCGTTATCGGTCGGAGAGGGCGGCTTGTTGTCTAGTTCACTACCTCGAAGCCGATGGAAGCGATTGCTTTTTTAATGGTGGCCATCGGGACATCCTTGCTTTGGCTGAAGGTGGCTTCGCTTTTTTCAAGGGAGATGTTCACCTCGCTGATGCCGTCGATGGCGCTTAGTGCCGTGGTAACCGAGGCTGCACAGTGGCCGCAGCGCATTCCCTTGATCTCGATGGTAGGCATGGAAAACTCCTTGGTGCATGGTTGCTGTTGAGTGCGGAAGAAAAATATAGTAACTGCTAAAGTGTTTGAGGGTGCGACATTCTTTCCTATTATCCCAAAGTACTGTGAAATTGCGGGACAATCAAGGGGATATCCATGGTTTTATCGAGTGAAAAACAACGGTTCTCCATTGGGGGTATGCACTGTGCTTCCTGTTCCTCCCGCATCGAAAAAGTGCTGGCTGGGACCGAGGGGATTCATGCGGTTGCGGTGAATCTCGCTGCCGAGAGTATGGAGGTGGAGTGGGAACCCAGTCGTCTTAGCCTTGCGAATATTGCCGGGATCGTTAAGGGGTTGGGGTTTGAGTTGGTATTGCCCGAAAAAGAGGTCCGGCTGGCGTTGGCCATTGCTGGGATGACCTGTGCTTCCTGCTCCGCCCGGATCGAAAAGGTGGTGGGGCAGATGGCCGGGGTGCGGTCTATGCAGGTGAATCTGGCCACCGAATCGGCGGTTGTGTTCTTTGATCCGGAGGTCGTCAGTCAGCGACGGATACGTGAGGCCATTGAGCGGCTTGGTTTCAAGGCCAAGGTGGCCGGTCCGGCCGGTGGCTCTGATTTTGAGCGGCAACAGGAGGAGGCTCTTACCCGGCTTCAGGCCATGGCAAAACGACTCTATCCG
This sequence comes from Deltaproteobacteria bacterium, assembly GCA_013349295.1. Classification (GTDB taxonomy): domain Bacteria; phylum Desulfobacterota; class Desulfobulbia; order Desulfobulbales; family Desulfurivibrionaceae; genus Thiovibrio. The sequence continues at coordinate 7,847 of DUZW01000016.1, forward strand.
GCTTTTACCTTTGCCGTCTTGCTGCTGCTTCTTTCCATGGGTGAGATGGCTGGTCTGCCGTTGCCCTTGTTTTTGGCCCCCCATCATGCACCTTTCAACTTCGCGTTTGTTCAGTTTCTTCTGGTTTTGCCGATTATTTGGTCTGGACGCCATTTTTATCAACTCGGTTTCCCTGCTCTCTGGCGCGGCGCGCCCAATATGGATTCGCTCATCGCCATCGGCACCGGCGCCGCTTTTGTTTACAGCACCTGGAACCTGATTGAGATCGGGCTGGGAATTGAGGCCATGACCAAGGTCATGGATCTGTATTTTGAGTCGGCCGGTGTGCTTATCGCCTTGGTTTCCCTCGGCAAGTATCTGGAAACCCGCTCCAAGGTGCGTACCTCGGATGCCATCCGTCAACTCATGGCCCTGACTCCTGAGGAGGCCACCTTGTTGCTGCCCGGGGCTGAAGCGCAGAAAAAGATTCCGGTGCTGGAGATCGAGGTCGGCGATATCCTGCTGGTCAAGCCGGGCGAGCGTATTCCGGTGGATGGCTCGGTGGTCAAGGGCCGCTCCAGTGTGGACGAGTCCATGCTCACCGGCGAATCCCTGCCGGTCTCCAAGGAGATCGGCGATCCGGTGGTGGGAGCCACTCTGAACAAAAACGGCCTGTTGCAGATGCGGGCCGAGAAGGTGGGGCAGGACACGGTGCTTGCCCGGATCATCAGCATGGTCCGTGAGGCTCAAGGCTCTAAGGCGCCTATCGCCAATCTGGCTGACCGCATCAGCCTCTATTTCGTGCCCACCGTCATTGTCATTGCCATTCTTGCCGGGTTGTCCTGGTATTTTATCGGTCAGGCTGAGTTTTCCTTTGCCCTGCGGATTTTCATTGCCGTGCTGGTTATCGCCTGTCCCTGTGCCATGGGGCTGGCTACCCCGACCTCGATCATGGTCGGCACCGGTCGGGGGGCTCAGTTGGGGGTGTTGGTGAAAAGCGGCGAGGCCCTGGAGATGGCGCAGAAGATTGACGCAGTGGTCTTTGACAAGACAGGCACCCTGACGCATGGCCGTCCGGAATTGACTGATGTGCAAGCGATTGCAGCGGAGATGGATGCAGACCGGATCCTGTCGTTGGTTGCCAGCGCCGAGAGCGGCTCGGAACATCCCCTGGCCGAGGCTATTGTTAACGCTGCCAGGGAAAAGGGATTGATTTTGGCCGAACCATCCCATTTTGAGGCGGTTCCCGGTCGTGGTATCCGGGCCATGGTGCGGGGGGAGAATGTTCTGCTCGGCAATCGGGAATTCATGATTGAGCAGGAGGTTACGGGGTTGGGCATGGCGGTTGAGCAAATCGCCCATGGTTTTGCCGGGGCGGGTAAGACCGCGCTTTACTGTGCGGCGGAAGGCAAGCTTGTCGCGCTTCTAGCTATTGCCGACCGGCTCAAATCGGAGGTGCCTGCGATCATCAGCGACTTGGAAAAAATGGGCATCAAGATATTCATGCTCACCGGTGACAATGAGATTACGGCCCGGGCCATTGCAGCCCAGGCAGGAATCAGCGAGGTATTCGCCCAAGTGCTGCCGGATCAGAAGGTCGAAAAAGTGGCGGCTTTGCAGGCAGAGGGGTTCCGGGTCGCCATGGTGGGCGATGGCATCAATGATGCACCGGCCCTGGCCAAGGCCGATGTCGGTATTGCCATGGGCACCGGCATTGATGTAGCCATTGAGTCCGGGGATATCGTGCTGATGAAGGGCCATCTTTCCGGCCTGCTCGCCGCGTTGTCCTTAAGCCGCGCCACCATGCGCAATATCAAGCAAAATCTCTTCTGGGCTTTCATCTATAACATCATCGGTATTCCGGTGGCGGCGGGGGTTCTTCATCTCTTCGGCGGGCCGACCCTGAATCCAATGATTGCCGGCGGAGCCATGGCCATGAGTTCGGTTTCCGTGGTTTCCAATGCCTTGCGCTTGCGGTTTTTCACCCCGCCAGGCGGCAACCGGAGGCAAGCGCTATCGGTTTAAAATATGGGTTAACCACAGCATCGTCTTGACAATTTTTAGAAACATTGCGTAGATGGTACTAATCGTCTTGGAGTTTGAGGCCGGTACGTCCATTTTATCCTGTCCGGTTCTAAAGGAGTATTCCATGAAAAAAATTATTGTAACTGCGGCAATCATTGTCTCTGCCTGCGGGTTTTTTGGCGTTAGGGAAATTCTGGCGGAAAATAAAAACAGTCATGTGGTGCAAAAAGGCGATACCCTCTGGGATTTGAGCGGGGGGTATCTCAATAATCCGGTGCTCTGGCCAAAAATATGGGAAATCAATCCTGAAATTGCCAACCCCCACTGGATCAGGCCGGGTCAGATCGTTAAGATTCCCGGCATGGATAAGGCTCCGGCCAGGGAAGCATCCGCGGACAGCGGTGTCGGACCGGTGGAGTCTGGGGCTTCACCCCTTGCAAGGGCTGAATTGGTGTCGTCTTCCGAGCCGCTCCCAATCGTCATGGTAAAAAAAGATCTGTCCCCGTCCGGTGGACAGGTCGGAGCAGCACCGGGCAAGGACGATCCGGCTCGATATTATGACCGGGGGATCGGCATGCTCACCAATGATATTCCCCCCAGCTTGGGTCGGGTGTTGCACACCGAACAGGGTTGGCGGAGTGCCGCCCTCGGCGAGACCATTCTGATCTCTGCCCCTGGCGCGCAGGTTGGCCGGCAGTTCGGGGTTTACCGGGATTTGGGCAAGGTCGATCCCCTGGCCTATTTCGATAAAAGTCCCGGTCACGTGCTGGCGGAGATCGCCATTGTTGAGGTTGTCGCTGCGGACGCTTCCAGGCAACAGGCGGTTATTCGGCACGCTTTTGCCGAAGTGAGAACCGATGACGTTTTGGGACAGGTTCCGGAGCGCCCAGTAGTTTCCGCCCGTCCGGCTTCGGCAGGCGCAACTTCTGTCAAAGGCGCAGTAGTGGCGTTTCATTTCATGCGGCAGCTTGCCGGACCCGATGATATTGTCTATCTGAATATCGGTTCGGATCAGGGGATTGCGCCCGGAGACCTGCTGTCGGTGGCAGGGAAGGATCAAAGCGCGGGCAGGACCTCCGGCGAAATCATGATCCTGCGGGTAACGGCCAATACCGCCGCTGCCGTGGTGACGAAACGGAGCGGGCACGCGGTACATCGGGGGGATGTGGTCGGACCGCCGGTTTTGTAAAATATTTCGCTGTCTTTCAGTTTTAAATTCTCACGGAAGGCGAAGCCCCATGGATGTTTCGAAAAAAACCGATGTTTCCCTGGTCGGTCTGCTTGATCTCGTTGAGGCATCAAGTATTGCCTCGATTAAAGGGACGGTGAGCGGGATATTGTCCCTTATCAGCGATCCCGCCACCAGTTCCTTTGATCTTGTCCAGCTTATCGAGGTTGATCCGCCGCTGACGGCAAAGATTCTCCGAGTTGCCAACTCATCGTATTACGCCACCTCCAAAACCATCAGCGATATCCAGCAGGCCCTGATCTGGATAGGCTCTGATACGCTCAAGGAAATCATTCTCGCCCAGAAGATGAGCGAACTCTACCGCGGCGGCACGCCTGTCCACGGTTATTCCCGGCTTCAGCTGTGGCGGCACAGTCTGGCGGTCGCCCTTCTTGCCAAGGCGATTTACAGACGTGAGTTCGGCGAAAAGGGAAACAATGCCTATGCCGCCGGGTTGATGCACGACATCGGGGTCATTGTTGAAGACCAGCTCCTGCCCCAGGAATTCATGCAGCTGGTGCAGGCCATGGAGGACACCCCCCAGTCCCTGTCCGGGAGTGAGACTTCCTTCCTTGGCTACGACCATTGCCTGGTTGGCATGGGGCTGGCCGAGAAATGGAACTTTCCGGATGAACTCATGGATGGCATCGGCTTTCATCATAATCCCGAGGGAGCCAGGGAAGAACACCGCATGTTTGTGAAAACAATCTTCATTGCCGATTATCTTATGTTTGAACAGGGATATGGTTATGTCCCCGTGAAACTTCCAGATCGGGAGATTCTGCAGCAGTATGTCGGGGATCTTGGTCTGCAGTGGTATGCCTTGCGCGCCATAGTTGCCTTGGTCAGGGAAGAACTGGGAAAAATCGAGCAGAAGGGATACCTGGCTGTATGAGCAACAGCGAGTCAGATCTGCGAGGGCGCATCCACGAGCTTGAAACGCAGGTGCGCCATCTTGGCAACGAGCTTCGTCTGACCAGGGAAGAGTACGAGGAGGCAGCCTCCAAGTATCTGGATATCTATTTCAATCTGGAAAAGAAGATAAGCGAGCGGACCAAGGAGCTTGACGCCGTCAACGGGATGCTTCTTGGGGAAATAGAAGAACGCAAGCGGACAGAGGCGGAGAAGGAACAACTCATTGCTCGGTTGCAAAAGGCCATGCAGGAGGTGAAGGTCTTGAGCGGCTTTCTGCCCATCTGCGCCTCTTGCAAAAAGATCAGGGATGATACCGGTTACTGGCGTCAGATAGAAGAGTATATCAGCAAGCATTCCGAGGCGTTGTTCAGCCATGGCATCTGTCCGGACTGTTCCCAAAAACTGTATCCGGAATATCACGCGGAGTTGCAGCGGCGCATCAAGGCAAAAAAATAACAGGCGATATCATTTGTTAAATGGGCTCAGCGGTCGTCCGCGAGTATCCTGGCCACCGCATCCCAGATACGGTGGGCTGTTTCTTCCTTGCTGAGGAGCGGCAAATCCTCCTGTGCGCCATTGCGGTCAAGAATGGTGACTCTGTTGGTATCGGCGGCAAAACCGGTTTCCGTTCCCCCAATATCATTGACCACGATCAGGTCAAGATTTTTTTCCTTGAGTTTTCTGGCGCCTTCCTTGAGATGATCCCGACTTTCTGCGGCAAAGCCGATGAGCAGGGGGCCTTTTGCCGATTCCTGCCGACGTTTTCCCAGCTCCTTGAGGATGTCCGGGTTGGCGACCAGGGGCAGGGAGAGGGCGGCCTGGCCTTTTTTTACCTTGTGGAGTTGGGTCTCGGCGGGCCGGTAGTCGGAAACAGCCGCAGCCTTGACGATAATGGTCGCCGCGTCGAGGCAGGTCATGACCTGCTCCTGCATTTCGGCGGCGGAGCTGACTTGGATGCGCCGGACTCCCGGTGGGGCGGCCAAGGCGGTGGGCCCGCTGATCAGAGTGACCGTTGCCCCCCGTTGTCTGGCCGTTGCCGCCAGGGCATACCCCATCTTGCCGGTGGAGGGATTGCTGAGGAAACGGACCGGATCAATGGGTTCCCTGGTTGGTCCGGCGGTAATGAGCACATGTTCGTCGGTCAGGTTTTGCGGGGCAAAGGTTGTGAGGATGGCCTGCCGGGCGTTTTCCCACTCTGTCAGGCGACCGGGGCCTTCTTCGCCGCAGGCCATTTTCCCGCAATCGGGTTCGAGAACCCTATATCCGTACGATCTGATGGTTGCAAGGTTTTCCTGGGTTGCCGGATGCTGGAACATGATGCTGTTCATGGCCGGGCAGACCAGGATGGGCCCGGACGAGGCCAGGGCGATGGTGGCGAGTAGATTGTCGGCCAGACCATGGGCCAGGCGGGCGATGGTCTGAGCCGAGGCCGGGGCAATGACCAGCAGGTCATGGTCCCGGGCCAGATTGATGTGCGGAATGGTTTCCGGCGCTTCAGCGGCGAACATGCCGCTGTACACCGGATTACCTGAAAGGGCCGCCATGGTCAGAGGGCTGATGAACCGGCAGGCGGACTCGGTCATGACCACGGTGACTTGGCAGCCTTCCCGGCGCAAGGCGCGAACCCAGTCCGCGACTTTGTAGGCGGCGATGCTCCCGGTAATCCCGAGAAGAATCTTTTTGTCGGTGAGAAGAGACATGGCGTTTACGCGGTCTTAAGCTTTACATTCCGAGGCCGAAGGGGTTGGCCGATGATGCGTCACCCGAGCGTTTTGCCGCCATATCCTCTGCGACATAGAAGGATACCTGTGTTCTCATGAGCAGTTTATCCTCGGACAAGAGAATAGTACAGGTTTTGTTCGGTTTGACAAAGGCGAGGAGGATGTTTTTGTACTTGGCGGAACCGGCAAGTTTCCAGCCGTTTTTGACCATGTTGTTCGAGAAGAAATCGGCCAGCGATGCGATATCGACCCGACCGGAATATTGCAACACCCCGCCGGCAAAGGAGTCGGTGCGGACGATCATGCTTTTTTCCCGGTCCCAGGAAAGTTCGCTGGGAATCAGCAGGTCGGGGAATTCAGTGTCGCGATAAGAGGGGCTGTCCTGGGAGGAAGAGGAGGCAAAGGGATCGGAGGAGGCGCCTTGGTCGGTGTTGCCGCTGCCCAGGCCCAATTCGGCGCAGCCGCTGAGGGCGACGAGGGTGGTGAGTGCAAGAATGGTTGAGAGGAACACGGTGCGGAACGATTTATCTGGTGTTGTCATGGAAGGTCTCCTGGATAATGGGTAAGATACAAAAGGTTATAACTCGTTGACGATGAATTCCGCCAATGGTTTTCTGTGTGATTGCTGGTCGCGTCGGCTCGGGTGACCGATGGCGATGACCGCCATCAGTTCCAGATTTCCGACCGGGCCGAGAATCCGGCCGACTTTTTCCCGGTTTTTCAGAATCTGTCCGAGCCATACAGCTCCCAAGTCAAGGGCCTCGGCGGCCAGCAGCATGTTCTGGATGCAGGCCCCGGCTGATTGCGCATCTTTCAGGTCGTCATACATGTCCTCTCGGTCAAGATATACGGCGATCAGGGCCGGGGCGGCGAGGACGATATGGTCATAATGGGTCTGTTCGGACAAACGGGCGCGGATTGTTGCATCCGTAACGATGATAAATCGCCAAGGTTGATTGTTCAGTCCGGAAGGAGCCCAGATCCCCGCCCGGATAATTTCGTGGAGGGTCTCGGTGTCCACCGCCTGGTCGGTGAAGTCCCGGATACTGCGACGCTGTTTAATGGCGGTAAGGATCGGTGAAGACATGGGGGATAATAGTACGTCGCATTGTTAAAGAGTAATGGCGAATATGCCGTTGTCGCACAATTGGGTCGTTATCTGCTTTTGCCATAACGGCATAAAGGGCCGTAACTGAATGGTTCAGCGTGCATTGAGTATTTTGTAACGGCTCCTAATTGTACGGAACATCCTGAAATTTCAGGAAAATCATAGTCGTTCCGGCAGGGTTTTGTCAAACGGTTTCCGTAGGATGGGCCATATTGCACAAGAAATAAAAAACTGTTAGAACCAGCGGCCATGGAGGCGTGCATGGAAAAAATAACCCAAAAAAAAGAGATTCCCCTGCCGGTACCCGGCAAAGGGGCAGTGCTGATCGACACCCATTGTCATCTCGACATGTCGACCTATCAGGACGATTGCGAGGCCGTACTGCTTCGGGCCAGAGAGGCAGGGGTTACCCGGATCATCAGCGTGGGCATTGATCTGGAAAGCTCGCGCAGAGCCATTACCCTGGCCGAACACCATGAAGGCGTCTATGCCACGGTTGGGGTTCATCCCCATAATGTCGGGGAGCTCTGCGAGGCTGATTACCTTGCACTGCGGTCCCTGTGCCGTCATCCAAAGGTCGTGGCCTACGGGGAGATCGGCCTTGATTATGTAAAAAACTACGCCCCGGTTTCCCTGCAAAAGGAGCATTTCGGCAGACAGATCGCCTTGGCCAGGGAATTGCAACTGCCCTTGGTTATTCACGATCGGGAGGCCCATGACGAGATCATGGAAATGCTTGAGGCCGCCGGTCCGTTTCCCGCCGGTGGGGTGATGCACTGCTTTTCCGGGGATGGAGCTTTTGCCAGGCGGGTTCTTGCCTTGGGCCTGTATATTTCCATTCCAGGAGTCGTGACCTTTACCAAGGCCGAGATGCTCCATGAGGCGGTGCGCGAGATTCCGCTGAGTTCGCTGGTTCTGGAGACGGACGGGCCATTTCTTGCCCCGGCGCCCTATCGTGGGAAACGGAATGAGCCTCGCTTGTTGCTGTTTACCGCGCAGAAGGTGGCGGAATTGAAAGGCATTTCCCTTGATGAGGTGGCCCGGCAGACCACCTTGAATGGTGTGCGGCTTTTCGGCCTTGAAGGACGGTGAAATGATGGGAACGGTGGCGGAGAATATCGGGATAATCCGGGCGCGAATATCTGCCGCGGCTGTGCGGGCAGGGCGCGATCCGCGTTCGGTACGGCTGGTGGCGGTCAGTAAGCGGCAACCGCTTGAGGCAATCAAGGAGGCCATGGCTGCCGGGCAGATGGTTTTTGGGGAGAATTATTTGCAGGAGGCTTTGGAAAAGGTGGCGGCCCTTGGTCAGGGGGCTGTAAGTGGCCGGAGAGCGCCGCAGATCAGCGAAAGAGGACGGTTCGCTCTGCCACCGGTATGCGGACAGGCCGATGGCAAAGAAGATGCGATATCCTCTGCCCCCGTCCTCTGGCATTGTATCGGGCATCTGCAGAGCAACAAGGCCCGGCTTGCGGCGGAAGTTTTTGACTGCATTGAAACCATCGACCGGCTCAAGCTTGCCAAGGCGCTGGAAGGCAGGCTCGCCGAGCTGGGCAAGACCATGCCGGTTCTGGTTCAGGTCAATGTGGGTGGCGAGGCGCAGAAGGCCGGGGTTGCCCCGGAAGAGGCCGGAGAGCTTTGCCGCGAGCTGCAACAGTTTCCGCACCTGATTCTGCAAGGACTCATGACCATGCCGCCCTTTGTCGAGGATCCTGAGGAAAGCCGGGGTTGTTTCCGCCGGCTTCGTCTGCTGGGGGAAAAGCTTGCCGCCCAAGGCCTCATCGGCCGGCATGGGGTGATGGAGCTCTCCATGGGGATGTCCGGTGATTTCGAGGTGGCCATTGAAGAAGGCGCCACCCTGGTGCGGGTCGGCACGGCAGTGTTCGGTGCGAGGTAGCCTCCCCGCCAGCGCACTCTTCTCGCTTAATTCAACTCGTCATCCTTCCAGTATTTGGTTCCCTTGACCGTTGCCTGCAGGGCCAGTCCGCTTTGGGTCAACTGATAAATGGTTATGCCGTCGAGCAGCGCTTCGCCTCCCACGGCGGCGCCTTTGTCGCTGGCTTTGGCCGCGGCATCGGCATGCCCTCCGAATTCCCAGCCGCTGTTGATGAATTTTGTCATGGTCTCCCGGTCATGAAAGATAAAGATAGCGCGGAAATCCTTAACGCCAAGCCCTAATCCCACCCCGGCCGCCCCCATCTTCATGAAAACGGGTTTGTTGGTCTTATTGTCGGTGACAACACCATGACCGCCGCCGACACTGACGAAGATTATATTGATGTCGGCGTTGTTGAACACCGCATACCCAGGCGCCTTTGCAACCTCACCCTTTGCCTGGGGATGAATCTTGTAAAGGTCGGACAGCACCTCGTTTCGCATGGAGAGAATGGCCTTGCGTTTATCCGGGGTGGTTGTTCCGCTGGTCGTGGCGCAGCCGGTCAAGAGGGCGGCGATCGCCAGAGCGCATAACCCGATTATTATCCGTTTCATAGCCCTGCTCCTCTTTGATGTTCTTTTTTCATCCTGTTGTATCGGGCCAATATTTATCCTCTTAATATCATGGGGAATCATGCCGGTCATGTCAATCGTAGAAAATAAAGAGTCATGGGAGAGGCTGGGGCAAGCAGGAAGCATGACGGGGATCTGATTTTGCTGGAAACGGAACTCGGTTAGAAACGGCCAACGGTTACAGGTTGTGCTCCGAGGAGCAATCTCTGCAGGAGAGAACAGTGCGTTGCCCCGGTTTTTTAAAGATCAAGGTGGCGGCGGCCATGATCCTGAATGGCTACAAAAAGCTGGTCAAGCATATCCTTGAAAATTTTCCCGGTGGCCGCCTGACCGGGAAGATAACGTGTTTTCAATGCGGATGTCTCCGTATTGCATAGAAGAAGAGGCGTTGAGTTTAATCAGCGGCCGCGACCACCGCCAGGCCCCATACCACCGCCTTTTGCCGGTGGTTCATCGGGTAGTGTGATGCCGCGTTCCTTAGCGAGCGTCTTCATTCGTTCGTGGTGCTCCCGGCGGATTTGTTCGCGTTCCTCAACGGTTTTAGCGGCGCGCATTTTCAAGCGATACTCCTCGCGCTCCTGCGGTGTCATCATTTGACTGCCGTATATCTGCTCTTGCTTCTGGATTTGTTGTTGAGCCCGTTCTTGATCCGCAGCTATCGCCGTATCGAGAGAAAGTGCTAATGTGGCGATGACTACTGACAGCATCAGAATTTTTTTCATCATATTGCTCCTGTAGTTTTGGGTGACTGAAAATGCTGAAATCAATCACACTTTGATGGGCATGGGGACAACGCCCCGTTGTTGCCAAGATCACCCTATTTGCACGATTAATCGTGAAAAAGATTCCCAAGTAAACTCTTCACTATAAGCATGGAGAATTGTACCGATGATGTCAATCTGGAAAAATATAGCATCATGGAGGGAAGCAGAAGCATGTACCTCTGATTTTGCCGGAAGCGGGCTGGTTCACAATCTGGTATAGTAGCCCCATGGAAAAACAATCTGTACAGAACATGGAACTGCTTGCCCCGGCCGGCACCCTTGAGGCCTTTGAGGCGGCGGTGGAGAGCGGGGCCGACGCAATCTATATCGGAGCTCCGGCCTTTAATGCCAGAGCCTTGGCCCGGCATTTTTCCCTGGCCGAGGTGGCGGCCATGATCGACCATGCCCACAAGAACCGGGTTAAGGTCTATCTGGCTATGAACAGCCTGATGAAGGAGGAGGAGATCTCCAAGGCTGTGGAGGAGCTGGCCGCTCTCGAGGCGCTCAAGGCCGACGCCCTCATTATTCAGGATCTGGGCATTTCCTATCTGGCCCGCAAGTTTTTTCCCGGTTTGCGCCTGCATGCCAGCACCCTTATGGGGGCGCACAATTCTCTTAATGTCCGGCAGTTTTTCGAGATGGGTTTTAAGCGGGTGGTTATGGCCCGAGAGATGACCCTTGGCGAGATAAGCCGGATTCATAAGCAATGTCCGGTGGAACTTGAGGTTTTTGTCCACGGGGCCCTCTGTTTCGCCTATTCCGGATTGTGTCTGTTCAGCAGCTATCTGGGTGGGAAAAGCGGGCTGCGCGGTCGTTGTGTTCAGCCCTGCCGCAGACGTTATACCTGGGGCAGCAAGGGCCGTGCTCTTGGGGCGCCTGCAGGGTATCTCTTTTCCATGAACGATCTGGCCGGGCTTGAGCTGATTCCCCAGCTGCGGCAGGCCGGGGTCAGCTCGCTTAAGATCGAAGGGAGGATGCGAAGCCCCCAATATGTGGCCTCGGTGGTCAAGGCCTATCGGCTGGCCCTTGATAATCCCTCGACTCCGACGGTGTTGGCCGAGGCCAAAGAGCTGCTGGAGCAGGCCATGGGTCGCAAAGCCTCGTTCGGCTATTTCAAAAAAGCCCAGCCGGCGGATATCATCGCTCCTCACCACTCGGGCAATATCGGCCTCTTTTTGGGCAAGATCGAGAAGGTCACTTCCAATCGCGCCCAGATGACCCTGAAAGAACCGCTCCGTTTGGGCGACCGGCTGCGTATCCATCAGGAAGGTTCCGGGGAGCGGCAGGGATTTACCCTCAAGGGGCTGTGGCAGGGCAAGGTGGCGTTGGAAAAGGCTGTGGCGGGCAGCAGGGTGCAGCTGGATTTGCCGCCGGGCGCGCAATGGGGCGACAGCCTCTACAAAGTGGACTTGGGCGAACGCCGTCAGCAGGCGGCTAAGAAGGGTATCCAGCCGGGTATGTTCAGCAAGAAGGTGGCGAATCTGGTTGAGCCCCGCAAGCTCTCGCAGATCGCCCATTTTCTCGGGCTGCCGGTTAATGGGCCGGTTGCTTCCAAGACCAGGGAGGAACGGCCTGCCCGCGGTAAGATTCAGATTCAGGCTCGCGGTCAGGCCCAGGCCCAGGCCCAAGGGCGTCGGGGCCTGGGCCAGGTACAATTACCCCTGGAGTGGTGGCTGAAGATCGATGATTTTGAATCGCTTAAAGTGCAGCTGCCCACACCTCCCTCGCGACTGGTCATCACCCTGTCCCGTCAGACTTTTGCCCAATTCTCCCGGCAGCAGAAACGGTTGACCCCGTATCGGCGGCGGCTGGTCTGGGCTCTGCCTCCGGTGATCCTGGAGGCGGATCTGGAGTTTTACCGGGAATCCATCGGTCATCTCCGCGCTAGCGGCTACAATGCTTGGCAGATCGGGCACATCGGTCAGCGGTTGCTTTTTGAGGCGGCTGCCTCGGCCCCTGCTGAGCCGGGAGGCGAGAGGTTGCCTTCCGGTCGCAAGAAAGGGCGGCCTGGGCAGGCACCTACCGAGAGGCTGCTTCTTTTTGGCGACTATACGCTGAATGTTTTGAACAGCATGAGCATCCATGCCTTGGCCGGACTGGGGCTTAATAACGTCCAGCTGGCCATTGAAACCGACCGGCAGAACCTTTTCGATGTTCTCGGCCATAAAAAGGCGCTACCGGCGGGCATGACCATCTATGGCTTGCCCCCGCTCTTCACCGCCCGGCTGGCTTCTTCTTTTTTTAAGTACGATCAGCCCTTGGTCAGCCCCAAGGGCGAGGTGATCGTGCTCAAGCAGTGTTGGGGCCAGACCGTGGCCGTGGCCGATCAGCCGTTTTCCCTCTTTCCGTACAGTACTGAGCTTGCCGCTCGGGGCGTTGCCTTTGCCGTGGTTGATCTTTCCCACATGCGGCCTCGCCCGGACGAGCTGGTCGCCATCTTTCGCCAGTCGGGCCAGCCCGGGCGTGGCGGCCGCAGACTCAGCACCTTCAACTATACCGGAACCCTCTTGTGAACCGGGCATCTTCTCCTGCCTGCATCTTCCTGGCCCTGCTGGGGGTATGCTTCGCCCTTTTGGGGCTGGCGGGAACCGCTGTTTCTGCTCCGTCTCCAGATGAACAGGAGGCCCGCGCCATTCTTTTTGAAATCGACGATCTCTGGCGCGCCACCAGCTCACAGGGCACGGTGCGCATGCAAGTAACAACTGCCAATTACACCCGGACCCTGCGCATGGAGATTTGGTCCAAGGGCAAGGATAAATCCTTGGTCCGCATCGTCTCGCCACTCAAGGAAAAGGATACCGCCAGCCTGAAAACAGGCAACACCATGTACACTTATCTTCCCAAGACCGATCGCACCATTCGCCTCACCTCCAGCATGATGATGAGCTCTTGGATGGGCAGCCATTTCACCAACGACGATCTGGTCAAGGAGTCGCGGCTTGCCGATGATTATGACCCGAGGATTACCTTCCGGGGGAAAAGAGAGGGGAGGGAGATCATTGAATTCACCTTGTTGCCGCACCAGGATGCCGCCGTGGTCTGGGGCAGGATAGTCATGACGGTGACGGCCCAGGGGCATCTTCCCCTGCTTGCCACCTACTATGACGAGGATGGCGTCCTGGCCCGCACCATCTATTTCAGCGAGGTCAAGAAGATGGGGGGCCGCCTCCTGCCCGCTGTGCTCAAGGTCGTCCCCACCGACAAGCCCGGGGAATACACGGAGCTGGTTTATGAAACCATGCGGTTTGATCTTGATCTGCCGGAGTCGCTTTTTTCCCTGCTGGAGTTACGTCGCCGTTGACCTGAGCCTTGTGTTTCTTGAGAGGTGAAACGTGCAGATTGTTTTCTTTGCCTTAAGAAATTTCAATCGCGCCCGGACCAGAACCTGGATTACCGTCGGGGCCATGGCCTTTGCCTGCGCGATCATGATCTTTTATGCCAGTCTGCTGGAGGGCTGGCTCGCAGGCATGGAAAAAAATGCGGTGGGCATGGATCTCGGTGAGTTTCAGATTCATGGCAGAGGCTACCGTGCTGATCCGGATCTCTATAAGATAATTACCGAAGAGGGAGGAGTGCTTGCCCAACTGGATCGGCAGGGTTTTGTCGCGGCCCCGCGACTCCATGCAAGTGGGCTGGCGGCGGCGGGCAATGCCTCAAGCGGCATCGAGCTGCGGGGCGTTGATTTGGTCAGGGAGGGGCTGGTTACCGCTCTTAACCAGCATGTCTGGCAGGGGCAATGGCTTGCCGAAAACGACCAGGCAGGGGTGGTGGTTGGCCGAAAGCTGGCCCGGATTTTGGGTCTTGCGGTGGGAGACGAGGTGGTGGTGGTGGCCCAGGCTGCGGACGGCTCCACGGCAAACGAACTCTTCCGGGTGCGGGGCATCCTGAAATCGGTGTCCGAAGGGGTTGACCGCAGCGGGTTTCTCATGACCGCAGCCACTTTCCGCAGGCTGATGATCGTGCCGCAAGGGGTGCAGCAGATCGTGGTCAAGCGGCAAGTGCCTTCGGAGAATCTGGATCAGGCCACAAGTCGATTGAGCCGATTGCTTCCCAACTATGAAGTGCGCAATTGGCGGCAACTGCAACCTGTACTGGCCCGGCTTTTTGAGATGAGCGATATCTCCCTGGTGATTATGCTGCTCATCACCTATGCCGCGGTGGGTATTCTGACCCTCAACGCCCTGTTGATGAGCGTTTTTGAGCGTATCCCTGAGTTCGGGGTCATGAAGGCCCTGGGGTTTTCCCCTTGGGGGCTTTTCGCCATGATCGTGGTGGAGAGTATGCTTCAAGTCACTGTGGCCGTAGTTCTGGCCGTGGCCGTCGGCCTGCCTCTTTCTTTCTATTTCAGCCATCATCCCATCGATTTTTCCGGCTTTGTTCAATCCTCCTCAACCATTGCCGGGATCGCCTTTGATCCAAAATGGTACTGCGTGGTCACCGTCAACAGTGTGGTACTGCCCATCCTTTTTCTCTATCTGGTAGCGGGGTTAGCCATTCTTTACCCTGCCCTCAAGGCCGCGATGCTTAAACCGCTGGCCGCTATTTATCATCGTTAATGGAGCAGTGATGCAGCTCGGAACCATGGCATGGCGAACCCTGATGCGCAACAAGCGGCGGAGTGTGATCACCGCTTTTTCCGTGGGCTTTGGCGTTTTGCTCTCCGTGACCTTTACCGCCTCCGGCGACTATGCCTATACCAACATGATCAATACCAGTGCGGTAATGGGGTTGGGGCATCTGAGTGTTGAGCATCCGGATTTTCGGGATACCCCGACCTTGGACAAGCGGTTGGTCGATGCAGAGGCCGTACAACAGAGGGTTTTGCAAATTTCCGGAGTAACCGGTGCGCTGGTCCGCATCATGGGTCAGGCCATGTTTGCCAGCGGCGCCAAGAGTGTGGGTGGCGCCTTCATCGCCATTGACCCGGCCCAGGAAACACCGGCCCATAATATCTTCCTGCGCACCCTTATTGAAGGGCAGTGCTTTTCAGCCGGCGAGGATCGCGGGGTGGTGGTCGGGGCAAAGATGGCGGAAAAACTGAACCTGCGGTTGGGCAAGAAATTGATCTTCACCATGACCGATAAGAATGGCGAGCTGGTCAGCGAGCTTGGCCGGGTGAGCGGTATTTTCAGAACCGGAGACGACTCGGTGGACGGGGGGGTGGTCCTTTTGCCGCTTGACTTGGTGCGCAAAGCGCTCGGCTATGAACCCACGGCTGCCTCCCTGGTGGCGATCTTTCTTGAAGATCATCGGGCGGCGAAAACGATCCAGGGTGATCTTGCCCAGCTGTGGTCCCGGAGCAAGGAGATTACCGTGCTCACCTGGCAGGAAAGCCAGGCTGATCTCGCCGGGTTGATCGCCGTGGATCAGCTGTTCAACTATCTGCTTCAGTTTTTGGTCGGTCTGGTCATTGCCGCCGGGATCATGAATACCTTGTTGATGAGCGTTATGGAAAGGCAACGGGAATTTGGGATAATGATGGCGCTGGGGATGATGCCGGGCCAAGTCGTGCGGCTGGTGCTGCTGGAGTCCTGCTGGCTCGGAATTTTGGGGTTGGCTCTGGGGGTGGTTATCACCACGCCCTGGTTCCTTTATATGACCAGGATCGGCCTTGATTTCAGCGGGCAGATAGGGACGGATTACAGTGCCGGCGGGGTTTTGATAGATCCGGTGATGAAGTTTCGCCTTTACAGGGAAAGCGCCATGTGGATAGCATGGGCGGTGTTTTTCCTGACCATCGTGGCCGCGATCTTTCCGGCCTTTAAGGCGGGCAGGATGACTCCGGTGGAAAATCTGAAGCAGGGATAGTTCCTTCTAAGTTTGAACCATACAGAAAGGCCGAGCATGAACAACACGCCGTTGGTGCAACTTGAAAATGTCAGCAGGATTTACCAGCAGGGCAAGCTACAGGTCGCTGCGGTGACGGATTTTTCCCTGGAGGTCCAGTGTGGTGAATTCAGCGTGCTCTGCGGCCCATCCGGTTCCGGAAAGACTACGATTCTCAATCTGATCGGCGCCCTGGATGAACCGTCCCAGGGCAGGGTACTGCTTGAGGGGCGCGATCTGGCTCAACTGGGTCGCAGCGACCTGGCCAGGCTGCGGCGCGACCGCATCGGTTTTGTCTTCCAGTCTTACAACCTTAACCCGGTGCTGACCGCCTGTGAAAACGCCGAGTTTGTTCTGGCCCTGCAGAATATTCCCCATGCCCAGCGGCGTCAGCGGGTCATGGCGGTGCTGGCCGAGGTCGGCATGGCCGAACTGGCCGAGCGCAGGCCGGATGAGCTTTCCGGTGGTCAGCAGCAGCGGGTTGCCATTGCTCGGGCCATCGTCTCCCGACCTGCCATTGTCCTTGCGGATGAGCCCACCGCCAATGTGGATTCGGCAACGGCGGCTGCGATCCTTGAGCTCATGGAGCGTCTCAACCATGAGCAGGGCGTAACCTTTCTTTTTTCCACCCATGATCAGCGGGTCATGGATCGGGCCCACCGGCTCATCCATCTCCGGGACGGCAGATTGGAGCGCGATGAGGTGCGCGGATGAGGAGGGCTGGTCTCTCACTGTCCACGCTTTTCGTGGGCGTGCTTTCCCTTTTTTCTGCTCAGGGACAGGCGTTTACCGAGTGGCAATCAGAGGATGCCTCTGTAAACCTGCGGGGATTTACCGGTCTGGGTGTTGCTTATAGCCGAAATCCGGAGGCAGCAGAGTTTTATGAGAGCCGAGAGGATCTGTATTGGGATTTGGACCAACGGCTTCTGGTTGCGGCAAAGTATCGCGAGAATGGACGTTTTGATCTGAATCTCCTGCAAAATTTCCGCGCCACACCCAATAACGCCCTTGGCGCCAGGCAGGCCGATCCAGAGCGAAGCGGCCTGCTTTCCTGGCAGCAGCATGCAACCGGCAACTCCGAGGCGAGCCTCAGTGTGGATACCGCCGCCTTCCATTATGTACGGCAGAACACCGAATGGAGCATTGGCCGACAACCGGTGAACTTGGCCACCACCATGTATTTTACTCCCAATGATTTTTTTGCCCCCTTTGCGGCGCAAACCTTTTATCGAGCTTACAAACCGGGGGTTGACAGCGGACGGGCCGAGGTGCGACTGGGAAATCTTGCCCAGTTGAGCCTGATCGGGGTACTTGGTTATGCGCCCAAGAGCACGACTGATACAGATTGGAACCACCGGCCAGATTGGAGCAGGAACTCTTTGCTGGCCAGGCTTGTCGTCAATCGCAACGATTGGGAATTTGGGGTTCTTGGAGGTTCGGTGCGTACGCACCGAATCACCGGCGGTTCTCTGCAGGGGGAGCTTTTTGACTGGCTTGGTATCCGGGCGGAGGGGCATTATGCCGACCCGGAACAAGACGGACTTGCCGGCGGCACCGAGGTGAGTGTGGGGCTGGAACATCGTTTTGCCGACAGCCTTGAGCTGCGTCTTGAGCAGTTCCATCATGGCCAGGGATATAGTTCCAGCGAGGCCCTAAATCAGGCCTTGGTTTCAGGTCGTCTGGGGGAAGGATACACGGGGCGGGATTACACAGCCTTGGGCGCAAGTTACGAGTTTTCTCCGTTGCTGACCGGGCAAGCCCTGCTTCTTGTCAACTGGAGCGATCATTCCCAGCAGTTGAGTCTCAATGGGGTGTACTCGCTTTCCGATGAGGCGGAGTTTGCGGTAGGCCTTTCTCTTCCCAGGGGTGATCGTCCAGAGAACAGCTCCATCGTTTCTGAATTCGGCCTTGTCCCCACCACTTTCAGTTGTGCGTTTCGGGTGTATTACTGATCCCGAGATTTGCGTAGGGGGGAACTTTTCCGCGACTCTTGATTGTAGTGCGGCCGGACCGGCCGCATCGTTTTCAGCCTCAGGAAAAACCCGATTTTGTGGAGCAGCCCGAAAGCGCTCCGGAGGGGATGGAGCTTGAGCCGGAGGAAATCCGGAAGCTTGAGGCGGAGATGGTTTTTTTTACGTTGCTGCTGCCGCATTTCGGGCAAACGGCTTCGGCGGCGGCTTCTGTAGAAGTGACAATGGTTTCGAATAAGGCCTTGCATTCCTGGCAGCGGTATTCATAGATGGGCATGGCGTTCTCCTTGCTGATTGCTTGGTCGGTTTCGCGGTTCCATGGAGAAATAGAATTTAAGTCTTTTCTTAATTGTTGTCCAGATTAAAATGTATTGGTCAATCTCAATTTCCCACCTGTGTTTTTTGCAAAGGATTGTGACGGGCTTTGAGTCAGTTCGTCTCAAATATCAGGGCGGAGACAGGCATCAGGAGGGTGCCTGGTCCGAAGCCGGAAAAGAGGGTCAGGCCGGAAACAGCAAGGGGAGCGGTGCAGTTAATCAGATAGTTCTGAGGGGGTATGGCGATTTTCACCGTGGCGGCACGACGAGGGATTGCCATGGAAAACAAAAGGCGAGAAATCTCCCGCCTCTTGTTTCGTGCTGATTTCAGAAAATGCCGTGCGGTTCATTCCCTGGCAGTCTGACTCAGCCTGGCTGTGCTTGGCTCTCTTGATCGGTGTCCAGGTGGATGGTGCTGATCAGTTCGGGCGGAATGCGGCTGCGGATTTTTTTTACCGTGGAAAGAATGGAATGGACCGGATAGTCTTCCCGAATCTCTTCGCTCTTGTCCTTGTATGAGGTGAGAATAAATTTTTTGTTTTTGATATCGAACTTGTGGGTCCAGTTGATTTCGATGGTTTCAGGATTCTCTTCGATCTGCACCTCGAGCTTTTCTCCTCCCTGCGCCACCTGGATGGCATCCATGTCTGTTACTTCCAGGAGCCAGGCGTCGCCGTTGGTGGTGGAGAAAAGAACGAAAACTCCCAGGGCCAGGACCGCTGCTTTCTTGGCCCTGGCGCTTTCCTGGATTTTTTCTACTTCAAATTTTACCGAGGGGATAGCGGGTTTTGCTGGGGAGCTGGTGCGAGCTCCCAGGCAGCACCTCTTGAATTTCTTCCCGCTGCCGCAGAAACACAGATCATTTCTTCCTATCTTGGCCATATGGAGTCTCTCTTCTGACGTAATCGCTTGCAGAGTTATGGAGTTGCAGGTTTTGGTCTCGGTTTTTGTCCCGTGATTACTAACCTTTTGATTGCGTGGTTTCAGGCTGGTGTGAAACTGTGCCACTATGCCATGTGCGGCATGGTTTGTAAAGCCGTGCGTGCATCCACCGCGCCCGGTCGGAGTGCGTTTGTTTTTTGTTTTCAGTTTGCCGGAGCTGAGTCCATTCGGACCATCTTTTCCTGATCGCAGTAATACTGGACCAGTTGGGCGAAAACATCATCGCGGCCGGTGTAGATCTTGGTGTTGCTGTTCAGAATCTGTACTAAGGCCTCCCCGTAGTCGTCAACTCCGATGATGTTGTCGGCAATGAGGCTGTTGCCGCATTTTCCCGTCATAAGGGTATCCATGTAGCGGTTGACGTTGGCCCAGTAAACCTGATTGTTGCGGAAATGGGTATCCTCGCGTTTTGCCTTGTCGATGTTTTTGTCCATCATCTCCTGCATCTCCTGCTGGAAGAGATGGTTGTAAATGCGTCCGGCAATCTTGGCCGGTGCGTTGCCGGAGGTGCCCACGCTTTTAAAGCCGCCGGTATTGGTGGTTACGGAAATAAGCATGGTTATGGTCCGGTCCATGTGGGTTTTCCGATCGCGGTACGGGTTGAAATGGCTGATGAAAAGGGCGGACTTGTTCATCGGCGCGGTGCCGGTCTTGCCGGAGACCAGGTTTTTGTGATGCTTGAATTCTGTTTTCATGGCGGAGCCAGTGCCGCGATTGCAGACCTCGTACAGGGCGTTCATCTCTGCCTCCCGTTCCTTCTTGGAGTCGAAAAGCGGAATATTGGCGTACTGTTCGTCCTGGTCTCGGTCGTATACCGTCTTGCCGTTTATCTGTATCCGCCGGACAAAAGACGGATCGCGGTACTGGCCGTCCAGGAAGGCGTTGTAGATGCCAAGCCATTGCTGTACGGAGACCGCCGAGGAGCCGATGCCGAAGGGCCAGTATTTTGCGTCTTCCTTGCTGTAGTCGAGACCGACCTGGTCAAAGCCGAGGAGCATGGCGTTGCGGAGCAAGGGGTTGGTGTAGAGTCTGGCGAAAATTGTGTTGATGGAAATTACCTGTGCTTCCAGCAGGTTGTATTCGCGGCCCATGGGCCGGTTGGCGTCGTAGTTGTACCAGTTGCGGGGCAGCCAGGTCTGTCTGCCGGTACTTGCCACATATTTGTATTCAATGGGCTTGTCGGCAAAGCGGTCGCTCATCTTGGTGTTGTTGGCCACCATGGAGTAGTAGGCAATGATCGGTTTCATGGTGGAGGAAGGCGTGATCTTTGCCTTTCTGTTCATGATGTCGATGATCACGGATTCATGTTTGTCGCTCTTGCCGGTGTTGTTGTCGGTGGCGGTTTCGTTGGGCTCCGGGGCTTCGTCCTCATCTTCGTCTTTTTCGTTGTTTCTGGTTTGCAAAAACTCCTTGCCGCCGACATAGGCAACGATCTCGCCCTTCTGGTTGACGGCAAGGAGGCCGACATTGATGTTGCGTTGCAGGTATTCGAGAAAGCTGTTGAAATCGGTGTAGGGCGGGGTAAGGCCGCGGGAGGTATAGCGTTCCTTGTCACGCTGCCAGGTTTCCTGGTTGCTGGCCGAAAGGATATCTTTAAAATACGTGCTCTCCAGGAATTCGCCGATGATGCCCTTCATTTTTTCGATCAGGGCCAGGTCCGTGCCGGTCTCTATGGAGACAGCCCCTTTTTCGTCAAGCAGCAGCTGGGAGCCGGAAACCTCGCGGCCATTGATGGTGTAAGTTCGAGAAGAGACCTCCTTGATGACATTCCAGGAGGTCCACTCCTCCTCCCCGTACAGAGGGGAGCGGAAATCGCGGAACCCGATGCGGCGGATGGATTCTTCGTCGTTTAACAGCCAGCTCCGGTACTGGTCGTCCGGTATTTCGTGGCGTTTCCAGAGGTGGGTGAGGGCGAGATTGATCTTGTTGATGGCGCTTTTGGCATGACTCTGCAGGGCAGGAGAGAGCTCGGTGAAATTCTTGCCGTTGACGATCTCGTAAAAGGCGACCTGGCGATTGTGGTTTGGGATGAAGGAGCCGATGGTCACCAGTTGTTGCATGTTGAGGGCTGCCAGATCTTTCTTGAAATAATTGGTGGCGGCGGCAGGGAATCCGTAGATGTTTGCCCCCACCGGTACGGTATTGATGTAAAAGTTAAGATTCTTTTCCTTACCGAATTTGGCAACCATCATGTAGGCGATGATGATTTCTTCCAGCTTGTTGGCGATGGTTCTTTTTTCGTTGCCAAGGATTTTTTTTGCATTCTGCATGACAATGGTGCTGGCCCCGCGGGGATCGCCCTGGAGGGTGTCTTTGACCGCACCGACCAGATTCAGCCAGCTGACGCCGGGATGAATCAGAAAGAGATTCTCATACCAGGTATTGCCGGGGTGGGGCATGAAATAATGATCCTCGCAGGCCAGTAAAGCCTTCTGGGCGGAGGCGGGGAGCTGCTGAGTTACTTTGCGTTTGCCGTAGGATTTGATGATGGCGCCCCGGCTGTCCTTGATATCGGCGGAGTGGGCATAGGTTTCCAGATCATCGGGCAATCGCTCGATGGGAGCGGTGTCATAGATGGAGCGGGCAATGAGCACCTCGACGATATGCTGGGTCGGGCCGGGTAGGTAGTTGAGGATGAAGAGGGCCAGGGAAAGCAGGGTGCCCCATTTCAGAAAACGCGGCAGCCAGTAAGCTGACCAGAACAGAACGCGGTTGAAGGGATTCTGCCAGGGGTACGCATGGCTGCCGCGCTTGTCGTCCTCACGCATTTCCAGGTACTGGCGATAACGGCCGCTCAGGCTTTTACTTTTTTTGATCTTGCGGATGATGGCTTTTTCGTCAAGACCTTTTTTTACATCCTTGTCCGAGAAAATATGACGGTAGGCCTTGTACTTAATGGCCTGTTCCCTGGGATCGAAGATTTTTTTTTCCGCCTGGGCGTCGGGCTTGTTTTCTGGTTGGGGCGGCGTTGGTTGCTTTGGTTTGTCCACGGAAGGTTATGGCCTCGGATTTTGCTACAGAATGGTGTTCGATCCCACGGAGGGAGGTAAATACATAGATGCAACAGGAAAAAAAGAAATTCCACGAAGCATGGTGTGCCGTCTTTTGGGGAGTTTCATCCTTGAAGTCGGCAAGAGACTGTCGCCCCACCAGATAAAGTAGTATAATACTTCATCTGAATATTTTTTACAGCAATGCTCTTGTTCTTGTCGAAAAAATATGCTGGACAGGTAAAAATAAAAAAGAACACAGATCCGAAATACCACAGTAAAAAATATAAAGCCGCAAGCGTTATCAATGCGATTTTTTTTACGATTTCAATAAATACATGAAGTATTTTTTCGTTATGGTCGATGACTGTTGTAGCTCTTGTCGCATACCGGCTTGGCGAGCTGTGGCCGGTCGGTGGAATGTAGGTGCGCTTTTTGGTTCAGCTGAGGGTGTTGGATGATTTTTTACTGCGATAAATGCAGGTATTCCGTAGAGGTTGAAGACCGCCATGTCGGCAAGGCTGTGCCTTGTCCGAAATGCAAACATACCGTGGTGGTGGGGAAAAAGTCCGCTGCGGCGGCAAACAAGTCCGGCCGCGCCATTTTCTGCTGCGATAAGTGTGGATTTCAGAAGATG
Source organism: Deltaproteobacteria bacterium (assembly GCA_013349295.1). GTDB lineage: Bacteria > Desulfobacterota > Desulfobulbia > Desulfobulbales > Desulfurivibrionaceae > Thiovibrio. The sequence continues at coordinate 30,774 of DUZW01000016.1, forward strand.
GTGTCGCCTGCCTTTGCCGGCAGGAAAGCCCCCTGTCCACGGTGCCATTCGGAAAAAACCCTCGTTCGGGTTGCCGACCAAGGAGGGGGCAGGCGATCTTTCCTTGCCGGGTTCGGGCAGGCAGTCGCTGCTGTTGTGCTGCTTGCCCTGGTTGGTGGCGGAGGGTATTTTCTCCTCGAGAATGGCCGAATCGTGTTGCCCTGGTTTTCCGGGGCTTCTGCCTCTAAGTCTGCTGATTCTTCCCAGGAGAACCGTCCGGCGGAAGAAAAGGGCGCGGCGTCCGAGGTGACTGGCACTGCCGATACTCCCCGGTTCGCGGGCAAAGATTTCCACGGGGCGAATCTTGCCGGTAAGAATCTGCGAGGGCTGAATTTTCAGAATGCTAATTTTGAAGGAGCGAACCTGCGTGAGGCTGATATGCGCGGGGTGAATTTCAGTCAGGCAAACCTGTTGAATGCCGATCTCAGGGAGGCGGACCTCCGGGGGGCCATTCTTATCGGGGCTAAACTTGGGAAAGCGGATCTGTCGCAGGCCAGGCTCACCGAGGCAAACCTGACCGATGCCGATCTTGTCAGAAGCAATCTCCGTGGGGCGGATCTTCAGCAGGCGATACTGGCGGGCGCCATCCTGCTTGAAACGGATTGCACGGAAAGCGACGCTCGCGGCGCTGATTTTTCCGGAGCGAATTTCACGAAAACCAACTTTGCTTCGGCAAACCTGAGTGAAGCAAAGCTGAGGAATACCAATCTCACCTCCGTCTTTCTCCAAGGGGCGAATCTCTCCGGAGCCATTCTCAACGAGGTGGATCTGCGTTGGACCAATCTGCGGGGAATTGTCTTGGCCAAGGCAAATTTGAGTCGCGCGAATCTCGACGGCGCGGATGTGAGCGGGGTGGACCTTGACGGAGCGAATCTTGCCGAGGCGAGCTTGGGCGGGACAAACCTGGGCGAGGCCAAATTAAATGATGCTGACCTGAGTCGGGCAAATCTCAATGGCGCTGTGCTTAACGGGGTTAGCGCTGAAAAGGCCAACTTTCGAGGAGCCAATCTCACCAAGGCAAGTCTTATTGCCGGAGAGTTTGACGGGGCGAATTTCCAACAGGCGAATCTCACCGAGGCCAACTGTCAAAAAGCCGTGATGGGGCGTGTTGATCTGACCGAGGCCAACCTCACCGGCGCTCGTTTGTCCGGGGTTGATTTCGGTGTCCGTACCCTTATGGTCAAAACCAATCTTACCAATGCCGATCTGCGCAAATCAAGGCTGAACACCGTCGATCTCAGTGGGGCGAATTTGAACAATGCCAAGTTGCAGGGCGCGGATCTTACCCGGGCGAAGTTGAGCCATGCCTATCTGAACCGGGCGGATTTGAGCAATGCAGAACTGGCCAATGCCAATTTTAGCAATGCTGACCTGAAGGGGGCGAATCTGTCCGGGATCAACCTGACGGCGGCCAAACATTTCGATCTCAAGAACCTGCGCGAGACAGTGTTGAGCGATGCGAAGCTGACCAGCCTTGACCTGCGAAATGCCAATCTCATCGATGCCAATCTGAGCAAGGCTGATCTCAGCAATGTTGATCTGGCCAATGCCGATTTGACCAATGCCATCCTCACCGGAGCCAATCTCCGGGACGGCGACCTGCGTTGGGCAGACCTCACCGATGCCGACCTGTCCCACGCCATTTTGGTCAATGCCAACCTCAATGATGCCGACCTGAACAGGGCCAACCTGGAGGGTGCCGACCTGACCAAAGCTTCCTTGCAGAATGTGAAAAATATAAAAAGGGCCAAGAAGATCAACACGGCAAAAGGGTTCAAGGCTCCGGGTCAGGAGAGCAGCCTGGGCGCGGTGGCTGCGCCGCGCAGTGGCGAAGTTGCCAAGGCCGAGCAAGGGACCAAGGCATCGGAGACCTCGGCGGGGCCGTCCCGCCCGGTGAAGATCTGGGCATTGAAGATTGAGGGCGCCGGCTTGGTGCAGCAGCCGTTTCATCAGGTTGCCGAATTGAGCGCCGCCTATGAAAATATCCGCGATATCGAACTGAACATGAAAAAACTTCAGATGTTTGCCGGAGGGACGAATAATATTTCCGGAAAGGTCGGGGCCACCCTGGGCGCTCTCTATTCGGTGAATTTTCTCCCGGTGGACCAACCGCTGCCCTTGGTGATTCAATGGTACGGGCCGGATGGAAAGCTGGTCCGCACCTCAAATCAGCAGGTCAGGTACATGCAGCGCCAGGTTGAGGCCCTTACCTTCACGGAAAAAATGCAGATATACGGAACCTGGACCGTTCAGTTTTTTCACCAGAACCGAAAGATCGGAGAGCAGCGCTTCGAGGTCAGGAAGGATAAGCAGATGGAGGTTCGTCTCTCCCAGGAAGGTGCGGTCTTGTGAGAGGTGTTTTGGCTCCGAGAGAGGTGTTCTTTTGATGTAATTCTCCGCAGTTTTTAAGAAAGGCTGCTTTCTTGTCTTTCTTCGCTACTAGGGAGAGCGGCATGCCGGCATTACAAAAAAGAGGGGGGAGCGGCCGGTTGGCCACTCCCCCCTCTTTTTCTGAGCGTTGGTAGTTATGTCGATTTCTGTTACGGACTGTCTCTTCTTTCCTTAAATTTCTTCGGAAAGCGCCATGACCATGGCACCTTTGGCCGTGGTGTTGAGGGGGTCTTCGGCAATCCTGACCTCGGAGATTTCGATGGGCAGATTGAACTCTTTCAGCGCCTTCTCGAAGTGATCCTTGAAGCCGTTGGGCAGGGCAGTGCCGCCTGCCAGCACGATGGGGATGGGCTTGGCGATTTTCGGAATCTTGTCGGAAGAGTGCAGCACGTCCTGGAGGCTGTGCAGCAGGGTGTGGATCAAGTCGTCATAATAGATCTGCAGGGCGGTTTCAACCCGGTTTTTCGGGGGCTTGGCCAAGCGGAAGGTACTTTCCTTGATGGTCTTGACCTTGGTGGCCGGTTCGCCCACCGAGATTCCGACCATCTGGTCGATGTAGTCGCCGCCTTTCTGGATGCTGTAGGTGATGACCGGTACGGAGAGGTAGGCCAGGCAGATGTTGCACATGCCGCCGCCCATGCTGATGCCGATGCCGGTGAAGTTGTCTTCCGCGAGTTCGGCCATGACCGTGGCCAATCCCTCGTTGATGGAAATCGGGTTGTAGCCCAGGGTGGCCAGGTACATCTTGATGATGGATTCGTGGTAAACCACGGACTGACCGCTGTCAACCGGAGTGCCGGGCATGCTGAAACAGATGACTTCGCCGGGGTTTTTGGGTCTCTTGATCAGGGTGCCGATGATGGCTTGGAGTACATTGATCCCTTCGTCCTCACGGGCGGAGAGCAAGCCTTTCTCCATGGTGCGACGGGTGTTGGTGTTGAACATGTTGGCGAAATTCTCAGCCGAATAACCGAGGATGTAGAACATGTCGCCTTTTTCAAAAAAAGTAACCTCGTTGTCCACCAGGATCTTCTTGGTGAATTTCGAGTAGGGGATGGTGAAAAAAGCGTTGAGCTGTTTGATGGTGTGGATGTTTTTGCCCTTGTTCTGGGCCATTACGATGTGGCTGGTCCCGATATCGAGGCCCACCGGGCCCTTGGGGCGTTCGGCATCCTCGCCGGTCTCCTTTTCACGGGAGACAACGGTTTTTTGTGATGCTTCAATGGCAGTGTTAATATTACTCATTTCTTCAGTCATCCTTTTCCTCCTTGTCCTCTCTTCCTCGCCTGATAGCGGGTTTTGCCACATAAGCCTGTCAGTTTGTTGTCGGTGTCCGTTTGTTTTGTGTGTGTATTGTCGAGTTCTTCCCTGTGTTTTTAGAAGAAAATTTGTATGATCGCTGAAATTTTCAGTCACGAGGGAGTATATCTTTACATGACTGAAGGGTATTGTACTTTCGTAATTTTAAAAATTCTACATTATTTTCGGACTGTTCAGCATTCTTCTTGAAGAAAAGAAAAAAATATTTTTGCCGGACATGCTGCATGAGTCGCTCGGAAGGTATGCCAAGCCATTGTCCGGCATGGTTACCAGCAGTTTAACGATGAAGGAATAGGCCCCAGTGACAAGGGAAAATGAAGAGATCACGATGCACTATCCTGCCGAGTTGCCCATCGTGGCGCACCGGCAGGAAATTATTCAGGCGATCCGCGCCAGTCAGGTGGTAATCATTGCCGGGGATACCGGTTCCGGCAAGACTACCCAGTTGCCCAAGATGTGCCTTGAGGCCGGACGCGGCAGGCGCAAACGGATCGGCTGCACCCAGCCCCGGCGGATAGCGGCCATTGCCGTGGCCGAACGGGTTGCCGAAGAACTTGGGCCCCAAGCTTCTCTGGTCGGTTACAAGATCCGTTTCAAGGATCAGACAAGCCGGAATACCCGGCTCAAGTTTATGACCGATGGAATCCTGTTGGCCGAGGCGCACCATGACCGGAATCTTTCCGCCTACGATACGATTATCATTGACGAGGCCCATGAGCGGAGTCTCAATATCGATTTCCTCCTGGGCCTGCTCAAGCAGCTCCTGATCCGCCGGCCGGATCTTTCGGTGTTGATCACCTCGGCTACCATCGATACGGCCCGGTTTGCCAAGCATTTCGGCAATGCCCCGGTGATTGAGGTTTCGGGACGGACCTATCCGGTGGAGGTGCGATATCAGCCCTTGGATCCGGAGAAAGAGGAGGAAGGAGAGCAGAGCTACGTGGACCAAGCCGTTCAGGCGGTGTGCGACCTCTGTCAACATGAAGGCCCAGGCGATATCCTGGTCTTCATGCCTGCTGAACGGGATATCCTAGAAACCGTCGAGGCCTTGGGCGCCCGGCTCGACAAACGGGCGGGCAGGCAAGCGGCCGTGGTGCTGCCTCTGTTCGGCAGGCTCTCGCCGGGAGATCAGAAAAAGATCTTTCAGCCGGTAACAGGGAGAAAGATCGTGGTCGCCACCAACGTGGCCGAAACCTCCATTACCGTGCCCGGCATCCGCTATGTGGTTGATACCGGCCTGGCCCGGTTGGCAAGCTACAATGTCCGAGCCCGGACCAGCAAGCTGCCCATCGTTTCGGTTTCCCGGGCAAGCTGCGACCAGCGCAAGGGCCGCTGCGGCAGGGTGGGACCAGGGGTTTGCATCCGTCTTTATTCCGAGGAGGATTACAGCAACCGTCCCGATTATACGCCACCTGAAATTCTGCGGACCAATCTGGCCGAGGTTATTCTGCGGATGACCAGCCTGAGATTGGGAGATCCGGCCCGTTTCCCCTTTCTCGATCCGCCTTCGGGGAGGGCTATTCAGGATGGCTATGGACTGCTCACCGAGCTTGGCGCTTTAGATCGGCAGCGGCGACTCACCGCGCACGGCCGGCTCATGGCCCGGCTGCCCTTGGATCCGAGGATCTCCCGGATGATCATCGAGGCCCGTGACCAGAACGCCCTGCGCGAGGTGACGGTTATCGCCGCAGGTCTTAGCATCCAGGATCCGCGGGTCAGGCCACTTGACAAAGAAGCGGCGGCGGATGCGGCCCATGCCCGTTTCGTCAAGACCCCCTCGGATTTCCTTTTTTTTCTCGCCCTCTGGGATGCATACCACGCCACCTTTGACAAACTGCAAAGCCTTTCCCGGATGCGCAAGTTCTGCGTCAGTCATTATCTTTCCTTCCTGAGGATGCGGGAATGGCGCGATATCCACGAGCAGATCCGTCAGGTGCTTGACGAGGAGCCAGGTTTTGAAATCAACACCCAGCCTGCCTCTCCGGATGCCGTCCATCGAGCGATTTTGAGCGGCAATCTCAGGAATATCGCGGTGAAGAAGGAGAAGAATATCTATCAGGCCGGAGGAGGGAGGGAGGTCATGATCTTTCCCGGTTCAAGTCAGTTCGGCAAGACCGGCGACTGGCTCATGGCCGCCGAGTTGGTGGAAACCTCGCGCCTCTATGCCCGGACCGTTGCCGGCATCGAACCAGAGTGGATCGAGCCCCTGGCCGGGGAGCTGTGCCGCTCTTCATACTCCGAACCGCACTGGGAAAAAGGACGGGGGCAGGTGGTTGCCTTTGAAAAGGTCAGCCTGTTCGGGCTGGTTATCGTGCCGAGGCGTAAGGTTAATTTCGGTTTGATCAAACCGGAGGAGGCGCGGCGGATTTTCATCCAGTCCGCCCTGATTGAGGGGGAACTGAAGGGGGAATATCCGTTTCTTGTCGGAAATACTGCCCTGGTGGCGCAGCTGCAGGACATGGAAGATCGGCTGCGCTTGCGTACCATCATGGTGGATGACCAGGCCCTCTTTGATTTTTACGAGGAACGTCTTGGCCCGGAGGTGCGTGATCAGCGAAGCCTGAACCAGTGGTTGAAGGATCCCGTAGCCCGGGCGCGGCTCGTCATGACCGCCGATGATGTCCGGAGGCAATTGCCAGAGGCTGCGGCTCTGGAGCAGTTTCCCCTTATCTTGGCTGCGGGTGAGTGTGAGCTGGCTCTGTCCTACCGATTTGCCCCAGGGGAGGAGGACGATGGGGTAACGGCGCGGATTCCCCTTACCTTGGCGTCGCATCTGCGTGCTGAGCTTTTTGAGTGGCTGGTTCCGGGCATGCTTGCCGAAAAGGTGGTTTTTTTGCTCAAGGGACTTCCCAAGGGGCTGCGCAAGCAACTGGTGCCCATTCCTCAGACCGCGGCGGAGATTGTCCGGGATTTGCCTTTTGGGCGAGGTTCCCTGTATCGTGCTCTGGAACAGGTGATCGCTGATTCCTTCAAGCTGCGGATTAATGGCCGGGACTGGCCACTGGCCGATCTTCCGCCCCATCTGCGGTTTCGCTTTTGTCTGCTGGATGGGCAAGGCGGAATCATTACAGTGACCAGGGATTTCAGTGAGTTGCAAGGCAGGCCCGCAGATCAGGCCGAACTTTTTAACCCAGGGCAGATGGCCGAGCTGAAGGCGCGCTGGGAACAAAAAAATATCACTCCGGCCCAGTTCGGCCAGACGCCTGCCTCCCTGCCGGTGCCCGGGGCTAATGGGGCCTTGCAGGGCTATGTTTATCCGGGTCTGTATTTTGATGAGCAAGAAGGCTTGGGGCAGCGTCTTTTCATGAATGAAAACGAGGCGCGGCAGAACACCAGGCAGACGCTGCTTCGATTGTATTGCAATGAGTTTGCCCCGCAGGTCAAGTCCCTGCGCAAGGATCTGGTCATTCCCCGTTCCCATTGGGCGCTGTATGAGGGACTCGGCTCCCACGAGCAGATCAATGAAGACCTGTGGTATTTTATTTTTTTCAAGGTGTTTGACATCCGCGAGGGTCTGCCGCTCTCTGCCGGTCGCTTTGCCGCCAAGGTCGAAGAGGTGCGGGGGAGGGGGCTCTTTCCGCTTTGTCGTGAGATTTTTGAGGCTGTCGTCTTGGTGTTGCAGGAACGGCGGGCAACTCTGGACGCCATTGCCAGGGCTTCCGGAAAAGCCCAAGGGACAAAGGGCGAGGACGCACGATTTGTCGAGTACCGTCGGCAGGTGTCGATGATTGTGCCTGCTGATTTTCTGCGGGAAACCGTTTTGCCGCGGTTGTCTTCCTTGTGCCGTTACTTGAAGGCTGTGCGTATTCGGCTTGAGCGGGCTCTGGTCTCGCCGGGCAAGGATGCGCTCAAGGCGCGGCAGGTGGCAATCCATGAGGATCGCTATACCCTTGCCGCCGGAGGTAAAGATCTTTCTGCCTCCCTGTCGGAAAGGTTGCTGGAATACCGAGAGATGATTGAAGAGTTCAGGGTGTCGCTCTTTGCCCAGGAGCTGGGAACACCCTATCCGATTTCCTCGCAACGTCTTGAAAAGAAATGGCAGGAGATCGAACAGCTCCTTTGACGGCTTGAGGCTACATACCTCTATGTATTTTGGAGGGATGATTTTTTTTTTGTGTGTTAAAAGGTTCGGTTTTTTGCTAGGCTATAAATTTATTATCTAGCGACTTTAAATTTGTCGGGATCTGAGAGCGCATGGGAAAAACAGTTTTTTTTTCGCCAGACACGGAAATTCAGGAAATGCTCGGTGCGGTGCAGACAGGGATTTTGCTCTGCAGCGGAGCGTGTTTGGTTACTTTTGCCAACAACGTTGCCCTGGATTTTTTTCGCCGTGCCGAACTGGAAATGATCGGCCAGCCGTGCCATAAAGCCTTGTTTGGCAGCGAGGTACGCTGTGAAGGGTGTCCAGTCGATATGCCAGACCAGGAGGGCAAGCGCCAGGCTCTGACTCTCAAGACGCACGAGGGTGACATCTATCTTAAGGTATCCTGCCAGGTCTGGCAGGGTCAGTGCCTGCTCACTCTCCTTGATGTCACCCAGGAAATCACCCTGCTCCGGCGCAGCGATCTTGACCGGAAAGAATTGCAGGCCAAGAATATTCTCCTCGAACGTCGCCGACGGTTGAACCAGGAAGAACAGCAGTTTTTGACCCAGCTCATGGATAATCTTCCGGAAGCCCTGCTCGCCGTGGATGAAAATTTTCTGGTTCAACGGCAGAACAGGGCGGTTGCCGACCTGTTTCCCAGTCAAAGCGTGACCCATTGCTATGCTCTGTTCGGTTACAGCGCTCCATGCCAAGGCTGCCCAGCCCAGCGCGGGTTCAGCGAGGCCAATGGCCAGAAGAAAAGCCACGAAGCGGAGGGACGGGTTTATACGGAGATATTTTCTGTCGCCCCTAATAATAAAGGGGGGTTGCTCCTGTTCAGGGATATCACCCGTCAGGTGGAGCTGATTGGTCAAATTCGCGGCCAACGGGAGGAGATTGCAAGTAAAAACAAGGTGTTGCATCTTTTGGTTGATTTCGGCATCTACCTGCAGAAAGAGGCCGGGATCAAAGAGGTTGCCGGATATTTTCTCGATGCGATCTTGCCGGATCTCCATGCCGGCGCGGCAGGCCTCATAATCAACGATATCCGGGCGGGCAACATTTGGCTTTCCCATCAGAGCGGTATGACCATCACAGAGTGGACGACTGTGACCAAGGCCTGTATGTCACGGGATCTACAGCGATTTAATTCCGATGGTCTTTTGGCTGAGTCGGTTCTCCCTTGGCCAAAGAGCACCCAGATTCCCTTGGTCGGGGCACAGGGCCAGCGGGTGGGGCTGGTGTTGTTGGAAGGCAGTCTTGACCAGGAAGAAATGGGGATTCTTCGCCTGGTTACGGAACCGATGGGGGCCTATTTCCAGAATCAGCTTCTTTTGCGTCAGCTTGAGGAAAAGGCGAATAAGGATGCGCTGACCGGACTCTTCAACCGTGGGTATCTGACCCAGTCCATGGAGGAGGAACAGGAAAAATTCCGCGTTTACGGGATCCATCATGCCTTGGTGCTGGGAGATATCAACCAGTTGAAAAAACTCAACGACAATTACGGGCATGAAACCGGCGATCGGCTGATTGTCACCGTTGCCGAGGCCCTGCGGAATACCATGCGCAGTACCGATATCGCGGCGAGGACCGGTGGGGACGAATTTATTGTTCTGCTCACCAACAGCACGGACGAGGATGCTGGGCACTTTATCGAACGGCTGCAAAATCAGGTTTTTTCCGGCCTCAGCATTCCCTTGCCGGACGGCACCGAGTTTCCGGTTACGGTCAGTCTGGGCAAGGCCGGCACGAACAGATATCCTCCCGAAGCTTTGGCCAAGGAGGCGGATCGTCAGATGTATGTCGCTAAAGAACGGTTTTACGCCTCGGCGGCGCGTTACCGTTAATTTGGAGCACGGATTTTTTCGTAAGATGGGATGTCTTGTAATGGAGAGCAGGTCATTGAGGTTGCTTTCCCTGTGTTCTTCCTGTAGAGTTTTTCTGGGTGCATAATTGGTTTACATGTGTAACTTGTTGAAATTTTACATTTATCGGCAAGGAAGCAGTGGGTGATATGGTAAAAACAAACAATCAGCATTTTGAAAAAAGCATAGCCTCCCTGGTGGAGATCACCGATTCTTTTCTGCGGGGAGATTACATGGGTGATGTGCCCGAGGTTAATGCCGAGGGTGTGCTTTCATTGCTGGCCAAGAAGATCAATACCATGTTGGTCAATATGAAAACCGTGCAGGTGCCCTTGGCCAATGCCGGTGAACAGGCGCCATTTGTGGTGAGCCATGCCCAGGATGTGGTGCAGCTCATGGAGCAGTCCACCGGGGCTGTCCTTGATAAATCCGACAGGATTATCATGCAAGTCGATGCGCTTGAGAATATGCTTCGTCAGACAGGCGGCGACAATGCCGAGGCCAGGGCAGTGATTGTCGAGATGAAGGCCGCCCTGTACGATATTATTGCGTCCCAGTCATACCAGGATGTCGCCCGGCAGAAGATGGAAAAAATTGTCGTTGATCTCAATCAGATCCGTGATTGGCTCATCGAGGTTCTGGTTATTCTCAACATCAAGAAGGATGGTTCCCTTGAAAATGTGGAAAAAAAGAAGGAATTGCTGCGTGGGGTCCACGCACCCAGCGCACCTTCTTCCCTCAAGCAGGATCTGGTCGACGATCTCTTGTCCGAGTTTGGTTTCTGATTTTTGTTACTGTTCCGCAGCATCACATTTGCTTTGTCATCGGCCTGCTCATCTGGGATAGCACACTTCGCAGGGAATCTTCAGCGCATCTGCTGCATTGCTGAATAGTTACAATTGGAATGTTTGAGTTTTGGTTTTTCTTTCAGAGCAGGGTTTTCATCCTCTTGCTTCACAGGGTTGTGCCGCACTCTCCACCTTTTTCCTTCTTTATCCTCTTTTTGTTCCCTTTTTTTCGCCGAACTGCAGTTCCGCGTCCGAGGCTCGGACATAGAGAGGCACAGCCGTGGCCGGGTCCAGGAAGACACCCTGCCGGAAAAGACCCCAGGCTGCGGAACCAATGCAGGCTGCCCTGGCATAACAGATCTCTGTTGGCGCAAGACAGGCGTATTCCCCCAGCAATTCCTTGAGCATTTGTCCATACAGGGGCAGGCCATCTCCCACCAGCAGGGTGGGGGTGGTAATGAATTCCTGCAACCGCTCCGGCTTGATTACCATGGCCTCTGTGATTTTTTCCGGAAGGCCTTGTTGGTTGCAACGGTACAAGGCGGTGTAGATCTCGTTTTTCCGAGCATCGATCACCGGGCAGATGGGCAGGGAAGAAAAAGGGAACTGACCGGCGAGCCCATCCAAGGTTCCTACGCCGATGAGCGGTTTTCCCGTGGCCATGCACAACCCCTTGGCCGTGCTCAAGGCGATTCGCAGTCCGGTAAAGCTGCCGGGGCCGAGGCCGATGGCGATGGCGCTGATCTGGGGCCAGCTCAGTTCACACTGGGCAAGGAGCCAGTCTATCCCGGAAAGCAGTCTGCGGGAGTGGGTGCTGGCGGCGTTGAGAGAATACTCGGCCAGGCAGCGGTCTTCCGCGACCAGGGCCAGACTGCCGCAGGTGGTGGCGGTTTCCAGGGCGAGGATAACGGAGGGAGATGCGGAAAAGGAGGCCATTGCCTGCCTCAGCCCCCGTTGCCGAGAAAACGGAAATCGTTATAGAAGACAAAGAGCATTAGGGAAACTAGAAGGATCAGGCCGATCATCTGGAGACGTTCCCGGGTTTCCATGCTCAGCGGTTTGCGGCGAATAGCCTCAACGCCGAAAAATACGAGATGCCCGCCATCCAGGATGGGAATGGGAAAAAGATTCAGCACCCCGAGGCTGACGCTGAGCAGTCCGGTGAAATGCAGCAGATTTACCCAGCCTGCCGCCATTTGCTGCCCGGCGATCTGGGCTATGCGGATGGGGCCGCCCAGTTCGCTGGCAGGGACTACCTTCTGGATGATCTTGACAATGCCCAGAATGGTTATCTTGATCAGGACCCAGGTGTGCATCGCTCCGGTTTGCAGCGCCTCACCCGGGGAAATATGGATTACTTCGTCGGCGACCCGTATTCCGAGCATGTAGCGGGTGTCAATCACCTCGCCGAAGATGTTTTTGTCCTGTTCCATTTTCGGTTGGCTGGTGATGGTCATGGTCTGGTTGTCCCGTTTGATAATGAGGGTCACGGGATTTCCTGCGCTGAGCTTGATCAGTCGCGCGACATCGGCCCATTCCTTGACCGGGGTGTCATTGATGCTCAGGATAAGATCGTTTGCCGCGAGTCCGGCCTTGGCCGCCGGAGAATCCACGGTGATCCCGCCGATCCTTGCTTCGTTGACCGGCTGGGAAATGCCCATGACCGCAAAGATGGAAGAAAAGAGCAGGACCGCGAAAACAAGATTGAAGAGCGGTCCTGCCAAGACCACCAGGAACCGCTGCCAGATGGCCTTATGGGAAAAGGAAAAGCCTTCCTCCCCGCAGGTCACCTCATCGGTGAGGCTTTCTCCGTACATTTTGACGTAGCCGCCGAGGGGGAAGGCGCTCAAGAGGTATTCGGTATCGCCTATGGTTCGGCCCAATACCTTGGGGCCGAATCCAAGGGAAAACTTGAGAACCCGGATTCCGAACAGCTTGGCGCAGAGAAAATGACCCAATTCGTGGATAAAGATAAGGGGGCCGAGGACGAGGATAAAGGCAATGATAGAGTTCATAGGCTTCAGATGGTTAAGGTTGTGTGTCCGGGCGGCAGCTCCGGACTGAGAACGTCTTTGCCAAGGCGTTGTTGGGTTTGCATGCGTAGGGATTCGATAATGGAAGCAGCCTGCATTCGGGCGGCAAGGTCGGCGTCAAGAATCGCTGTAAGGGTGGCGGCCTCTTCCCTGGGCAACCGGCTCACCGTTTCCGCGACCACCAGGGCGATCTCCGGAAAGCGGATGGAGCGGGCTAGAAAGGCCTCAACCGCCACTTCGTTGGCGGCATTGAGCACCGCAGGCAGGCTTCCCCCCCGTTTACATACCTGATAGGCAAGTTTCAGGGCGGGAAATCTTTCAAAATCAGGGCGGGAAAAACTTAAGTCCGATGCCGAGGCCAGGTTCAACCTCGGGAGATTCATCCGCAACCGTTCCGGGTAGGAAAGGGCATAGGCGATAGGGATGCGCATGTCCGGCACCCCAAGTTGAGCGACCACGGAGCCATCCAGGTATTCCACCATGGAATGGACAATGCTTTGCGGATGGATGAGGACCTCGATATCCTCGACTCCGATATCAAAAAGCCAGCGAGCCTCGATGACCTCCAACCCTTTGTTCATCAGGGTAGCAGAGTCGATGGAGATTTTTTTGCCCATGTCCCAGTTGGGGTGAGCCAGGGCCTGTTCCGGGGTTACTTCCCAGAGTTCACGTTCGCTCAGGTTGCGAAACGGTCCTCCGGAGGCGGTGAGGATGAGCTTGCTGACATCCGCTTTTTTCCCGGCCTCCAGCGCCTGGGCAATGGCGCTGTGTTCACTGTCAATGGGCAGCAGGGTTACTTTGCACCGTTTTGCCGCAGCCATAACCAGGTGGCCGGCCATGACCAGGGTTTCCTTGTTGGCCAGGGCGATGTTTTTACCGGCCTCGATGGCAGCCATGGTGGGGGTGAGTCCTGCGGCTCCAACGATGGAGGAAACAACCGTATCCGCGCTGGGCAGGGTGGCAACGGCAACATTCCCGGATACGCCGGTCAGTATCTTTTCAGACCAACCAGCGGGCAGGCTCTGGGACAGTTCGCCCGCCAGTTTTGCATCGCCGATGGAGACCTTTTCCGGATTGAAAGCCTCGATTTGTTCACGCAACAGGCGGCCATTGGTACCGGCAGCCAGCCCTACAATGCGGAAACGTCCGGGAAACTGGCGGACCACCTCCAAAACATTGCGGCCGATTGAGCCGGTGGAGCCAAGCAGGGAAATATTTTTCATAAGTCCTTCTGTTCTTTTGAAAAATAACGGTTAGCAGGAAAATACAACCGCATGGTTCACCTCAAACACAGTCCTGTCTGAAAATACAGCAGATAAAAGAGTAACGGCGCGGTGAGCAGCAGGGAGTCGATACGGTCCAGCAATCCACCGTGTCCCGGCAGAATGCTGCCGGAATCCTTCACGCCGAAAGCCCGCTTGATGACTGATTCCGAAAGATCACCTGCTGCGCCGAGGCAGCCGAGCAGCAGGACAATGGAGCATATCCAGAGCAGGCTCTGTTCGGGGAGAAAGAAGTGACGGACAAGAAGGGCGGCGGCAAGGCTGCCGACCAGACCACCGAGGAAGCCTTCCCATGTTTTTCCGGGGCTGATGGCGGGGCAGAGCTTGTGTTTGCCAAATTTGCTGCCGGTATAGAAGGCGGCGGTGTCCGAGGCTGCGGTAATGGCGGTGAGCAACAGCAGCCAAGCGCGTCCTTGCGGCAGAGCCAAGAGCAGGACCAGATGGGCGCTGCACATGCCAAGGTAGAGATAGCCGAACCCCCCGCGGCTGATAACTTCGTAAGGATGGGCAAGGTTGGCGTAGCGGGAAAGGGTGTGAAGCAGGAGGGCGATCAGGGCAAAAGTCAAACCGCAGAGCAGGCCGGTGGTTTCACCGGAATAAACGCCGACCAAGGGCAACAGGCCGAAAAGGATAAGAGGGACCCTGGTGCGTCGGCTGAGGTCGGGCAGAACAATGGCGAGGTATTCGGCCAGCGCCACACCGGCCAGGGCCGTAATGGCCAGCCAGAATAGCGGAAATGGCCCCAGAAAAAGAAGGAGCAGCCAGGCAGCGCTTGCCATGACACCGGTAATGATTCGTTTCATGCTGATCCTGTCATGGGCCGTTGTTAAAGGATAATGGTGCGGGCAGCGCCGTGTTCTCGGCAGGTAACGGCGTTGTAGCTGGCAATGGTTGTTGCGTAACGGCTCCTAATATTCTCATCCCTGCGGTGTAAGATCAATTGGCGTGTGCCTGCTTTGCCTGCTCACCTGTTTTACCAAAACGCCGTTGCCGTTTCTGGAAGTCGAGAATGGCGGTCAGCAGATCCTGTTTTCTGAAATCAGGCCAGAGGATCTCCGTAAAATAAAGCTCAGCATAGGATGCCTGCCACAAGAGAAAATTACTCAGGCGGGATTCTCCTCCGGTGCGAATGAGCAGATCCGGGTCAGGCAATCCCGCCGTGTACAGGTACTGCTCCAGAACCGCCTGGTTGATCGCCTCGGGACTCAAAGTCCCATCAAGACATTTGCGGGCGATTGCTTGCACGGCCTGGGTGATTTCACTTCTTCCGCCATAGCTTAGGGCAAGATTGAGGATCAGCCCTGAATTGTCCGCGGTTTCCCCAATCACTCGATCCATAACCATAAGGACTTCCGGGGGGATGCGGTCTTTCTGGCCAATGCAGCGCAGGCTTACATTGTTGTGGACCATGGTTGAGAGTTCACTTTCCAGAAAGGTCTTCAACAGCCCCATGAGTGCCTGTACCTCAACGGGCGGTCGTTTCCAGTTTTCCGTGGAAAAAGCATACAGGGTAAGTACGCCGATGCCAAGTTCCCTGGCGGCGCGGACGATATCTTGAACCGATTCAACCCCGGCCCGGTGGCCCATGATGCGGGGTTTGCCTTGTTGTTCGGCCCAGCGGCCATTTCCATCCATAATGATGGCGATATGGCGGGGGAGGGCGGCGCTGTCAAGCTTGGGCATGGGAAGTATCTCGGTTATCAGGCGGTTACAGCAAGCAGCCGGCTAACGCAAGGCCGGAGCAGGGGCAGCAATGTTCAAGCCGTTGTTACCAGATAATATCATCAATAATGGATAACCAAAACGGAAGCAGTGTTAACGGCGCAATGGAGGTCAGTAACAAAGCAGCGCGGCTTTGTTACTGACAACGGCAAAGCCGGAAAGACGTTTAATTCGTGACGGATTCTAGACCGCCATGACCTCTTTTTCTTTTTCAGCAAGGATTTCATCGATTTGCTTGATGAACCGGTCGGTGGTGTGCTGGGCCTCATCTTGCAACTTGAAAAAGTCGTCTTCGGGGATTTCCTTGTTGGTTTTCTGTTTTTTCAAGGTGTCAATGGCTTCGCGCCGAAGATTGCGGACGGCAACCCGGTGCTCTTCACTGATTTTTTTGACGTTTTTCACCAGTTCTTTGCGCCGTTCTTCGGTGAGCTGGGGAATGCTGATCCGGATCATCTTGCCGTCGTTTGAGGGGTTGAGATCCAGGTCAGAGGAAAAGATGGCCTTTTCAATGGCGGGAAGAAGTTTGGTGTCCCAGGGTTGGATAACCAACATCCTGCTTTCCGGAATGGTCACTGTTCCGACCTGATTGAGCGGCATCGGCGTGCCGTAGGCCATGACCTTTAAGCCGTCAAGCAGGGCGGTCGTGGCTCGACCGGTGCGGACCTTGGTGAGGTCCCGTCGCAAGGCCTCTATGTTTGCCGTCATTTTTTCGGTCAGGGTTTCGATAATTTTACTCATTGTCCTCTCCCTGTATCAACGTGCCGATCTGTTCGCCGCAGATGGCATTCTTCATATTTCCGGGGATATTCATGTCAAAAACCATGATGGAGGTGCTGTTGTCCATTGCCAGGGAAATTGCAGCCGAGTCCATGACCTTGAGACGACGATGCAGAACCTCGCTGAAGCTGAGCCGGGTAAACTTGACTGCGTCCGTGTGTTTGAGGGGATCCTTGTCGTAGACGCCATCGACCCTGGTGGCCTTGCATATCAGGTCGGCATTGATTTCCAGGGCGCGGAGCACGGCGGCCGTATCGGTGGTGAAGTAGGGGTTGGCGGTGCCTGCCCCGAAGATGACTACTCTCCCCTTGCGGAGATGATGTACAGCTTTTTGCCGGGAATAGGGTTCGCAGACCGTGAGCATGGGAATGGCGGAAAGAACCCTGGTTGAAATGCCTTTTCTTTCCAAGGCGTCTTGCAGGGCCAAAGCATTCATCACCGTGGCCAGCATGCCCATGTTGTCGGCGGCGGCCCGGTCCATTCCTGCGGAGGCGCCGGCCACCCCGCGAAAAATGTTGCCCGCCCCGATGACCAGACTGGTTTGCACATTGAGGGCCACGAGGGTCTGAATTTCAGTGGCGAGATAATCAAGCACCTTGTTGCTGATGCCGAAAGCGGCGTCGCCCATAAGGGCTTCGCCGCTCAGCTTCAGGAGAACTCTCTGATATTTGGCTTTGGTCACGGTCAGCTCATCCGATGCGTTGTGAAAACAGGGTTATGCGCCAACCTGAAAACGGGCAAAACGTTTGATGCCGATGTTTTCGCCAAGCTTGGTCGTCATTTCGTTGAAAAGCTCTTGGATGGAAATGTCGGGGTTTTTAACGAACTTCTGCTCCAAGAGGCAGCTCTCGGCAAAAAAACGGTCCATCTTGCCACCCACCATCTTTTCGGCAATATTCGCCGGCTTGCCGGAGTCGATGGCCTGCTGGATGAAGATGTTGCGCTCGCGTTCCGCCAGATCCGCAGGGACCTCTTCGCGACTGATGGAAACAGGGTTAGCCGCAGCAATATGCATGCAGATATTCTTGGCGAACTCGATGAAGTCGGAGTTCTTGGCAACCGAGTCGGCCTTGCAGGTTAATTCGACCATCACGCCCAGCTTGCCCCCGGCATGGATGTAGGTTTCCATCACGCCATCGTTGAATTTGGCGAAGCGTTTAACCCCGATGCTTTCACCGAGTGTGGCTACCAGCTCGTTGAGCATATCCTGCATGGAGAGAGCGGGGTTTTTGACGAATTTTTGTTCCATGAGCTCGGCAGGGGAAGCAGAGGAGCTCTCTGCCACTTGCTTGACGACATTTTTGGTGAACTCGATAAAGGAGTCACTCTTGGCGACAAAATCGGTCTCGCAGTTTACTTCCACCATGACTCCCAGTTTGCCGTCGGCTTGGATGTATGTTTCAACAATGCCTTCGCTGGTTGCCCGGCCTGCGCGCTTCTGGGCGACAGCCAACCCTTTCTGTCGGAGCAGATCGATGGCTTTTTCCATGTCGCCGCTGGTTTCGGTAAGGGCTTTTTTGCAATCCATCATACCCGCGTTGGTTTTGTCGCGGAGTTCTTTTACCATCTGACTTGTAATATTCACGGTTCTACCTTCATTTTCTCGTGTAATCTGGAAGCTTCTCTGGGGGCGAAGTTCCCGACCGGGGCTCACAGGAGTTCGGTCGGGGCGCATTTAGAGAGGCATGATCATGCGTCGCCTTTGGCGGCTGCGGCCTTGGCCTCGGTGTCCTTGTCGGTAACTGCCTGGTGGACAGCGGCAAGTTTTTCCTGGCCGCTCAACACGGCATCGGCCATCTTCGAGGCGATCAACTTGATGGAGCGGATGGCGTCATCGTTGCCGGGGATGAGATAATCAATACCCCGGGGATCACAGTTGGTATCGATCAGGGCGACCACCGGGATGCCGAGGCGGTTAGCCTCTTCAATGGCGATCTTCTCCCGTTTCGGATCAATGAGGAAGATGGCGGCTGGCAGTCCCTTCATATTCTTGATGCCGCCCAGGTTGCGGTCCAGCTTGACAGCATCCTTCTGGATCTGGAGGGCTTCTTTCTTGTGGTAATGGTTGATGGTGCCGTCTTCCTGCATGGTCTCATATTTCTTGAGCTTGTCGACACTGTTTTTGATGGTCTGGTGGTTGGTCAGCATGCCGCCCAGCCAGCGGTTGTTGATGTAGTACATGCCGCAACGCTCGGCTTCTTCCTTGATGATGTCCTGGCCCTGGCGTTTGGTGCCGACAAAAAGCACGGTGCCGCCCTTGGCTGTGGTCTTGGCGATGAATTCGTACGCCTTGTTGAAAAGGGGCAGGGTTTTGTCAAGGTTGATGATGTAGATCTTGTTGCGGGCGCCGAAGATGTAGGGTTTCATTTTCGGATTCCAACGGCGGGTCTGATGGCCGAAATGCATACCGGCCTCCAGCATTTCCTTCATGGTAACATAAGACATGGTACTTCTCCTTTGGTTTTGGTTTTTCGTCCACTCCATCGCTCCAACCCGAATCCGGGCACCAGAGGAGCATTTTGCAGGAGTGTGATTATTTTGAACCCGAATTTTTTAACATCTGAATCGATTTTTTGCAAGGAAGAAGAGGCTGTCTGGTCTTTTTTTTCAGTCAGGATCTGGTTGGGGAGAAATTTTCCCTGGCAGATGACCTTGACCCGGCAAGGGGAAAGGTTAAGAAAAAAACTTGACGCCTCCTGGAAAAAAAGCAAAGGTCCCATCTTCACCCTAAACAAGGAATTTCAGGAACAAGAGCCTCCTGTTACTTATTGAGATTCCCCCAAGACATGCCCGGGGTGGGCAGTGTTGATTATGGTGGTTTTATCTGGATTTATTGATCGTGTCCCGCTCGCGGCGTTCCTGTCGAGCCACATCTTAAGACTTCTGCAAGAGTTTCAGAGATAATGACGAAAACAATCAACCGGCTTTCGCCCAAAAAGATTTTGGTCCGTTCAACCAACTGGATCGGCGATGCCATCATGACCACCCCGGCGGTGCGGACCATAAGGGAGAATTTCCCCGCCGCCGAGATTACCATCCTGGCCTACCCCTGGGTGGCGGATATCTTTACGGCCTGTCCCCATGTGGACCGGGTCATGCTCTATGAGAAAAAGGGCAGGCACAAGGGGGTGGCCGGGATGTGGCGGCTGGGGCGCGAGCTTGCCGCCCAGCGGTTTGATATGGCCATCCTGTTGCAGAATGCCTTTTCCGCCGCGGTGCTTGCCCTGCTCGCCGGAATACCGGTCCGGGCCGGATACCGCCGGGATGGTCGCGGGTTGTTGCTGAGCCATGGGGTCACCATTAAAAAAAGCATCCGGGCGCGGCATCAGGTCTATTATTACCAGGAGATGCTTAAGGATCTCGGCCTGATCTGCTCCCCCCAGGAGCTTTTTCTTGCCCTGCCGGATTCAGCCAATGCTTGGGCCAGTGATTTTCTTGCCGCCAAGGCGAAAAAACCGGTGATTGGACTGAATCCCGGCGCTGCCTATGGCCCGGCCAAACGCTGGCCGGCGGAGAGGTATGCCGGGCTTGCCGGACGTCTGGCTCAAGAGCAGGGCGCCACCTTGCTGGTTTTCGGCACCCCTGCCGATACCGGGGCCGCTGCGGAGATCGGCGCGGCAGCGCCGGGGCAGGTGCATGATCTCACCGGCAAGACCACTCTGGCCCAGGCCATGGCCCTGATCGGGATGTGCGATGCCTTTGTCACCAACGATTCCGGCTTGATGCATGTGGCTGCCGCCCAGAAAACCCCGCTGGTTGCCATCTTCGGTTCTACCGATGCGGTGGCCACCGGGCCGTTTTCCCCCAAGGTGGAGGTGGTGAACAAGAATCTGCCCTGCAGTCCTTGCCTGAAAACCCATTGCCCCCAAAACGATTTTGCCTGCATGCTGGAGATCGGGGTGGACGAGGTGTACGCGGCAACCTGCAGAGTTCTGGCAACCGAGGAGGGATGAGCATGCGACCGGCCGTGTTTCTCGACAGGGATGGCACCATCAATGAGCAGATGGGCTACATCAACCACATCTCTCGTTTTGTCATGCTGCCACGGGCTGCGGCAGCCATTCGTCTGTTAAACGAGCAAGGGATTCCGGTGGTGGTGGTCTCCAATCAGTCGGGCCTTGCCCGGGGCTATTTCCCGGAAAGCCTGATCGGAGAGGTGCATGCAAAGATGAACGAGGCATTGGCCGAGGCTGGAGCCCATGTCGATGGCATTTACGTCTGTCCCCATCATCCCGAGGCCAAGGAAGAGCGCTTCCGTCTCGCCTGCGACTGCCGTAAACCAAAGCCGGGGCTTTTTCTTCAGGCCGCGGCTGAACTTGATTTGGATCTTGGTCGTTCCTATGTGGTGGGCGACCGTTGGTCGGATCTCAAGGCGGCTGCGGCAGTGAAGGCCACGGGGGTTTTGGTGCTCACCGGCTATGGGCGGGGCGATTATGAGTACATCGGCCCGTCGCAATCGGTGCAGCCGACGTTTGTCGCGGAAGATCTCTATGAGGCGGTGCGGTGGATTGTGCAGGATATGGCGGGGTAAGTGACGTGGAAGGAGAAGGTCGGCCTGTGGTTGCAGTGTAATCCTGCGATTTCCGAGTCTCGTCGGCTTGCTTACCTGGGTTGCGGACATGCACTGTTTGGGGTAAAGCTCATCAGTAGTCCTTTTCTTTCTGTTGCGAGCCGGTTAGTTATTCGTGCCGTCTCTTTTTCTCCGGAAATTCATAGATAACCTCATTTTTTTTAATAAGGCCGAATTTCCGGCGTGCTACTTCTTCCAGATAAACCGGATCTTTTTTCAACTTGGTGATTTCCTGCCGTAAAGCGGTATTTGCCTCGCGCAGCTGTTCGTTCTGGGCCTGAATCTCGTTCAACTCATTTGCAACCCCGTAGTATTTCAAGGCGCCGTAAGGCCCAAATACAGACCAGGCACCAACCACCGTGACAATGAACACACTGTACAGCAGTACTTTTTTGCGGTCAGTCTCTGAAAGGTTGGCTAGCATGGTCGCCTGTTGAAATATTTTTTCCCGGATGACCCTGGGATTTAACTGATTTTTTCTCTTATTATTCCTGTTAGATAGCATAGATGAAAAGTTCATGCAATCGGTGAGTTTGGCGGGAAAAGGGGGGCTGATCGGTTTTTGTCTGTTTTTTCCGCCCAATACATGCTTGGTTAGGTCCATCAGTTCGGTCTGTTGCCTCGCGGAATTATTTCAGAACGTCCAGCACCAGCTTGTATTTCGGATCTTCCCGATAGTTCAGATCAATGATGGAAGAGGCTGTATCCAGGAGCTTGCGGCGGTCTTCGCTCAACTGGCGCAGGTGCGCTTTTTCCCTGCTGTGGCGTATCGTTTCGTTGATCAATCATGGCCAGGCCGTTGACAAAACCGAACATGAGCGGGTGATGTTCCAGGCGGATGAATTTTCCGAGACGAAGGAGGTCGATCCTCATCTGGATGATCCCCATTAATACGACGGCGACGAACAGGTATTCTGCCCCGTGTCTGCTGATCAAGCCAACGACTACTACGGCTATGGCGCCGGTAGTTCCGGAAATAATGTCCGGCCTCGCCCCTGTCGACGAGACCGATAGGGTAGTTAGGATCTAGCTGAATAAGGGTGATTATTTTTCATCCAGTACGTTGCGCACAGTTTGGGCCAGTTCCCGAACCGAAACCGGTTTCATCAGGTAGGACCGGATGCCCATGGCCTGCGCCTGAGCTTTGTTAACCAACTCGCTGAAGCCGGTGCAGATAATGATAGGCAAGTCCGCCCGAATGGTCAGTGCCTTTTGGGCCAGCTCGAAACCGGTCAGGTGCGGCATGGTCATGTCCGTAATAAGTAAGTCAAACGTCATTGGATTCTGTTCAATTAGTGCTAACGCCTCCAGGCTGTTGCAGGAAAAGGTCACTTGATAGCCAAGACTTTCCAGAATTAACTGCAGCATCATGGAAATCATCTCCTCATCGTCCACCACCAGCACCCGTTCCTTACCGGTTGGGATTATATCGCTGGTGACTGACTCCGCAAATGAAGATACTTCCGCTATCAAGGGCAGATAAACATGGAAGCTCGTACCCTTGCCCGGTTCGCTGTACACCGTGATCTGCCCCTGGTAGCTTTTGACAATGCCGTGGACCACGGAAAGTCCCAGTCCGGTTCCTTCCCCCGTTGCCTTGGTGGTGAAGTAGGGTTCGAAAATTCTGGCCATGGTTGCCTGATCCATGCCGCACCCGGTATCGCTGACATCAAGCAACACATAGTTTCCGGGAACAAGCTCGAAGCTGGACACCTTGCTGTCCTCCTCGCCAATGGTCACTTTCTTGAGGCTCACCCCAAGCACCCCGCCGGTTTTCCGCATGGCCTGGTAGGCGTTGGTGCAGAGGTTCATGATGATTTGATGCACCTGGGTCGGGTCGGCGATGATAGTTCCGCATTCGGGGGAAATTTTCTCGCGGATCTCAATGGTGGAGGGCAGGGAGGCCCGCAGCAAATTGAGCGCCTCCTTCACCACCAGATGAGGTAGCAGGGGTTTTTTCTCGTTGTGGGATTGACGGCTGAAGGCAAGAATTTGCTGAACCAGTTCCTTGGCTCGCAGAGCGGCTTTGACTACCTGCTGAAGGTCGGTGGCCAAGGCATCATAGGGAGAAATTTTGGACAATGCCATTTCGGTGTAGCCGAGGATGGGGGCCAGGACGTTGTTGAAATCATGGGCAACGCCACCGGCCAGGGTCCCGATGGCCTCCATTTTCTGGGATTGTTGAAGCCTTGTTTCCAGTTGTTGTCGTTCGGCTTCGTTTGCTTTTCTTGCTGTGATGTCCCGGTCGATGCCGCGATAGCCGCTGACATTGTCCTGGCCGTCAAACACCGGCGTACCGCTCGATTCGACGAAAATTTTTGTCCCGGCCTTGGTGAGACAAGTCCGTTCCACGGCCTGACAGCGGCTGCGGGTGGATACGCACTCTTGAAAAGCCTTGCGGAACTCTTCCTGATTTTCCGGTGCGACCAGCACGGTATGAAAAAGTTTGCCCAGGAGTTCCTCCGGGGCATAACCGTACAGATCCAGACTCACCGGTGAACAGTAGGTGAAGCGTCCTTCATGGTCAACCTCCCAGACAAAATCGCTGGTCGTCTCCACCAGGGATCGGAAGCGATACTCCGAGACAGCTAAATCTTTGCGTTGCTGGTCAGCCAGTCGAGAAAGATACCACTTACTCGTGAGAGAGAGGGCAAGCTGTCTGAGTTCGTCCGGGTCGAAGGGCTTGCGCAGAAAGAGTAATTTGTCGGACGAACCCACGGCCCGGACAATCTCCTCAATGCTGTGATCGGAATAGGCCGTGACAATAACCAGTTCGATTTCCGGATCCAGTGCCCGGATTCGCTTTGCTGTCTCCATCCCGTCCCAGCCGGGGGGCATTCGGACATCGATAAAGGCGAGGGTAAAGGGTTCATTTTTGCGCACCGCTTCCTCGGCCATGGCGAAACCTTCCTGACCTTGAGCTGCGAAGGAAAGAGAAAAAAATGCGGATGTCGGATCATTTTTCATTTCGGGAGCGAGAAGCCGGTTCATTTTTTCAGCGGATGTTCCGGCAGATGTTGTTTCCGGAGTCAAAACCAGCTGATATGCCTTCCAAACGTCCCGATCATCGTCAATTACCAGAATACGTCGCTGTTGTTTCATCATATTCCGTACCATGTCTTGTTCCGCTCCTTATCGGCTACACGGCGGCAGGTAACAGTACACTGAACCGTGCCCCTTTCCCTGGTCCTTCACTTGCCGCCTCGATAATACCGTTATTTGCGATCAAGTAATTGGCACAGGCATGCAAGCCAAACCCGCTGCCACGTTCTTTGGTGGAATAACCAAAGCTGAAAAAACGTTTTTTTTCTTCCTCTGTAAATCCGCATCCGGTATCAATAACGGAAAATTGAACAAAAAGTTGCTCGTTATCTTTATGGGTCTGCGTGTTAATGGTCAACTCCCGCTTTGTCCCCACGCAGCTATCCATGGATTCATAACCGTTTTTAATCAGATTTACCAAAACTTGGAGCAACTTTGTCTCTTCCGCCTTGACTTGAGGTATTTCACCCAACTGCATTACGACAGTAATATTCCGTTTGGCGATATCGTCACCCAGGATTTTCAGCGCATCTTTCACGAGAATGTTGATATCAAGCAGCTCATGAAATTCCATGATCCGCGCATAGCGCATCTGCAAGCGGATAATGCTTTCGATGTGTCGATGTTTTTCAATGATTGAGCGAAGCTCCTTGACGGCACGGTCAAATTCTTCTGTAATCCCGGCGGGCAGATATCGGATTATCTCAAGACAGCGCTCCTTTTCTTCCGGGTTGAGCGGTCGCTTTCCCTCTAGAAAATCGAGCATCGGCATAAGAGATTCCGCCAACCTGTAACGAAGGGGGCTTTCGGCGAGGTGGTTGCACAGCATCGTGGTCCCAACCTGTGCGGGGGTAATGGCGTTGCCGATGTTGTGCAATACACCTATGGCAATCTCGGCCATGCCTGCTTCGTGGGCTTGCAAGACCATGATGTCCTGCGCCTTCTGAAGTTCTTGCGTCCTCTCCTCCACCTTCTGTTCCAGAGAATGGGTGTACTTATCAAGTTGACGCCGCATCAGGCGCAATTTTTTGGTCATACTGTTAAAAGAAAACGCCAGATCGGCGAATTCCTCGCAAACCATATTCTGTAAGTTTATTTCCCTGTCAAGGTCACCTGTGGCGACTTGCAGAACGCCGGCATGCAGCACATTGGTTGCCCTTACGAAATGACGGGTTATGAGGATAGCCGTTCCCAATCCTGCAAGGAAAAAGCCCCCAAGGATATACATGAAATGGGTAGTGGCAGATTGCATCTGTACGAACCATTCTGCCTTTGTCCGGGTTATTTCTTCTTCCAATGGCGTCAACGAATAGCCGAAACGGATTATTCCCCAGAGCTCGCCACCACTGTAGACTGGGGAAACCGTTTCCAAAATGCTTCTGCCGTCATCTTTTTCTTCATCCGGCCAGAAATATTCCACCGGAACCTTTCCACTCGGCCTTTGTTCGGGAAACTTCGTTTTCATCAAAAGACCGGCCTTATTGGCAAGCGCATCTGTTAGGTGGCTGCCGACCAGATTAATATCATTATGCGCAACAACATGCTGTGATCGATCCATGATCATGCAGTAAAGGATTTCCGGATCATCCCGGACCACCTCGCCAACCAGATTTTGCAGAAAGGTGAAATCAAAACCGGACACGGCTTCCCTGGCGCTTCTGGAGGTACTTCGGGCGAGGGAAGCACTCCGGATGGTCAGTCCCTGGCGGATCAAATTGATGTTGCGATCAAGCTGAATGTCGCGAAGCTGAATGGTTTCTCGGAGGATGAAATAACTGAAGGTCGGAAAAAGCACGCAAAGCAGGAGGATGTTCATGCCCAGCAGATATACGCTGATTGTCGGCCGTTTGCGCATGTTTTTCGGAAAAAATTGAGAGGGTTGCGCCGTGTCGAATTCCGGCTCTTATTCAGGGTAGCAGCCGAGGGCTGGTGAAAGTAAGATTGCTTCACCAAGTCCTCGCAGAGTAGCCGTGTAACTAAGGAAAAGGCAAGAAGAAAGTGGCGAAGAGAAGGCCTTTCTTCATTGATATTTTAGCCGAAATGTTTGTCCACCGTGGCAATCCGGCTGTGGATGGGCGGAATAACCTCATCATCGATCCAGACATCAATAACGGTGGGGCGCCTCTCCTTAAGAATGTCACGGGCCAGATCGGGGGTAAGTGGGTTGGTCCCATCAAGTCGGATGCCCCGTGCTCCTAACCCCTCGGCTACCTGTACAAAATCAACCCGCTTGAAACGAGGCGGCAGTCCGTCCGGGATTGGGGTTTTAAAAAGTCGTCTGCCATGATGGACCATGCCCAGCATGGCATTATTAAAGACTACCCAGATCACGGGAATATCATTATCCACCGCAGTGGCAACCTCAAATCCGTTCATCAGAAAGGAACCATCCCCAACCATGGCCACCACCGGCCGCTCCGGCACTGCAAGTTTGGCGCCCACCGGCGCCGCCACCGCATAGCCCATGGAGCCGAAACCCAGGGAGACATAAAAACTGTATGGTCTGTCAATGGTCATATGACGTATCGCCCAAGCCATGGAGGTGCCGATATCGGCAAAATAAACGGTATCGACTGGAAAGGCGCGCTGAATGTCCAATACTAAATTTCGCGGGTGGTAGAGGTTTTTCCGGCTGCTGAAATCCTCCGGCACATCCTGGTGTTTTCGTCGCAGGGCGGCGAGACCCTCCATCACCGAGTTGCCATGAACAGAGGAGTACTGCCGTGAGCGTTCTTCCACAATCGCCTTGCACAGCTCCTTGAGGTTCATCCTGGCATCTCCAACCAGCCCAACCGAGGCGCAGTAATTTCTGCCGATCTTCTCCGGGTCGATATCGATATGGATCAAGTGCTCGGTGGGGTGGATGCGGTCATCCCATCCGCTGGTCATCATTTCGGAAAAGCTGGTGCCGACTCCGAGCACCACATCCACTTCGTTATCGATAATGTACTCCTTGGCCGCAGGGTTGCCGGCAAAGCCCAAGACCCCCAACGACAACGGGTGTGATTCCGGAAAAACTCCCTTGGCCTTGGGAGAGGTTGCCACCGGTATCTGAAGAAGCTGGGCGAGTTCAAGCAACTCATTGGCAGCGCGGGAAAGCACGACTCCCCAACCGGCAATCACCACCGGCCGCTTTGCCGCCACCAGATATTCCGCCGCCTGTTTGACGTTCTCCTCGTCAAACAGGCGAACCTCCAGCTTGAGCGAACAGGGTTGTGGATGGTCCACTTCACGTTTCATTATGTCGGTTGGCAGGTTAAGATGGGTCGGGCCGCTGGGGCCGCTCATCGCGAGTCTTACAGCCTTCTGGAGCATGTATTGGGCGCGGTTTTCCGTGATCAGCATGCCGCTGTACTTGGTAAAGTTACGAAAGATATTGGTTATGTTCACCCCTTCGGAACCCGACTCCTGGATGGCGCCCTTGCCGAAGACCGTGGTGGCTACCTGGCCGGTGAGGGCCAGGACCGGAATCTGATCGGCATGGGAAGAGGCCAGCCCGGTGATCAGGTTCGAGGCCCCTGGGCCGGCCGTGGCGCAGCACACCCCGAGCCTCCGGGAAACCCGGGCAAAGCCGTCGGCCATGAAGGCAGCGCCTGCCTCATGCTTGGTGACGATGGGCCTGACGCCCTTCTTGTTGTGATAGATCGCGGTATTCAGATCCTCAATGGCTCCTCCCGGTACGCCAAAAATATACTCAACACCGAGATTGGCCAACAGATCGATCATCAATTCCGCGGTATTCATTTTCCTCCCCCCCAGGATGTTTTTGCGCAGCGAACTTGCCGCATATTGCGCACAATACAAAAACAGCAAAACGACCTTGCAGATTTCCTATCTTTTCCAGTATGGAGATACCATGCCGCTTTATCATGCAGCTATCTGGAGTTGTCAACCCTTGCCTGAAGGAATAAAAAATGCGTTTCATTTTTATGCTGAGAACATACTTGCGAGTATTGCGCACCACCTGGCAAGTATATGGCTTCGGCCCTGTTCTTCTTGCCTGGCTCCTGGTCGAACCTGCGCTTAAAATCCTCACCGCCCTGACCATGGCCTTGGACCACCTTTTCTTTCCGAATTTCCGGAAGGTCAGGGTGGCTAGGCCCATCTTCATCCTCGGCCATCCAAGAAGCGGCACCACCTTTCTCCATCACCTGCTGACCCAGCATGAAGAAGCAGCTCCCTTCCACACCTGGCACCTGTTTTTCCCTGCCCTCACCGCCCGCGTTCTGTTCCGGCCTCTGGTCAATCTCCTCGTCAAAAAGGGCAAGGGTGAGGTGATGCCGGAATGGACTGGACACCGCATGGCGTTGGATAAGACCGAGGAGGAGGAGATGCTCTTCCTGCACAACTATGACACCAACTTCCTCACCATCGGTATGCTCTCCTTTGACGAGCGAACCTATCCTGAGCTGCAGTACCACGACCGCCAGCCCAGGAAGCAACGCCTCCGTTCCATGCGCTTCCTGGATGGCTGCTTTCGCCGCCATATCCACTACACCGGCAAAAGCCAGATCATTGCCCAGACCCACTTCTCCACCTTCCGCCTTAAAACCATGCTGGAGTTCTACCCGGACGCCCGGTTCATCTTCATCATGCGCAACCCCCACCACGTGGCGCCGTCGTTTCTCTCCCTGCTCCACAACAGTATCGAGTTTCGCTGGGGCCTCGCGCCGATCCGGCCGGAGCTGCTGGCGCGCTACAACGAGCGCCGCTTCCAGGGTATGGTGGATCTGTACCGCTACTTTTACGAGCTGGACACCCAAGGCGAACTGCCGGCGGACCGGGTCATGCTTCTGCCCTACGCCCAGTTGCGCCACGACCTGACCCACGCCTTCGAGCGGATCGAGGCGTTCACCGGTCTGCCCCCCTGCGAAACGCTCCGGCAAGCGGTTCGGAAACGCGCCGGAAAGCAGGGAACCTACCAGCGCAGACACAAGGTGAAGAGCCTTGCCGAGTTCGGCCTGAGCCGGGAACGCATCAGCCAGGCATTCGCCTTTGTCTTCAGCCATTACGGGCTGGAGGATAAGGAGGAGTGATCAGCGGCCACCGATGAAAACCCGCACCCCGATTGCCCGCACCACCGCCTCCATGCACTCCTCCAGGGATTGCCGGTCCGTATCTAGCACCAGATTTGGATACTCCGGCTCCTCGTAGGGCGAGGTAATGCCGGTGAAGTGGGCGATCTCGCCCTGCCGCGCCTTGCGGTATATCCCTTTTACATCCCGATTTTCACAGGTTTCCAGGGAGCAGCGGCAGTAGATCTCAAAGAAATTCTCCGGGCCGAGAATCTCCCGCACCCGTTGCCGGTCCTCCCGAAACGGCGAGATAAAGGCGGTGAGCGCGATGATGCCTGCGTCGAGGAAGAGCTTGACCATCTCGGCGATGCGCCGGATGTTCTCGCTCCGCTCCTCCCGGCCAAAACCCAGATCCCGGCACAGGCCATGCCGGACATTGTCGCCGTCAAAGACGTAGGTGTGGACACCCATGGAGAAGAGCCGCTCCTCCACCGCGTGGGCCAGGGTCGATTTGCCTGCCCCGGAAAGGCCGGTGAACCACAGAGCCATGCCGCGATGACGGTTTGCCTCCTCCCGCCGCTGGCGGGTTACGGTGGCCATGTGCCAGACAATGTTGTTGTGGGTCATGACCGCTCACAAGCAGGCACGGGCCGGGCGGCCTTGCCCTGGTAATCAATATCCTCGCAGTGCAGCGGGAAAAACGATTCCGGTGGTTGATCGGCGGCCTCGGCGTAGCAAGCGTGAATGCCAGAATTTACCCAACAGCTGAGCAGGCGATACGTTTCTTGCGAAGAAAACCCATGATCCGCAAAGACAGCGGCACTGTACCCCGCGAGATTCATAGTTTCACCCCATCGTGCTTTCATGAATTTTTCAATCTCACCGGCGAGAACGAGATGCTTGCCGGTTGTCACACCGAGCATTTCGCCGACTCGCACCATGGCGTCTATACGTTCATCACCAGTCGCGACAGGACGCGCATAACCGGCAACTTTGGGAGGGGTATCAGGAGAGGCCATGGAGCACAGCCCCACAATCTCCTCGGCAGATGAACCACAACCCGTTTGGCGTAAGGCGTTTATGATAAAGTCGCAGGCAGCCGTCATGCATCCAGGGCCATACATCCTGGAATCCGAAGACAAAATGCCAGCACATACCCCCGCAACCGGGGATACCTGCATGGTCCCGGCCAAACTCCCGGTCTGATTACACCAAACCCGCGAATCAGGCCAGCTGAGGCAAATGAACAACGCCTCCAACCAATCCGCAAAACGGCGTTCGACCAAGCGGCCAACCGTGTTCAGGCTCAATACCTGAAAGAAGGAGACATGCCCGGCCAATTCATCCAGCATTGAATAGCCATGATTGTATACCGCCTCACCAATTATCCAGCCCCCTTTTCGGCTGAACATCCTCCCTCGGCGCTCATTCCAAAAGGAGGTGTTATTTTCTCGCTTCGGCTGCGATAACATAGTGTTCCTCGTCCAGGAAGGGCATGGCGGTAATGGGTTTGTCGGCAAGCTCCAAACCGTGAGCGAGAATGCCCGGCGCACAGGCGAGCTGAAACAGACCGCCTCCGGCCCACGGAGAAAAACCCAGGTCATGAAGGGCGGCGGCGGCAACGCCGGAAGTCAGCCATCCCATGCCATGCGGGGCCAATGCCTCCGCGAACCCTTGTCCCCAGGCCAATGCCCTGCCTGATGCGGACAGAGAAACAAGTAGGGCTGCAGTTTGCCCAGGCAAAGGATCGACGCCGCCAAAACGGCTGCCAAAGCCAGGGACTGGGTGAAAATCCCCTTCGGCAGGCTGTGGAGCGACAAGACACTCCGCAGCCACCTCCACTGGCTGCCGCGCCAGGTTGGCATCCAGAAAACGCATGGAAGCCAGCACTTCCGCGCCACCCAAATGCGCTCCTCCCATCACCGCAAGGCCGATGGGCAACAGGTGCTGGATGTGGGTCTTGCTCACCGCCGCGTTCATGGCCGCCCGTGTGGCTGGATGGCGCGGGCCGGGATTGATCAGGGCAATGAGCAAAGTCTCCAGCATTTTCGCCTGCTCCGGGCTGGGTAACTCCCCCTGGAAAAGCAGGAAGAGGACATCCGCGAAGCTCCGCTTTTGGGCAAGCTCCAAAATATCGTACCCGTGGCAACGGCACTGACCCGCCAGATAGGGATTCTCCTCCGAGGGAATCTCCTGCCAAATTCTGGTCTGGGTCCGGCTGGCAAAGGTCATATCCCGTTTGCGCACCTGCTGCGAGTTCGCGGACATTCTGTCTCCTTCGAGGTTATTGGCATCCGTTAGAACCTGTAGCTGATCTCCCCCCAAACGGCCCGGCCCGCCATGGGGTAATCGTCGGGGATGGACGCGCCCGCGCCGCCCGGAACAACCGCATAGGGGCTGGGGATGCGGCCCACCTCGTCGAAGAGGTTCATGATCCCCACCGCCGCCTCCAAATGGCCCGCAATGTTCTTGCGCCGCACCAGCAGGTTGACCACCTCATAGTCGGCGATGTCGCCGCGTGGATCGCCCTTGGCGCGCGGGCGGTCGCCGATCCAGTAGAAGTGGCCGTCCAGGGACCAGTCCGGCATGAAGGCCCAGGAGGGGTTCAGATAGAACTGCATCTGCGGGGCGTCCGGCACCACAGCGTTGTCCAGCATCTTGTTTTCGGAGCGCTGGTAGGCGAAGTTGGAACGCAGCCGGAAATCACGGAGCATGCGCCAGTCCATCTCCAGCTCGAAGCCGTTACCCTCCTGCTTGCCGTAGTTGGTGTATATCTGGGGCATGGGGCCGACAAGTTCGACCAGTTCCGTGGCCTCGTAGTTAAACAGGCTCAGGATCAAGCGGAGATCCTTGGTGGGTTGGTAATCAAAGGCCAGCTCGATGGTCTCAATCTCCTCGGGGAGGAGATTGGGGTTGCCAATGATTTGTGGATTGTTTTTGACGTACTGCTCGCCAAAGGATGGCGCGCGGAAGGCTTGGCCGTACATGAGCTTGGTGGTCAGGTCGTAGCGGGTTTCCCACACCAGGGCCGCCCTGGGGTTGACGGTGGAGCCGAAGTCGGAGTACTCGTCATACCGCGCACCGACGGTGAGGGTCCAGGCCTTGGCCAGTTGCCACTCGTCCTGCACCAGACCGTAGAACAGGGTGCGACTCGCCTCGTCGATGTAGATGTGGGCCGGATTGGTCACATGCACCATGGGGCCGAACTGGTTGGCCCCGGCCGCCGGACCGAAGTTCTTGTACTGGTCACGGCCAAAGTTGTAGGACTTGGCGCCAGCGCCCATGCGGAGCTGGTGGTTGCGGAAACCTTTATAAACGCCGCTCGCCTCCAAACCACCATCCTGGGAGGTGTAGAGAGGATTGCCCAACATATTCAGATAACTGGAGGGGAAAAACTGGATGAAGTTATCTCCATAGATATAGGAATAGTAAATGCGACTCTCCAAAGTCCAGTTTTCCACCAACTTGTCGTTGTGGTAGGTCAGGTCGGCAAGCAGGGATTTGGTGTCCAGGTCGTTGCCGTAGGTGATGGCCTGGACACCGCCTGGGCCGAGACTGGACTCCTGCAAGGTGCCATACAGATGGAGGGTCCAGTTCTCCTTGCGGACATTGAGGTGGCTGTCCAATTGCTCATTCCAGGTGTCCATGTGGCCCGGCGTGTTGGACAAGGCTGCCTGTCCGATGGCGTGCAGGGAGTCCCGCTCAATGATCCGGTCCATGTCGCCGCCGGTCTTGCGGCGCTCCACCCCAAAGGCTACGTCAAAGCCACCGTATTGGCCACCGTGCTGCGCCCAGATATCCGAGGTGTCGAAGGAGCCATAGCGGGCGCCTGCCTGGGTGCCGTTGATCTCAAAGTTGTCCTTGGTGATGACGTTGACCGTGCCGGAAAATGCATCCGCGCCGTGCAGGGCCGAGCCCGGCCCCCGCACCACCTCCACCCGGGAGATCATGGCCACCGGCATCTGGAAGCAAATGTTCCGGCTCCCCAGATAATTGACAGTAAGGGGGACGCCGTTGATGAGCAGCAGCACCTGGGGGTTGGTGCTGGTATGCACCCCGCGGATCGACCAGATGGAACTGAAATAGGCATTACCCGACGGCTCCACATGCAAGCCCGGCACCGCCTCCAGCACCTCATCCAGGGTGGTGGCGCCCATGCCCCTGATATCATCCGCCGTGATGACCGAGGCCACCGAGGGGGCCAGATGCACCGGCTTGAGCGAGCCGGTGGCGGTGAGGAGCAGGCGGTCGGTGCGGTAGACATCTTCCTCTTGCGGCCCTTTGCCGAACATCTCGGCAAAGGCCTTGGCCTCGTCCTTGTTGGAGGACATTAGCGGGGCATCCGCTGCCATGGCGAAGTTGGGGCCGGACAAACTCAACAATGCCGCTACAGCCATAACTCTTTTTTTACCCATTTCTTCCTCTCCCTTATGCTGTTGAAAAAAGGCAAAAGGATTTTCTCCCCCGGAAAATCCCTGCTGCTTCATTTCAACTTAAAAGGAGAGGTCTTAAACATCAAGGAAACATTTGAGGTGAGAAAAGGAAAAAGCTTTTTCACTTCATTAGGTTAGGCAGGTTGTGGGCGGTCTGGTAATGCCGATTTCTGCTCAACGGATAACGGAGGTGGCCATCTCCAGTGCTCGAGGAGGGATGGGCAAATCAATGCGCTCCGCGGTCCCGACGTTAACGAAGAGCTGGGTGCCGATGGCCTCCATCACCCCGATATCAGCGGGCTTCTGGCCATGCAACAGGATGTTGCGAGCCATGGCCGCAATCTGGCCGCCAATCTGGCCGACATCCGGATTGACCGTAAGCGCAAGCCCCATTCGGGCCAGGTTCTGGGTCTGTCCGACACAGAGGAGTTTCTCTTTTATGCAACGCTCTTCTAGCCAATCCATGTTTTTAAGGGTGTAGACGAAAGGATCATTCAGCAGCCAGAAGGCATCCACTTTTCCTGCGAGCCGCTTGAAAGCGCGTTGGAAATCATCGGAACGGTCGATGGGCTCGGCTACCAGCTCCAGACCGAGCAGGGCAGCGGACTCCCTGGCCTGGGCGAGAATCGTTTCGGAAAGAGGACTGTAGAGGAGGCCGATACGCCGCATGGACGGCAAAAACATGGTCATATTGACAAATTGGGCGCCGGGTGAAATTTCAGCGGCGATTCCGGCAATATTGCTGCTGCCATCCAGCAGTTTATAACGTTGCCAGTTCAACACCATGGCAAAAAGGACCGGAATGTCCTGGCGATCTTGAGTCCAGAGCTTTGCCGCATAAGCGGCTTTGGCGCCCAAGGCGAAAATCAGGGATGGCCTGCAGGCAAAAAGTTTGTCCTTTAAACCGGGATTATGAGCCAAATCGCCGTGGAGGTTGAAAACCTGCACCGGCAGCCCTATTTCCTCGCTGAAGATTGCGACCTGCTGCCCATATGCCGCTTCGCTGTCCGAGAGCAGGATAACGACCGGGCCGTTGGGCGCGGCAGCCCGCGCCGGGGTGCCGACCCAGAGGCCGAGGGCCAGAAATATAAAGATCAATTTTTTGTGCATCAAATTACTCAGCATTGGGAATCCGCCACGTATCGATTTGCAGCATCTCCATGACACGTGCTGCTTTTCCGCCCTCTTTGCCGGCAAGCAAAACCTTCCGCATCTTATCAATCTCTCCCGCGGGAACAGCACCGTCAACATAACAAAGCACCGGCAGGGGAATGGGGTCGGAAACGGCAAGGGTTTTGACCGTCTTTAGAATGCGGGGGTTAATGTTGCCGACATGCTCAAGATTGTCCTGGGAAACAAGGGCCGCCTTAACCTGCCGCAAAGCCAAGGCAAAGAGGGCATCGGAATCCTTGGCCGTGGTGATGAAATTGAGTTCTTTGCCTCGAAGGCCGATGCGCTTGAAGATCGCGTCGTCCAACACGGCAAGTCCGGCCTGTCCCACCGGTGTCATGGCAATGGTGGTGGCGGCCAGTTTGTCAGTTGTCAACGTCGAATCGGCAGCGACAAGCAGCACCTTGCGGTAGGTGATTGCTCCTTGGCGGACCGGAATTAAAAAAGGTTTGAAACGTTTATCGTTGCCGTCTTGATGAAGGTACCATTCCGGGAGAAAGAGAAAAGCCGGGGGCTCATTTCGCACCTCTCGGTCAAAATCTTGGAACCGGGCAAAAGGCTGAAAGGTAACAGCAAAGCCTGATGCGGACAAAAAGGAGTCCATGGCCTCCTTGAGACCTGAAAGATTATTGTGGATGGAGTCGGGATTGAAATAAAGGAAGTAGGAAGCAGAGGTGGCGCTTCCTGAGCGGAGCGGCACGCAGACCTGCAACAACAGCGTCAACAGGGCTGCCATTAACATACAACGTCGGCGCATTCAGGGCACCATTTCTAAACAGGAAGACATCATGGATTCGAATATAGCATATTAGCGGCCATCCCTAATAGCATTTTAATTGTTTTTGCCGGCTAACCTTCGATCGTTGCTCAAGAAGGCAATTGTAAAGTTTTTTTGAGGCATGGGGGCGTTGGTGAGGGAGTGGCCCAACGGCTGCCTAAGCTATCCGCAACAGTTTCAAAACAATGATTCCCACTTCATAGAGCATATAGAGGGGGACGCCCATGAGCAACATGTTGAAGATATCCGGGGTAGGGGTGAGGAGGGCGGCGATGACGCTGATAACCAGCAGGGCGTAGCGACGGTTTTTTTCAAAGAACGATCTGGGCAGGATTTTAATCTTGGCCATGAAAATCATGAAGATGGGCAATTCAAAGATCAGTCCGAAAGCCAGGACAAAGATCGAAACAAAGGACACAAAGTCGCTGATGGAGATAACGGCTTTAAGCTGTTCCGTCTGAAAATCCAGGAGGAAATCAATGCCGAAAGGCAGGGTGATGAAATAGCAGAAGGCGGCCCCGCTGTAAAACAGAAAGCAGGTGAAAAGTACGAACCAGAAAACAAGGGTGCGGGATAAGTTGAAGGGCTTGGCCAGCGCGCGCCAGAGAAAGAAACTGAGCATGGGCATGATGGTAAAAATGGTCGTGGCCAGGGAGATGGTGACATGGGCGAGAAAAGGTTCCGCCACCGTGAAAAAAGCAAGTTTCTGGTGGAGATGGCCTTGGATGCCGCCCAACAGCTGGGCGGAAATGGTGTAGAAGCCAAAGCAGCCCATGAGCAAGGTCAGCCCCACCGCCAAAACAGCACGGCGCAGGTCTTTGATGATGATGGCGAGACGGTGGGTGTTGGTATCCAAGGGCGGCGGCCAGGGTTATTGGGAATTGTCGGCAGAATTGTTGCGGGGGCTTCCGTGAATCTCTTTGTCCAACCGTTTGAAAAAAACCTCCATGAACTCATGCCGCTCGGCGGCCAACCGTTTTCCTTCCGGGGTCAGCATCTTGTCTTTTATCTTGCAGAGTTTCACGAGAAATTCCCGATAGGCCGTATCCTCGGTGGAGTAGGAGGAGGTTTTTGCCACATCCACTCCCCGGTTGTGCAGCCGGGCGCCGACTTGGCCGGCAAAAAGAAAGGCCCGGCCAATGCCGATGGCGCCGATGGAGTCAAGTTTGTCCGCGTCAAAAAGAATCTTGGCTTCCAGGGTTTCCGGAACCTTGTTGTTGCGGTAGCGGTGCGATTCGATGCAGTGGAGGATTGCGTCCCGCTTCTCCGGAGAAAAACCCAGGCCCGTAAGTATGGTGCGGGACATTTCCGCGCCTTTGGTGGCGTGGCAAATTTTCCCCTGGGAAAGCATTTCGTGGCTGCGGCCTATGTCGTGGAGAAGGGCCGCGGCGCTCAGGATATCGAGACGGGCATTCATCAGGCGCCCGATATGCAGGGCCAGATTGTGAACCCGTTCGGTGTGATCCGGGCCATGGCAACCGCCTTCGGCCTGGCAGTATTCGTGGGAAATGGCCAGTAGTCGTTCGGTGAGTTCCCGGCCGAGGGGCGGTTCGTCCTGCATCTGCCCGCAAGAGGGGCTGCTGGGCTGATTGTCAGTGTTCGGAGAGGACATGGTTTAACCATCTGATGCCGAGACGGAGCAGGGCAAGGTCATCCGTGGCAAAGTGCCGCTCGCTGTCCGTGACGGATATGGGGAGGGCAATATTGCCGTCGAGGAGCAGTTTTCTGAAAATATCCAGGGTGTAGAGATCCATGAATATTTCAACCTCCCGCGGCTCCGGCTGATGTCCATCCTTGAGGCGGGGATGGTGGAGGATGCCCAGCAGCTCATCGTTCATGGCGTTGTAGGTGGCCAGATCCTGATCCTTTTGCCAGGTCGAAATGTCCTGCTGGTCGCCCTCGCTGAATCCTTTGCAGTGGGGCTCGGTGAGAAGGACATGCATTTCATGCCGGTTGCCGTCCGCGGTGGTAAAGGCTCCGCGTCCCAGGGGATAAGTCCGGCAGGCGCCGGGACGGTCCGCATAGACGCTGCAACCGGTGGCGGTCACAAAGGGGCAACTGGCCCGGCCGTCATCCACCATGGCAAGAAAGACCTGGGGGAAGACGCTCCCCTCTTCATGCTCGACAACAGCGTATTGATCGAGAAAAGCCGAGGCCGCAAGGCCCAGATGTTTGCTCAAGCGAAGTACGTCGTAAGGGGTGAGCGTAAGATCCAGCTGCCGGCAACAGTCCGTAAAGCAGGCAATGCCGGGATGGCAGCTGAACCGGAAGGTCTCGTCCGGAGTCAGGGGCCGGATATGCTCTGGGGCAAGATCGGGGCGCATGATTAAGCGGTTTTCCCACGGTGCCAGAGAGTAAGCAACGGGCTGGCCACGAAGACCGAAGAGTAGGTGCCCACCATGACCCCCACCAGCAGGGCGAAGGAAAAGTCGTGAATTACCGAGCCGCCCAGGGCGTACAGGGCAACGAGAACCAGAAACACCGTGAGGGAGGTGACAATGGAGCGGCTGAGAACCTCATTGGTGCTGGTATTGATCAAGGCGTCGGTGATGTTTTCCGGATCGTCGCTCTTGTGTTGGTTTTCGCGGATTCGGTCAAAGATAATTACGGTGTCGTTCAGAGAGTATCCGGCCAGGGTCAGGAGTGCGGTGACGGTGAGCAAGGTGATCTCCATGTTAAGCAGCCAGATGAGACCCAGTACCGCCAGAACGTCATGGAGCGTGGCCAGGGTGGCGGCAATGCCGAAGCGCAGGTCAAAACGCAACCCCAGGTACACGATTACCCCGAGCAGGGAGACGATCACGGCCAGCAACGCTTTTGAACGCAAGGTGTCGCTTACCGATGAGCCGATTTCCGACTGATTTTCGACGGTGAAGTGTTTGTCCGGAAAATCGCGGTTCAGCTGGGCGGTGACCGTCTCGGAAACATGGCCCACCACCTTTTCGCTGTTTTTAATCTTGACGATCAGCCGGTTTTCGCCCTCGACTTTTTGCAGCTCAACCCCTTCAAGGTTGCCTTTTGCCAGGGCGCTGCGTACCTCGCCCAGGGAGAAGGGCAGGGTGGACTGGTACTGGAGCAGGGTGCCGCCGGAGAAATCCACGCCCATGTTGGCCTGGCCACGGATGATCTGGACAAAGGCCAGGCAGCCGATGAGGGCGCAGGTGCCGGAGATGGCGAAGGTCAGGTTCTTGATCCGCATGTAGTCAAGATTCGGGTTCTTGAGAAAGAGCATAAAGGAAAGCTTCTTGAGCTTGCGTTTGCCCTGCATGGAGTCGTAGAACAGCCGGGAGGCGAAGAGGGTGGAGAAGAGATTGAAGATGATGCCCAGGGAGAGGGTGGCGGCAAAGCCCTTGATCGGGCCGGTGCCGAAGAGAAACAGGGCCATGGCGGTGATCAGGGTGGTCACATGGGCGTCGATGATGGTCAAGAACGCTTTGGAATAACCGGCTTCCACTCCGGAGCGCACGGATTTGCCAAGGGCGAATTCCTCGCGCATCCGTTCGAAAATAATGATGTTTGAGTCAACCGCCATACCGACGGAGAGGATGATACCGGCAATGCCCGGCAGGGTCAGGGTGCCGCCTATCATCGCCAATCCGGCAAAGAGCAGGAGGATGTTCAGGACCATGGCGAGATTGGCGATAACTCCGGAGAGGCGGTAGTACACGGCCATGAACACGATCACCAGGAGGGTGCCGAGTAAGCCGCTCATTAATCCTTTGTTGATGGAATCCTGGCCAAGGGAAGCGCCGACCGTCAGGTTCTGAACAATTTCCACCGGAGCGGGGAGTGCGCCGATTCGCAGAACAATGGCCAGGTCCGTCGCTTCCTCATAGCTGAAGCTGCCGGAGATCTGGGCGCTGCCGCCGAGAATCTTTTCCCGGATAACCGGGGCGGAGCGAACCACCTCATCCAGGACAATGGCCAACCGCTTGCCCACGCTTTTTTCCGTAACCTGGCCGAAAATCGTGCCGCCTCGGCTGGTGAGATCCAGGCCGACATAGGGTTCGTTGAAGTTGCCGCCCACCCGGACCTGGGCATCCTTGACCATGTCGCCGGTCATCAGCACCTGATTTTTGAGCAGGATGGGTATCCGTGTTTCTTTACGGGTTGTCTTATCCACCTCTTTTTCGAAATAGATCTCGGTACCGGCTGGAAGTTTGCTCTGCAAGGCGAGATTGAGTTGTTTTCGGCTGGCGCCCTCCTGCCACTGACCGTTCTGGACGGCTTGAGCGATGAGCTGCGGCAGGTTGAGGCCCGGTATGTCTTCCACCAGTTTAAACTCAAGCTGGGCGGTGCGTCCGATAAGATTGAGAGCGCGCTGCGGGTCCTTGACCCCGGGCAGCTGAATGACGATTTCGTCCGTGCCCTGGCGGACAATGGCAGGTTCGGCCACGCCGAACTGATCGATCCGGTTGCGGAGAATCTCAAGGGATTGATCAACCGCCTTGTTGTTGATGAAATCGATTTTTTCCTGTTTCAGGCTGACGATGATCCGGGGAAAGCTTCCTTGATCTGTCTGGAAGTCGCCGACAAGGTCGGGAAACTCCTTGTCGATTATCTGCTTGACCGTTTCCAGGGCGCCGGTGTTGGGCAGGGTCAGAATGATCTTGCGCGTATCTCCGGAAGCAGTGCGGACCACGGTGATATTTTTTTCGGCCAGGGTGTTTTTCAGATCCTGGACCGACAGGTCCAGATTGTTTTCAATGGCTTTTTTCAGGTCTACCTTGAGAACCAGATGCATGCCGCCTTGTAGATCCAGTCCCAGCTTCAGGCCTGCCGGAGCGAGATATTTTTGCCACCAGACCGGAACCTTGGTGAAAGAAGGAGCAACGGTCAGGCCGGCAAAAATGGTGATAAAGAGCAGGAGGGTGATTTTCCAGCGCAGGGAACTCGACATAAACACTCCGTGGTGCGGGTTAGCCGTTGGTTGAAAAAAAATAATATTGTTATCGGATCATGGATAAAACGGCATAAGGAGCCGTAGCAAAATGGTCAAGAAAGCAAAAAAATGTTTCGTAACGGCTCCTAACCGTACGGTGTGGCAAGACTCTTTGGCGGAGTTGTAAAAAAACAGACTAGGGAGCCAACAACCCGCCAAGGCAACGATCCGTATGTTAAGGAGAACTGAAACATGGCGTCCAGGGCAACGGCCCGGGCGTCATGGCATTTCCCCGGTTTCTTCCGCAGAACCGGGGCCGTCATGATTCGGTGGGAGATTATACTCCCCTTTTGTCAGAAGTCAAATTGCAAAAAATGATTGATAGGGTCAGTCCCTCGGCTGAATTCGCAGGTGTATTTTTCCGCAATAAAAATTGCAGGATCAGCAGCGGCTATGCGATGTGGAGGTGGAAAATACAGGCAACAGGCCCTTGGATCACCATCTGCAGGTTGCCGACAGAGAGGGAGGATGAATAATATTGCGCCGGATCGGTTCATCCTCAGAACCTGTTGCAGTCCATGGCTGGAATTTTGAAAATAAACAAGAGAAAAGAACGGCGTTCGTCCACCCGATTCCGCTCCAGGCACGCTTGATTATTTAGTTGAGTAATTTTCCGCTTTCCTATAATTGTATCTGATATCCTTTTATTTTGGGCAGTATCCTGACACATTGGAGCCTTTACATGAGCCAAGCCGCTGGTTACAAAACCGATATTCTTTTGCAAGCCGGGACAAACGAGCTGGAGATCATAACCTTTTTCCTGCAGTGGCATGATCAGACCACTGATTCCATCAGCAAAACCGCATACGGCATCAATGCCGCCAAGGTTCGTGAGTTGGTGGCCATGCCTGAAAACCTGACCGAGATTCCGGAAAGTGTGTCGTCCATGAAAGGTGTTTTCCTGTTGCGGGATCGGACCATCCCCCTGATCGACCTGTGCGATTGGTTCGGCTATGTGCCGGACCTTTCCCCGGAGGCAAAGGCAAAATGGGTGGTGATTGTCACCGAGATCAACGGCAAGTTTTTCGGTTTTATTGCCCATGGGGTGGATAAAGTCTACCGGGTCAGCTGGACGAAAATTCTGCCGCCACCGCCGATCATTTCCCATTACAGCAGTCTCACCGGGGTGTGTCTCGTGGATGGCAATATCATCCAGATGGTTGATTTCGAAAGTATTATCGCCTCCATAGATCCCAGCATGGTTATTGATTCCGAAGCCCATTCCATCTCGGAGCATCCCAATGCCGACCAGGTCGACAAGGCCGTGGTCATTGCCGATGATTCGCGCATGATTCAGGATCAGATTCGACAAACGCTGGCAAAGGCGGGATACCGGGTCGTTGCCCATTCGGACGGGCAGGCAGCCTGGGAATATCTGGAAAAACTGAGAACCGACGGTACCCTGCACGATGAGGTGCTGGCCGTGGTCAGCGATATAGAAATGCCGCGCATGGACGGGCATAATCTCTGTAAGCGGATCAAGGAAGATAATGGCTACGATGGCATTCCCGTCATGCTTTTTTCTTCTTTGATCAACGATACGGCCCGCCACAAGGGCGAGGCGGTGGGGGCTGACGATCAGATCTCCAAGCCCGAACTTGGCCAGCTTGTCACCCGGCTGCAGAAGTGTCTCCGGCGCATGGCGGCCTGATGGCCTCTGTCTTGTGAGTGCCGTTTTTTTTCAGACAACGGTTGTTGCCCTCTCTGTCGTAGCTCTTCTGTATAGTTGCGGATAAGGTCATGAAGAGCGCCATGTATATTTATCGGGCCAACAGGGTCGAGGCCCTGCTGGACTCGCTGGTCGATGTTCTGCTCGAGCCGCTTGCTTCGCCGCTTGCCCCCGAATGTATTATCGTGCAGAGCAAGGGGATGGCGACCTGGCTTGGGATGCAGCTTTCCGGCAGGTTCGGGGTGTGGGCCAATCCTGATTTTCCCCATCCCCGGCAGTTTGTTCAGCGGGTATTGCGGGCAACCCTCGGGGACGAGGGGGACCGGGTGCAAAGGTACAGCCGGGAACGGCTTGCCTTTGTGATCTGTGCTCTTCTTGATGACTGTCGCAACGATCCTGATTTCTCGCCCCTGACCTCCTACCTTGGCGATGGCCCGTTGAGCAAGAAGCTCCAGCTGGCCAGGCAGATCGCCCATCTCTTTGATCAATACGCGGTTTATCGCCCCGAAATGATCCTGGCTTGGGAGGAAGGGGATAATCGGGCCTTGGGCCATGATTTGGCGGAGGATCTTTGGCAGCCCAAGCTTTGGCGCTTGGTGGTTGAGCAGCTGGGGTGTTGCTCCCCGGCCCGCCTCATGCTGAGAGCCAGGCAAGCCCTGGCCGCAGGTGCGATCCCCTTTCCCCATCTTCTGCCCACCAGGGTGTCCCTGTTCGGCATTGATACCCTGCCCACCGTCTACCTTGGCATCATGGGTGAACTGGCGCAAATCCTGCCGGTGCATTTTCATCTTTTTTCTCCGGCGGAAGGCTACTTCGGCGACATCCACTCCCCGACCGAGGCTCACCGTGCCCTGGCCCGTTTACCTTCCGGTCACGACCCGGCCGATTTCTACCTGGAGTTCGGCCATCCGCTCCTTGCCTCCATGGGTG